>JAUHXA010000060.1 GCA_030427245.1 Bacteroidia bacterium | reverse complement strand
GAATCAAAATACAAAACATTTTCTAAAAATGAAAATAATTATATATAGAAAATGACATTATTTAATGTGTTTTAGAGCAAAAAAGAAGATAATTTATTCATTACCTGAACTTTGAGAATTGCTGGAATTTTGGTACAATGTTTCTATAGCTGAAAGACTCAAATTGGCATTGCTAAAACTACCAAAGCCCTTCGACTGCCTTGTGCCAAAATTGGTCAGCAATAAAAAAGTATCGAAATGTTTTTCTATTTCTTCCAATAATTCGGTCTGAAAGCTGAAAAACTCAATCTCTACCTCATAGCCACATCCTCGTTCCAATTCCTCAAAGAACAGCCCTTTTTTCATCAAATCCCAGTTCTTGTCTTTGATGTTTTTGGTATCTGCAAAGTAGGAGCTTGGAGCAAGTGCTTTGTAGCCCATTCGCTCAATTGTTCCCTTGTCTCGCCTCGACATATAGCTGTCAATGAGGTAGGTATCTTTGATTGCACCTGTTTGGATTTTCACTTTGTAATCCAAGGCCTTGTGTTCCGTTTTTCCATTTCCCACCAACCACTTATCATCTATTTTTTGGTTCTGTTCTTTGAACAGCCCAAACAGAAATTTATCCAACTTGGGTTTCAATTCCGTGGCTCGGAGCGATGCTCCCTTTTGGTCGGATTGGAAGTGGATGATTGGGGTGTGTTGTTTGAGGTGGAATGTTTTTTTGAAATTATTTTTGGTCATATTTTATAGTCGTTTATATCCTAGGTTAATTAGGCATTTTTGCAAAAAATCATTTATTTCAAATTTTTCTGGAACGGTTAGAACTATTCCCTTTTTATCCAAATCAGAATAAAATCTGAACTTTTGACCTAACATGCTCTTGTAACTGTTATTTGAAATAACATAGACAAAATTTTCAAAAACTTTGAAAGTAATTGGAGACTGAAATCGCTCAATTTTATTATTTTCAATATATTCTTTATTATTTTCATATTTATCACCTGGAATCCATTCGATATAAACTGTTTCAACTTCAGATTTATGATGTCTTTTTGGATAATGATAGCTATCGGCTAAACCAAGTAAGGCTCGAATAAATTGATATTCTCCTTTATTATCATAAACTCTTTTTTCGGGATTACCTATATTTTGAACTAAATCTCTGATGATAATTCCTTTCTCCCAATTAGCAATTTTCTTTTCTGTAAAATATTGACTTAGTAGTGGTTTAGAAAATTGTGGGCCAGATTTTATTTTAGTGTAGTCATTGTTTATAGTTTTTAAAGGCTCATTTGTTTTTTTGTAATAAACAATAGTTTCTTTTTTTAAAAGATCTTCATATTCTCTTCTACTTGTGTCTTTTAAACTAAAGCTTCCAAAACCTTTTGATTGCCTAGTGCCGAAGTTATTTAAGAATAAAAAAATTCTAAAATGACTATCAATGACTTTAAGTATTTCTGGATTAAAACTGAAAAAATAAATACTAATTTCATAATCACATTCTTTTCTCTTTTCATCATAGATTATTCCTATAATCCCCTTTCTAACTTTATGTAAGTTTCCATTTTTTATATGTTCTGCATCCGCAAAATAAGGGCTAGGGGCAAGAGGAATGGCTTTATTCTTTTGAATATTTTTTTTATCAGTGTCGGATAAATGATTATTAATAATATAGCTTCTCTTGACCCCTGCTGTTTCTATATTTAGCTTATAATCCAAAGCAGGGTGGTCCCCTTTCCCTACGAACCAATCTCTGGGAATTTCCTTTATTGTTTCAATAATAAACCTATCCAATTTAGGCTTCATTTCAGTAGCTCGAAGCGTTGCTCCTTTTTGATTGTGTTGAAAGTGTATCAAAGGAGTGTGTTGTATGAGTTTGAAGGTTAATATGAACTCTGACATATTATTGATTATTTGGTTGATTTTGAATTATTTTTTTAACATTAAAATTATAAATATTTATAATGCATTCGAGTGAATCTATTTTATGACTCATGTCATCTAATTGCGATTTTTCAATAGTTATAATTTCATCAGTAGAATTTTTTCCTTTATATATTGGATAGCACATCATGCTTCCTGCAATTAGCAATGTAATTAATAAAATAATGATGGAAAAAAAGTACCTTAAAGGCTTTTGAATTTTGTAGGTTAAAAATATCCCTACTGATAATACAGAAAGTATAATAAAGCCTATTGTAGTTCCGATAAGTTCTTTGGTCGTTGGATATTCAATTATATCGGATGAAAAAATATTCATTCCATAATATCCTGCGATAAAGGTAGGCAAGAATAATGCAGCGCCTATTAGGGTCAAAGCTGTTAAAGCGTTATTATTTTTTTTATCAACTAATATACTTGAATAATTCTCCAATTCTGCAATTTCTCCATCCAAATCCTTTACGTCCCTCTCTATGTTTATCACTTTTTTTATATGCTCATATAATTCTTTACCTTGCTCTTGAGCAGAAATATCTCGAAAATAAAGTTTATTTACGAACTTTATATACTCTTTGTATAGTGCTTTTGCCTTCTCTGCAACCTGTGATTCGTGTCTTTCTTTCAAACCAGATAGATTGCCAACCCATTCTGAAAATTTTAGAATAGATGCTCTCTGCGCTAAAGTCAATATGACCATTCTATAGTACATACTACAAAAATGCGTTTTTGACCAGTTAACGTTAGTAAGTTGTACAAAGGAATAACTACTAACCCCGAATAGTTGACATTTGGGCGGAGTTCCTCCACTGTAGTCAGCTACCCACCTTGCATAAGTATGTTCATATAGAAGTTTGTTTTTTAATGTTTGATTTCCACAAGAAGGCTCGCTTTTATCTACAAAAAGAAATTTATACCAGTAGTCATCATCTACGTACCCATAAATTACTTTTTCTCCATTTATATCAAAATCAACTACATCGTATAGTTTTTTAGATAAATCATTGTTTTTATACCAACACATGACAAACATTCTATCATCTAATACAGGGGATATGATTATCTCCGATTTTTTAGGTCGTTTGATATTTAATAAATCTTCACTTAAAAATGGTGTACCGAATAAGCCCATAATAAATGACGGGAGTAAATCTTTGCCGGACTTCATCAAATTATCAAATTTTTTGAAGTCATCTGTAAGTGTATGTCCAATTGATGTTGATATACTAATAGACTCGGGAAGAAATGCACCCTTTGTTGCTTGTGTATGTGGTATATCACTACCTAAGAATTGTGGATAAATTCTCCTACCAAACTCGTTGATTTTTAAAATATCATTAGGTTCATTTTGTTCTTCAATATTATTTTCAAGATGAAATCCTAAAACCCCTACATTGGTATTGTATATATCCAATGTTATTTTTTCTACCTTTAGTTTGTAAGGCTCTTTTTTGTTTTGAATGCCAATGCTATAGGTTGCTTGAAAGTCTTCAGTATTTTCTATTTTATATTGAAATTGCTTAATTATCCTGTTTCCTTCTGCATCAGGAGTATCAAATAAAGCATTTCTTGTAAAATCAAGAAAATATACAAATTCATTATAACTACTTGAAGGCGATAATTGGAAAGGCTTACGTATCCAAGTATCTTTATTCAACTTATCATCTATGATTTCAAAAAGTCTTTCACTCTCTGACTCAACACATGACAATTTAAATGGAAACAAAAAAATGTGATAACTAAATTCACCTACCATTTCACTTAAAAATTTTATTTTAGTTAAAAAATCACTTTCTCAAACAACCTCCACAATCTCTTCCACAATCTCCTTCAACTCCTCTCCATCAAACTCTCCACTCACCAAGCCAAAAAATCCCATATCACCGCCCCCACTATACGCCTTTCCTTCTTTAATCAAATCCTTATACTTCTCAATCAACTTGCTCACATTCACCCCATAATAATTCAAACCATGGTTGTTGTAAACAATCAATTTGTCCACCTCCAATCGATCCGTCACAGGCGCAAAACGGTCACTTTTGGTATAAGCAATCGCCACATCCTTGAGCCACTTCAAAGCAGACACAGCTTCTTCACCCCAAAGTTCATCCTGTTCGGTGACACCTTGCGCTGCTCTATCTTTCCGACGAATAGACCGAATCTCTGCTTCACTTGCGCCAATTGCACGCATAGCAGGGATATAGCCCTTATCGTTGGCTGCTACTAACTGTTGGTAATAAGTAAGTTCTATGCCGAGGAGTTCGGCTACTTGTTCTATCGAAGCGGGTTCACTTGACCGCTCATTGTGATGATCTATTGCTACATACTTTGTGGGAGGTTTTACATCTTCAATCAATTCTATACCCACAAAAGTTCCATCTGAATCAAAAAAATCTTTATACACACTTAACTTTGCGCCCCAAGATAGTTTTTTATCTATAAAATTCAAACCCTCTTTCTTCAAAATCTTGATAATTTCCAACATTTCGAGGTCATAGCCGCCAATCAAAAATACATAATTTGGTTGGGTCATATTTTTTGTTTTGTCTTTAGATGAATGAACACCCCAAATTTAAACCCCTTTCTGACACTTCAAAAAACTTTATACCCACAATCCCTTTTTTCCCTTAACTTTAGCCATCATAAACCCAAAAACTACAAAAGTCTTCAAGACTTTTGTAGTTTAGTTTCACTATTTGAAATTTCAGCGAACAAAGCCAATACTTTCAATCATGCAACAGCGACAAATAACCCTAATAATTTCCTTATTCATTATTTTCTTATTTTGCAGCCCCTCAACAAATGCTCAAAACTCTTCAAACGCAATCACCCTAAGCGGCTATATCAAAGACCAACAAAGCCTCGAAACCCTCATTGGTGCAAACATCTACATCAAAGAATTGGAAACAGGAGCAACTACCAATTTATATGGCTATTATGCCCTCAAAATACCCGCCTCCTCTACCGATTCTCTTACATTGATAATCAGCTACATTGGCTACCAAAACCTTCAAAAACGCATCCTTCCCAACAAAGACCAAGAATTGACCCTTTTGTTGGATGCCAACTCCGAACTATTGCAGGAAATCGTGGTGACGGAAGATGCGAATCGTCAACTCATTGATGAAGTGCAGATGGGCAAACAGAAAATCACTTCTAAAAGCATCAAAACGATTCCCATGGTGTTGGGTGAAACGGATTTGTTGAAGGTTGTGCAGCTTTCAGCAGGCGTACAGGGCGGCTCGGAAGGAACGAGTGGGATTTTCGTTAGGGGAGGCGGTTACGACCAAAATTTGATATTGTTGGATGAAGCAACGGTTTACAATCCCGAGCACTTTTTTGGCTTTTTCAGTACCTTCAATTCCGATATTGTCAAGAATCTGGAAATATATAAGAGCGACTTTCCCGCACGTTATGGAGGGCGTTTGTCTTCTGTTATAGACATTCAAATGCGAGAGGGCAACATGAAAAAATTTGAAGGACAGGGCGGAGTTGGGTTGATTGCTTCGAGATTGTCTTTGGAGGGAGCAATTGTAAAAGACAAAAGTTCTTTTGTTATAAGCGCACGTCGAACCTATGCGGATTTGTTCATTCCAGCAGTAAACAAACAATTGCCCGATGACCAACAAATCCCCAACTACTTCTTTTACGACCTCAATGCAAAGGTCAATTACATCATTGGCGACAAAGACCGAGTGTATTTGAGTGGCTATTTTGGACGGGACAAACTCAATGTAGTGTTTGACGAAAATAGTGGCGCGTCTGCCAATAGCACCTATGATTTGGATTGGGGCAACCTGACAGGAACACTTAGATGGAACCATATTTTTGGACCTCGTTTGTTCTCTAATACCTCTTTAATTGCCAGTAAATTCGACTATAAAGACCGCTTCAACTTCAATGATTTCTTTTTCTTTCGCAGTGCTGCCAATACCTACACCTACAGCTTGAAGCAAGATTTTGACTATTATGTAAGCAATAAGCATCACCTTCAATTTGGCTTTCAATTGACGCACAACGACATTCAACCCACCGAATTCAGTTCGGGAACAGTGGTCGAAGACGAAGAGTTGGCGACAAGCAGTATCAGCAAGGAACAAAAATACGATGCAGAAGAAATTGCAGTCTATGCACTCGACAAATGGAAACTGAACAGCAAGTTGACCGCTAAAATTGGACTGCGTTATTCTACTTTTATCACCGAAGAACGGACTTCTTATAGCACCTTTGAGCCTCGTCTTGCCTTGAATTACAAATTGGACGAACGAACCGCTATCAAAAGCAGTTATGCACGAATGGCGCAGTATTTACATCAGGTCAAATTTAGTCACTTGAGTTTTTTAGACCCCGTTTTTCCTTCCAATAAAAACATCGCTCCGCAACTATCCGACCAAATTTCAGTCGGTTGGAATCGTTTGGTTTTCAATGATAAATTTAGCCTCACCAATGAATACTACTACAAATGGCTCGACAATCAGTTGGACTATAAGAACGGTGCGCCTTTCCTGTTTATTGACGAAAATTACCACGAGCGTTTGACCGTCGGTAAAGGGTGGACTTATGGTGGAGAATTTCAATTGCAGAAAACGAAAGGAAAAACAACGGGGTGGTTGGCTTATACTTTGTCTTGGTCCAAACGCCAATTTGACGAACTCAACAATGGGGAAGCCTTTCCTTTCACTTATGACCGCCGACATGTTATCAATGTCGTTGCCCAACATCAATTGAAGAACAACTGGTCATTGAGTGCCAATTTCACCTACCAAACAGGTGTGACCTATGATTTACCTGTCGGGCGTTTTTTCAACTATGGCATTCGTGGACAAGACCCCGAAATCATCCCGATTTACGAAGCCAAAAACGCTTTTCGAATGGCTCCTTATCACCGTTTGGATGTGGGTTTGATAAAAAAATACCAGAGTAAAGGTCGCTGGAAATCTGAGTTGGTCTTCAATATCTACAATCTTTACAGCCGTCGAAATCCATTTTTTATTTACTTTGACAATGAGGTAGAAACCTTTATTGATAGCAGTGGAAATGAAGCACAAAGAGTAAAATATGTTGCGAAACAAACTTCGCTGTTTCCAATTATTCCATCGGTGACTTATAATTTCAAGTTTTGAGATGCCTGATGAGTGCATGATTGAATTTGAAGTCTAATAGTTTCTTTTTGTCTATCAGTTCCCCGATTCATTTCATCGGGGCAGGTTTTGTTTAAAAAACCATCTCTTCCCACTTCAATATCGTCTCAAATCCCTTTTGTTGGAAATAAGTCAATGTTTTTTCTTCAGACAGGCGTGAGGTTGCCAAAACAAAATCACCGCCCCAAGCTCCCAAAGATTTGACAACTCCCCAATAATCTGCAAAATACAGATCTTTCACCATTTTGAGCTGCAAGCTTTTGGCAATAATTTGCTCGTGCATTTGTAGAAAAATTTCAAAATCAAATAAATGTTTTGTTTTTAACATGTCTTCGGTAATACCGTTCATCACTTCAATATTTTTTTGGCGAGGAGTGGCCTCTTGTTCGTAAAAATGTCGGATGGCATCTCTCGAATTTTGCTTTTTGTTGAGGTGAACAAAGTAGAGTTGGTCGTGAAATGGTGGGTGAAAATCAATTTTTTGAGATTGAAGTTGAGGCTTTTTTTGGTACAAAATGGCTTGGTCACTTTGGGCACAAGCAATGTCATAACCCGACCCTCCAAAGGTGTTTTCCAATAACTCAAAAGCGTCAATTTCTGCCCATTGTGCAATGTTGGAGATTAGCGTAGAACTGCTACCTAAGCCCCAGTTTCGTGCAAATTGAAGTTGGGTTTTGACGTGAGTATGCTGTCTGTTTTGAAGGAAATTTGGATTTTGTTTGCGGACTTGTTGAAGGATTTGTTGAAGCCGTTCTGTCCCATCTCCTGTTGAAGAAAGAATATTGAAGTCTGAAACATGGAAGTTTGCATTTAACCACACATTGCCTTCTACATCATAGCTTTTCCACTTCAATATGGGCGTTTCGTTGCCTTCAATAGGGGAGTGGCTCACCTCCAAAGATTGCCCCAATTTGGTAGGGATGGCAAGGGCTTTTGCGCCTTCTAACACGTAGTATTCGCCTGTAAGAAGGAGTTTGCCGTTGGAGTGGAATTGTAGCATTGGTTTTTTGTCTTATATTGTAGCACTTATCTATCAAGTATTCCCAAAATTACCACGCTATCTGCTGCGAACGATATTCAGTCAAAAACTCTCGAACAGCCGTAAACGAAATCAACTTATCACTGAAATGCGCCACTGCATATTCGCGTTCTTTGGGCGTAGCTGCAAAGTGCGAAAGGATGTTGTTGAGGTGCATTTTCATGTGGCCTTTTTGGATACCTGTCGTGACCAAAGATCGAACGGCTGCAAAGTTTTGTGCCAAACCTGCGGATGCGACAATGCTCATCAACTCTTCGGCAGATGGGTTTCCAAGCAACTCCAAAGAACGCCTTGCAAGTGGGTGAATTTTGGTCAAACCACCAATAGTGCCGATGGCCAATGGAATTTCGATACTGAATCGCAATATCCCGTCTTCAATCGTGCATTGTGACAAAGAACGGTATTGTCCATCCCTTGCAGCGTAGGCATGACCACAGGCTTCAATCGCTCTAAAATCATTGCCTGTTGCAATCACTACGGCATCTATTCCGTTGAAGATGCCTTTATTATGAGTCGTTGCTCTAAAATGATCGTTTCGAGCGATGTGAATAGCTTGATTGAATTTGTAGGCAAATTCTTTGGCAGAAATATCGTTGGGGAAATTGCCCAGTTCTTCAATCGGACATTCTACCCAAGCCCGCACCAAACATTCGGGGGTATAGTTGGAGAGAATCGCCATGATGACATTCACCACTTTGTCTTCTCCTTCAAAATAGGCTTCCGCTTTCTCCTTTAAGATGCTGCCAAATTCTTCCAAAACGGAGTTGATGAAGTTGGCTCCCATTGCATCACAGGTTTCAAAGTCCACTTTGATTTGATAGTATCCTTCTTCAATTTCGGGGCAATGCACTAACTCAATCGTTTTGACTCCACCTCCTCGTTTTTCCATATTGCAAGTCATATCCTTGACCCCAAAACGCAAATCTGCTCGGATGCTGTCAAAAAATTGAAACATTTTGTAAGGTTCACCAGGCCACATAAAATGAACGTGACCCGATTTGATGGTCGAAACAATATCGGTGTGAAAACCACCTCGGTTCAACCAAAATTTTGCACCACTTGAAGCAGCAGCGACAACTGAACTTTCCTCAATGACCATTGGTACACAGTACAACTTCCCATCTATCAGGAAGTTGGGAGCTACACCAAAAGGCATGTAGAAGTTGGTGATGGTATTTTCGCTGATGCCATCAAACATGTTTTGGGCTTCTTCATTGGTATGCCAGAAACTGGCAAATTCCCTAGTGACTTCGATGGGATTGGAGGTGAAAAAATGCTTCAATAGCCAAGCAATTTTTTCTCTTTTCCCCAATTTAGAAAAACCCGAAATCATTTTGTCTTTGCTTCTCATAGTGTCAATTAAAAATTAATATGAAATACAAATTACTTAGTGGTGTAAGCGTTTTGTGATGCTAAGTTTTAGAAGTATATGAAGTAAACGATAGGATATTATAGACTGCAAAAATAAACAAGTATTTCAAAAAAAATAATTTCATCATTCTGACAAACCATAGAGGTTGCTTGTCAGATGATTTTTATTCTATTTACACCTGCAATATACAATGGTTCATTTGAATTTTCAAAATTTTCTGAAAATTAAATAAATTCCTTGAAAAAAACCGTTCTAAAATCATCTTAGAATGGAAAAAATTCTAAATGAAAAACTAACAGATTGTTTATTAAAAAGTTGAAAGTGATTTAACATTTTTTAGCTTTTCTTATTAAAGTATTGACAACCAGTATGAATAACTATCTGCAATAGCGTATAGAAATGTGGATTCTGTGTAAGTACGAAAGTTTTCGTAAAAAAGATTTGCTATTACGAAATACTTCGTATATCTTTGAAGTACGAAAACAATCGTAGATGGATTGACCTCCTTTGATAAGAAATACCATTATCCAAAAAATAGTATTTCAAATTTCAACTGGCTGGGTGTTGGAGTACAAGTGATGGATTGAATCCGACACCCTTTTTTTAGAAACGAACTTAAATGAATGTGCGATATGAAATCCAAACCAACGGAATCAGAACTTGAAATTTTACAGATTTTGTGGGAACACAAGAAATGCACTGTGCGACAGGTAAATGACTTATTGAACGACAAAAGAGCCAACGATAAAAAGAAAATTGGCTACACGACTACTTTGAAAATCATGCAATTGATGAACGAAAAGAACTTGGTTGTTCGGGATGATTCGAATCGGACACATGTGTATCAAGCCAATGTGAGTGAAAAAATGGCTCAAAGTTCTCTTTTAGAACGTTTTTTGGATACGACCTTCAAAGGGTCTGCTATGAAATTGGTGATGCAGGCATTGGGGAGAAGCGAAACGACTCAAGAAGAACTGAAGCAAATACGTGAGTACTTGGACGAATTGGAAGATAAAAGTAGTGATTAGATTGTCGGTTATAAGCTGTCATTTATGAATTTCCCAAACACAAAACTCCAAAAATATGACTTATCTTCAAAATATATTAAATGAAACTCTGGTTAATGCGATTGGCTGGACGATTCTTCATTCTATTTGGCAAGGCGCAATTGTGGTCATCATCGCAACGGTTGTATTGTCGCTTTTTAAAAATCCCAGCTCTAAGTTGCGGTATAATATGTATGCTTCGGCTTTATTTGTATTGTTGGGTTGCAGTCTTTCTACCTTCTGTTATTTGCATCAAACTGCTGCTCCCGCAGTAGATTGGGTTGTACCTGTGGAAGTACAAAACGAAAAAAATGATATAGTTGAACTGGTTTTCTTAGACGAAAGCATTGCAAGCGAAACTTCAAAGGCGGAGACTTCTGTGTCCGCCTTTTTCAAGGATTTATCTGCCATGGCAAACGATTACATGGCGTGGGTTGTAGCTTTGTGGATGATAGGCTGTCTGTTGTTTAGTATTCGGTTTGTTGGAGGGTTTGTATATGTCCAGCGGCTTCGTAGGAGAGATGTTTACCCCGTTGAAGCGCATTGGCAAAAGAAGTTGGATGCTATTTGTAAGACAATTGGTGTGACCAAAACAATTCGCTTATTAGAGTCGGCTGCTGTTTCTGCTCCGATGGTGATTGGTCATTTTAAGCCTGTGATTTTGTTTCCGATAGGTGCAATGACAGGACTGAAAACATCTGAAGTAGAAGCAATTTTGGCACACGAATTGGCGCATATTTACCGCAATGACTATTTGGTGAATATCCTTCAATCTTTGGCTGAAATCGTATTGTTTTACCATCCTGCTGCATGGTGGCTGTCTAGCAAAATGCAGTCTACTCGAGAGCATTGCTGTGATGATTTGGCGATTCATCTTTGTGTGGATAAAGTCGTATATGCCAAAGCGTTGACCGAAATTGAGTATTTGAGAATACAGCAAGAAACCCCTTACTTGGCGGCAGCGTTTGCAGGAAATGGCAAGCAAGATAATTTGATGGCTCGCATTCAGCGGCTATTCAGCCCAAGCGAAAAACAGTTCAATTTTGTAGATGGTTGGGTGGCTTCCCTGATGTTGTTGATTGCAGTTTTGGCACTTTCTTGGACTTCTCATTCGAGCATTGAAGCGGCTGAAAAGGAGGTAAATATATTTATTGATTCGATGGTAGAGGATTTGAAGTGGGTGGCAGAAGATGTGGGGGACGTTTTTGTGGAATTGACCGCAGATTCTACCAAAAGGGCAAAAGCGAGAGCCAAGCGAATTGAAAAACGCCTCAAAAAAGGAGAAAAGAAAATTGAAAAACAAGTAGATAAACTTCAAAAAAACACACAAAAACTGGTTTTCAAATCCAAGGATGGGAAGATCGTTACAGTGCCTTCAATCCCAACTCCTCCAACGCCACCGACTCCTCAAGTGTTTGTAACACCGAACACCAATATTTTGGTATTGCCCAAAGTACCAATGGTTCCTGCAGTTCCAGTATTACCCGAAACCCCTGCCTTACCTGAGTTGCCTGAGCTCCCTGTTACTCCAAATGCACCAGACTTTAGTGGCTTTTACGATTTGAATTCGATACTAAACGGCAAATCAGATCTCATCGCTATGATGGTAGATCGACCTGATGTTTGGGTAGATATAGCTAAAGGGTATAACAATATTTTGTACTTAGATGGAAAAGGGAATTTCCCCCATAGAATAGTTATCAAAGACAAGGATAAAAATAAATTCAAGTCTAAAAATAAATTTCCTAAGCAGGTCCTCAAATTGAAAATGCCTATGGTGTTGGATTCTATCAAGAGTCAGGAGTTGCGTGCAAAATTGAAGCCTTTGAGAGATTCTTTGGCGGTTCAACAACAAAAACTGAAGGAAAGTCTTCGGAATCGAGAGAGTTTGGACGATGCGGAATTAGATCGTATTATGGATGACTATGAAAGGGTGCTGGACAAATACGAAGATGAATTGGAGGAGTGGCAAGATAATTTGGAGGAACAACATGAAACGCACTTTGAATGGAATGAGGAGGAACGTCAGGCTTTTGAGGATAAAATGGAAGTATGGGCTGAAAAGTGGGAAGATTGGGGTGATAAATGGGCTGAGAAATGGGAAAACGAGTGGGAAGGTAAGTGGGAGAAGGAATGGAATTCGGAGTGGGACGAGGACAAGCAAAAAGAGTGGGCTGAGAAATGGGAAAAATGGGGTGAAGAATGGGGTGAAAAGTGGGAGAAGGAATGGGGCGAAAAGTGGGGTGAGGAGTGGCAAAAGAACTGGGATAAGCAGCAACAAGAGTACGAAAAGAATATGGAGAAATGGCACAAAGATTATGAGGAACAAATGAAACATTATGAGGAAGGTATGAAAGAATATGAAAAAGATCTCAACCTATTTGAGAGAGACTTCGAAGATGCGATGGAATTGAAGATGGAGTATGAGGAAAATATGTGGAACTCCAATCTCAAAGTGGTGACTACCAAACTCCGAAAAATGTTGGAGGGTGATGGATTGTTGGATTTAGAAGCCAGAGAAGTGAAAATAAAATACGATGGCAAAAATGCAAAGGTGAATAACAAGGCGATTCCTGCTGATAAGTTAGACAAATACAGGGAAGTATTTGAAGAACACTTGGGTGAAGATGCTTCTTTCACCATGACATTCACTGATACACACACCAACATCAATATATCGGGTAAAAATATTGACATCAGGACTTTCTAAATGAGACGATGTATTGGATTTTCTGAAATCGAATGTATTTGAACGAATAACACAATAGATTGGTTAATAAGGACGTAAAGTAAGGAGTAGATAACCACAAACTGCAAATTATCAAATTTTAGTGTATCTGCTAAACCATTGGCAACTATCAGGTTCTAAAGTTTGTTATGTATGTAGGGTAGTCATTGATAGAATTCAACGGAATGGTCAAAGTAATTGATTGAACATGAGTTTGAATTTCTACTTGACCAATGGTTCCTACTCCTTTTTTGTGCGTTGACTAAAAAAATAGTATATTTCAGTAAGATTTTGGACAAGTAGAATTCAATTTTTCCCGTTCAAAGTCTAAATAACCTAACCTAATTAACCAAGATTAGCCATGATGAATTTCTTTAGATTGCTACTTTGCTCCTTTTTCAGTGTATTGTTGTTACTTCCTTCCACTTCTTATAGTCAAAAAATAGATGGAACTGACGGAAAAATACTGATCAGCCAAGCAACAGTGAACATACCCGTAGATAAAGCTTGGTGGGGTTGGACAACCGATAAAGGAGTACAAAGTTTTTTGGCTGTAGATTCCAAAATTGACTTTCGAGTAGATGGCAATTACAATATCTCACTCTATACCAAAGACAATTTCCCACATTCTGAGAATCGTATTCTTTCATTTATTCCTTTTAGGATGTTTACCTTTGAGTTGGAGATGCCCAACAAATTTTCTACCATTCAGAAAGAAAAAACACAAGTAGTCGTAGAGTTCACCTCTTTGTCGGATAGTCAAACAGATGTGAGAGTTACCCAAGTAGGCTGGCAAAAACAGGGTGAATGGCTTGCAGCCTACGATTATTTTCAACAAACTTGGTTGTTGGCATTGGCAGATATGCAGACCAACCTTGTCTTGAGCAATCCCTATGGTAAAAACGAAAATACTAAAAGTGGAGGTTTGCCTACAATGAATGATGAAAAACAGGAAAAAGTAAGTGCATCTGTGCAAAGAACGGTTCCATCTGCCTCTACCCCGAAGAAAACCTTTGATTCTTCTACTGCAACAGATATAGACGGCATTGCCCCGCCTACATCCAAAAAAGCAGCTAATGTTACTGCTCCCAGCCCCGCTGAAACTCCTCCTACACCAGCCATTATTGAAGAAAATACATCACAACAAAATACAGAAAATACAACTGATATGCAGCAATTTGCCTACAAACTCACCTTGACAGATCCAGAACTGGCTCGTAATCCCGAAGCATGGACTGCCGAACAAAATGCCGTTATTGGGGTACACTTTAATTACCTAAAAAAATTGACCGAAGAAGGAACTGTAATCATGGCAGGTCGTTCACCCGATCCCGAAACTGGTTTTGGAATCGTGGTTTTGGAAGCTTCTTCAAGTGAAGTTGCACAAGAAATTATGAACAATGACCCTGCCGTAAAAAATGGATTGATGTCAGCCGAATTTCACGATTTCCATATAGCTCTGATGAGAGAAAAATAAACAACCAAAACAATACAAACACCACACAAAAGCCATTTGCTATTCGCAAAACAGGCACTCAATCCAACTGTAAAAGCATTGATAAATTCAGCATTTGCCAATAGCAAAAGGTGCATACCATTCTCCAACACATCACACATTCCAGCTACAAAAGGAAAAAACAAAACGAAATTGTACTTCGCTTCAATTTTGGCAAAATCCATACTCAATGCCAAAACTGTTCCCAAAAATACACTGTAAAAAAGAGGGTGCAAAAAAAGGTCGAGATAATAATGTTGGTAATACAGATACAAGATATCGTAAGCTCGCCATTCGGCAAGGATTTCCTGAAAAGTAGCTACCGAAAAAGTAGTTTGAAGCTGCAATAGTTTGTCACTTCCCAAAGGAATAGTGATGTACACAATCACCAATTGCGAAACCAAAAATAAGCACCCAAATAGAATCGCTAAACGAGGATTACTCAGTTTTTGACGGATAACAGAAAGAGGCGGAACCAGCATAAGGCTATTTTATTGTTTGTTTGAAATCTGGTGTTAGGAAGGTCAAATAGTAATCATTGGTCATTCACTATCCAACTGCTCTCTCATTTCCACCAAAAATGCCCGAATGTCCTTCAATGTTTGAATTACCTTCAGTTGATTACTCAATTCATCTCTATTCTCCTTCAATTTCTTTTTCGCACCCTCCAGCGTATAACCTCTTTCTTTGACCAAGCTGTATATAAGTTGTACATTGTCAATATCTTTCTGAGTGTATAGCCGATTCCCTTGACGATTCTTTTTAGGTCGAAGCATCGAAAATTCCGTTTCCCAATAGCGCAGCAAAGAAGCATTGACCGCAAACATCTGAGCGACTTCACCAATATTGTAATACCTTTTCTTTATACTCATACCTTTTGCTGAATGTACCACATCTTTCGGAAAATCAAGGTGCATTTGCAGCCTATTTTCCGTTTGATTATCAACCGCTCGCAAAGGGGATTTTTTTTTTGACATGGCTATTGAAGAAAACGGGCTTGAAGTTAAAAGTTCAAAACAAAATACAAATTCAAGCTTAAAAAACACATGATTTTAAACAAATAAATAAATGTTATTTTTTAAAATTTGAAAATCAAATTTTTATAAAAATCGTTTGAACTTGAATTTGTATGTTGAATTTGCGTTTTTTAGCTCTGTTCCTTCAATTCTTTAGAAACTTCTAAAACCTTGTTCCACACTCGAAAAATATTTCCATAACAAATCTTTTCGATATCTTCTTTGGAGTAACCTCGCTTCAACAAAGTATAAAGCAAGTTAGGGTAATCCGATACATCCTTCAATCCAGTCGGCAATGTATTGCCCACACCATCATAGTCCGAACCAAAACCGACATGCTCCACACCGGCTAATTTGACCACCAAATCAATATGATCAGCAACTCTTTCCACATCTGCAAATAAAATAGGATTGTCCTCTTCAAATTGCTTTTCAATAGCCAAAGCCAAAGAATCATCCGCATCCAATCCCTTGTCTGCCAATATTTGTTTGAGGCTGTCAGCCAATACCGTATAGCTATCACGACTGTCTCCATCCACAAAGGTAGAACCGAAATTGATCATAATCACCCCATCGTTTTCGCCCATTTTCACAATCATATCGTCGCTCATATTTCGCTCAAAATCGGGAACAAACTTTCGCGCCGAAGAGTGAGATGCAATCACAGGAGCTTTACTCAGTTTCATTACCTGATAAAAAGTGCTATCCGAGACGTGTGAAATATCGACCATGATTCCCACTCGATTCATTTCAGCCACCACATCTCGACCAAAATCACTCAGACCATTCCACAAGCGAGTCGTATCGTAAGAAGAATCACAAATTTGGTTGTTTTTGGAGTGCGTCAAAGTCACATAGCTGATGCCTCTATCCCTAAAATACTGCACATTCGCCAAGTCGTCTTCAATCGGTGCTCCATTTTCCATGCCCATCGGCAGAGCGATTTTACCCGCTTTTACAATACCTTCCACTTCCGAAGGCGTACTTGCTATCGTAAACTTGTCGGGAATACTATCCGCAATCGCCGTCACCATATCAATCAAACCATCTGCAAATTCCTTTGCACCACCAGTTTTTTGATAGCTTGCAGGAATGTAAATCGACATAAAAGGAGCATCCAAACCACCTTCTTTGGAGCGTTTGAAGTCAAAGTCCCCATCTTTTGTTTCGACAGGAATTCCCAAATATTCCCTACTCAATTGAAAGTTTTGGACAGTCAAGCGATAAGGCAAATCCACGTGGCCATCCACAATGATGTATTCATGGGCAAGTTGGTTTGCCATCTGACGGTATTCTTCGTCTTTGACTTCGGAAGTATCGTTTGGAGATTCACCTTCATTGTTAGAATTTTGGCAAGCATTAAAGGAAAAACAAAGCATTAATGGCAATGCATACAGGAGA
This sequence comes from Bacteroidia bacterium, assembly GCA_030427245.1. GTDB lineage: Bacteria > Bacteroidota > Bacteroidia > Chitinophagales > UBA2359 > JAUHXA01. The sequence goes on along the minus strand of JAUHXA010000060.1, from coordinate 24,712 downwards.
AAGTTGTGAATAGGTAGAAATCTTTTCATTTTGTGATTGGTTTTGTAGATAAATATTTTGTGGAGGCAAAATAAGCATTTTTGGAAAACTATGGGGCTTACAAGTGGTTTTAACCATAAGTATGTATCTTTATTCCTTGCTTCAAAATCAGCTAAAAAATCATCATGAAAAAAATTCCCTTTGGAAGTGTTGGCAGTTTCTACAATCTAATCACACAGAACTACATCTATGTGGATAGAACGCTATACATTGAAAAATTGGAGGAACTGAACAAAAAACACCTGCTTTTTTTGCGCCCTCGCAGATTTGGGAAGAGCCTGTTTATTTCTGTTTTGCATCACTATTATGCCTTAGACCACAAAGATAAATTTGAGCAGCTTTTTGGAGACTTTTATATCGGAAAACACCCTACCGAATTGAGAAATAGCTACTTGGTCTTGAAGTTCAATTTTTCGGGAATCAGTACAATGACTATGGAAAAAGCTTATCAAGGTTTTTTAGTGAGCGTTCGTGTGGGCGTGAAGAATTTTTTAATTACTTATAATTTTCCAAAAGAATATATTGACCAAGTAAACGCTCTTTCTTCTCCCGAAGGTATTATAAAAGAGTTGTGGCTATGGATGGAGTACCACAAAAATGATAAGCAAGTATATGTCATGATTGATGAATACGACCACTTTACGAATGAATTGGTGGCGTATCATTTTGAGGATTTCAAGAAAATTGTAGGTCGAAATGGATGGGTGCGAAAATTTTATGAGACTTTGAAAATTGGAGCAGATACGGGCATCGTTGACCGAACTTTCATAACAGGTGTGACTCCGATTACTTTGGATAGTCTGACAAGTGGTTTTAGCAATGCGACCGATATTAGCACCGATATTCGATTTGTGGAAATGATGGGTTTTACTCATGAAGAAGTTCACCAATTGCTACAATACATTGAAGTTCCCAATGTTAGGATAGAGGATACAATTACAGATTTAAAATCATGGTACAATGGTTATTTATTTCATAAAAATGCCAAAAATGCAGTTTACAATTCCGAAATGGTTTTGTACTTTTTAGATGCCTATTTAGTAGAAAATAAATACCCAGAGCAGTTACTAGCAAAAAGTGTCGCTACAGACTATCATAAAATTCGTTCTATGTTTCGGGTGGGACACAAAGAAAAGGAAAACATTAAAACCATGCGGAAAATATTGGCAGACAATGAAATTACAGCCTCTTTGACGCAGATGTTTAACTTTGAAGAAGATTGGCAGGAACATCATTTTGTCAGTTTGTTGTATTATTTGGGTTTCTTGACCATCAAAGACAGCGATTTGAGCCAATTGATTTTTACGATTCCCAACTATGTAATTCGAGAATTGTATTTTCAATATTTCGTGCAAATTACTTTGGAGGAATCTCAACTAAATACTCACCAAATTGATGTGCAAGGGAAGGTATTGGAGTTGGCAAAGTACAATGATATGAAACCTGTCATTGAACTCACCGAATCGGTTTTGACCCAACTCTCTGCCCACCACGACCGAGCTTACTTCAATGAAACCCACGTCAAAGCCATTTTTACTTCGTGGTTTTATACCGCAGGTGTTTATCACATTTTCAGCGAATTGGAAGTGGTCAAAAATCAGAAAAACAAACAGAAGGGCAGAATAGATTTGCTTTTGACCCGCCGAGAACCCTATGGCGAAAAAGTACCCTATCAATTTATCTTTGAATTGAAGTACCTCAAACAGTCGCAAGTGGGCTTGTTGGAGGATGTAGAGAAGGCAGCGATTACCCAATTGAAGGGCTATTTGAAGGATGATAAGGTTAAGAATTTGAAAGACTTGAAGGCGTATGTGGTGATTTTTGTGGTGAACAAGGCGAGGATAATTGCGGTGAATTGAAAATTGTCTTGGGCTTTTTACCCATTCTCTCAAGAGAAGTTTTGGACTATGCAGTGGCATGATTCTACTTTTTGTGCAGTTTTGCACATAGCTTGTCCCGATTCTTAGAGAAGGTATAATTAAAAGGAATTTTCCATTTCATTAAGTGAGCTTCTTTTCTACTAATTGTTCCTGTTCAATGCTCAGTGTGAAATGACCTAATATTTTAACTAAAAAAATTATAATTAAAAAAATAAACATGAATAAATCTACCATTTTTCTCCTAGTATTAGCCACTTTCCTTTTCACCTTCAATGCCTGTGACCCCTCCAAAAAAACCGTCAAGACTCCGACAACGGATATGCCCGAAATGGAAATAGACGACGGAATGATTGAAGTCATCTTTCTACAAATGAACGATGTCTATGAAATTGCACCCTTAGAAGGCGGAAAAGTAGGAGGTTTGGCAAGAGTTGCCACGATTCGAGAACAATTATTAGAAGAAAACCCACACGTAATCACCGTTTTAGCAGGAGATTTTCTGAACCCCTCGCTTATAGGTACATTGAAGTACGAAGGTGAACGAATCAAGGGCAAGCACATTGTCGAAACCATGAACGCCATGAAAGTAGACTTAGTAACGGTTGGGAATCATGAGTTTGACCTCGACGAAGACGAACTACAAGCCCGTATCAACGAATCTAATTTTGAATGGGTTGTAGCGAATGTACTCCAAAAAGACACCGCAGGAAATTTGAGTCCTTTTGCAAAAAGAATAGAAGGGAGCGAGCCACAGAATTTCCCCGAAACCTATCAACTCAATCTCACCGATGAAGACGGTACGAATGTCAGCATTGGTATATTGTCGGTTTGTTTGGATGCCAACAAAAGAGACTATGTGCATTACGACGAAGTATTTGAGTCCGCTATTCAAGCCTATGGTCAGATGAAGCCCGAAACGGATTTCATCGTAGGATTGACCCATCTCAATGTAGAAGACGATTTAGAGCTGGCCAAAAAACTGCCTTTGCCCTTGATCATGGGCGGTCACGATCACGACAACATGTATCACGAAGTTGGAACTTCAAAAGTTGCCAAAGCAGATGCCAATGCCAAAACCGTCTATGTGCATCGTTTGTCTTTCAATAAAAAAACGGGCACAGTCAAAGTCAATTCTGAATTGGTAGCCATCAATGACCAAATAGAGGAAGACGAAGAAGTAGCTGAGGTGGTAAACAAGTGGAACAGCATAGCCGACAAAAGTATGAGGGACGCGGGATTTGACCCCAATGAGACCATTACAACCCTCAAAGAACCTTTGGATGGACGAGAAAAAACCATGCGAAATGGACCTACCAATATGGGAGAAATGATTACGAATGCCATGCTCAAAGCAGCTCCAAAATCCGTAGCAGCGTTCTTCAATTCGGGGTCTGTACGCTTGGACGATTTCTTGAAAGGAGCTATCACCCAAGTTGACATCATTCGAACCTTACCTTTTGGCGGGAGTATTGTAGAAGTCGAAATGTCGGGCGAACTCTTGCACGAAATTCTGGTCGTTGGGAGAGAAAATGCAGGCACAGGAGGTTACCTTCAATTACAGAAAATCGAGTACATTGAAGCAGACGATATTTGGAAGGTCAACGGCAAAACCCTCAATCCCACCACCACCTACAGAGTCGCATTGACCGATTTTCTACTTACAGGATTGGAAAAAGACCTGGATTTTTTGACTCGTGACAATCCCGAGATTTTCAAGATTTATGAAGCCGAAAAAGGAGATATGGACGATTTGAGAGGAGATGTGAGAAGAGCAATCATTGATTATTTGCAGAAGTAAAATCAAATATTCATTCTATCTTCAATGACCAAACCAAAGATTGATTAATATGACTTACCATTCTTTTTTCCTGAAAATACTTGTAGTCAGTGTTTTCTTCTTATTGATAAGTTGTGGAGAAGATGAAAAATCTGTTTCAAATACTCCAACAGAAAACACCCAAACGGCTGCAAAACCAGCTTCCAATATACCTCTTTTCACCCCAATGCCTGCCGAACAAACGGGCGTAAAGTTTGCGAATAAGGTAATCGAAAACGATGAAATCAACTATTTCCAATACCAATACCTCTACAATGGAGGAGGTGTAGCGATAGGAGATTTCAACAACGACCAGCTTCCCGATCTTTATTTCTCCGTCAACTTTGGACAAAATCGTTTGTACCTCAATGAAGGCAATTGGAAATTTAGGGAAATTACACAATCCGCAGCCATCAACACAGGTATGAATTGGAGTACAGGTGTAACCCTTGTGGACATCAACAACGATGGATGGTTGGACATCTATCAAAGCTGTTCTGGGTGGTTTGCAGATCCTAAAATTCGCCGAAACCAATTGTTTATCAACAACGGCACATCGAGCAACTCCAGTGATGTCACTTTCACTGAAAGTGCTGCCGAATATGGCATTGCAGATGAAGGACACAGCACACAAGCTACTTTTTTTGATTATGATAAAGATGGAGACTTGGACTTTTATTTGGCCAATCATCCCATTGTCTTCAATGACTTCTTAGGAAAGGTCAAAGAACGAATGGCAAATCCACCCGAAGATTACCGAGACAAACTCTACCGAAACGATGGTGGAAAATTCACCGAAGTTGGCAAAAAAGCAGGCATCAACAATCATGCTTTTGGTCTGGGAGTCGTGGCGAGTGACTTCGACAAAGATGGTTGGACAGACATTTATGTCGCCAACGACTATGAAGAACACGACTACCTATATCGAAACAATGGCAATGGTACTTTCACCGACATCATAGACACAGCCATCAAACACACCTCTAATACTTCAATGGGTGTAGATGCTGCGGACTTCAACAATGACGGAAACCTTGATATTTTTAGTTTGGACATGATGGCAGAAGACAACAAACGCCAAAAGGTGAACATGGCTCCCATGAATCCCAAGCTCTTTTGGACTTTTGTGAATAATGGATTTCAATATCAATACATGCGGAATGCCCTTCAATTGAATAATGGCTTGGTCAATGGCAAACTGACCTTTAGTGAAATCGCTCAAATGGCAGATGTTGCAACGACCGATTGGAGTTGGGCAGCCTTGTTCGCAGACTTGGACAACGATGGCTTCAAGGACCTCTACATCACCAATGGCTACAAGCGAGATGTACTCAACAAGGATGAACAAAAAAAGCTCAATCCAATTGCGAAAAACATCAACAAAACTGTGAAGTTCACTGAAATTCAAAGCCAAATGTCCGCCACCAAAACGCCCAATTATGTGTATCAAAACAATGGAAACCTGACCTTCAAGAAACAATCTATTCCATGGGGCTTGGGCAATAGCGAACACTCTAATGGGGCAGCGTATGCAGATTTGGACAATGATGGAGATTTGGATTTGGTGGTCAACAGTTTGGATAGTGAAATGCAACTCTATAGAAACGAAGCAATTGGAAAAAGGAGCAATGGAAACCACTATCTACGAATTGAGCTAAAAGGTACTGCTCATAACCCACTTGGATTGGGAACAAAGGTTGAATTGAAGTACGGCAACCAAAAACAATTTGCAGAACATACTCTAACAAGAGGCTTTCAGTCTTCCTGCGAGCCTTTTTTACATTTTGGCTTGGGCAAATACGAACAAATTGATGAATTAATCGTGATTTGGTCCGACAACCAAATGCAGAAATTGCAGAATGTAAAATCAAATCAAATCCTGACCTTAGACTACAAAAATGCCAACCAAAAATGGAGTCCTTCAAAATTTGAAGAAAGCATTTTTGAGGAAGTGACTGCACAGGAAACGGGCTTGGATTTTCAACATCAAGAAACTACCTTCAATGATTACGACAGAGAAGTATTGTTGCCCCACAAACTCTCTCAAAATGGACCGAGTTTGACAGTAGGCGATGTGAACAGTGATGGATTAGAAGATGTATTTGTAGGTGGAGCAAGTGGTTTTGCAGGGGCTCTGTTTTTACAACAATCCAATGGACAATTTTCCAAAGCCAAAACAACTGTGTTTCAAGCAGACAAAAAATGCGAAGATATGGGCGCATTGTTTTTCGATGCGGATGGAGATGGCGACCAAGATTTGTATGTAGTAAGTGGCAGCAACGAATTGGCATTGCAGGATGCGGCAATGCAAGATCGTTTGTATATCAACGATGGTCAGGGGAATTTCTCCAAAAATGCAGCTGCTTTACCCAAAATGCCTACAAGCGGAAGTTGTGTCAAAGCAGCGGATTTTGACGCTGATGGAGACTTGGATTTGGTGGTTGGAGGACGTGTGTTACCTGGTAAATACCCGTATGCACCCGACAGTTATTTGCTCCAAAACGAAGGAGGTACATTCAAAGATGTAACGGCAGAACTCGCACCCGACCTTCAAAAAATAGGGATGGTAACGGATGCGATTTGGACGGATTATGATGGAGATGAAGACCCTGATTTGATTGTGGTAGGGGAGTGGATGCCGATTGAAGTGCTGCAAAACAATGGTGGTACTTTCAACCTCGATACCAAAACTTTGGGTTTGGAGAAGTCAAATGGATGGTGGAATTGTATTGAAGCAGCCGATATGGACGGCGACGGAGATATGGATTATGTGTTGGGTAACTTGGGTTTGAATTCCAAAAATAAGGCAAGTGAACATCAACCTTTTCACGTTTATAGTGATGATTTTGATGGCAATGGCAAAAACGACATTGTACTGGGTTATTACAATTCTGGTGTGTGTTATCCTGTACGTGGTCGTCAATGTTCTTCAGAACAAATGCCGAGCATTGCCCAAAAATTTCCGACTTATGAGGCTTTTGGTTCTTCTAATTTGGAGCAAGTATATGGCCGAGAAGCCCTGCAAAAAGCACTACACTATGAAGCCTACGAAATGGGAAGTGTGTATTTGGAAAATCAAAATGGCAAATCTCTTCAATGGAAACGCCTCCCGATGCGAGCTCAAATTGCTCCAACCAACGATCTGCTACTACGAGACTTCAATGGCGATGGACTTATAGATGTGCTTTTGGTTGGTAATCAATATCCCGTAGAGGTGGAAACGGGGCGTTATGATGCTTCTATAGGTTTGTATCTTCGAGGAAATGGGAAAGGGGATTTTGAAGTAGTAGAAGCAAGCAATAGCGGTTTCCTAGTAGAGGGAGAATCAAGGTCTATTGCCTTGCTGCAAAGAGGGAATGGTCAAAATCGGTTAGTTGTTGTGGCTCGTAATAGCGAAAAATTGGGATGTTTTGAAGTGAAATCTGGAAAAACCAAGTTATCAGCAGATTTTTGACAGGAAAGTGACATTTTGATATAGAGATTACCAATATTTAACTTAAATTTAACGCTTCAAACCTAATGTTGGTAATCTACCTTAATTACCTAATACGTATTTTTTTTAAATCATTTACTAAAATTTTAAGATTATGACAAAATTTTTTACAAAATGTTTGGGACTGTTGAGTTTGGCAGTTCTTTGTTGTTTTTCACTACAAAATGCGACTGCTCAATGTGAGTCAGGGGAAGTTAGTGTAGGGATACAGATTAATAATACAGGAAGTTTCTTTAGTGAAGTAGAGTGGGAATTATTAGATGGTTTAGGGAATGTAGTAGCATCCGATTGTGATCCAACTGCTGGAGCATGTACACAAGTTTGTTTGATGGAAGGAACAACTTATACAATGAATCTTATAGATTCATTTGGAGATGGATGGAATGGAAATACTTATAGTGTTTTTGCTATTAGTGGTCCTAATGCAGGTTGTGAAATTGCCTCAGGGTCACCAACAGACTCTAGTGGACTGGGTGACGGGGTTGATTGTGGGGAACAAATAGAAGAACAAATAACATTTGATCCTGGTTCTCCTGCATGTAGTTCTACAGTTGTGGCAGATGGATGTACGGATCCTGACGCTTCAAACTTCAATCCTTGTGCTACCTCAGATGATGGTTCTTGCACTTATCCACCTGACAATGATTTGTGTGAAGGTGCCGAATCCATCGAATGTGGCGATGTCTTATCTGGAACTACGATAGGAGCAACAACTGAATCGAATGGTGAGCCCTATTGCGGAACAAGTATTACTTCTCCAGGGGTTTGGTATCACTTTATAGGTACAGGTGCGGATGTGACAGTAGATATTTGTGGGGCAACTCATGACTCTAAGATGAGTGTTTATTCAGGAGATGATTGTGATAATTTGACCTGTGTGGTTGGTGAGGACGATGATTATACGAATTGTGGAGGGAATGATCCTTCTGTTGACTTTACGAGTGTTAAATGTACTAACTACTACATTTTGGTACATGGATTTAGTGGTGGAGAAGGAGACTTTGACATCACCTTAACTTGCTCAGAAGACATTGAAGTGATAGCAGAAGGTTGTACCGACCCAACTGCTCACAACTACAATGAAGCAGCTTGTAACGATGATGATTCTTGTGAAACCTGCGACGATGGTATCCTGAATGGCGATGAGTTGGATGTAGATTGTGGAGGGACATTGTGTGATTCATGTCCTTGTGATATATTATCAACTGCTGAAATTGTGACTCACGAGAGCGGTTGTATCGGTCTTACACAGGAAAGAGTCGTTATGGTAACATTTACTGGAGGTATCACCCCCGTCAATTTTGAGGTTACTTCTGAAATAGGAGTTTACATTTCACAGCCAGCAATAGGCATTTATCAGGTAGTAGGAAATCAGCCTTGGAGTATTGAAGCTTCTGATGTAAGTGGCTGCTCAAACATTGTAGATTCAGAAGATTTTGTAGCTGCTACTATTGTAGGGACAACGAAAGAAACAGGTACTACTCAAAACGGTACAGCTACTGTAGAAGCAATTGGTGGAACACCTCCTTATACGGTAGAGTGGTCTAATGATGTAGAAGGAAGCATTGCTGCTTCTGGTGGTTCTCACACCAATACAGGTTTGGGCTTGGGGAACTATGAAGTAGTAGTGACAGATGCAGAAGGTGGAACAGCCATTGCATGTGCACATGTAGGCAGAGTTCAGGTAACTGGACGACGTGGGCGACGTGGACGAAAAGCCTCCATAGAAGATATTGATACTTTCATCGCACAACCCAACCCATTTGCCAATCAAACAATCGTTCGTTTTAATCTTCCCGAAACAAGCGAAGCTACTATTAGCGTCTTTTCTTTAGATGGTAAACAAGTGGCAACTGTTTTTGAAGGAGAAGCAGAAGGTGGACAAAACTATAATATCTCATTGGATGCTACACATCTTACATCTGGAGTTTACATTCTTCGATTGACCACCGAATCAGGTGTCGTTGCACACCAGCGCATTGTGGTGACAAAGTAATTTTTGAATGACTTTGTTTGTAATAAAAATGCAAAATCCCATTGATTCGAAGTTGAGTCAATGGGATTTTTTTATGATTATTGAATTGTAAGTTTATAGCCATTCACCCGATTTCGACAACAGGGCCTAAAAATTTAGGCTTTTTTCTCAGGACATAGACATCCAACACTGCTTTGACCCTTGCCAAATATTCACGCATCATGACCTTCAATCCATATCGTGTCGAAACATTGCGAGCATTGAAGCCCACCGCCTCCAAACCTTTAGAAGAAGCAATAAAAACAGCCCTTTGATTGTGAAAGAGTTGGGAAATAATGGTGAAGCGTTCTTGACCAAAAATTTTGTGGCACCGAACCACCGAGTCCAACGTACGAAAACCTGCATAGTCCAGGTATATGGCAGATTCAGGAATTCCTTTTCGCATCAAAGCTTCTTTCATGGCCGTTGCTTCATCGTAACTTTTGGTGTGATTGTCGCCACTTGCCACGATGTATTGAATTTTGTTGGCTTTGTAGAGATTCACAGCAGCTTGAATTCGGTAGTCAAAATACAAATTGCGTCGTCCATTGGGTAGTATCTCCACCGTTCCCAACAGCAAACCGACTTTGTTGGTCGGAATTTCCGAAACTTTATCGAAAACTTTATTGCGTGTTGTATGTTCTATACCCCAATTGCAGAAAAAAATGAGGACTATAATCGAAAGGCAAAGAATGATGAACCAAGTAAACATTTTTTTGTATTTTTTCATGAAGGTTGGATTGTTTTCTAATTTTGTATTTTCATTCATTATATTGGAACATAAATTTCTTACTATTTTATATATGACCAAACGACCCAGACGAAATCGAAAAAACAGCGTAGTCCGCAGCCACATTCGAGAAACGCACCTCAGCACAGACCATTTGATATACCCTTTGTTTTTGTTGGACGGCAACAACAAAAAAATTGAAATCGAATCTATGCCCGATATTTTTCGATTGTCACTCGACAATATACTCAAAGAAGTAGAAAGCTGCCTTCAATTGGGCATCCGAACCTTTGTGCTGTTTCCTGCTGTCGAAGAATCTCTCAAAGATAAAACGGCAACGTATAGTTACCAAAAAGGAAACTTCTATTGTGCGGCTATTAGTTCCATCAAAAAACATTTTCCCGAAGCCTGCATCATGACCGATGTTGCGATGGATCCTTATAGTTCGGATGGACACGATGGATTGGTCGAAAACGGGCAAATACTGAACGATGAGACTTTGCCGATATTGGTCAAAATGTCGGTGGCACAAGCAGAAGCAGGGGCAGACATCATCGGTCCTTCGGATATGATGGACGGCAGGGTAGGAGCGATTCGGAATGGATTGGATGCCAACGGGTTTGAGAACGTAGCGATTATGTCTTATACCGCCAAATATGCGAGTGCTTTTTACGGCCCTTTCCGTGATGCCTTGGATTCTGCCCCCAAATCGGGCGATAAAAAAACCTATCAAATGGACCCTGCCAACAAATACGAGTCACTCATTGAAGCAGAGTTGGACTACACAGAAGGGGCAGACTACCTCATGGTTAAACCTGCAAGTTTATATTTGGATGTGATTCATCTGCTGAAAGAAAATTATCAAGTACCAATTGCCGCCTACAATATCAGTGGGGAATACAGCATGGTCAAAGCGGCAGCATTGAAGGGGTGGCTTGATTATGAGGCTGCAATGAGCGAAATGTTATTGAGTATTAAAAGGGCAGGAGCGGATGTAATATTGACTTATTTTGCAAAGGATTATGCGAGGCTGGGAAAATAAAACCCTCTCCACGTAGAACGCACGTATTTGAACGGGTGGAGAGGGAAGTGTGATTGTGTGTACAACTACCTATAATCTACAATTACACCTATTGTATAAGGTATAACAAAAATACAATGTTTTTTTTGAAAATTCAGAAATAAATTGGACTGTATTTATTTTCTGTTGGTGAGATGAAATGGGGGTAAAATTGAGTATGAGTAGAAAAATAAAAAGCTATCTTATTGAAAAATAAGATAGCTTTTAAGAAAAAAGTGGAGCTGAAGGGATTCGAACCCTCGTCCAGATAAAGAATCCATGAGCTTTCTACATGTTTAGTGTTCTATTGATTGTCGGGAAGAACAAGGAATAACACCAACCTAAAAACTTCCTTACTTCCTGAGTTTCGCATAAGTGTCGGAAGAATCACTTACACTAGTTCGACATGGGTTCGAAACCTCGACCGCTACACGAGCCAAACAAACGTGCGGTTGCGGGAGGTTGAGGCATCTAAATTAACCTAGAACTTAGGCTGCCATCGCATAAGAAGTGTTGCCACTTGCAAAGTTTGAATGTTGAGATTTGCGAGCCAACAAACAAAGCTCGACATGCTTACTCACCTATTGCTTTACTGTCAATGCCAGTACAGCCCCAAGTGTTTTTTTTTTGTAAAAAAGAAAAAATTACATTACAAATGCTAATGTAGAGTATTAACCCCAAATGATATAAAAAAGTTCCCTCCAAAAAAAAAGAGTTTTTCTATACTATTGACTCATTTTCTTGTTGATTTCATCACGCAATTTAGCGGCTTTCTCATAGTCTTCTTTTGCAATCGCTTCTGCCAATAAGGTATTCAGTTTATCAATCGTATGGTGTTTGAGTTCTGTACCACCCGAAACTTCCTTTCCTCGTTTTTGCTCTTTCACACTCTCCTCCAATATGATTCCTGCTTGTTCTAGAATAAACTCATAGGTGTAAATTGGACACCCATACCGAACAGCCAACGCAAGAGCATCAGATGTACGGGAATCAATTTCGAGAATGTTTTCGCCCATTTGGCAGACCAAGGTAGCATAAAAAATGCCATCTTTCAAATCGTTGATAATTACCTCCCGCAAATCAATGTCAAATTCAATGCACAAATTCTTCATCAAATCGTGGGTAAGCGGGCGAGCAGGCATCAAGTCGTTTAACACTACTGCAATCGCTTGCGCCTCATAAGCACCAATGACAATAGGAAGCCTACGCAACCCCTCTTTTTCACCCAAAACAACAGCATAAGACTGGGATTGACTGATATTGTGCGAAAGAACAACTATTTCTAATTCAATTTTTCTCATGGGTAAACAATGCTAATTACCTTTCGTAAAAATTTCCACTTCAAAATACAATTACTATTGCAGGATAACAAATTTTTGAAGTGGAAATTCGTCTTAGTTAAGAGTCTGGTTTACTTCTTCAATTCTTTAACAGCTTCGATGATTTTTGGGACTACCTCAAAAGCATCGCCCACTATTCCATAGTCAGCCGCCTTGAAAAAAGGAGCTTCTGGGTCTGTGTTGATAACGACTATAACTTTACTATTGTTCACTCCTGCCAAGTGCTGGATGGCTCCCGAAATTCCTATTGCAATATACAGATTTGGACGGATAGTCAATCCTGTTTGTCCAACGTGTTCGTGGTGAGGTCTCCAGTCCACATCTGCTACAGGACGAGAACAGGCTGTTGCTGCTCCCAACAAATCGGCTAATTCTTCTATCATTCCCCAGTTTTCGGGACCTTTCAACCCTCTACCTGCGGAAACCACCAATTCTGCTTCGGGCAATGGAATACTATCCGAAGCTTTACTAACTTCTAATACCTTTACTTTCACTGCATCTGCCCCCACACTTGTCGCAAAATCTTCAACTGCAGCACTGCCTTCACTTTTTTTGCTGCCATACGAATTGGGATTCAAAGCAATGACTTTTTTGCTGCTATGGAGGGTATAATCTGCAAAAGCTTTGCCAGAAAAAACGGACTTACGAACAGTAAATTTGTCATTGACACTAGGCACATCAATCGCACCTGCTACAATACCTGCCTTCAATCGCACCGCTACACGAGGAGCCAAAGCTTTTCCAGTGCTGTTGTAAGAAATAACAAGAACGTCGGCACCAACAGATTCTGCTGCTTCCGAAACGATTTTGGCAAAAGCACCTGCATCAAAACTATGAAATGCAGCATCGTTTACTTTTAATACTTTAGTGGCGCCATAAGCACCCAATTGTGACAATTCAGCAGCATCAGCTGCTCCAATAGCAAGAGCTATTACTTCTTGACCACCCATCAGTTCGGCAGTTTTTGCAGCATAGCTCACTGCTTCAAAAGAAGCTTTTTTCAGCTTACCATCATTAGATTGGTCTATATATACTAAAACGGACATTTTATTTATTTTAATTATTTTTATCTTTTAATTTAGATGTAAAGAATCGGTCATTATTAAACTAAATTCCTACATCCTACATCCTACATCCTACATCCTGCATCCTGCATCTCTAAATCACTTTCGCTTCTTCGTGAAGCAATCTTACCAATTCTGCAGGATTGTCTGCATCCACTAATTTTACCGAAGAACGTGCTGGAGGAAGTTCGTATTCTGTGATGCTGCTAAGAGTTTCTACATCAACGGCAGGAACTACATTAAGGGGTTTGCGGCGAGCCATCATAATTCCACGCATATTGGGAATCAATTGTTCTGCCAATCCTTTTTGTCCGCTTGCAACAAAGGGTGTATCAACTTGTACTTTTTCAATTCCGCCTTCAATTTCTCTGTCAATTGTGGCTGTATTTCCTTCCATTTCCAACTTGGTTGCCAAAGAGATGTAAGGTATGTCCAACATTTCTGCCAACATACCACCAACTGCAAAACTATTGTAATCAATGGATTCCTTTCCTGTAAAAATCACATCAAAGTTTTGTGCCTTTGCATAGGCTGCAATTTGGCTTGCTACAAAGTAAGAATCAACAGGTTCTGCATCAATGCGTACTGCATTGTCTGCGCCAATCGCCAAAGCTTTTCTGATAATTTGGTCACTGTCGCTCTGACCCACATTTACTACAGTTACTTTTCCTCCCAATTGATTTTTCAACTCGATTCCACGTACCAAAGCATACCACTCATCCGTAGGATTCATGATCCACTGTACGTTAGTTGTGTCAAATTTTGTATTATTGTCGGAGAAAGTAATCTTTGCAGTAGTATCTGGCGTTTTACAGATACAAACGAGAATATTCATAAATATTTGATTTTTTTTAATACTATGTTCAAAAAACGGTGCGAAGATACTAAAAACTTACCAATTTTTCATCTATGAAACGATTGTCACAACTCAAAACATTTTTGGAAGAGAATCCCAATGATCCATTTCTGCAATATGCTTTGGCATTGGAATACCTCAAGTTGAAAGACCCAAAACAGGCACAAGCGATTTTTGTGAAACTTACTCAAGAACATCCACAATATGTGGGAACTTATTACCACTTAGGGAAGTTAGAAGAGGAGTTGGAAGAGTACGATGCTGCCTTGGAGACTTATCAAAAAGGGATGAAAGTTGCCCTTGAAGAAAAAGATCGACATGCTCACCAAGAATTGCAGGGAGCTTATAATATGCTTCGTGATGAATTGGAGGATTGGTAGGTGAGAATGTACAAAGGTTAACTTCAAAATGGAGTTTGAAGTTGATATTTGTAATTGAATTTAGGAAATAGGCCATTCAAAAACATCTGAATAATATGTACTATCAAAGAACCCCTTTAAGCCTTTGGTTGAAGGAAGGAGAAGGCCCAAATTTAGATTTTAAGGTGAGTATTACCTCCCGACCTAAGATTGCACGTTCTATTGTGGCATTTGCCAATAGTAGAGGAGGGAGAATTATAGTGGGTGTGGAAGATAATGGGAGAGTGTTGGGAGCAGATATTGGGGGAGAGGAATATGAACTCGAAAAGGCTGCTCAATTGTTTTGTAAGCCTACCATCAATCTCGAATTTGAAGAATATGAAACGTATAGTCAAAAAATGCTTTTGATAGCTCATGTGCCCGAAAGTACGCAAAAGCCACATTACTGTATTGACAAAAAAGGTCGGGAGCGAATTTATGTGCGTGTTGAAGACGAATGTATAGTGCCGACTCCTATGATTGAAGAAGTGCTACTTAGTGGGGATATGAACAATTTGAAGCGCAACAATCATTATTATACCGTTTTCAAAAATGATTTGATTACCTACCTTCAAAAAAACAAGTCTATTTCTATTCCCGCTTATATGAAATTTAAAAACTGTACGGAACGGAGAGCTAAGCGGACTTTACTTGACCTAATGTTTGAAGGTACGCTTCAAATGAATGATAAAGAGGAGTTTTTGTTGAAATAGTTGTGAATTCAGGACGGAACAGATTTTAATAATCATTCCACAATCACTTTGGACTTTGGACTTTGGACTTTGGACGAAAGAAGTAGGATGTAAGAAGCAAGACATAAAGCACTGATAATCAAATATTTGCCATTAACCAATGTTTCAATGCAAGTTATTCATTGTCAAGTGTTTAAAATCTTACCTCTTGCTTCTTTGCTCCTTCGTCCAAAGTCTAAAATCACTTTATCGTCATTATTCGCTCCGAAATACTGATGCCCGAAGGAGTTGTCAAATGAACATAATAGACTCCATTCGGCAAACCTCGAAGATCCAAATCCATTTCATATACGATTTCTCCTTCTATTTCCCCCTCATAAATATTGCGAATCAGTTGATTGTTGGTGTCGAAAAGTCGAACCAGTACTTCATCCACATTTTCCGAAATGATCCTCAATTTTGTCCAATCTACCGCAGGGTTGGGAAATATTTTCATCACCTTTCGGTTATTGCCTACTTCACCCTCTCGCTCCAAATTTATATAAGCGCTGGTCGTATTGCCATCACAGTCGGTAATCACTACTTCATAGCCTCCTGAAAATAAATAATCTAACTCCGAATCAATGTCTCCATTTGACCAAGTGTAGGTATAACCTCCACACGAAGTATCCCCTCCTTCCACAGTTATTTGGATTTCTCCATCTCCTTCCCCCAAGTCGCTTTCATTGATGATGACTGCTGTTTGGATAATGGGCAAGTTGATATCATCATCCCCGTCTGCTCCCAAATGGAAATGATAGGCACATCCATTGGCATCGGTGATTTCTAAGTTCCAAGGGTCAAAAGGTGAAGCTTGAATTTCGAGTTGGTGATTGGCTGATTCAGAAATGTTCACATCTACCTCTTCGGTTTCGGTGCTTAAATCGAATTGGTAAGGTGCTGTTCCTCCTTCAATTTCAAGGCTGAATTTGTGTTTGTCCATTGGAGGGGCGCTTGCCCATTCCAGTTGTTCAAAGTTGGTCGAAATAATCGGAGGTTCAGAAAGAATGATGTTTTCGGTGATGCTACATTGACTTTTTACATCTATGACCGTAATTTCATATTCATCAGCAGGCAAATCCACCAGTAAATTACCTGTTAGATTTTCGTTTGCCCATAAAAAATCGTACTCGTTTGAGCCGCCGCTTGCAGTAATCGAAATGCTACCGCTGTTGTCTCCAAAACAATTAAGATGCTCTGCGACTACTTCAATGGAAGGGTCTTCAGCTATATTCAGTTTGGCTTCGATAGGGAAGGTACAACCGTTTGCTAAGTCGGTGATTTCAAAATAGAGATGATGATCGCCCATTGGGAGGTTTGTTGAATATTCATTTTCGGTAGAATTGTAGAAACCCGCAGAAAGTGTATGTTCTACATTTTGATACCAAATTTCTGTTGCGGATAGATTGGGAGCATCTCCTCTTTTGATGGCAAGGCCTAATATTTGATTTTGACATATTTGAATCGGACTGACAATCATTCCTAAATTATTGATAGGCTGTGTACCAAAGCTATCGTTTAAATCTTCAATGATGCCGTGATTGGTAATATTACTTTGATTCCAATTGTCTCCTTCAAAACTGATGGAGATAAATCCCCAATTGACAATGTCGCTGTTTTGTCCATTGACAATCGAATCGTCCATGCGAATTACGGCGCACTTTTCATTGGTGAAAGTAGATTGGTTTTCGATTCCTCTATTGAAGGTGTTGGTGATTTGAAGGGTTTGAAAATTGGTGAAAATTCCCAAATTAGCAATTCCCGACCAAGTGGTATTGCTGACGTTCATTTCTCCATGATTTTCAAATTTGACCTGTGACCATACGCCTGCTGTAGTAGATTTATCAATATTCAATACATGGTGATTGATAAAAGTTGCGGCATTGAAGATGCCCACATTTTTGGAATTGTATATCTCAATTGTGCCGTTATTTTCAAAAAAGGTCAGATTTTCGATGCCGTTTTTATCGCTGTTTTGAATGTTAATTGCACCATTATTGGTGATGTTTCGATAGTTCATCATTCCCTGCAATCGAGGATTTATGATATTCCATTGTCCATCATTCGTCACATCTGAATAATTGATAAAAGCTGCTCGATTCGATGCTTCAATGCTGACTGTTCCAAAATTGTTGAATACGCTGTGGTTGGTCATGCCTTCTCTAAGAGTTGTATGGATAGACAAGCTACCGTAATTATTGAAGGTACTCACATTTTGAAGGGCAAAAACGCTGGATTCCAAAATTTCGATGTTGCCGAGATTGTTGAAACTGCCGTAGTTTCTCAAACCAATACTATCACTTGCTTCAATGTGAATAGTCGCAGTAATACTATTTTCAAAAGTGCCTGTGTTTTCGATGCCCGTTTGATGAGCATTTAGGATTTTTATTTGTCCATTGTTGGTTAGAGTTTTGAAATTGAATAGCCCATGCATACCCATATTGTTTGATTCGATAATGCCATCGTTTATGAGCGTGCCATCGTTGCTGATGCCAAAAGAAGAGGCTTCTTCAATCAAAATGCTCCCGTGATTGTGAATTGTGCCTTCGTTGTTTAGTGCAATAGAGGTGCTTTCGTTTAGGATGGTCAAAACACCATTTTCTGCAATGCTGAGAGTTGCGCCTTCTTTGAGGGTGAGGGATTGAACAGCGGGAATTACTTCGACTATTTGAGGTGGATTGTTGGTGAGTGGAATTTCTATACGGGCAGTTGGGATTCCGTTAGGATTCCAATTTTGGGGATTGCTCCAATTGTTGTCAATTGTACCTGTCCATACTTGTCCAAAGCAAAAGGGTGTGAATAGAACTCCAATTACAAAAACATACAACTTTTTCATGGCTTGTGATTTTAGTTTTCTATCGTGGGTAGAGGTTGATAAAATAGGTTAGACAAATTCAAACGTGACCCGCTTTTAATCGGATTCAAATAATACTATGTAAGCGAATCATTCGGATTTGCCGAGTGGTTAATCTAATATTTTAGTTTGCCTTAAAAAATGTAAATGGACGGGAGAAATTGGTAAAAAAAGTGAGAAGGGTGAGATTAAAAAATAGAGGGGCGATTTTGACCCATAAAATTAAGCATTTTTTTTAAGGTATCAAAAATTAATTTACAAATTCATGACAAAAAGAAAATGCACACATTTATGTAGTTGTAAAAAGGAAAGGCAAGTGGTACTTTTAGACTTCAATTCAATTCAGTTTTCAAATCCTAAATATAAAGCCCTTATGCTACGAATCCGAACTCAAGTAAGATGGCTGCTAAGTATAGCAATGGTAATGATAATTTTTGTAGGGATTGTTTCTTGTACAGATGCTGTTTGTTGTTCACAAGATAAATGCCCACATTCTATTGAGGAAGAATCTGTTGTGGAATTGGTAATGAATTTTGAGGCTTTGAAGGGTGCTGTGGATGTTTAGTTAATGCCTTTAGAAACGCTATTTGATGAATTAATTACTTTTCTCTATCTGCTACATTTAACCTTACTCCAATTCTTTATTCTTACCTTTGCAGGCATACTTTTTGATTCATTTTACTTATTTATTTAGCTGTTTTCTTTTATGATTCTTCGTTTATCGTGGCGTTTGGGGATGATGTTTTCCATCCTCTTCTTTTTTTACCTCCTTCAAACACCTATGGACTCTATTGCAGTAGCGATAGCTCCTCCTTCCAATCAATATCAAAAAACTTTGTGGGAACTCAAATTGCAGCAAGAAGATTTTCAGCTTGCTTATAGTAAAGCCTATAGCCAAACTGCAAAAAACGAAGTGCTGGAAGCGACTCGACAGCACATTTTGGAGAACATCGAAAATCAACTCTATCCTTATTGGAAGGGCACTCGTTGGGCATACAGTGGAACGACTGAAATGCCTCGTCAAGGAAAAATTGCCTGTGGGTATTTTGTGAGTACCATTTTGAGAGACGCAGGTTTTGAAGTAGAACGTGTGAAATTGGCGCAACAGGCTTCGGAGAAGATAGTCAAAACTTTTGCCGATGAAAAGGACATCCAGCGCTTTCGTCACAAACCGATTAAAAGTTTTGTAAAATCGGTCATCGGTATGGGGGATGGTTTATACATCGTGGGTTTGGATACGCATGTTGGGCTGATGCTGGTCAAAAATGGTAAGGCACAGTTTATTCACTCTGCAAAATCATTACGCAGTGGAATTCAAGCAGAAAACCCATTGAAGTCAAAGGTTTTAAAGAAATCCAAATACCGAATTGTCGGCAAAGCCTTGCCGGATAAAATGCTGTTGAAGTGGTTGCAAGGCAAAGTGGTTGAAACTTATCTATGATGTAGGAAGCAGGAAGCAGGAAGCAGGAAGCAGGAAGCAGGAAGCAGGAAGCAGGAAGCAGGAAGCAGGAAGTTTGACCTAAGATTTTTACCTTCTGCTTTTGATACCAAAAACTCCTAAAAGACTTCTGGTTAATTCTCTTGTAATCGTACGTCCCAATTGACGCACCATTGTATTTTTAGACATGGATTCTATAAATCCCTCTTCTTCTTTTGTGCTACGGCGACTTGAACTACTGCTCGACTTTTCTTCTTCGGCTTCTTTTGCGGCCATTTCTTCTGCGGCTTTCAGTTTGGCGGTCAAAATTTCGTAGGCACTTTCACGGTCGACTTCTCGATTGTATAATCGGGCAATGCGAGATTTCCCTACCAAAGCATCTATTTCTTCTTCGGTCAGCACATCCATACGAGAACGAGGCGCACGCAAGAGCGTTGCAGCCAGAGGTGTAGGTCGTCCTTTTTCATCCAAAACGGTAATGGCCGCTTCACCAATTCCAAGAGAAGTCAACATTTCATCGGTTTCGTAATAGTCCGAAAGTGGGTAGTTTTCGGCGGTGAGTTTGATGTTTTTGCGGTCTTTGGCGGTGAAGGCACGAAGGGCGTGTTGTACTTTCATTCCTAACTGACTCAAAACGGCATCTGGCACATCGGTTGGATTTTGGGTACAGAAAAACAAGCCTACGCCTTTGGAGCGAATCAACTTGACTATGCTTTCGATTTGGTTCAACAGGGCTTTGGAGGCTTCGTTGAAAATTAGGTGGGCTTCGTCAATGAATACCACCAATTTGGGTCGTCCGACATCTCCTTCTTCGGGAAATTTGGCGTAAATTTCGGCCAACAAACAAAGCATAAAGGTCGAAAACAACTTGGGCTTGTCCTGCAAATCGGTCAAGCGCAAAATGGAAATCATGCCTTTGCCATCATCACCCACTCGCAGTAAATCCTCTACTTCAAAAGAAGGCTCTCCAAAAAAGTTGTCACCGCCTTGTTGCTCCAATTCGACTATTCGCCGCAAAATCGCCCCAGCCGAAGCGGGTGAAATACTACCATACATTTCTTGTAGTTCATCCTTTCCATCGTTGGTCGCAAAATGCAATACTTTTTTGAAGTCTTTGAGGTCTAAAAGAGGTAGTTGATTGTCGTCGCAGTATTTGAAGATAATGGACACGATGCCCGATTGAGTTTCATTCAAACCCAATATTTTAGAGAACAAGATAGGGCCAAACTCCGAGACCGTAGCCCGCAATTTTGCGCCTTTTTCGCCCGACAAACTGAGTAATTCTACTGGAAAAGCGGTGGGTTCAAAAGGAATTCCGATTTTGTCGTGTCGCTCCAATATTTTACGGTGGAAATTACCCTCTGCTGCCAAGCCACTCAAGTCGCCCTTGATGTCCATCACCAATACCGATACACTTTCAGAAGACAAGGCTTCGGTAATCAATTGAATCGTTTTGGTTTTTCCTGTTCCTGTTGCTCCTGCAATGAGTCCATGCCGATTGAAGGATTTTAAAGGTGCTTTGATGAGCGTTTCCTGTAGGGCTTCTTCGTCCAAAATGGCTGTGCCTAAAATAATATGCTCGCCTTCAAATTTATAACCTTCTTCAATGTATTGCTTGAACTGTGTTTGTTTATCGGTCATGTTTCTAATGATACTTTATTTGCTATTGTTGCTATGGATGCTTGCTTATTTTGACGTATGGAGAGAGCCAAGTCACTGTAAGCATGTTTCCGAACAAAATTTCTTTGTCCAAAAATACTAATTTTTTTGAAGGAACACAGAGGTACGGTGATGCAGAGGTTTTTTCTGCACTGGATGTAAGATTTATGATAGACGATGGTTGAGGTATGATTTGAACTCTATTTGCCTATTCACAGCATTTCCTCCACAAATTCCAATGCTCGTTTGTCGGCCCATGTCAATTCACTATTGGGCAACATAAATCCTACGTGTCCTCCTTTTTTGGGGATTTCGAGGTGAATGTATGGGTGGGTGTTTGCCAATTCGATCGGGTAACATTCTTTCGGCAATAAAGGATCGTTGGCAGCATTGAGAATCAAAGTCGGCACTTCAATGTGAACTGCGTATTGATGTGCGCTGACTTTTTGGTAGAAATCAGGAGCATCTTTGAAGCCATGTAATGGGGCAGTGTAGCGGCTGTCAAATTCATTGAAGGTGGTGATTTTGTCTAAGCCTTCAAGCTGAATCAATTCGGGAAACAGTTCGGCTTTGGCACGTACTTTTCGAGCCAGTTTTCGCAAAAAACGTTTTTTGTAAATCCAATTGGAGGGTGCGTGAATGGTGGGTAAACTTGCTACTAAATTGAAGGGAACAGAGATTGCGACTGCTCCTTTGATGCGTGGTGAAACATTCTTTGCTTGCTCTCCTAAATACTTCAATGTCAAACTTCCTCCCATACTGAATCCGACCAATGCAATGTTTTCGTATTGCTTGTGTTTTTGTAAAATATGGTCAACCACGGCCTTCAAATCTTCGGTCGCTCCATGATGATACATTCTCGGCAATCGGTTCATTTCACCACTGCAAGTCCTACAATTCCAAGCCAATGCATCCCAACCATTTCCCGCAAAAGATTTAACCATTCCCTTGACATAGTGGCGATCAGAATGTCCTTCCAAACCATGTGAAACAATTACCAACTGTGAGCTACCTTTTTTGACCCAATCCAAATCCAAAAAATCCCCATCGTCTATTTCCAATCGCTCTCGTTCATAATCTATTCCTTCTACTTTGCGAAACATGCTGGGCATCATGGTTTGAAGGTGACGATTGAACTGCCAACGAGGAATTTTGTTGTAAGAAGAATTTTTGATGTAAGGCATTGTTTGGTCGTGTTTGTGTTAATAATTGCGTTTCAAATGCTTATGTCTTCTACGTAAACTATGCGGTAAAATTACGAGAAAATATTTTTATGCGATTGGAGAAGCAATTTTTTGCAGGACAAAATTTTGTAGTATGCTGAAAAAAAGTTAATTTCATAATGACTTTTTTTTAACACGATTGAGCCAACACTATCACTACCTCCTCCAATAATTCGATATTTTGAAACTTGCTTTGTAAGTATTCAAGATTGCTATTGTTTCCATGAAAAAAGTACAACAATGGATAGGTCGTTTCTGGGTTGTAGTTTTTAGGAAGAATCACCTCATATTTGGCAGAGGCGTTTTTTTGGTAAATAGATTTATTCGCATTGTTTCTTTCTATAACTTGCTTTCCGATAGAGTCTTGTTCCATTTTTGAAAGGTGACTTGGCCAAAATGAAAAGAAAAAAAGTCGGTCAAAACCACTATTAAATGCCTCGAAACATTTTTCATAATCATCCACTTCAAGGTAGAGAAGTCCCAAATAATAGGTGATTAAATGCTGCTCTATATCCTCCTCATAGATATTTCTTCCTTCGAGCAGAAGTTCAATTGATTTGGAATGGTCGCCTTTTGTCCAATGCGTTCTCACCTCCTTTTTGAAATCTTCAAATGATGCTATGCCTTGTCCACTGCATGTCGCACTCTGGATTAATACCAAAAATCATACTACTGTACAAAATGATTTTTGAACCACAAAAGTATCAAAAGGGCACAAAAGAGATGGTTGAATTTCAGTTCTTTACTTTTGTTTTCTTTGTGCCTTTTGTGGTTGAATTAAAAATGTATAGTAGTACGACCAAAAATATGATGTACGTTATCTTCATTCTTCCTAGTATTTTATATGCACCTCGAAAGGTAAATAGGACGAAATTAGGCTTTTGAAGTTAATTTTAAACGCTTTTTTCTGACCATATCTGTAAATTCATATAGGCTATAATATTGGACAATTATATGATGGTCGTACATTTCAAAAGCTAAAGCCAAAATGAAGCCCTGGTTCTCCAATAAAGAATTTCGACCACTAATGCGAGAGTTTCTCTGAAATATTTTGAGGAATCGGTCTCAAACATGATTGATGGTGTTGTTCTTCAATCCTTTAATTATTAACCAAAAGGGAAGAAACAATTGAATCAATCCCATAGGAATCATCAAATTCATGTTAGTACTTACTCCATATATCGAAATTACAACTTCAATAAACATTAACAGAACTGCTATAAGTCCAAAGATTGAGATAACTCTTGGGATTAGCTTAGAGTAAAATAGGGTGTAGTACAAAACAAAAACTGGAAGACAAGAGATTAGCAGATATATGTAATGTGTCCATTTGTGGTTTTCGTAAAATACAGCTCCCATATGCTGAAAAAAATCATTGTTGCCAGCTCCATTTATAACAAACTCATTACTCAATTCCATTAACGACAAAGCGCCGTAGTTTTCAAGCGTAAGGGCCATAAAATTCAATATGCAAAATGCCACATACAAATACGCTAACCTATCGCTATATGCCTTAAATACAGGCAATAGAATCACCGCAATAACAATTGATATCGTGCCACTCAAAAATCCAAGAAGTATGGAGGTGATAATCTGATTGGAGTTCAAAGAGGTGATAGTAAGATAATCCTCTGCAAAAACTATGGGACCTCGTAAAAATTGGTAAATAGACACACCCATGATAAAAGTAAGCAATAGCAATATTCCTACAATTCTTCCTGTTTCTTTGTTTGAATTCATTTTATTGTCTTATGGTTCGTTTGGGTGACGATCTCAACAAGTAAAATGTTACAACAGGGCATAAATATATTTATTTGTGTTTTTCACAAATATCCAATATCTCCATTTCAAAAATTGCTTATTCTCTCTCTATCATGACCGCATCTTTCACAGACAGACTACGGTTTCACTATGTCCAATACTATACCACTGTACGACAAATAAATATTTGATTTTCAGTTTTTTACATCTCATCTCCCGCTTCTCACTTCTTTCGTCCAAAGTCCAAATAAATTGAGTGTGTCACGAATCAGTCGTTAGTAAGCTACCCTGAAAGGGCAATAGCAATAGCGTAGGACAAAGTTTACTTTCGTCCAAAGTCCAAATAAATTGAGTGT
>JAUHXA010000059.1 GCA_030427245.1 Bacteroidia bacterium | reverse complement strand
GCGGTTGCTGACGTGCCATTACTGTCGCTAACAGTGATGGTATAAGTACCTGCACTTACGGCATTGATACTTGATGTTGTTGCACCATTTGACCAAATATAGTTGTTACCACCAACGCCCCCTGAGACTGCTGCACTAATACTCCCCGTATTTTCCCCAAAACACAAGATGTTGATTTCTGTCAGAGCAACATCTATGGTACATGTAGTCGAGCCAGCAAATGCAAAATCAATGGTCAAGTTTACATTATCATCTGGTATGGTACCAGCATAAACAGCAAAACCCTCTTCATTGATAGGTTCTTCATTGGGTTTTACGTCAATAATTCCAGAAGTGATCATATTAAAGAAACTTGCATTAAGTCTACCATTCGAGTCTGTGTTATCATCAATGGTTTCATCATCACTTCCTCCTTCAAGAGAGATAAGCCCTTCTAAAGGTTCACCTTCATTAAATTCTGAGGATAAGATTCCTACAAAATATCTACCTGGGGCAAGATTGTCAAAAATATAACTTCCATCCGAAGCAGTAACAACGAGCCTTTGTGGTTTTGGAAGAAAGGCTCCTTCTTTATATAATCTCATTTCTACGCCTTCTATACCCGTATCTCCTATATCATAAATACCATTGCAGTTTAAATCATTGTAGACAAGGTTACCAATGGCTACACTTTCCATAAAACCAAAATCAATGGTTTCGTTTACACTTCCATCACTTAATAGTCCTGGATACTGACCTGTCCCTTGTCCGCTTTCGGAAGTTGGCTCATCTCCAACCAAAAGTTCAATTACTACTGTTCCTACTCCTCTTCCTGTCGTTACACCAATATACCTCCCATTGTCATCATCATCAGTTGCATCATCTGCCCCTATTCCTGAGGTGCTTTGAGTATTTTCGAGGGCTTCTCCAACATCGAATTGGCTATCTGGTATGAATAGTTTGTACTCACCTGGGTCTAACATGTCAAAATAGTAATAACCATTAATATCAGTAGTTGCTATTGCAAGTGGAGTAGAAAGGAATGATGAATCCGCTCGGAAAAGCTGAACAATAACGCCTGGAATTGCAGCATCTCCAGAACTGAAGCTTCCATCTAAGTCATTGTCTAAATAGACAAAATTACCAACGGCTACTTTTTGAGGCTCAGACTCTATTATTATTGGACAACAAAGACTAATATCGCATCCATTGGCATCTTCTGCTGAGTAGTAATAATTTCCTACGGACGTAATATTGAGTGTTGTATTGGTTTGTCCTGCTAATGCATCTTCAGGGTTTGTGCTACCTTCATACCATTGTATATTGGTTAAACCAGGCTCAACTGTTGCTGTAAAACTACCTCCATATAAATAATTCGGAATGGTAATACAAACTTCTGCAAAATCGTCTTCATCGTTTCGCCCATTGTTGGGAGTTGAATCTAAATCTGTTTCATTTAAAGTGGTGACTTCTACTTCATTGAAGTGAACACCACTTGACAAAACCTCAACAGTAATGGTAAGGGTTTCTGAAGAACTTCCTACAATGGTTAAACCTGACCATGTGGCTGTTCCAGCACTGTGATTGAAGGTACCTGCTGTAATGCTGTTGGCTTGGTAAGACACACCGCTTGGTAGATTGTCAACCAGAGTAACCCCTGTTGCATTTGTTGTACTTTGATTTTCAACAACTATAGTATAGGTTATCAAGTCACCTATTGTTGGCTCACTGTTGGAAACAGTTTTAGTAACTGATAAATCAACATTTTGGGCTTGAATAGTAAAGGAGAGTAAAAATAATATGCTGGTCACCCAGCTATAGTGGGAAAGATGTAATCGTTTTTTCATGGTATTGAAGGGGGAATTTGAATGGAAAAACTGGTGTACTATTTTTTTTGCAGAGGAGCCTATATTATTCACATAGCAAAAAAAATGTGTTCTGTTTTTACGACAGTTGGGGTGGATGTTCATAAATTTATCTTTTCAAGAGCCTTAGCAACTCTCTCCGTTGAATTACAAAACAAAAAGGTTATATTCCAATAAAAAAACCTATTGTTTTATAATTTAATGCCTAATAAGAAATAAATAATAGTGGAAGATAGTTATGGTATGAAGTAAAAGCTGGTAAATTGTTTTGTCTTAATGGTTTCAATCTTTCATTAGCATATAGTATGCCAATTTGCTTTAGTTATTCGTATATATGTTTGCAAGAAGAACATCTTGACACTATAATGACAACTAAAATTTTAGCATGTTGAAATATTTAAAATATATTATTTTAATAGATGTTTTAATATTGAAAGAAGTTGGTGAGGCTTAAGTTTTTGTATTTATTAATTCGTTTGAAAAATTTAGTGTGTTGGGGAATAACTGACAAAAAACATACCAATTGACTGATTTTCTGTTATAATGTAATAGGTATTTTGGCGTTTTTATGAAGTTGTAACTGCCTATAATCTCCAATTTCGTTTTACCTTTGCAGCCTTTTTGTTTGAATAAAAAATGATAGCTTAAGATATGAAATCGAGTTTATTGAAGTTCTTTATTTTTGGTTTACTAAGCGTATTTTTATTGAACTCCTGTCAATCGGACGGTGATTCTAAAGGTAGCGTGAAGAAAGCGAATTTGTATGATGTGGATAGAGAGTTTGTCAAGGAAGGGGTTAAAGGTTCTTTTTTACTGTATGATTTGAAGGCAGATGATTATATTATAGATTATGAACCTCAGCGTAATGAACATCCTTATATACCTGCTTCTACTTTCAAGATTTTAAATTCCTTGATTGCACTGGAGGAGGGAGTCGTGAAGGACGAAAAACAAGTGATTAAATGGGATGGTAAAGATAGAGGTTGGGATAAATGGAATCGAAATCATGATATGGAATCTGCTATGAAGTATTCGGCAGTTTGGTTTTATCAGGTATTGGCGAGAAAAATAGGAAAGAAAAAAATGCAATCTTGGGTGGATAAAGTGGGTTATGGTAATCAAGATATTTCTGAAAAAATTGACAATTTTTGGTTGGAGGGAAATCTGAGAATTACCCCTAAAGAGCAGATTGAGTTTTTGACCCGACTCTATAACAATGATTTGCCTTTTTCTCAACGCAATATGGGTATTGTGAAAAAAATCCTTATTATTGAAGAGAATGATCAATTTACGATGCGTGCCAAAACGGGTTGGGCGCAACTTTTTGACCCTCAAATTGGTTGGTGGGTTGGTTGTATCGAAACGGGTGACAATGCTTATTTTTTCAGTATCAATATTGACATTACAGAAGAAGAACATGCGGCTGCTCGTATGCGTATTACCCGTGCTATTTTGTCGCTTCCTGGAATTATGGATGTGGGAGAATTGAAGGAAGGTGCAAAGAGTGAGGAGGCAGATAGTATGAATTGATATTGGATAATAAATAACTGAATCGAAGATGCTATGCAAACACTCAAACGAATCTTCCTTACAATCTTATTGGTTTTTATTGCCATTTTTTTGGTTTTCAGTGCCTTCCATTTTCATACGGATAAAACGCTTGCTGAATTGAAGGTAAAATATGCTCCTCCTCCTTCTCAATTTGTAGAAATGGACGGGATGCCTGTTCATTACCGTCTTGAAGGTGCTTTGGATTCGACTGCAATGGTTTTGATTCACGGCACTGGAGCTTCTCTACATACCTGGCAGGGGTGGATTCCACATTTTGAAAAACACTATCGGTTGATTCGTTTCGATTTGCCCGCTTTTGGGCTGACGGGACCACATCCTACTCACGATTACAGTCTTGAATATTATGTGGATTTTGTGAATCAATTGCTACAAAAATTGAAGGTAGATAGTTGTGTGATGGTGGGCAATTCTTTGGGTGGTCACATTGCTTGGCGGTTTGCTGCAAAATATCCCGAAAAGGTGCAAAAATTGGTTCTGATTGACGCATCTGCTTACCCCAATAACAAACCTATTCCGCTTGCCTTCAAATTGGCTCGCAACCAACTGACCAATACTTTGATGCGTTATGTGACTCCTCGTTCTTTGGTCAAAAAAAGCCTCTTGGATGTGTATGGAAATGACGAATTGGTAACGGAAGAATTGGTGGATAGGTATTTTGATATGCAGCTTCGAGAAGGAAATCGAAGTGCTTTTATTGCTCGGGCGAATCAGGTGAAAAGTGAAACTTTGGAGCAAGAAATTGGGATGATTCAAACGATTCAGCAACCGACACTCATCCTGTGGGGAGAGGAAGACAATTGGCTTCCTGTGGAACATGCAAATCGTTTTTTTGATGATTTGCCGAATGGTAAACTGGTGACTTATGAGGGGATTGGTCATGTGCCGATGGAGGAGATACCTGATGAAACAGCGAAGGATGTGTGGCTTTTTCTGCAAAAATAAGAGGTAAGTCGGCAAACTTCAAATTTTTATTAATCAATGGTTTAAATAAAATTGCATTGTTGATTGTTGCTTCCCTACCTCTTAATTTTCTACTTTACTCCGACAACTCTACTTCATAATCGTTTCGACCGATAGAAGTTACCGTTTCTTGATACAAGATCACGCTATTGTAGGTAATAACCAACAAATAATCGCCTTCAATTACCTCTCCGAGTGTGGCCAACCCATTGGAGTCGCTGACGGTGCTGTAAATGATGGTCGAGTTATTTACATTTGTTATGGTCGTTGTGACACCAACTGCAGGTTGAGTGTCGGCTTCATTGACTTGAATAGTTGTGATGTCATCGTCATCGTTGCTGATTTCCAAAAAAGAACTTGCAGATTTTGCAGCAGCGATAACGCCTTCAATTTGTGAACTTTCAGAATGTTCTGTTGTCTCTATTTTTTCTTTGGTACAGGAAGGAGTCAACACAGATATGGACAGGAATAGACATAGGATTCCCATTAAGTTTTTTAGACTTTTCATAGTATATTAAAAATTTAAATTTGTAAATACAGTTTCCCTTGTCAGGTGTAGCAAGGCTAAACTGTTGATATGCAGATTCGAATCCTTAAATCCAATCGTTTATGCGCTTCGATTGGATTCTATACTATGATATGCGTCGTAATGGGGAAAGTGTGACAGAGATTGTCAACTATTTTTCAAAATTTAGCAGAAATTGCGCTGTTATTTTGCTGGCACAAACTTTTCATTCACTTCTTCAATAAAACTCAATACCTCTTCTCTGCCTGTTTTCTTCTTAGCAGAAGTCAAAAAATGTTGGGGCATTTCTTCCCAAGTCTCTAAGAATTGTTCTTTGAATACTTCAATATTTTCGGGTTTGAATTTACGATCATCGGTTTTGGTAAACATCAATACAAAGGGAATCATCATCTCACCCAACCAATTTGCGAACTCTAAATCAATTTTTTGGGGCGGAATTCGAGCATCTATTAGTAAACAAACACACTGCAAGTTGGAGCGTTTTTGAAGATAGCTTCTGATAAATTGTTCCCACTTTTTGCGCTGAACTTTGGATATTTTGGCATAACCATAACCTGGCAAATCCACTAAATACCAGTTGTCGTTGATAATAAAATGGTTGATGGTTTGGGTTTTACCTGGCGTATTAGATACCTTCGCCAACTTATTTCGCTCGGTGAGCATGTTAATCAGCGAAGATTTGCCGACATTGGAGCGACCAATAAAAGCGTATTCGGGGAGTTTGGGTTCAGGACATTTTGAAACACTCACGAAACATCCTACAAATTCTGCTGTTTTAACTATCATTTTTTTCGCTTTACTTTGTTTAGTAATGGTGAAAAAACAATTCCCTGTTTTCTTTGACTACATTCCCTTACTTTAAAATGGGAATAAAGGTCTGGAAGTTGTTTTTCCCTGTTCCTTAATTTCTTCAATTATGCTGTTTTTATTGCTATCTATTGCTTGTTCTAGCATCATCTTGCTGTTGTTTAAGGCTTTTACCTTTTACAAAATTGACAATTTCCAAGCAATTGTATTCAATTATCTGACCTGTTTTTGCATCGGTTTACTGACCGTAGAAAGCCATATATTGAGCGGCAATTTTTGGCAAACATCTTGGTTTCCATTTGCCTTGATGTTGGGTTGTGTCTTTATTGCTTCTTTTGAACTGATTGCACTCACCACTCAAAAAAACGGCGTGACCGTAGCGACTATTGCAGGAAAAACAACTATGGTGATTCCCATTATTGCAGCCTTTTTTCTGTATAATGATGCAATTACTATTTCCAAAATTGCAGGTATTTTGCTTGCCATTGCAGCTATTTTTCTAACAGCCGTCAAAGATAAGCAAGAATTTGCAATGGTCAGCAGCGCCATTCCATCCCTTCAAAAGAACTCGCAAATAGAAGTGAATCAAACAGAGGTGAATAAACTTCCCTCTTATGCCTATCTACTTTTGCCTTTGGGCGTGTTTTTGTCGGGCGGTTTTATCGAAACAGTGCTTAATTATGTACAAGTACATCACCTGCAAGACAACCCTGCTTATACAAATGCTTTTTCGATGTTTATTTTTACAACGGCCGCTTTCATTGGCTTGGTTATCATTGGGTTTCAATTTTTGACTCATCGAAAAAAGTTTGCATTTCGGCATCTTTTAGCAGGCATCGGTATCGGTATTCCCAACTATGGAAGTATTTACTTCTTTATCATGGCATTGGACCGAACTGGTTGGGAAAGTTCGATTGTTTTTCCAATCAACAATATAGGAGTGGTGCTACTGACTACGGTTGCAGCTTTTGTACTGTTTAGTGAAAAATTGTCAAAAATGAATATATTGGGAGTGCTTTGTGCAGTAGCAGCAATTATTAGTGTGTTTTTGGGAGTTTAGGTGTTCAATTTTACAAACCGTTGTTCTTATGAAAAGATTTACTTTCCTTCTATTTACCTTCTTTCTATTGGCATTGGCGACTACCAATTGCCGAATGTCCGAAAAGCCCGTTGAGAAAAAAGAAGTGGTGCGTGGCGTAATCGCAAAAAACGGCATGGTGGTGACGGCTAATCCTTATGCGTCCGAAATTGGATTGCAAATATTGAAGAAAGGGGGCAATGCCTTTGATGCTGCAATAGCGGTTCAGTTTGCCTTGGCGGTTTGCTATCCGAGGGCGGGCAATATTGGAGGAGGTGGATTTTTAGTGTATCGAAAAGGAGATGGAGAAGTGGGCAGCTTGGATTTTAGAGAGAAAGCTCCAAAATCGGCTACCAAGGACATGTATTTGGATAAAGAAGGAAATTACCTCACCGATTTGAGTAAGAGAGGGGCTTTGGCTGTTGGTGTGCCGGGAACAGTGGCGGGAATGGCTGCTATGCACGAAAAACTGGGAACTTTGCCCTTTGCAGATTTGGTGAATCCAAGTGTCGACTTGGCGCAAAATGGCTTGCAGTTGAGTGAATATGATGCGGGTAGATTCAATACCTATCAGGAAGATTTTGCCGAATTGAATCGTTTTGAGATTCCCTTATTGAAGGAAGGAGGCTGGTCAAAGGGAGACAGCATCAAATATCCCAATTTGGCAACAACTTTGGCACTTATTCGAGATGGAGGGAGAGATGGTTTTTACAAAGGCAAAACGGCGGATCTATTGGTTGCAGAAATGAAAGCAGGAAATGGCATCATTACGCATGAAGATTTGGAAGCTTATCAAGCTGTTTGGAGAGACCCCGTAGTAGAAAACTATCAAGAGGATTACCGCATCATTTCGATGCCTCCTCCTTCAAGTGGTGGCATTGCATTGGTGCAACTTTTGGAAGGATCGGAGTTTTTTGATTTTACTGCAATGGGACACAACTCCGTAGAAAGTATTCACGTTATGACCGAATTGCAGCGACGGGTGTATGCCGACCGTTCGACTTATTTGGGCGATATGGATTTTTATGATGTACCGATGGATTGGTTGTTGGGTGCTGATTATCTAACAAAGCGTTTTGGTGACATTTCAATGAAGCAAAAAACCAACTCACAGGACATCAAAGAGGGTAAAGTAGAAGTGATTGAGAGCGTAGAAACTACGCATTTTTCGATTGTGGACAAGGACGGGAATGCGGCTTCGATTACGACGACATTGAACGGCAATTTTGGCTCGAAGGTGATGGTGAAAGGGGCTGGTTTTTTCTTGAACAACGAGATGGATGATTTTAGTGCAAAGCCTGGCGAACCGAATATGTTTGGATTGGTGGGCGCAGAGGCGAACAAGATCGAACCCGAAAAACGGATGTTGAGCAGCATGACTCCTACGATTGTGGAAAAAAATGGTGAATTGTTTATGGTCGTTGGTACACCTGGAGGTGCTACGATTATTACTTGTGTTTATCAAACGATTATGAATGTGACTGCTCATGGCATGAACATTCAGGAGGCGGTGAACGCTAAAAAAACTCATTCTCAATGGCTTCCCGATAATATTATTCTGGAAGAAGGAGCTGTGGACGATTCTGTTGTGGAAGGATTGAAGGCTTTGGGACACGAAATAGATTCTCGGCCTTCTTTGGGTAGAATGGAAGCGATTTTGAGATTACCCGATGGTCGTTTGGAAGGTGCTGCGGATTATACAAGAGGAGACGATACGGCTTTGGGGTTTTGAATACAAGAATGTTATTTCCCCAATAATGTAAATGCAAAATACTCCAACATCTTCTCTACCTCTTCAAAATTATCTCCTTCTACCGCTACATCTGTCAACTTTGGAAGATGTTGGGCAAAATAAATATGGTCGTTTGCCATCTCAAAAAGATTGCTTGCCAAGGCATTGGGGTAGGGAAAAGTTGGGTTGATTTCACTAATGACACTTGCTACTTTTGCAGAGAGTTTTTTATAGTTTAGAAAGAAGCCATCCGTATTTTCTTTGTCCACCTCTTTGGTGCGATAGGCTTTTATTCCTTCTGCAATGATGAGTCGGTGCAGGATGCTTTCGTTTACATAATCTACCGAAGGATTGTCTTTGGAGGCGTAAACAAACGCCTCAATAATTATTTTTAATCTTCTTTTGGGATCTTCGATATTCATGGTGTTTATGTCAATGAGGTAACTCACCCACTCCCAATACCACGACACCAAATAAATCAACAAAAAATGTTTGTTCTCAAAATAGCGGTAAACAGAAGCCTCTGTAGAGCCCATTGCCTTGGCTAATTTCTTGAAGTTAAAAGACTCAAAACCAATCTCGTCTATCAAAATAATGCTTTCCTTGATTATCCTTTTTCCTAGGTTGGTTTCCTGTGGGTCTCTTAGATAAAGCTTTTCATTCAGACTTATTTTAATGCCGATAGCCATATGGAGTAAATCTTTTTTTACAAAAGTAGGGATTCTTTTAAACAAGTTAGCGTTTTTTCAGTTAAAGTAAAAGTGTTTTTAATAATAGTATTGCTATTAATAAAAATAGTTTCTATATTTGTGGCGCAATATTTACAAACAATTATTAAAGTATCACACGACTAAAATTTATTCTTCAACACTAAATTTTAAAATTGAATTGAAATGAATCCAGAGAAAAACGGTTATTTAAAGAATCTAAAGTATGATCTACCTGCCTCGTTGATTGTATTTTTAGTGGCAGTTCCACTGTGTTTGGGTATTGCTCTTGCTTCAGGTGCTCCTTTGTTTTCGGGTATTATTGCGGGCATCGTAGGCGGTATTGTAGCAGGTTCGTTGAGTGGTTCTCAGTTGGGGGTCAGTGGTCCTGCGGCAGGATTGGCAGTCATCGTTTTGATGGCTATTCAAGACTTGGGAGCTTTTGATATTTTCTTGATGGCGGTCGTTATTGGCGGTATTTTTCAATTGATATTGGGCTTCGCCAAAGCAGGAATTATTGGGTATTATTTCCCTTCATCGGTAATCAAGGGAATGTTATCGGGAATTGGAATTATCATTATATTGAAGCAAATTCCTCATGCTGTGGGTTATGACAAAGACTATGAAGGTAGTTTGGCATTTGCCCAACCCGATGGACACAATACGATTTCAGAACTCTTTTATATGTTTGAAGCTATCAGTATGGGGGCGGTTATTATTACTGCTATTTCGATGATAGTCTTGATTTTGTGGGAGCAAAAATTCATGAAGAAAATCAAATTGTTTCAAATCATTCAAGGTCCATTGGTTGTCGTAGGTTTGGGTATTGTTTTGAATCTTATCTTCCAGAATATGCCTGCATTGGCATTGACAGCCGAACAAGTGGTGAAAATTCCTGTACCTGAAAGCATTGGCGGATTTTTCAGTCAGTTTACCTTCCCCGATTTTGGAAGTATTGCCAATCCTGCGGTTTGGATTACAGGGATTACGATTGCAGTCGTGGCGAGTTTGGAGACTCTTTTGTGTCTGGAAGCAACGGACAAATTAGACCCTTTTAAAAGAGTGACTCCTGCGAATCGTGAATTAAAAGCACAAGGGGTTGCTAATATCGTTTCTGGATTGATTGGAGGTTTACCGATTACGCAGGTAATTGTGAGAAGTTCTACCAATATTCAGTCAGGTGGACGTACCAAGATGTCGGCTATTTTTCATGGAATCATTTTGCTGATTTCTGCAATGGCGATTCCTTTTCTCTTAAATTTGATTCCTTTGGCAAGTTTGGCAGCCATTCTATTTCTGGTCGGTTTCAAGTTGGCCAAACCTGTATTATTCAAAGAAATGTATAAATTGGGACAAACTCACTTTGTGCCTTTTATGGTGACAATTTTGGGGATTGTTTTTACCGATTTGCTGATGGGAATCGGAATGGGATTGGTAGTTGCTATCTTTTATGTTCTCTACAACAACTACAAAAAGCCTTTCCTTTTCGAAGAAGAAAAAGACCTCAAATATGGTGTAATTCGATTAGCGTTGGCAGAGGACGTTACTTTTATCAACAAGGCAAGTATTCAGCGCACTTTGAGCCAAATCCCCGATGGTTCTAAGGTGATTATTGATGCCTCCAAATCTATCAATATTGACTTTGATGTAATTGAGATTATAGAAGAATTTGAAGTGAATGCTAGGCATAGAGACATTGATTTGACCATTATTGAACGAGAAAGAAAAGGAGTTCATAATCAAGGCAAAGCACTCGAACATGCACTGGTTAATAATTCTCTATTGATTAATGAATGACAGAGTGGTATCTGTTTAATTTAACGTGTAAAAATATACTGACAACATTCATTTCTTCAAATAGAAAAATATACAGATAAAACCACCCAAATAGCAGAAGCCTAATCAATGATTGTCTCTTCAATGGCTGAAAATGTAGCAACATGGAGAGATTGGCATTGTGGGTACGGTGCATGATGTCGAAACAGGAAAGATGAATTTTGTGTTAGAAAGTATACGTTAAAATTCTTCCCGAATTTAACTGTATCCCATTCCCTTCTTAGGAGGGGAATGTGGATATTTTTTTGCATAAAAAATACATGATTATATCTCAATACAAAAAGAAACAATGATTAAAAAATTCTACTCCCCTTTCTTAATCTTTATCCTAATTTTGTTCTCAAACTCTCTGCTGGCACAGCAAAATGAATTCGGTAACTGGCTCATGTATTTTGGCACCAATAGAGTTTCTGATGATTGGAGTATTCACTCCGAAATCCAATATCGAAACCATACGATAGAACCCACAAATATCGAACAGCTACTGCTCAGAACTGGCGTAAATTACCATTTGAGCCCAAACGCCATTGTTACATTGGGCTATGGATATGTCGCATCACATGATTTTGAAAGCGAGCAGAAAGCACCCGAATCGAAGGAAAATCGTATCTTTCAGCAACTCATTATGACGAATAAAGTGAGTCGTCTAAAATTTGAGCATCGCTATCGCTTCGAGCAGAGATGGGTGAACAATGATTACAAAAGTCGGCTTCGTTATCGCCTCATGGTTTTCTTGCCTATCAACAAACCAACGATTACGACAGGCACTTTTTTTCTTGGAGTATATGATGAAATCTTTTTAAATACCAAACAGGTATTTTTTGACCGCAATCGTTTTTATACGGCCTTAGGGTATCAGTTCAACAAAACGACTCAAATGCAAATTGGATACTTGCGTCAAAGGGTGAATGATTTTGGAAAAAATTATTTACAGGTTGGTTTGGTTTTCAATCCTGATTTTCGGGAAGCTGAGTAGTTTTTTCAAGCCACAAAGCCAGTCCAATTACTCATATACCCAATAAAGCGCTCACTCAAACCTTCCTTACTCAAATACTCTTTTGTGACAGGCAACTCAATCGGTTCAAATGTTGAATCGTTCATCACCTTCTCAGGAAAATCATGGTGTAAAATCGCTGATCTACCTATGGTCACAAAATCCACTTTAGAGTCGAGAATTGCAGTGACTTCCTTTGCAGTACGTATTTTTCCAGCAACGGTCAATAAGACATTTTTGAAGTCGAGGTCGGTAAAATGCTGCAATAGACTTTTATGCTGATGTTCTTCTTCAACAGGCATTTTGAAGCTGTCCCACAATGAAATATCCAAAAAGTCTACTTTTCCGCCTTCAATCAGTTGTTCGCAAACCGTTTTTATTTCAGCCAATTGCATCCCAAATCGTTCGGGAGACAAGCGAATTCCCAACAAGAATTTTTCACCACAGGTTACTCTGATTCCCTCTACTATTTCAAACAAAATACGGGAACGATTCTCCAATGAACCGCCATATTCATCCGTTCTGTGATTGATGTCTGCGCTTAAAAACTGCCCCAAAATATAGCCATGTGCGCCATGAATTTCGACTCCATCATAACCCGCTTGTTTGGAACGTACAGCCGCCGAAATGAAATCATCTCGAAGAGCATGTACTTCCTTCAATGTCAAAGCTCTTGCACCTTTTCGTTCAACGGCAGAAGGGCATACAGGGGCTTCTCCAATAAGTTCTTGAGGAGAACGCATACCCGCATGGTGCAATTGAATCACTGCCAAACTTCCGTGAGCTTTAATGGCTTTTGCCAACTTTATATGACCTTGAATGTGCTTGTCGGCAAATATTCCCAATTGACCAGGGAAGCCTTTTCCATTGGCTTGAACGTGTGAAGCGCAGGTCATAACCAGCCCAAATTGTCCTTTTGCTCTCTTTGTCAACCAATTGAATTCCTCATTAGAAAGTGTGCCATCCTCATGACTCTGGGTGTTGGTCATTGGAGCAAGCATAAAACGGTTTTTCATGCGTGCTCCACAAGGAAAGGTCAGGGTATCATTTAAATTGTTCATTCTCATCGTGAGTTTTTATATTTAAAATAAAGTTTCTTAAAGTTCTGTAAGAGTTTGTTTAAGAATTACCGAATTTTGCTTGTTTGAATTCCGATTCAAATACGGATCAGGCTTTGCATTTGAGTTTCTAATCTCAAGGTTTCGGAACAGGTTTTGAAGTTCCTTAGTGCCCTCCCCCTGTCATTGTTGTTCCGACATTTGCACCTCTATCTTCTTTGACAAACAAGGTAAATACACCTCCAAGAATCAAAAAGGCACCCGCCAATCGAATGACATTGATAGGATTGCTTCCCAGCAAATCATACACAAAAAACTGCATGGTGAAAATTTGAATTATCATCGGAATCACAATAAATAGGTTAAAGATTCCCATGTAAACGCCTGTTTTGTCTTTCGGAATAGACCCTGCCAATAGTTGATAGGGCATTGCAAGCATTGAAGCCCATGCAATTCCCAATCCAATGGTGTATAAATATAGACTGGTAATCTGAATACTTCCTGCTCCAAAAGGATTTGGAATACTAAATAGCACATCTGTAATAGTTAGGTAAGGAATCAGCAATAATCCTATTCCTCCTAACAACAAGCTAATAAAATGAACTCCTTTTGCTCCAATTCGGATAGCTAAAGGAACCAATGCAAAGGCAAGCATAAAACACATAATGTTGTATGTTCCATTCATTTGACCTGTTAATACTTGGGCTTGCTTGAAGCCCTCAGTCGACTGGTCTAAGGTATCAAAAAGGGAAAGTGATAAGGCAGAGGTCAAATATTGCCAGTAACAAAACATGGCATACCAAGTAAAAAACTTCACTGGAATGAGTTGTTTCATCGTTAAGGGCATCACCTTCATAGCAGCGACGACATCACGATAAGTACGAATCAGCACGTTGCCCTTTGCCTTTTCCTCCTCCATTCTCACTAAATCTTCGGGCGAAGGTGGATATTCTGAAGTTGTGAATACAGAAAATAAAACAGTGGCTATAGAGGCAAAAGCACCTATGAAAAATGCCCAATAAGTCGCTACGGGAATGCCGTTTTCCATCGTATCAGTCAATGCAAAAAAGCCCAGTGAAATCAATATAGCAGGGGTAAAATTGGCTAAAGTACTTCCTAAGCCTGTAAAAAAGCTCTGCATCAAAAAACCGAGAGAAAGTTGTTCTTTTTCTAATTTGTCGGACACAAAGGCTCTGTAAGGCTCTAAAGCGATGTTGTTTCCTGCATCTAATATCCATAGTAGTCCTGCCGCCATCCATATAGTTTGGGAAAAAGGCATAAAGATTAAGGCTATACTGGCACAAATAGCTCCAATCAAAAAGTAAGGCTTTCTTCTACCAAATCGGGGCGACCAAGTGCCATCACTCATCGCTCCAATAATGGGTTGAATAATCAATCCCGTCACAGGTCCTGCCAACCAGAGAATGGGGATTTCATGTTCACTCGCTCCCAAATATTTGTAAATGGCACTCATATTGCTCTGCTGCAAGCCAAAGCTAAATTGAATACCAAAAAAACCAAAATTCATATTCCAAATCTGCCAAAAGGAGAGTCGGGGTTTAACAGAATCAAGCGTAATTTTTGACATAGTTGTTGTTTTGTATATTAAATAGAGGCCCAATCTAAAGAAAAAATAATTGCCTGATAAGGCTTCAAGGAAATTTTTTGTCCGCTTCGTTCCAGAGTCTCATAATTATTGATAATTGGCTGACCAATGGATACTTTACTATCTAATTGAAGGCTGCTGACATTACTTGAAAAATTGAGAAGTATAAGCATTTTATTTTCTTCTAACTCTCTTGTAAAAGCATAGATTTCGGGATGTTCTTTTTGCAGCAATTCATATTTGCCATAAACCAACACAGGGTTATTATTTCTTACTTTGGTCATTTTTCGGAAGTGATTCAGCACACTGTTTGGATCTTTATCTTGAGCAGCTACATTGATTTCTTTGTAGTTTTCATTGACCTTTTTCCAAGGCGTACCCATTGTAAATCCAGCATTTGCAGAATCGTTCCACTGCATAGGAGTACGGCCGTTTTCACGAGAACTGTAATTCAATACCTTCATAAATTCATCCATATCTTCATTAGCAGCCAATGCAGTCTTGTATTTACCTATGGCATCTATATCCACATATTCCTCAATAGTCGGCATGTCAATATTGGTCATGCCCAGTTCATCCCCATAGTACGTATAAGGTGTACCCCTCATACTGAGTAAAAAAGTATTCAACATCTGAGTAGAAACTGTCCTGAATTCGGGGCTCGGATTTCCAAACCGATCCACCAAGCGAGCATTGTCGTGATTGGAGAGAAAAACAGCAATCCAGCCTTTTTCGGCAAAAGCACTGTCCCAACGACTGAATACCTCCTTAAACTCTGTCAATTCGTAACCATCTGGAGTTCTTGACATATCCACCGTTTCGAAGTGATAAGCTGTTTGAAGCTCGTTTCGGTCGGCATCTACCAAGTCATGTGCGTCTTGAAAAGTACTTCCTGCACCTTCTGCTACGGCAAAAACATCGTATTTTGAAATCACCTCATTGTACATTTCATTGAGGTAATC
Organism: Bacteroidia bacterium; assembly: GCA_030427245.1. Taxonomy (GTDB): domain Bacteria; phylum Bacteroidota; class Bacteroidia; order Chitinophagales; family UBA2359; genus JAUHXA01. Next base: position 26,324 of record JAUHXA010000059.1, on the reverse strand, counting down.
ATGCAACTGTGGACGCATTCCGTACCACTTAATAAAATCTTTTTCGTGTCCTTTCGGAAATTCAGGATAAGTCGTGTCTTTACTGGCAAACTGAAAAGCGTCCATTCGGAATCCGTCCACTCCTTTCTCCGCCCAAAACTTCATGATTTCATACACCTCTTGACGTAGTTTTGGGTTTTCCCAATTCAAGTCAGGCTGTTGCTCCGCAAATGTGTGGAGGTAATAAGAATTGGTAGCTTCGTTAAAGTCCCAACCGCCTTCTGGATCAAATAGGCTATGACGATGCGGTGGTTCGCCTTTCTCAGCAGGCCACCAGTGGTAATAGTTGTAGTACGGATTGTCCCGAGAACTGCTGGCTTGTTTAAACCATTCATGCTGATTGCTGCTATGATTGACCACTACATCCAACACAAATTTGATTCCTCGTTTGTGCATACCATCCAGCATTTCTTGAAAATCCTCCATAGTGCCATATCGTGGCAAAATGGCTCGATAATCACCGACATCGTAGCCATTGTCCACCAATGGGGACTCAAAGAAAGGGTTCATCCAAACCATCGTAATACCCAAGCTTTGAAGATAGTCCAGTTCTTCTATCACACCTTTAAAATCACCAAATCCGTCCCCATCTGTATCCTTAAAACTTTGTGGATAGATTTGGTAAAGAATCCCTTCTTTCCACCATGTACCTTTTTCGGATGGTATCGAAGTTGTTGTCTCCATTGAAGTTTCCTCTTTCGCTTGTGGCTGATTGGCACAACCTATTATTAATAAAACCATCATGTATAGCAATGAGCATTTCTTAATCATTTTCCTGGATTTTATCTATTATAAAAACTTAAACGATATTTATTCCTTTCCATATTCCAAACCAAACCCAAATTCAAACAATGGATTTTCACTATCATACGGCACATCTGTCTTTTGATTTTTGACAGCCTCCATTGAAGAAGGCAGCTCAAAAGGTAGCTTCCCTTGTGGGATAGCATTTCCAAAAAGAACTTCGCAAACAGATTTGTCACTTGCCCCATAATCTGCAATAACGGCAGCAGCGGCTTGAGTAATGTCTGGAATAACAGCAGGCCTATCCAAGTAGATAGCTACAATCGTTGGAACGGCGTTTAAGATTTTCAATATCTTATTTTTTTCTGCCCCTTTGAAATCCAAGTCGCCATGATGGAAAGAGGCGGCAAAAGGATTTTTGGTATCAACAGGATACCACGGTGTATTCACTCGGATGATGGCAAAATCGGCTGCTTCGGGTGTTGATACCACTTCTGCATAGTTCGCTACCGTTGCAGCATCCACATTTTCGACATAAACCTTGAGTTTATTTTTAGTCAATGGCAGTGTGGACTTATCGTTCTTCAAAAGTGTCATCGAGATTTTTTGTGTTTTTTCACCCAAAGCTTTTGATGCCTCCGCACCGACAATTTCGTCCACCTTTGTTTCATCTACAAAAGGATTCTCAAACAAGCCCAATTGAAATTTTTGTCTCAACAAGCGCTTTATGGATTGGTTTATTCGTTCTTCTGCCAACCTGCCTTCTTTGACCAATTGAACCACCAATTCGGGTCTGTGTTCTCCTCCAAATTGGTCACATCCTGCCTCGATTACTTTCAGTACTCGGTCAGCTGCGCCTAAATCTTCAACGCCCCAAGCCCTTGCTTTCCAAACGACTTCTGGTCCCATAGGTGCATCCGTAATCAATCCCCAATCCGTACAAACCACGCCATCGTATTTGTATTTTTCTCTCAATAGAGTGGTAATGATGGTTTTGTTGTACGACATTGCCACGTTTTCTTCTGTCTGGTCGGTCGGTACGCCATAGTAAGGCATGATTGCAGCAGTTTTGGCTTCAAATGCTGCTTTAAAAGGAATTAGGTGATAATTGAAATTATCACCGGGGTAGATTTGTCCTTTTTGAAAAGAAAAATGTGGATCCAAACCCTCTTTTTGAGGGCCTCCACCTGGAAAGTGTTTCGTCATACAGGCTACGCCATCGCTCAGGTTTTCACCTTGCAGGCCTTCAATGTAAGGTTTCACTAATCGAGCCGTCAATTCCGCATCTTCGCTAAAGTTTCCGCTTATTCTTGCCCAACGAGGTTCTGTTGCCAAGTCAATTTGAGGATGTAAAGCCTCTCTGATGCCAATAGCAAGGTATTCTTGTCGAACAATTTCCGCAAACTCTCTGACCAATGTTTCATCACCAATTGCCGCAAAACCAGGCATTTCACAAAACTGACTAAATCCTGTTGAAGCCATTCCAATCACATTTTGCCCAAGGTGATGTCGAGGGTCGGAAGAAATTGTAATAGGTATGCCCAATCTGCTTTTCTCCGCTACTTGTTGAGTATTATTGTACCATTTGGCAAAAATATTTAGGTCGGCAGGGATAGACCACACATTAAAATGAGTCATTTTGCGAGTGTTGATATTCTCAACTATTGAAGGCATTCTTGCGGCAGGACCTTCCAATTCTTCTTGTCCATCGGGCTTTGAATCTTTGCTAATGGCTGCACCATTCATGAACATCATGCCCGCCTTTTCTTCCAAATTCATTTGACTTAATAAGTCGTTTATCCTTTCTTCAATAGACTGGCTTTCATCTTCGTAAATATCCAGTTGACCATTGTGGTTCAGATCCCTAAACGGAATCCTTTCTTTTTCAACTATCACCTTGGATTTTTTCTGAACCAAATCTGGTAATTGAACTACTTTTTCTTCCGTGGGAGGATTCGTACAGCTTGATAAAAATGCAAGCCCTAAAAAGAACAGTGTTGTTTTATTCATTATGATATTTAATTCTATGTTTTATTTTTATGCGAACTTGTATAATACCAGTCCTATCAACAGTATAATTATTCCGATTACATCTACTTTCATCACCTTCATCAACTCTGGATTCACTGCTCCATTGACCAACTTCAATAGTACAATAAAGGAAACCATACTTATTAGACCAATGACTACTGCAAGAGAATAGTGCTTCTGACTTATTGCCGAATAAATCATGATTCCGCCAACTATTCCAAACATTACTGCCCTGTGTCGAAGCAGTAATTCGTAATTAGCATCTGGAATTTTGATGCCATAAGATGTGGCTATTTTACTTGGTAAAAAAGCCAAAAGGGATGGGAAGAAGTTTATGAGTCCTGCAATAAATAGACAAATTCTAAAGAAAATTTCCATTGTGTTATTTTTTTAGATTCAAGTCACAAATACAACTTCCTCAATTCCTTCTTCAATACCTTTCCCGTAGTACTCATCGGCAAATCATCAACCAAACTCACAATTCTTAGGCAAAGATTTTATATGTTGTATAGTTTGTGTTTGAAGCCTGTGACCAAATATATCAATTTTCTTTTGATTCTTTTGAGAATACGATAGAGCTTTCAGAATCCTTAGTTTGCAAAACACTCATAACCAAAATGGTAGTTATATTTTTTCTTAGAATTAAACTTTCCAAGCCTTACTTTGCAGGTTTCAAGCAAGCAAAGAACCAAAGCCATAAAGGTCAAAACATCGGCATCTCTTGAAAATCATTCGTTACTTATCTGTATTTTTGTCCTTTTAATTTTTCATTGATTTCCGATTGAAGCATGACAACAGACAAAGAAGAAGACAAACCCATTGAACTGACTCAAGAGCAGATTGCTCAGTGTATAGCCACATTAGAGGCATTGAACGCCCATACCAATCAAATATTTGAAATTCCAAAAGACACAAGATTGGCGCTTATCAAGGCGGCGGGACAGCTTTCGAGGCCGAGTAGGGAGGAGTTTGCAAGGCGCAAAAAGGAAGTAAAAAAGGCGAAGAAAAGAAGGAAAACGGAAAAAGACAAACACGCTCGTAGGGCAACAGGTATCAGAAGTGCGAGAGAAGCCTCCATTTTTGTTGCGCCCAAAATGATTGCTTTGACAGGGAAAGAAGCCGAAAAAGAATTGGAGTTGAGTTCACCCCGAAACTGCTACGTCTGCAAGGCAGAGTATAACAAACTGCATCATTTTTACGATTCGATGTGTAAAAATTGTGGCGACTTCAATTATGCCAAACGCTACCAAACAGCAGATATGACGAATCAAGTGGCTTTGGTGACGGGTTCTCGCCTCAAAATTGGCTATCACATCTGCTTGATGATGTTGAAGGCGGGGGCAACGGTGATTGCAACGACTAGATTCCCTGTGGATTCTGCCTTGCGGTACTCCAAAGAGCCCGACTTTCATGTATGGGGACATCGGCTGAAAATTCATGGTTTGGATTTGCGGCACATACCGAGTGTGGAAATTTTCTGCAATTACATCGAACAGCACTATGACCGCTTAGACGTGCTCATCAACAATGCTGCTCAAACTGTGCGACGTCCTGCTGGGTTTTACCAACACCTCATGCCCAATGAGGAACTTTCGATGGCAGAATTGCCACCTAATGCACAGATGGTTTTGTCGGATCACGATGCTTGTTTGCAAGAATTGAGGACTTTGAGCATGGGTTTTGCAGAGGGTGAAAACAAAAATTTGCCTGTCACTTGGCATGGCAAACAGTTGGGTATTGGCTTGAGTGCTTCTGCCCAATTGTCACAAATTCCGTACAGCATTGACAATTCTTTGACTGCCGAAGAGGTGTTTCCTGTGGGGGAATTGGATGCAGATTTGCAGCAAGTGGATTTGCGAAAAACCAACAGTTGGCGATTGAAGTTGGGCGAAGTCAGCACCAATGAAATGTTGGAGGTGCAATTGGTCAATTCTGTTGCTCCTTTTGTCTTGTGTAATCGCTTGTCGAATTTGATGAAAAAAGAAAACACAGGCATGAAACACATCATTAACGTTTCTGCAATGGAGGGCAAATTCCACCGTTGGCACAAAGCTGACCGACATCCGCACACCAACATGGCAAAGGCTGCCCTCAATATGATGACGCATACAGCGGCTTCTGATTTTGCAAAATACGGTATTTTTATGAACGCTGTTGATACGGGCTGGGTGACGGACGAAGATCCAGCTGAGTTGGCTAAACGAAAACAGGATGTGCATGATTTTCAGCCTCCTTTGGACATCGTAGACGGTGCGGCAAGGGTGATGGATCCTCTGTTTGATGGGATGAATACGGGGAAACATTGGTGCGGGAAGTTTTTGAAGGATTATCGTCCGATTGATTGGTAGTACACTAATTATTCAAAATACACAACAAAAATGAAAATCAACCTAACCAAAGGTGACATCACCAAAATTGAAGTAGATGCAATCGTAAATGCTGCAAATACTTCCTTATTGGGAAGTGATCTCGAAGATAGATTCTTCAACATTGAAAGAGGTGATTTTTGTTTGTTTTGACGAAGAAAACTACCGAATTACCAGAAGATAATGGAAGATATCAACAGCCTCTAACACAAACAATTAAAACACCATGAAAGAAGGACTTATAAAAGACACCTACGAACTCATCATCAAGGAAATCCAAACTTTGATAACCATTGCTTATCTGCTGATGATTGGTATTGGCATGTTGTTCAAATACAAAGTATACTCAACATTTGGAATCAATATTTTTGAGTATGCCGATGTGTTTGATTTTTTGATAGCTCCTTTTCAAGATAAGATGATTATTGTTGCAGCATTGTTGGCAATGATAATCCCCTTTCTCATTGTCAGTTTTGATGTCTATTTCAAAAAAGAATATCCAGAAGCATATTCTAAGTTCAACTTTGGTTGGGACAAGAAACCGTGGTACAACAAGTTGCGGATTGTTCTTTTTATTTTATTGTTTTTTTATTTCATATTTGAAGCGGCTGTCGGCTATGCAAAATTTACAGAAAACAAGATTTATAAAAAAGAGAAAACAACACTTAAATACGCTGACAACGAAACCATACAAGGCAAAATGATTGGCAAAACCAATGATGTGGTATTTCTATACATGGAAGGAGGTTCGGTAAAGGTAATTCCCATTCCGTCTTTGGTGAAAGAAATCGAAATCAGATTACCAATATCTCCTAGCTCCAAACCGTCAAAACCAACTTCCGACCCCCGCCCCGATTCCGAAACTCACACAGATACACTGCCTGCCAAGTCCCCAAATTCAAACGATGTTCAGTGATTGGGATGGTTACAGAACTGCCCGACATTACCGCCTTGATATGAGCGGGCATATCGTCAGACCCTTCCAAGGTATGCACATAAGCAGGATCGTTTTCAGGAACTAAGCGATTGAAAACCGTTTCAAAATCGGTCAACACATCGGGGTCTGCCCCCTCATTTATGCAAATTCCCGCCGAGGTATGTTTGATGAAAACGTGTAACAATCCCATTGCAGGTAAATTACCGAGGTGTTTTTCAATATGGTGCGTAATGAGGTGAAAACCTCTGGGGAAAGCAGGAAGTTGGATTTCTGTTTGTTGTATCATTTTTTTATCTGTTTATATTCGTTTACATTTGTTTATATTTGTTTGTAAAAGTCAGGTGGAACTTAGTAACGGTAAAAAAATAACTCCCCGTTTTCTTTTGCTAACATACCCCACCCCCTTTCAAAAGGGGAATATCGGTCGGGAAGTTATTTTTTCTTTTTTACTTACCTTGAATTAAATAATCATTCCCTTTTGTGTTTTAATAATTATTTAATCGCAGAGGTTTCATTCTATTATCATTTTTTTACCATTACTTAGGCAAACTAAAATATTAAATTAGGCATTTCTGCAATTTACTTTGCTCGCTTACAAAGTATTGTTTGAATTTGCATTTGAGTTTTTAATTTGAATTTGCCTTAGTCTTTTTATTTGGGGAATAGCTCAAAATAAGTTTGCAGAGTTGTTTCATAAAACATGGATTGTGAATACTGATTTTAATTTTTACACATTGTTAGGAAACCGCCACTCCTCCAAATATCGCACAAAAATCTTGGCAATATTTCGAGCATCGTCAATGCCTCGGTGATGAGTGCCTTCCAATGGAATTCCTTCCAACTTCAATGCCCGAGTCATGCCTTGATGCTTCGACAAATCTTTGACCATCGTATATTGGTGTTTGACGCTGATATGAGGTTTAACCCATGCCGTATCCAAATTCCAAAGGCGACAATCTTGCTTGAATTGTTTGGCATCATAAAAACCCCAAGAACATAAGACATAGTCGTGTTCACCAACACCTATCCATTCCTGAAAAGCTTTCACCACTTCTGGAAAGTGTTGAGCATTGTCGACTTGACTTTGTGTAATGCTCGTCAACTCTTTGCAAAAATCGGAGAGAATCGGATGCTTCAAGGGTTTGATGAATTGGCAAAACTCAGACAGGATTTTACCCGATTCGTCTATCATCACCGCCCCAATTTCAATGATTTCATTGGTATAATTCCCTTGCCTTGTTTTCCAGCAAGTCGCTTCTAAATCTACTACAATGTACTTTTTCATAGTGTTTGTGTTGGTAGAGACGTTTTAGTGAAACGTCTTTATATGTTTAGATTGATAGTTTTGTTTGAGTAGGAGATAAATGATATTCAATATTGCAGCAATACAACAATTTAACCATTCATCAATCTCCTCTAAAGTTGCTTTTTCGACAAAAAAGTTCCATTTTCACCACATCATTTACAAAATCAATCATCACTTATGAGAATTAAATTTTGCGGAGCAGCTCAAACGGTTACTGGAAGTTCCCATTTACTGACGCTCAACAATGGCTATACCATCCTATTGGATTGTGGTTTGTATCAAGGCATTGAAGAAAAAATGGAAGACTACAATAGAACTTGGAACTTCAAACCCTCAGAGATAGATTGTGTGATTTTATCTCATGCCCACATTGATCACAGTGGACGGTTGCCTCAATTGGTCAAAGATGGCTACAATGGACCCATTTATTCCACAGGAGCAACTCGTGACTTATGTGCCATTATGTTGATGGACAGTGCCTATATTCAAGTTCGTGACGCAGAATTTATCAACAAGCAAAAAGACGATCGAAACAATGGAAAGACCGATCATCCTCTTTACGCGCCCAAGGATGTAGCCCCATGTATGAACGCCTTTACTACTATTGGTTATGGAAAGTGGCACCAAATTGTAGAAGGAGTAGAAGTACAGTTTCGAGACAGTGGGCATATTTTGGGAAGCGCAAGTGTGACTTTGCGAATCCAAAAGAACGAATACAAAACGGTGACTTTTGGTTTTACAGGCGATATCGGACGACCTGAACGACCTATTTTGCGTGACCCCGTGCCGATGCCCGAATGTGATTACCTGATTTGTGAATCTACTTATGGAGGGCGTTCTCATGACAATCATCCCGACGAAAAAGCAAAATTGCTGAAAATTATTCATGAAACCTGCGTCGAAAAACGGGGTAAATTGTTGATTCCTGCTTTTAGTGTTGGTCGCACACAAGAAGTGGTTTATATGCTCGATCAATTAGAGAATGAAGGCAAATTGCCTAAAATTCCTGTTTATGTAGATAGTCCATTGGCCATCAATGCAACAGATGTATTCCAGTGGCATCCTGAATGTTTTGACAGAGAAATATTGGAGTATATGATACAAGACCCAAATCCTTTTGGGTTCAATGATTTACACTATCTCCGTAGTGTAGAGCTTTCTAAAAGACTCAATTTTTCTAAAGAACCTTGTATCATCATCAGTGCATCGGGTATGATTACAGCAGGTCGCATCAAACACCATGTTCTCAATAATATTGAAGACCCTAGAACGACCCTCTTGATAGTCGGTTTTGCGCCTCCTCACACAATAGGAGGTCAGTTAAGGGCAGGTGCAGAAAGCATCAAAATTTTTGGAGCAGTGAAACAGGTGAAAGCAAGAGTCGAGGTGATGGATTCGTTCAGCGCACATGGAGATCAAGCCGAAATGTTGGAGTACCTTGACAACCAAAGTCGCAAAAAATTGAAACAAATTTTCTTGGTACATGGTGACTACCCTCGTCAAAAGGAATTTAAGGAAGGATTGAAGGAGGCGGGATTTCGGAAAGTGTTGATTCCGAGACTGAAGGATGAGGTTCGATTTGAAGACAACTAACAAAAACAAATTCAAAATACAAAGTCAAACTCAAAGATTCCGATTTGCTAAACGTGAACTTGACTTTGTATTTTGAATGGAGTATTTCACTATGGTTTTAAGATACCTTCAAAGGCTTCTTTTCGTCCCCAGAAAAGCCAAAAAGTAGCAAAGAAAACGAAGAAACCAGGCAATCCATTCGCCAAATCTTGATCAATCAATAGATGGAAAATCAAAATATTGATGGCAATAGGAGCTAAAATCGCTAAGGCGAGGTTGACGTATTTGTTTGCCAATAACATTAAACCACATGTGATTTCAAATGCTGCTAATACATATTTGAAGTTACTTCCTAAGATGTTACTCAAGAAGTCAGCCCCTACACCACTTACTTCGGGAGGAGGCAAAAAATTAAGAATTTTATTGAAACCAAAGACTAAAAAAACAAGTCCCAACAAAAGACGAAGAATAGTATTAAATGTTTGCATAGACAAAATGTTTTAGGTGAAAAAAATGGAAGATTAGATGTTTTTTTTTCATCGGAGAGTGTATAAATATGACTAAAAAAAAGGACTTGTGGAAATATTTCATCTTGATTGCCCTTTTATTGTAAGGAGGACGACACTTCTGACACTTCAAAGACTTTGCAAACTCTCTCACCTTTCAAAAAGCACTCCCATTGAAAGCTCATTTTGCGCCAAATAAGAATACTGATTTTGTACAAGACCATGTGTGGTAATCAATGTTAAGAATATTGTTTTTCTGGTATTGGTAGCAGCTTTGAAGGCTCCAATTTTGTTTCTAAGATTGTCCGCATATTTTTTGGTAATCGCATATTGTTGCAGTTTTTTTACCTCTTTTTGTCTGCCTATTAAATGTTCCATGACGTTTATCTTTGGCTATAAGTAGATTTTTTTATGGAGTTATAGCCAAGAATAGGTTGGAAAGCTTTTGAAATTTCCACCTACCGTATCAACGAAACATTCCCCTTCATAAACACCTCCTCACCATCAACCGAAAACGCCCGCACATAATACACATACACCCCCAATTCTGCATCTTCGTCCTTGTACGTACCATCCCAATAAGCATCCAAACTATAACCCTCAAACAACTTCTCCCCCCAACGACTGAACACCTTAAACTCCACACGTTCAATGTTTTTACCTTGAACTTGGAACACATCGTTGATACCATCACCATTCGGAGAAAAGGCATTGGGAACAGATATGACCGGCACAGGAATGATGTCGACAAGTACTTCTTCACTAACCGAACAGCCATGTTCATTCGTTGCAATGACGGTGTAATTGGTCGGTTCAAAAGGTCGGGCAGTTGTATTCGGACAATCTTCACAACCCGTCAAATTCTCCAAAGAAGGTTGCCATTCGAGACTGACTACATCACCAAATTTAGAATCAACCGTTGCGCTCAAGTCTATGTCCGTACCACTCCTCACCGTTTGGTCTTCCGATACTTCGATGCTAATATCCGACACCACCAAATCCAACAGCATTTCATCCACACAAACCCCATTATCGACACTCACCTGTACGGTATAAATGCCCGTCTCGTTCCATTCAATCACGTGTGGTCCCACTTCATTGGAGGTCGTGCCATCGCCAAAATCCCATTGAAGGGTAGAGCCATCGGGTAGATTTCCAGTGAAAGAAAGCGTAGCCGTTTCGCCCAAACAAATTGCCTCTGGCATTTTCATTGCCGCAATCGGCACATCCACAATTGTCAAGATTTGGTCGGCAGAAAAAACGCAACCCATTTCATCCGTATAAGTGTAAGTGAGCGTGTGTTCACCCACCCCTGCAAGCGTTGGGTCAAAGGCAGTGCCGTTCCAACCTGTTCCTTCAAAAACGCCACCTTCGGGCGTAGCAGTCAAGGAAACCGCTGCTTCGTTGAGGCAGAAAACATCATTTGGTGCTGCAATCAGTACGTCCACTGTTGGACAATCCGCCAAAGTAGCACAAGACTGAATCGCCACTTCACTGTTGCCGCAATTGTCTGGACCCAATGCCATGACCGAAATCACGACCGTCAAATCATCTTCAATTCCCGCCAACAAATACGACAATTCATCTGCCGAAACGGTGTCGGTAATTCCCAAATCTGTTTCGATGCTGTACCCAATTGCGCCCTCTACGGCTGTCCATACAAACTCCAAACTGTCCGTGGTCTGAAAGCTGCAATCCACAATTGGAGGAGCGATAAATCCAGGAACGGTCACAGAAATTGCCGCCAAACAATCGTTGCCGTCTCGCACATTCACATTGTACACACCGGGAGTTAGATTCGTTGCCGTTGGCGCAAACTGCGGTGGGTCGGTGTCCCATTCAAAATCAAAAGGTGCCGTTCCCCCCAAGACTTTCACCGTTGCCGAACCTGTGCCGATTTCCGCACAGTCCGAAGTCGTCACCTCTTCCAAACTCAATTCAGGCGCATCCAAGTTTTCCAAAATAAATTTTCTGAGGTCGCTGCAATCATTGGCATCCGTCAATAACAAAGAATACGTTCCTGCTGCCAAATCCGACAATTCCATGTCCACACCTATCACAACATCCGTATCCATGTTTCGCCATTCAAACGAAAAAGGTTCTGTACCGTTTTCGACCACCAAAGCCGAAATGCGTCCATCACTTGCCCCACAAGTTGCGGGAGTCACAGTTGCGCCCAAAATAGCAGGTGGCGGAATGTCTTCAATCACAAAACTTTGTGAAGCGATACAGCCACTTACATCCACAGCAATGAAAGTATATTCGCCTGCGGCAAGGTTAAAAATGTCCACATTTTCGCCCAAAACCGTTCCTTCCGCATCTGTCCAAGTAGTCGTCAGACCACCCGTTCCTCCACTCACTTCAATGCCAGTAATACGCCCATCACTGCTGCCACAAATCGTTTGGCTCGCCTCACCTCCACTGATGGTAGGCGCACCGACATCTGACACATTGAAGCCCAAACTCGCTTCGCAGCCATTCGCATCTATGGCGGTCAAGGTGTAATCGCCAGCCGTTACATCGGTCAAGTCTATATCACTGCCCAATATTTCACCCTCCACATTTTCCCAACGGTAGGTGAAAGGCGCAGTTCCACCTTCAATATTCACGTCCATTACGCCTCCATCACTGTTGCCGCAAGACGACAAATCCACTGTTCCTTCGCTCAAAATCGGTGAAGGAATGTCCGCAATTTCAAAAGCCAAATCCGTTTCGCAGCCATTGTCGTCTGTGATATAGACGGTATAACTGCCCGCCAAAACCTCACTCAATACTTCTTCTGTGCCTACAATATTGCCGTTCACATCTCGCCATTCAAAATTGAAGGGAGCTTTTCCACCTTCAATCGCCACGTCTTCAATGCTTCCATTCGCTTCACTGCAAGTAGTCGCATTCACCAAACCGCCAGAAGCTGTCGGGCTGGCTTCGTCCAAAATTTCAAAAGCCAAATCAGTTCGGCAACCATTGGCATCCGTCACTTCCAAAATGTAATTTCCAGCCGCTACATTCAGCAAGTTGGCATCCGTTCCTGTGTTTTCGTAAGCATTGCTTTCTGCATCCACCCAGTTGTAAGTATAGGGTTCAACTCCTCCTTCAATCGTCACATTCGAGATACCGCCATTGGCTTCGCTACATCGAGTATTGTTCACCAAACCTTCAATGATTTGGGGCGAAGGCTGGTCGGGAATCTCATATTGCAGTTCATCTTGACAGCCCTTTTCGTCTGTGATGAATAGGGTGTAAGTGCCTGCAGCAACGTCTGTCAATTGAAGTTCGGTGCTGATTTCATTATTGTCACTGTCTCTCCAAGAAAAAGTCAATAAACCTTCTCCTCCTTCCACTTCAATTTCTTCAATACTTCCATTTGCCTCGCTGCAAGTTGTAGGCGTAACCACCCCACCCAGCAATCCTGGAGGAGGATTGTCTGCCATATAAAAACTCAAAGTGGTGATACAGCCATCGGCATCCGTTGCAGTCAGTACATAGATTCCTTCTGGCACATCGTAAATACTGATATTTTCGCCCACAACTTCGTTGTTTTCATTCGTCCATTCGTAGGTATAAGGGCTTGTTCCTCCATCAATCGTGACATCGGTAACACTTCCATCTGCTTGCTCACAATTGGAATAAGTAAGTGTTCCTCCACTCAATTGGGGTGCAGCTTCATCAAAAGTAGTAAACGCTATTTCAGCCATACAGCCATTTTCGTCTGTCACAAAAAGCGTGTATTCTCCTGCCGCAATGTCGCTAATCGTCAAATCATTGCCGACCGTCTCGCCGCTTGCATTTTGCCATTCAAATACCAAATCACCTGTGCCTCCATTCGCTTCAATATTTTGAATTGCTCCATCTGCTTTTCCGCAAGAAGATGGCACTACTTCGCCGCCTAAAAGTTGCGGAGCAGCTTGGTCTTCAATCGTCCACGGAAGGGAAACCAAACAGCCGTTTGCATCCAAAACCTCCAATGTATAATCGCCTGCCATTACATCGGTCAATGTCGCTTCAAAGCCCACTGCTTCACCCAAATCGTCCAACCAACGGTATTCAAAAGGTTCTGCGCCATCCAAGACTTCGATTCCTTCAATGCTTCCATTGGCTTCGCTGCAAGTCGTAGGCGTAACTTCTCCACCCTGCAATTGAGGCGGCAATGCTTCGGGTACAAACATTTCGATGTCGTGAGAGCAGCCATTGAAGTCGGTGATTTGAAGGGTATAATTTCCTGTTTCCAAGTTTTCTACGTCCAAATCGTTACCAACGGTTTCGCCTGTTTCGTTTTTCCATTCTAAGGTAAAAGGCTCTGTTCCTCCTTCAATCGCTACGCCACTGATGGTTCCGTTTGCTTCTCCACAAATTGTTTCGGTTGCTGTTCCTGCGCTCAATTGTGGGGAAGGTGCGTCTTCGATTTCAAATTGAAGGCTGACCGCACAACCTTTGCTGTCGGTTACAATAATTGTATAAGTTCCCGCCAGTATGTCCTCCAATTGAAGGGCATCGGGAGAGACTTCTCCAGCATTCAAAATTTCGCCTGCTCCGTCTTGCCATTCATAGGTGAAAGGCGCAACACCGCTTTCTAAGCTGATGTTGGTGATGCTTCCATTAGCATCGCTGCAAGTCGTGTGTTGAAGGTCGCCACCTGTCAGTTGTGGAGCTTCTAAGTCCGCAATGTCGAAAGTCATTTCGGTCTGGCAGCCGTTTTCGTCGGTGACAATTAGGGTGTAATTTCCTTGCGGAATATCGCTTAAATCGGGACTTCCTCCCAAAATTTCACCTGATTGATTTTGCCATTGATAGGTGAGTTCGCCTGTTCCACCTTCCACTTCAATATTGGTGATTGCGCCATCACTTTTGCCACAAGAGGAGGGCAAAATCTCGCCACTCAACAATTGAGGCGGAGGAATGTCACCTATCTCCATACTAAGTGTTGCGGTACAGCCATTGCCATCTGTGACGAGTAGATTGTAAGTGCCTGCCAATACATTTTCGAGGTCTTGGGTTGTAGCAATTAGGCTGTCTGCATCGTTGCGCCATTCGATGGTGAGGGGTTCAGAGCCGCCTTCGATGTTCACGCCCTGAATCATGCCGTTGCTGTCGCTGCAAGTAGATGGTGTGGCTTCTCCGCCTAAAAGCTCTGGACCTGGGAGTTCTTTGATATTGAAGGAAAGTTCATCGCTACAACCATTGGCATCTATTGCAGTCAGTGTATAATCGCCCAAAGGCATGTCTTGAAGTGCTAAGTCATTGCCGACTGTATTGCCTTCTGCGTCTGTCCATTGGTAGGTAATCGGCTCTGTTCCGTTTTCGATTGCTATTGCAGTGATTCCACCGCTTTCTGTGCCACATATTGCAGGGCTGGCTTCTCCGCCACTCAATACGGGACTTGGAAAGTCGATGATGGTATAGGGAAAAGTGTCTGTACAGTCGTTTGCGTCGGTGATAACTACCGTATAAGTTCCTTCGCCCACATCTTGTAAAACAGCATCGTCTTCAATGACATTTCCATCTGCATCTGTCCATTCATAAAAGAAAGGTGTTGTTCCGCCTGTGACGAAAATGTCGGTAACGCTTCCATTGGCTTCTCCACAAGTTGCAGGGCTGACATTGGAGCTGTTGATTTCGGGTGGAGCAGTATCTTCGACATTGAAGGGGAGACTTTGGGTACAGCCATTTCCATCCGTAACTACAAGGGAGTAATTTCCAGAAGGAACATCGTTGAGGTCTATTGAATTTTCACCCACTTCATTGCCGCTTGCATCTGTCCATTGATATGTGTAAGGACCAAGCGTTCCTTGCAGGGTGATTCCTGTGATGCTTCCGTTGCTATTGCCGCAAGCTGCTGAATTGGGTGTGCCTCCTGTCAAAGTGGGGGGAGGAGTTTCGTCAATGCTCATTTGAAGGCTGTCGGCACATCCATTGATGTCTGCAACGAGTAGGGTGTAATTTCCTGAAAGGGCATTTGTCAGGTCGAGGTCATAGCTGATGACATTGCCGTTTTCGTCTTTCCAAAAATAGAGATAGGGTTCTACGCCTCCACTGACGCTTGCGCCTGTAATGCTTCCATTGTTTTGTCCACAAGCTGCATTGGAAGGTGTTCCCGCAGTCACAGTAGGTGGTAATGTTTCGTCAATGGTGATTTCTAAGGTGTCGGTACAAGACAAGTTGTCTGAAATGATTAGTGTATAATTGCCTGCTGCAATATCAGTTAGAGAAGTTCCGCTACTTATGAGTACATCAGCTTCGTCGTACCAAAAGTAGGTGTAGGGTTCTTCGCCTCCGGATACCAATACATTGTCAATGCTTCCGTCACTGCTTCCGCAATTGGCAGTATTGGGAGTGGCAGCGTCAATACTCAAATCACTGACTTCCACTTCTGGTGCGCCCGAAAAAATACCTTCGCATCCATTGGAGTCTGTGATGCTGACTATTTCGTAAGTGCCTGCTGAATTTACCTCCAATGAAAAAGAATCGTTGACACCTGTTTCGGTGAAGTCACTCGTGCCGTCTGTGTAGGTGACATCATAAGGAGCTGTTCCATTGACGATTGTGAAGGTTAGGTTTGCATTTTCTCCTGCATCGCAGAGGATTCCCCCGCCTGCAATGGAGGCTTCGGGAGGTGTAAATTCGCCGATGGTTGCCAAACCGCCAAAGGTTCCTAGGCAATTGTTGTTGTAAATCTCTACGAGTGTATAATCGCCTATAGCATTGGCAGTCAAAATGTATGGATTGTCGGTGATGCCTGCAATGGGAGTTTGAAGTACTCCGTCAATGGCATAAGTGAAGGTCCAAGGGCCTGTTCCTGTAAAGGTGACAACAAAATCAACGTTGGGTATTTCTTCTGGGCAAACCGTTGCATCACCATTGATACTGGCGGTGGGCGTATCGCTGATATCTATATCTATGGTTTCGGAAGACGTTCCACAGTCATTGCTGAGGGTATAGGTTATTGAAAAAGGTGGTGTGGCTGCGGCTTGTGCTGTTGTGGGGTCAAAAGTGCCATTGTTTGCATCAATGATTCCTGTGCCTGACCATGTTCCACCTGTTTCGGAGGCTTCTAAGGTAATGGCTTCGCTGGCTCCACAAAGAACGGTAGGAGGCGTAATACTGACAGGTGGAGGTGGTGCTTCAAAGGTGACATTTACTGCTGCTGTCACATTGTTTCCGCAATCGTCTGTAACGGTGACAGTGTAAATACCTGCTGTTGCTGCGACTACATTGAAGTCAAGAGAAGGGCTTGATGCGCCATTGCTCCACTGATAGCTATAAGGGGCGATTCCTCCATCGGGGCTTGGGTCAAGAGTCGCAGGATCGTTGAAGCAGTAAGATTGTTCTTGTAGGGTGGCTTCTATTGGAGAATTGTCTAAAATGAGTATTTCGGCAGGAGCCGCACCGTCCTCATCACAGATACAAAAATTGTTGAGTACGGTCACAATAATGGTTTCTGACCCTTCGGTGATGCCATCTACAAATGCGGAGATGTCGACTTGAAGGCTGGTTTGTCCGGCGGGAATCACTACTGATCCGGGGAAAGGGGTATAATCTATTCCTGCAGTAGCAGTCCCTGTCACTTCAAATTCGATGGTAAAAGGCTGGCTCAAATCGTTGGTGTCTCCTCTTTCAAATAAGTAATATCCATCTTGGCAGCCTTCGTACATTTCATTGGAGGCTGAGGCCGAGCCATTGATATTGGCAGAAACCAATGCTCCTTCCCCTGCTGCAAAACTGTTTGCTTCTAAGAATACAGCAGAATCATATTGTGAATCTCCTACGTCTGCTATTGCCAATTTGATGTGATAATTTTGGCAAGGAACGACCGTTGTACTTGCTGTAAGAACAGTCGTGAAACCGTCAAATTCGAGGCTGTTACCCGGAATATTATTGACATAATAAGCAGAGTTTGATAGGCTTGTACATCCACTGCTTGTCCCTTGTGAACCGACTGTGCCATTATTGACCGAGTTAATGGCTACTGCTGTTGAAGTGCCTGGAACCAACGCAATGTTTTCTTGACCAGTGAACCCAGGGCCACTGATAAAAAAAGCAAATACATCATTGTAATCACTGCAAACATATTCGGGATATTCTTCTGAAGCAAAAACATAATTGAAGGAGATTTCGTCGGTTGTCGGCACAAAATCAAATTCGAGTACAGAGGCATCTGTGGTTGTTTCGCCTGTACTAGCTACAATGACATTCAGATCTGAGTCTCCTGCTGCGGGTAAATTGTCCGAAGTATTGTTGCTGCTATTTGCCCCTGGAATACTGCTCAAATATCCTGTGGATAGGACAATACCTTCATCTATGCCAATCGAACTTCCACTTGAGAAACTTCCTACTGCTCCTGTCGATCCAGAAAAGGTAATGTTGGAAACTTCTACACAACTGCCTGAAACAAACACTTCTTCAACAAGCTCAGTGATGGTATAATCCGAACTACTTGTTTCGATAACTTCTGGACAATTCTCCAAACAACTCCAAGAGACTTCCCATCCATCCCAGTTGATAGATCCATCGGAATCAAAATGAAATGTGACACATCCGCTATCTGCATAAAGCAGTAGTCCTGAATTATTAGTTCCTTTTAGTTCTGCAAGTAGAGGCGCACTTGTAGAGTTGCCGTTGTGAACGTATAAAAAATCATAGTAGGTAGTTCCAAAAAAACCGCCTTCGTATTCGAGATCAATATAATCAAAATCCAATTCTAAACACTCACAAGGAGCTGTGGGACAGACGGTGAATATCAAATTTTCGTTGTCGCCATAATCACTATTAGGACCCCCACTATCATACAGTGTGCCTGTTGCATCGGTCACACTATTGTTGCTCATATCGTAGATTTGTCCGTAAGTGATAGAAGTAGTACTAAGAAAAATAGAGAAAAGAATCGTTAAAAATCTCATCATATAGCAGTTTATTTGTTCAATATCCACCTTCAACTTCCTTTTTTCAGAAAGAATAAGAACTATTCAATTAGATGGGCAAAAAATAACATGTTAGGGGTAATAGGGAACAAACAAGAATTGAAATGATTACTCTTTGATTTAGACACATACAGGGTTATAATCCTTCGGTGTTATAAATCAAATTATTTAAAAATCACTTATAGCTAAGTAATTTTTCGCATATCATAGAGAGGTGCTACAAATATAAGAATAGTTTTGGTCGAAAAGATGTAACCAAAACTTATACGTGGAATCTGCTATTTTTCTGACAATAAAGAGTGCTGCTTACTCTTTAAACAGCTGTTGAATAGCAGTGGAGGACAGCAATTTCTTATTGCGTAGTTCGAGAAGTGCAGTCTTAAACCAATAGGTAAATCTATCTGGATACAAATCCAACTCTAAAAATAATTGGTAAATATCTATCCATTTTACGGCATTGACTTCCTCATAGTTTAAATTGTCAATAGAGTCGTTGTAAACTCCGATAAATACCGTATCGAGTTCGTGTTCAATTAGTTTGGTTTCTTCATCTTCGGCTCTATAGATAAAAGAGAACAGTTCTTTCAATTCGGTATCGAATCCCAATTCTTCTTGTAGTCTTCTATGAGCAGCATCCATAGCTGTTTCTCCCATACGTGGGTGACTACAACAGCTATTGCTCCACATCCCTCCAAAATGATACTTGTCAAAAGCACGTTGTTGCAGCAGCATTTGACCTTTATCGTTGAAGATAAAAATACTGAAGGCGGTGTGTAATAAACCTTTTTGGTGGGCGGCTATTTTTTCTTCAGTTCCTAATACGTTTCCTTTCTTATCTACTAATACTACGTATTCTTCTGCCATCATAAATTTATTATTTGCGTTTTGCAGTCGAAAAAACTGCAATGGGTTAACTAAATGGAATAAAGTGATTGTCGAACAAGTGAGCTTCAAAAAAGTTTCCTGTAAATAAAATGAAAAAGAGCCAGCTTTATTACAATTAGCTGGCTCTTTTATAAGACGAAATAATCAAAAAGGAATTAAAACAAATGAAGATCAATTATTTAGAGTCTTTATCAGTTGTTTTGATTTTTTGGGTTTGAATACCTTGTGCTTGTAAAGCTTCAATGAGTTGTGAAACGGTTGCTTCCATACTGTCAATCGTTGTAGCTTGTTGTCCAAGTTGTTGTTTTTGAGCTTCAATGATTTGCTGCTGTTCTTGAATCGCATTGATTAAGACAGGGACCAACTCAGAATAAGCAACACTCAAACGATCGGTTGTCAATGCGACTTGACTTTCCTCATCATTGACAGTAAACTCTTGGCTAATAACAATTTCGGGAATGACCTCTTGTACTTCTTGGGCTATCAAACCGACTTGAGTTCCTTCAATAGCTTTGTTTTTCCAAGTAAAACTAACAGGCTTCAATTGCAGAATATCCTTCAATCCATAAGGCAAATCAACAATGTTTTCCTTTTCTCTGCGATCGGATATTTCTGCAAATTTAAGGGCAGAAACTTGACGGAAAGGGTTTTTGTTGCTGCCCAAATCAATCGCACCTCCTTCAAAAGGAAACAAAGTAGTGCCTAACCCAACACCACCTTTTCGACCTACTTCAAAGAAAGGGAGCTTGCCTGGACCGACTCTCATCAGCCAAGGATTCTCGTGCCCGTGTGGGTTGCCTGTTCCAACGGTGATGTTGCCGTGAATAACGATTTCAGAGAAGGTTTCTCTGCACTTATCTTTACAGTAATCACTTAATTTGCTGAAACCCATACTACAATCACAGCTTTCTGAAGTTTGAATCGTTTTAGCAGTAGTAGTAGTAGGTGCTTTATAAGTTCTTTGATAAACTTGTGCAGATAAGTGGACGCTTGTTGCAAATATCATGCTCAGCACTGCAAAAATTTGCACTAAAAAATTAATCTTTTTCATTTGATGAAATTTATTAGGTTTAAAATGGTTTCAACTTTGAACAAGAGAAAATTGTCAAAGAAATATTGTCTATAAACAGTGAGGAGAGATGAATATCTATGTAAAACTCATTTGAATCTTGATTGACAATACAGAACAAGATTTTGAATCAGAGTTTTTAATTTACTCAGAGGTTGCCTTACAAAAATACAATATTTTGAGGGAATTAGAAAAACAACTTTTTTCTTAAAAATAGGAATCCACTTGACTTTAATGGAAACTATTTGTTATTGAAAGTGTTTATTTTTAGTCATTTATTGCAGTTTCAATGATTTAATTCATAGCAATCTGTCCTATAGTATTTTTATTTTACGATTCTTACTTTCTTAATTTTATGCGTCCATCGGATAACCTCTTCAAACTCATACACTCCCTAAGTCCCTCTGAAAAACGATACTTCAAAATATACGCCGAACAACACATCATCGGAAAAAAGAACAATTACATGCTTTTGTTTGATGCGATTGCAAGGCAAAAAGAATACGATGAAGCTGCTATCAAGCGGAAGTTTAGGAAAGAGAAGTTTATCCGACAACTTACTTTTACCAAAAATGCGCTGACCCATAAGATTATGAAGGCTTTGAGGTCTTTTCAAGAGGGGAGTAAAAATCGCTCGGAATCAGCAGGATTGAAAGATTTGGTTCATAACTTAGAGATTTTGTATCAAAAAGAACTACTCAATCAATTCAAGAAAGAATTGAAGCGAAGTAAAAAAATAGCTTATCAAGCAGAAGATTTCTTGATATTGTTGCGGCTATTGGTTTGGGAAAAAAAGTATGTGATTGAACAATCGGCTAAGAAAACGAGGCAAAAATTGAAGAAAGTGATTGAAGAAGAAAATAAAGTGCTGCAATTGCATACCAATCAAACGACTTACTACAACCTGAGTAAGCAAATTTTGACTTCTTTGAGATCAAAGGTAAGCGACAAGAAAAAGAAAGAATTATTGGAACTTGAGGATTTGATACAACATCCGCTATTGCAGTCCGAAGAGCAAGCATCTACTTTTATGTCCAAAACCTACTATCACGATACCTTGGGGCTGTATCATTGGAAAATGGGTAATCTCTCCAAAGCATTCAGTCACTACGAGCAGTTGGTTGATCTTTGGGAAAGCAGCCCACAATCAGAGAAACAAGACAATATGTTGTATCGTCAAAGTTTGGGTAATTATCTGAATGTTTGTCATGCAATGGGGCAGGATAAGATGGGGCTTTTTCCCTTTATATTAAAAAAAATCAAGTCGCTTCCCAAAGGCAATTTGGAAACCCAAATCAAAACTTTCCAACTGACGGTTCACCACGAATTATTGTACTATTTAAATACAGGTAAATTTGAAGAAGGGGCAAAAGTAATCGAAATTATTGAAGCAGAATTGAGGACTTTGGAACAACAACTGCCAACCTCCGAACTGCTTTCGATTTACTACAATATCTGTATTATTTATTTTTTCTCCGAAGATTTCACCAAGACTTTATTGTGGCTCAACGAAATATTATCCCATCCTCGAACCGATGTCCGAAAAGACATTCAACAGTTTGCCAAGATATTGCAGTTCATTATTCACTATGAATTGGACAACGAAGAAATATTAGAAAATCTCTATCGCTCGGTATATCGCAGTTTGAAGAAGGAAGAACAATTGCATGAATTTGAAGAAATGGTATTGAGTTATATTAAGCAATTGTTGGTCATTAATCCTTTTGACAAGAAGGCCCTCAATGAGTGCTACAATGAATTTGGAGAGGCAATCAGTTCCATGCAAGCAAAACCCGATTATGTGCATATTTTAGGAGCACAAGAAACCATTATTTGGGTAGTGAGCAAGCTTCAAGAAACTTCAATGGGGGACATTTTTAGGAAAGCAACGGGCATTGGTCAATAAAAAAGCCCCTAAAAATAGTTTGTTTTAGAGGCTCTGAGTTGTCAAATAATTTTATGTCCGAATATAAAAATAAATGTTTTTCTTTGATTAAGGTTACTTTGTGCTTCTTCTACATTCTTTTAGAATATGCAGTGAAAAAATAAGGTTTGAGGGTAGAAAAGAATGTAAATCGAAACAGCGATTAAACATGAAATAACCAGTTCTTAGTGAAAGTGTAGCAAGATGAGAGTGCAAAGTAAATTCTTCAAAGAAACTTACACACCTTTACAAAGCCGAACAATTGTGAAATCATTGACACCTGCGTTCATTTGATTAGTTGCAGTTTTTTGAAAAAGGTTAGCAGTTTTAATGAGAAAAAATCAAATTTTAATTATTTTAAATCATATTTGTCTGATTTTTTATTAAATAAAAACTCTGTTTTGGTTATGGTTTTGATGGGAGTGAGTTTGGAAGGGGCGATGAAGTTTTTAAAAGAATGAGTAGATCAACTCGTTTTCCAGCCTTTATCAAAACTCATTTATAGAAAATGCCGTATCTTTGTACTCAATTACTAGCAATCGTTAGTCAATAAAAAACAAACATATATGAATACCCCTCCAACTCCTTATAAAACCAAACACAATGTCCGAATCGTCACCGCAGGTTCACTCTTTGACGGACACGATGCCGCCATCAACATCATGCGCCGAATCATGCAAGCATCTGGTGCAGAGGTGATTCACTTAGGTCACAACCGAAGCGTTGCCGAAATCGTGGACACTGCCATTCAAGAGGACGCACAAGCCATCGCCATTACTTCTTATCAAGGTGGTCACAACGAATTTTTGAAGTACATGTATGATTTGCTGCAACAAAAAGGCGCAGGGCACATCAAAATCGTTGGAGGAGGAGGAGGAACCATTTTACCTTCCGAAATTGAAGAACTACACAAATATGGCATCACCCGCATTTATTCACCCGACGATGGGCGTTCATTGGGATTGCAGGGCATGATTAACGATGTGCTGCAAAGAGCAGATTATCCTTTGGGGCAGCAATTGAATGGGGAAGTTTCTAAATTGAGTGGACGTATGTTGTCGCCAAATCCTTCGGATGTTGGCGAAACAAATACTGCAAATAAGAAAGTGAAAAGTTCTGCGACACTCGAAGAGTTCGCCGACACTTGGAACGGCAATGGCGACACTGGAAACGAAAAAATCCTCGCCATCGCCCGCCTCATCACCGCAGCCGAAAACGGCACCATTGACACCGAAAAACAAGCAGAAATCAAACGATTGGCAGACGCTGCAAATGCTCCTGTTATCGGAATCACAGGCACAGGAGGCGCAGGAAAATCTTCTTTGGTGGACGAATTAGTACGCCGATTTTTGATAGATTTTCCGACCAAAAAAATCGCCATCATTTCAGTAGACCCCTCCAAACGCAAGACAGGAGGTGCATTGTTGGGCGACCGAATCCGCATGAACTCCATACATCATCCCAATGTCTATATGCGTTCTTTGGCGACTCGACAAGCCAATCTTTCGCTCTCCAAACACGTTACGGATGCCGTTCAAATCGTGAAAGCAGCGGGCTACGATTTGGTTATTTTGGAGTCTTCGGGCATCGGTCAGTCGGGTTCAGAAATTGTGGACTATGCCGATGTGTCCTTGTATGTGATGACCCCAGAATATGGCGCAGCTTCGCAGTTGGAAAAGATTGACATGCTGGACTTTGCAGATTTGATAACGGTCAATAAATTCGACAAACGTGGGGCTTTGGATGCGGTGCGAGATGTCAAAAAACAATACCAAAGAAATCATTTATTGTGGACAACGGATTTCAATGATTTACCCGTTTTTGGTACAATCGCTTCGCAGTTCAATGACCCTGGCACAAACCGACTCTACAAAGCATTGATGGCAACGGTCACTGCAAAAACAGACGCAGATTTCACTTCAACCATTGACCTGCCGATTGGCGACAGCCAAAAACAATACATCATTCCTCCAAAACGAGTGCGCTATCTTTCCGAAATTTCTGACAACAATCGCAGCTATGATGCAACAGTAAAAGAACAATCCGAAATTGCACAAAAACTGTATGGACTGCAATTGGCAAAGAACGAATTGAAGGAAGATGAAAACACTGCAAAGGCTTTGCAAGCTGCTTTTCAAAACCTTCAAAGAAAACTCACACCCGAAAACCAAGACTTGCTCAATGAATGGGAGCAAAAAGTTCAAAACTACAAAAACGAGGAATTTGTCTATAAGGTTCGAGGGCGAGATATTCGGGTGAAAACCCACACCAAAAGCCTGTCGCACAACATGATTCCTAAGATTTCGCTGCCACGCTACAAGGCATGGGGTGATATTTTGACATGGAGTTTACAGGAAAACGTACCGGGAGAATTTCCCTACACCGCAGGCGTTTTTCCCTTCAAACGAGCAGGGGAAGACCCCGCACGTATGTTTGCAGGAGAAGGTGGACCCGAACGCACCAACAAACGCTTTCACTATGTGTCTTTTGGAATGCCCGCCAAACGTTTGTCGACCGCTTTTGATTCGGTGACTTTGTACGGTGAAAATCCAGACCATCGCCCAGATATTTACGGAAAAGTCGGTAATTCGGGTGTGTCGGTTTGCAGCTTGGATGATGCCAAAAAACTGTATTCGGGTTTTGATTTGGCAGCCAAAAACACTTCCGTTTCGATGACCATTAATGGCCCTGCCGCCACGATTTGCGCCTTCTTTATGAATGCCGCAATTGACCAAGCTTGTGAAAGATACATTGCCGAAAATGGTTTACAGCACTTGGTAGAAGCGCAACTGAAGCGAGTGTATGACGACCAAAACCTACCAAGACCACAATACAAAGGTGATTTGCCAAACGGCAATACAGGTCTGGGGCTGCAATTGTTGGGCTTGTCGGGTGACCAAATTTTGGAGGCTGACATTTATCAAAACCTCAAAGCCAAAGCCTTGTCTTCGGTTCGGGGAACGGTGCAAGCGGACATATTGAAGGAAGACCAAGCACAAAACACCTGCATTTTCAGTACTGAATTTTCGCTGCGGTTGATGGGCGATGTGCAGCAATATTTTATTGACCACAAGGTTCGCAATTT
Organism: Bacteroidia bacterium; assembly: GCA_030427245.1. Taxonomy (GTDB): domain Bacteria; phylum Bacteroidota; class Bacteroidia; order Chitinophagales; family UBA2359; genus JAUHXA01. The sequence goes on along the minus strand of JAUHXA010000059.1, from coordinate 945 downwards.
TTATTCGGTGTCTATCAGTGGCTACCACATTGCAGAAGCGGGCGCAAATCCGATTAGTCAATTAGCATTTACGCTCTCCAATGGCTTCACTTTCATTGAATATTATTTGAGTCGGGGCATGAATATTGATGATTTTGCACCCAACTTGTCCTTCTTCTTCTCAAATGGTACTGACCCAGAATATGCGGTCATTGGTCGGGTTGCACGTAGAATTTGGGCGAAGGCATTGAAGCACAAATACGGCGCAAATGCCCGTTCTCAAAAGCTGAAATACCACATCCAAACTTCTGGTCGTTCGCTTCACGCCCAAGAAATCAACTTCAACGACATTCGCACAACGCTGCAAGCTCTCTACGCCATTTACGACAACTGCAACAGTCTGCATACCAATGCCTACGATGAAGCAATCACCACTCCAACGGAAGAATCTGTTCGCCGAGCAATGGCTATTCAGTTGGTGATTAACAAGGAATTGGGCTTGGCGAAAAACGAAAATCCATTGCAGGGTTCATTCATTATCGAAGAATTGACCGACTTGGTAGAGGAAGCGGTTTTGATGGAATTTGACCGCATTACGGAACGTGGTGGCGTTTTGGGTGCAATGGAAAAAATGTATCAACGCAGCAAAATTCAAGAGGAAAGCAGCTACTACGAACACCTCAAACATAGTGGTGAACTGCCGATTATTGGAGTGAATACTTTCTTGAGCAAAGATGGTTCGCCTACGGTTTTGCCTCGTGAGGTAATCCGTGCGACTACCGAAGAAAAGGAACAACAAATCGCTAATCTACAAACGCTTCAAAAGGCTCATGCCGACAAAGCTGCCACTGCTTTGAAGCGTCTGCAACAAAAGGCTATTCGCAATGACAATATTTTTGAGGAACTAATGGAAACGGTGAAATATTGCTCTTTGGGGGATATTACCAATGCTTTGTATGAGGTTGG
>JAUHXA010000142.1 GCA_030427245.1 Bacteroidia bacterium | reverse complement strand
AAGAGATAGATGAATTTCAGTTCTTTACTTTTGTTTTCTTTGTGCCTTTTGTGGTTGGATTAAAAATGTACAGTAGTATGATTGAAGGAATAAAGAAAACTCAGGATTGAGCACAAAACCTCACTTATGGATTACTTAAAAACTCGTCTTATCTGTAGGAAACGTTTTTTGTACGTAGTTTCTTTATCAACAGGAATAGTGGAATAAACAATACCATTGTTCTTTTTAGATGAAGAAGAATGAATAAAGGTCAATTCTTCAGGAGATTTAGATACAACAATCCCAACATGCCCCGGCTCCCGTTTTTTGAAATCTGAGCCTGTAAAAACAATCAAATCTCCTTTTTGAGCCTGTTCATAAGGGATTTCGATACCTGCATTTATTTGGTTTTTTGAACTTCTTGGAATTTGAATACCTTGTTGTTGGTAGCAATAATAGGTGAACCCCGAACAATCAAAACCTTTGGGAGATTTACCTCCATAATGATAAGGTGTGCCCAAATGTTTTTCGGCAAATTCCAATAATTTATCTGCCTCCACAGGCGGAGCATCGTCTAGTGTTTCATCTAAATAACTGGGCTTGGATATTGAATTGCTGTTTGCAGCACCATATAAAATAAAGCACCAACTCACAAAAACAACCCAAAAAAGCAATGAATTTAACTTCATAAAAGTGAACTTTGGTGAAAAAAAGTGTGTTAAAAAGATGCAAGGTTTAAATGAAAAATGTATCTTTGCATCCGCTAAATTAAGAGTGACTTTATAATTAAAGGTTTAAAACCTCCAAAAAGTTCACTTTTAGTATAGGACCCGTGGCCCAATTGGATAAGGCACCTGACTACGGATCAGGAGATTAGGAGTTCGAACCTCTTCGGGTTCACATAGAGTGAATGTTTACATTTGACTCTATTCTTTTCAAAAGCGACTGATAGTTAATTACTATTAGTCGCTTTTTTAGTTTAATAAGAGTTAGACAATTGACTATGTCAACTCAACGCCCAAAAACCATTCAAATTTTAGGGAATCTAAGGGAATGTTTATATTTGAGCCTTTCGAGAACTTCAAATATAGGCAAATGAAAAATACAATAACCCTACTATTTTTAATCCTACTGACTACCTTTCCGAATCTTCATGCTCAAGATTCTCAACACTCTATTGCTCGTCAATGGAACGAAATAGTATTGGATGCCATTCGAGGAGATTTTGCACGACCCACCGTTCATGCTCGCAATTTGTTCCATACCTCCGTAGCGATGTACGATGCTTGGGCAGCTTATGACAGTATTGCAGATACCTACTTTTTGGGAAAGACCTTGCATGGATATGCTTGTCCCTTCAACAGTGTGCCGACTCCGGTGGATGTAAAAGCTGCACAAGAAGAAGCCATTAGTTTTGCCGTTTTTCGCCTGATACAACACCGTTTCAAAGACTCGCCGGCTGCCGAATTGATACTAGCGGAAACAAACGCTTTCATGGAAGAATTGGGCTACAATACCACCAATACGATTGCAGACTATGCTTGTGGTGCAGCGGAGTTGGGGAATTACATTGCCCGACATATCATTGAATACGGTCTGGAGGATGGCTCAAACGAGCAGGGAGCTTACGAAAATTTGTATTACGAACCCGTCAATCCTTCCTTACTGCTTGAACTATCTGGGAATCTAACCATTGAAGACCTAAACCGTTGGCAACCTCTGCGATTTGCTAATTTTATTGATCAAGGTGGAAACCCATTGGGTGAGACCACACCCGCTTTTTTGAGCCCAGAGTGGGGTATAGTGAAGCCTTTCTCCTTACAAGAAGAAGATTTGACAATACACCAACGAGATGGAAACGATTATTGGGTTTATCACGATCCAGGCCCTCCTGCTTATTGGGATGACATGGGAAGTGCTGCTTCGGATGAATACAAATGGAATCATACATTGGTGTCGGTTTGGTCGTCGCATTTGGATCCCGCAGATGAAGTATTGTGGGATATTTCACCCGCTTCAATAGGCAACATGACGGTAGAGGATTATCCAACAACGATTGAAGGGTTGCGAGATTTTTACGATTTGACCGAAGGCGGCGACAAAAGCAAAGGTCATGCGGTGAATCCTCGTACAGGCTTGCCTTATGAGCCTCAAATAGTGCGCCGAGCAGATTACGCAAGGGTATTGGCGGAGTTCTGGGCAGATGGACCTGATTCTGAAACGCCTCCTGGTCATTGGTTTACCATTGTCAACTATGTGAACGACCACCCTGATTTGGTCAAAAAAATACGAGGTCAAGGCGAAATTGTGGACGACTTGGAGTGGGATGTGAAAATCTATTTTGCTTTAGGTGGAGCCATGCACGATGTAGCAATTACAGCTTGGGGGATCAAAGGTTGGTACGACTATATTCGACCGATTTCGGCTATTCGAGGCATGGCGGAATTGGGACAAAGTTCTGACCCCACTAAACCTTCTTATCATCCTGGCGGATTGCCTTTGATTCCAGGGTTTGTGGAAGTTATTGAAGAAGGGGATCCTCTGCAAGGATTTGTAGGACAATACATTGGGGAAATAAAAGTCTATGCTTGGAAAGGGCCGAATTTTATCGAAAATCCAGATACGGATGTGGCAGGTGTGTCGTGGATTCGTGCCAGAAACTGGTTTCCTTATCAGCGACCATCCTTTGTTACACCTCCTTTTGCAGGTTATGTGTCTGGCCACTCCACTTACAGTCGAGCTGCGGCAGAGGTTTTGACCGCTTTTACAGGCGATCCATTTTTTCCGGGAGGAATGGGGGAATTTCACTGTCCTAAAAATGATTTCTTGGTATTTGAAGATGGACCAAGCGAAAGCCTTACCCTTCAATGGGCAACTTACCGTGATGCTTCTGATCAGTGTAGTCTTTCTCGAATTTGGGGGGGCATTCACCCGCCTGTAGACGATATGCCAGGACGTTTGATAGGAATTGAAATTGGAGTAGATGCCTTCAATTTTGCCGAATCTTATTTTGTGAAAGAAGAAGCTCCTCCGATTGTTTCTGAATATTATACCTACCCGAACCCAACAACTTGTGCATTGCAAATTGACTATCCTTTTGAAGCAACGGCTACCATTGAAGTTTATGATTTGAATGGCCGATTACTGCTATCTTTTGAAGGGGATTTTTCAAAAAAACGCCCTGCTTTGGATTTGAGAGATTTGACTTCGGGAGTGTATTTAGTAGTTGGTTGGGATAGTGAAGAAAATAAACTCTTTGAAGAGAAGGTCGTGAGAATGTAGTAATTTTATTATGAGTAAGTGAGCATGAATTAATTATTCTTCAATAATTAATTCATGCTCACTTACTCCATAACCACACCAAATCCCAAAGCCCCCCTCAATGTTGTCTATCACCTTTGTTGAACCACCAAAGGGGCCGTTGGCACTGCTGCTGAATTCTAAGGTACGCCAAAAATTGTAGCTGGCTTCGTCGATCGAAGTCCATCGAATCTGTATGGTATCTTCGACTTCAAAATAACCGTATGTGTCAATGTCAATCGGGCTGCTTTGGGCTTGTCCTTTGTCTAAGGGGAAGTAAAATTCCTTGCCATTGACCAACAAATCGTCAAAAACGGAGCGAGGTGCAGGATAGAAAGGTTCGTCGTTTCGTTGGGTGAAAAGGCGATAATAATTGCCCAATTCAGCGGGGTCGTTTAGGCTCGCATAAACCCGCCAATATTTTGCAAACTCCTCATTAAGATGCCGTTCTGCCCAGATAGAATCAAATGGAACAGGTTGTGGAATCGTGGTTAGAGCAGAAAGGGATTCCCCTTCCTGAGTGGTGATGTCCAATGTATAAGTTTTGCCGACTTCACCTACAATTTGTGGGGGAAAGGAGGTGTAGAGGCAAAAATCGAAATGGTCGGGAATAGAATCGGGAATGATGCCATTATCACCGCCTCCAAATGCGACCAGAAGTTGCTGCTCTATTTCGGTCAAATCTGACCAACAAAACTCTTGCAATTCTACTGACTTGGATCCGTCTGACACCACGACCTTGGCATTTCGAACAAAATTTTGTTGGTAGTTTTCGAGAGTGAAAGTACCGAAATAGGGAAAATTGGTGTTGAGTATGACGATGGGTGTTTGACCTTGGTAAATACTGCCTTCTACCACTATTTGAGGTGTTGGATCGGGCAGGTCAAGGGTTATTTCTTTTTCGCAGTTGGCAAGCAAGAAAGCGGTGAATAGGAGCGTGGCTATTTTGAATAATTGATTCATGATTCTTTTTAGAGGTTCGTGTAAAATCATTGTAAAGAACGAAAACAGGAGGAGAATGGTTTTGTTTACAATACATCGTGGGAAACTAAAGATGATTAAAGTAGCCATCCTAAATAGATTTAAGTTTGTAAAAGAGAGTAAATAGTTGTACGCATCAGTTATTGGAGATCTTTGGTAGAAAAACAACTTTGTTTACCAATCATCGAATACCTACCCTCTTTTCCGAGTTTGGAGCAAACTTACCAGTACCTGAAGTATTACACGAAAATGTCTATTTCAATTCTCTCAATCTTTGGCAATCTACTTATGGCATTGGAAAATACATGGCTCAACAAGACTACAAAAAAGTGATGTATCTATCCCATTTTTTCGATGGGGGATATCATACACTCTATGCTTTATGCAGGGGGGGTACAGACAATGGAGGCAATATTGTTGCCCCTTTTAGCATACAAGACAGCTATACCATACCCAGAAGAATTAGAAAGATTGGAAAAACATCTCCAAGATCAACAACCCGATGCTCTCTTCTGTATTTATTCCAACCCCAGACATTACGTGTTATTAGACTGGCTTCAATCCAGTTCTTTTAAAGGACTGCCTGTATTTGCTCTTCCTTATTAGATAGACGATGATTTATTAGCTAACCAATCCAATCAGGCAACTACTGGCATACATTCCGCCAACTCGTGGTCAAGATTGTTAAAAAACGATACCAATCAACGATTAATTCATGAATATGAAGAGGAGGAAGAAATTCATTGTAGTGCTTTTTGCGTGTTAGGTTTTGAAGCAGGAAGTTTGATTGCCCAAGCTTACAACGCATTAGGAGAGAAGTGGAACAAAAAAAAATCCTTACGCAGTTTTCTTTTGGATGCCAAATTAGAAGGCCCAAGAGAAGGGTATCATTTTAATACTGAATATCAGTGTACTTTCGCAAACTCTCATCTAAGGATTGTCGAAAAAACGAAGAATGGATTGGAGAATAAAGTGATAGAATCTTTAGACGTTGAAAACAGTCTTGATATCATACTACTGTACATTTTTAATCCAACCACAAAAGGCACAAAGAAAACAAAAGTAAAGAACTGAAATTCATCTATCTCTTTTGTGCCCTTTTGATACTTTTGTGGTTCAAAAATCATTTTGTACAGTAGTATGTCTTGATATTTTAAAACCCTTGTATGAAGAACCCAATTCTGGTTGGGATAACCTGTATTTATGTGTTTAAATACAGGTTTGTAATAAGAAAAAAATAACTTGGACACCTTTATTCCCCTTTTGAAAGGGGTTGGGGTATGTTAGGCAAATTCAAATTAAAAACTCAAATGCAAATTCAAACAATATTTTGTAAGCGAGCAAAGTAAATTGCAGAAATGCCTAATTTAATATTTTAGTTTGCCTCATTACAAAAAAATAAATCCATTTGATATGAAAGAAACAATTACCACTATTCAAGCCAATGGCTCCTTATTTTCCAAATCTACTTTAGCCTTTTTGCTATATTTCTTTTTGCAGAATCATGCACTAAATGCTCAGACAACATTTACTTTTGACGATGTTGCAATCAATACTTATACTACCACCACAAGTACTGCAGGTGGCGAAACCATTCAGTTAGTCGTATCCAATGAGTCGATTGAGATAATAGATGATGGATCATTTTATCCTAACTCCCCAGTGATATATGGGAGGACTTGAGCCGAAGCCGACAATCCCGAACAAAAACTCGCGCCTAACACAGAGGCGGCTTGAACGAATGTACGTCTTTTCATCATAAGATGGATTTAAGTAGTGAAGTATTATTTTTGAGTAATTGCATTTCAAATATAGGCTAAATATGGGGGAATCAAAAAACTTCTTGAAAACCAAGCATATATATTTTGAGTGGCTATATACTTTTGTATGAATATCCGCTTTTTTTATAGAAATTTTGTTTTACTATTGGATAATCAAAAAAAGTAGCCTATATTTGGAGCGTTACTTACACTTAACATTCCATGAAAACTACTCTCAAAATGATTGAATCACATTCACTATCATCACCTTTGTTGCCTTTTACTTCAATAGGCGTTCTTTCTACAACACCATCCACCTTCTACCCCCAATACATTTTTACTTAAAATATTCAATTCTTTGACAAAATCTGTCAAATGAGACTACGATAGTTTACGGGTTGAGAAGAATCCATAAGAATTTTATTGAACAACAATCTCTAATAAAACAAAACTACCGTAGCCTTTATAGGTTTCGCAAAAATTGTCAAAGAACCAAATATTCTAATGGGAGAGTTATATCATTTCTTTAATCTCTCATGGTCAGCAGTTCTAATGGAAATCATAAAAGGTAGGTTAGTTATATAAAAAAAATACACTCAAAATTAATAGCTATGAGCTTAACCCTCTTCTCAATACCAACTGATACAATAAAAGACCGAATCCAATTGCCCTTTCGGTTTGATGTCGCTAAAATGCAGGCAGAAATACAAGCCTTGAACTTCAATACTTTTCTTTATTACAATGTGCTTCCTTTGAGAGCACCCGCTCATGTAGTCAATCCTTCTATTCCTATACCTCCTCCAGCAGAAGATTTTGCAGATGGCTCATGGACAGAATGGTTGGATACTGGTGTACTCAAAAAGTCGCCTTATTTGATGAGTATTGTGGATACTTTCCGAAAGCACACCAAAGTAACATTGGTGCGATTGCTTCGATTAGAAGGAGGTGCTGTTGTGAAAGAGCACACCGACCCAACACTTGGCTTGCAGGTACACAAATCCGTTATCCGTTTAACGATTCCTATTGTCTCTAATGACAAAGTGGAGTTTTTTCTGAACAATACAATCGTTCCTATGAATCTTGGAGAATGTTGGTATCTGCGTTTGACAGACCCCCATAGAGTCGTCAATGGAGGAACAAGCCAAAGAATCAACATGACTATAGACATGATTCCAAATGAATGGGTGCAATCTCTGATTTTGGACAATCAATAGATTTGGATTTTGGACGAAAGAAGTGAGGCGCAAGTATTGTTTGTCACAATTAAGTAAAAAACGAATAAAAATAGAAGTGGGTGTTAATGTTTTTGAAAAAGAGGCAACTATTAAAATAATGCTCTTAATGATTTGGAATCAGAAACATTTTTTCATTATTTTTTGAAATAAAAAAACAAAAACCTTCAATTCAATAAACCCAAAACGTCTATTGGAATGAACAAAAAAATGTAGGCTCTTTTTGAATGATTTTTGGAGAGCCGGTAGACGGCAATACGTTTATCA
>JAUHXA010000141.1 GCA_030427245.1 Bacteroidia bacterium | reverse complement strand
TTGACCAATTCCTCCAATCTCCTCAAGTTGATGTTCTCACGTTTGAAAATCCCTCGCAAATCACTGTTAATCACCACCTCCAAGTTTTTGCGAAACAAACGAGGTACATCCAAATTCGCAATTTTCAAAACGTTCATCAACTGGTAATTGCTATCGTAAATTTCGTGATAGGAACTTTCCGCCTTTTCAAGGCCCGCTTGCGCCATGTTCCTCAAAACCTTTCGCTGCTCTTCCTTCAATAAATCCCAAAAAGTGAAGGTGCCTCGATTCAAATAGCGAGGACTATTCATGATGTTAATGGCTTCCACAACTTGACTTTTGTAAAATGCCTTTTTCATTTTTTGGTGCATTTCTTCAAAAGTTTCATCATCCATAATCGAAGAAGTATTGCCGACAAGGTGATGTTGCCCCAGATACAAAATCGCAAAACTATACTCTGCATTGGCGTGGGTAATTTTAGAGCGCACACGCACCTTTCCAATCGCCATTTTGACCTGTCCTGCTTCATATTTATACTGTACCCCGCTATCCGATTTGTAGTTCAAAACCTCAATGTGTTCTGGTAGTTCTTCAAAAAGCGAATACACAGCATGCTGCATACTGACCTTGTTAAGACTTAATTTTGCAGGAAGAACGTGTTTTTTATACACATCAGCTCCATTTTCATATCCTCTTTCATTGGATGGGGCAAGTGCCAACAATTCCAAAAAATGAGCTTCTAAATCCACCCCAGCCTCCAGTTTTGCCAACTGTATGGCACGAGCCGCATATTGCAGAATTTGCTGGGCTTCAATGCGTGCAATATCATTGAAAAACCAGCCACAACTCGTGTACATCAACAAGGAGTTTCGCTGCATTTCCAACACTCGGAGCACCTTTGTTTTTTTGATTCCTTCAATGGAACTCCCACACCATCTGTTCAAGAAACTTTCTAAATTCTTATCTGAACGGTCTAAAATCACTTCAATAAAAGCATTTCGCATTTCCCACGGAACATCCGTAAAAGCCTGCATTTCTTGTTCGTACACTTCCTTCAATTCCTCACGAAGCCAATCCAAGGCTGCCCGAAGAGGCGCACGCCAAAGCTGATGATGATGGTCATTGCTCGTACAGCCACAATTGCTGCGCCAACGCTCAATACCATGAGCACAACTCCAAGAAGAATTTTCGTGAATCAATACCTCATAAGTAGGGGGAAATTTCTCCAAAAATTCGGCATAATTGGTAAGCTGTGCCAACTTATGATGTTCGATATAATCTACCGCAAATGACAAAGCCATATCACCGTGTTTGTGGTGGTGTCCATAACTTTCGCCATCCGTCGCAATGTTGAGAATCTGAGGACTTTTGTCGTACATATTGGCAGTTCCTGCCACTCGGTACGCAAAGTTTTTTCCACTGTTCAACAATCGCTGAAAAGCCACATCTTTCGCCACATGACCATCGTAGAAAAACAAAGCAATAGACCGCCCCGAAGGAAGTTTGCACCAATAAGGCTTCTTTGTATCAATTCGACTGCCGTTTACATCCGTCCATTCCTCAGTGTCCAAAGCTCTGACTTTAAAACCCTGCTGAGGCGCAAGAATGGTGAACTTGATGTCATAATCCACCAAAACCTCCAAAGTCGCCAAATCCACTGCCGTTTCTGCCAACCACATTCCTTCGGGTTTGCGCTTGAAGCGATGCTCAAAATCGGCAATTCCCCAAACTACCTGTGTGATTTTATCCCGTTCGTTGGCAAGCGGCATGATGATGTGATTGTACACCTGTGCCAATGCATTGCCATGCCCCGAAAACTTCTGTTGACTCATTCGGTCGGCTTCTAATATCGGAAAATAGACTTCGGGTTTGTGTTCTTCCAGCCAGGAAAGCAGCGTTGCCCCAAAATTGAAACTCATATTGGCGTAGTTGTTCACGATATTGGTGATGTTTTTATGCTCATCCAATATTCTTGAAGCCGCATTGGGTCCATAACATTCTTCGGTGATTCGCTCGTTCCAATCGTGAAATGGGCTGGCAGATTCTTGTCTTTCAATGGTTTCCAACCATGCATTTTCTCGTGGTGGCTGATAGAAATGTCCGTGTATGCAGATGTATTTATTTGTCATGGCGTAAAAATAGTGAATGAAAGTCTTTTTTTGTTGTTTTGTAAGAATCTTGTGGGATAATCGTTAAAGGAAGAGAACTTGTAAAAATATATGTTATGTAAAATAAAATATCTTTTTTTGTGTTTTTTCTTGTTAGTAATTAAAATAGTAAATATCTTTGCCATTCACAATCGGTTGATGAAAATATTGTTATTGTATTTTTTGCATAACTCAATTTTACAAAATTTTTAACATGAAAAAATTAAGAAAATTTACTAAACAAACAACAAACAACAAACAACAAACAACAAACAACAAACAACAAACAACAAACAACAAACAACAAACAACAAACAACAAACAACAAACAACAAACAACAAAGATACAGTATTTCTAAATTATTGATTTCCTTTGTCGTGCTTTTGTTTGTTACAAATGCCTGTCAAAAAGATGAACTGATTTATGATACTCCTACTAATGAACGTCCTGTTCTGAGTTTCTCCAAAACTGCTGCTGAAATTTCTTCAGATTTTTTTGACCCTTATTTTGCTGCGACTCAAAATCCGAATGTAAATCCTTCTACTGCAAGTGATGATGAAACAGTAAATAATCCATTGCTTCAAGAGATTGTTACAAAATTGAATGAAGATAATATTAATAATGAATTTGTTGAAAAAGCTATAGAGATGATTGGATATCCTATTTGGAACAAAAGTAGGATTTACAAAGATTTTGTGGGTGCACCTAATGTCTCACTAGTTTTTACCCCATTTGGATTTTTAGAGAAGAACGAGATAAATTCTATGTTAATGACTTTAAAAATAGGAGATGATTTTCATTTTAATATTATGAGTAGAGACTATGCAGATTTTATTACTGATTCTGAAACGATATCACAATTTAATTTAGATACTGATTTAGTATTTCAAATGCAATCAAAAAAAGAGATGTATTATGTGTATGATGAAAAAGTATTTGATGTTTCAGTTGAAGTAGATGATCCATTTAATGATGTTCAAATTCAAGGCTTTGAATCAATAAACACAGGAGATACCCCGCAATACACAATGTTTATATACTTATCATTTACGTGTAGTTGTGAAAGTATGTTTAATGGAGGTAGTGGTGGTGGTGGAATCACTATACTCCATATTACTCCTAATATTGGTGGACCAGGAGGGTCTGGAATAGGAGAAACTACAGGCAGTGGTAGTGGTGGTGGCAGTGGAGGAGGAGGAAGCCATACTCCAAATGAAGATGATGGATTTGAGGAAGATTGGGAAGATGAGGCTGAATTTGACCCTAACTTTAATGATGCTTTGAATGGGTTTGAAGATAGAGTCATCAACAAGGCATTAGCTCAATTAGGAGTATTCAATGGGGACTTTACAGGAGAAGAACAGCAATTAATATTAGGGTTTGTAGAATATTTAGACTCCACAAATCCTGCATTCATCCCTAACCCTGAGCAAGCATTTCATGAGTTTCTTTTGGCAACAAATGCAGAATATGCGGAATTCAATGCAGCCTTTACAACTATGCCTCCTTGGATGTGGGGAATAATCAAAGAAATGTTATTAGATGCAATTCTTGATATCATAATCGATAAACTAGGAGATATGTCACCTTATGATGTTAATGGTTTTCAAGATGCAGCAAGGGGACTCGCTCATGGTGACCCAATAACATTTATTCAAGGAGTTGTGGATATACTTGATAATTATTTTCCACCTGCCAAAATAGCAAGTGCAGGGATAAAGGCAACTCTAAAACTTGTTGATATTTCTTCTGCATGGAAGGTGCTATCCAAAATGGAACAATTTGGTAAAGACTTTGTCGAGAAATTTGTAGACACTCTGAAAAATGTTGTTGGAAAGAACTGGTATGAGAAAATAAAATGGAAGAATAATGATGGTGCTATTTTAACTGGTTCTGGTTCTAATACTGAGGCTAGTTTTTTTGAGGAGTTAATTAACAAATTTGGGTTTGATATGGGAGACGTATATTCTAATTCACCTTTACCAGGTATTGATGAACTAATACTAAAACATAATCCGTTTGGAACTCCTCCTCTAAGTTTCTTGATTAATGGACTTCCTGCTGAAATCAAATATTATTTAGAACCAGCAGGTAGTGGTTCTTCTAATTGTCCAACTATAGCGATTAAAGTAGGGGGTTACACCTTCAAAATCAGATTTTGTTAAAAAATGGAAAAAATAATTGAAAAACAGACTTTTGTTTCAGAACTATTACCAGATAGTTTCAAAAGGCTTATTGGAAAAACATTCAACGGAATTGTAGGAAACACAACAAAGGATCAATGCAGAATGAGTATTGATTTACGTTTCAAATATATAAGCCTTCAAGGAGACTTTTTTTTACACATTTATCATCAAGAAAAAGAAAATCTGAGTATTAAGAACAAAGAAAAATTTACTTCTTATAGGTTAATGGTTAAAGGTCATGATGATACGATGGCAGGTAGAATGTTGGATTATGATTTTTTTGAAGGAGAAAACCTTTCCTCAACAAATAAAAAATACAGCTATAATGCAGGAATTGGTCCTTTTTATTGGGGAGAAACAATAAATCGTATTGTTGCGATTGGAAAAGATTTTCAGCAAGTGATAGATGACAAAGAACGCATCGACTTTTGGTTTATGCGGCGAGAAGTCAAACCCGATGAAGTACATATTCGCAATCGAACATTGGATGCAATTGGTTTTGGTTTTACGAATCAAAAATGGGTCTATGTTGTCAATGGTCATTTCACCCATGTACATTTCGATTCCGAACTTGAACCTTTGGATTTTGCTGCACAGAAAATGGAGGAATCAAAAGAATTGAAGATATTGCAGACAATACAGTAATTTTGGTGTAAGAAATCTTAACATTCGACTATTATTCATAATTTTTATTACTTTTGCCCCATGAACTTTTCAAATACACATCATCACATCCATCATTGCGCTTTGCATTCTATTGAAGCAAAAGGTGGCTGACGTGTATTTGGAGATAGAAAAACACAATTTTTATCAATTGAAAACGGCTTACCAATTTGCGGTAAGCCGTTTTTTTTATGTACAAAAACAAAAAACAATGCAGCAAAGACTAAAAATTGCCATCCAAAAATCGGGCAGACTTAGTGAAAAATCAAGAGAATTATTGACAGAATGTGGCATCAACATCAAAAACGGCAAAAACAAACTGATTGCGCCTGCGGTGAATTTTCCTTTGGATATTCTGTTTTTGAGGGACGACGATATTCCGCAATATGTGGAGGATGGAACAGCCGACATCGGCATCGTGGGTGAAAATGTGGTCTATGAAGAAAGCAAAGAGGCAAAAGTAGTTTGGGGCTTGGGTTTTGGCAAATGCCGCCTTTCTTTGGCGATTCCAAAAAACGAAACTTTCACCGACATTACCTATTTTCAAGACAAAAAAATAGCTACATCTTATCCTCAAATTTTGGGCGATTACCTTCAAAAAAGAGGCGTGACGGCAGACATTCACAAAATCAGTGGCTCGGTCGAAATTGCACCAGGAATTGGTTTGGCGGACGCAATTGCAGATTTGGTGAGTTCGGGTAGTACCTTATTTAGTAATGGATTGAAGGAAGTGGAGGTGATATTGAAGTCTCAAGCTGTTTTGATTGCCAATCCCAAATTGGAGGCTTCAAAGCAACAAATTTTAGACAAACTGTTGTTCCGAATCAAAGCCGTTCAAAAAGCCACGAACAACAAATACATCCTGCTCAATGCTCCCAACGAATCCCTCGAAGAAATCAAAGCGATTCTCCCAGGTATGAAATCTCCAACGATTATGCCTTTGGCAGAAGCGGGTTGGAGTTCGGTTCATTCGGTGATTGCAGAGGATAAATTTTGGGAGGTGATTGATAGATTGCGAGAAGCGGGTGGACAAGGGATTTTGGTCATTCCGATAGAGAAGATGATTTTATGAGAAGCAAGAGGTAAGATGTGAGAAGCGAGATTTATAAGTTTTGTAGATATGTTCTCACGAGGTATTCCCAATAGGACACGCTATTTTTTGTCATTCTGAAAAGTTTCCTACGGAACAGCCTTCTAAGTAAATTTCACCAAATTTGAAGCAAGCAGAATTTTTAAATTTACCGATTAAATATTGTCACTGAATACGGACTTACTAAAAACTAAAAGCTCCAAAGGAGCGATATACATTAACATTGGGCGGAAGCTCTATGAATCGAAAAAAAATGAAATTACATATAAAACCCAAAAAATCAGAACTTCAAAAAATCCTTCAAAGACCTTCAATGGATTATTCTGACTTAGAGGTGAAAGTCAGCCAGATTCTGGAAGAGGTCAAAGAGAAAGGAGAGGAGTCGGTTATGCGATTTACCGAACTGTTTGACGGAGTCGTATTGGAAACATTGCAGGTGAGCGAAGCAGAATTTGAAGCGGCAGAACAGCAAGTTTCGGAGGAATTGAAGCAGTCAATTCAAACTGCAAAAAGCAATATTGAGTGTTTTCACCAAAGTCAAAAGTCATCTTCTATTGAAGTCATCGAAACGATGGAAGGCATCAATTGTTGGCGCAAAAGCGTTGGGATTCAAAAAGTGGGTTTGTACATTCCTGGCGGTACAGCCCCTTTGTTTTCAACGGTTTTGATGTTGGGAATTCCTGCAAAAATAGCCGAATGTGAGGAGGTGATTTTGTGTTCACCTCCTCGAAAAGACGGTTCTTTGCATCCCGCTATTCTCTACGCTGCAAAACTGGTCGGCATTACCAAAGTCTTCAAAATTGGTGGTGTTCAGGCGATTGCGGCAATGGCGTATGGAACGGAAAGTGTACCTTCGGTCTATAAAATTTTTGGGCCAGGGAATCAATACGTCACCTTAGCCAAACAGTTGGTGACAAAAGAAGGGATTGCGATTGACATGCCCGCAGGTCCTTCGGAGGTGATGGTTGTAGCGGACCAAACGGCTGTTCCTGCTTTTGTGGCGGCGGATTTGTTGTCGCAAGCCGAACATGGAACAGATAGTCAGGTAGTTTTGGTGGCTTTTGAGGAGGAAATGGTGCGGAATGTTCAGTTTGAAATCAACCGTCAATTGGAGGTTTTGCCCCGCAAAGAAATTGCTGCCAAAGCATTGGAAAACAGCTTGGCTATCATTGCAGAAAGCAGAGAAAATGCTTTGGAGATGGTGAATGAATATGCGCCCGAACATTTGATTGTGTCGCTTGAAGATGCAAGAGATTTTGCGGAGAAAGTGGTCAATGCGGGTTCGGTTTTTATCGGCAATTATTCACCCGAATCAGTCGGAGATTATGCTTCTGGTACAAATCACACCTTGCCAACCAATGGTTTTGCAAAGGCGTTTAGTGGGGTTTCGGTGGATTCTTTTGTCAAAAAAATCACCTTTCAAGAATTGACTCCCAAAGGTTTGCAGAATATTGCTGCAACGGTGGAAACGATGGCTTTGGCGGAAGAATTGATGG
>JAUHXA010000140.1 GCA_030427245.1 Bacteroidia bacterium | reverse complement strand
ATTTAAAAAAAGAGGATAAGAAGGATATAATTATTATACAGGCTAAATAAAACGCATTTTGATACTGTGGATTCGTCATATTTTGTAATTTGCGTCCTGTCTTTTTTCCTTAAGCTATAAGTAAAAAAGAAAAAATAACTCATCGACCAATATTCCCCTTTTGAAAGGGGATGGGGTATGTTAGCAAAAGAAAACGAGGAGTTATTTTTTTACCCTTACTAAGTGAAGTTTGTAAATGGTTTTTTACCATTAGTTATTTACACTTTGCACAATCCCAAAAATCAGTAATTTAAAAATGAATAAAAATATAGGAGTTCTTCCTGGCGATGGTATTGGACCAGAAGTAGTAGCGGAGGCGGTTAAGGTGATGAATGTAATTGCAAAGAAGTTTGGACATACTTTTGAGTATCACTATGCGGATGTGGGGGCGATTGCGATTGACAACACAGGCGATCCTCTACCTTCTGAAACTCTGGAGGTTTGTCTTCATGCAGATGCTTTTTTGTTTGGGGCAATTGGACACCCCAAATACGACAACGACCCAAGTGCAAAAGTACGCCCAGAGCAAGGTTTATTGCGATTGCGGAAAGAGTTGGGATTGTTTGCGAATATCCGACCTGTGGTAGCGTATGATGCGCTATTGGATTTGTCACCTTTGAAAAAAGAACGCATACAAGGCGTTGATTTGGTGATGTATCGAGAACTGACAGGCGGTATTTACTTTGGCGACAAAGGAAGATTAAACGATGGGAAAAGTGCCTATGACACTTGCCTCTACCACGATTATGAAATCCAACGAATTGTCCGTCTTGCCTTCAATGCTGCTCAAAAACGTCGAAAAAAGGTGACGTTGATAGATAAGGCAAATGTGTTGGAAAATTCAAGACTTTGGCGGGAGGAATTCCAAAAGATTGCAGCGGAATATCCCGATATTGAGGTGGATTATTTGTTTGTTGACAATGCAGCTATGCAAATGATTTTGTGGCCGAAACAATTTGATGTGATTGTGACGGGCAATATGTTTGGAGACATTATTTCGGATGAGTCGAGCGTGATTGCAGGTTCATTGGGTTTGTTGCCCTCTGCTTCGGTAGGTGAAAAAACGGCTATGTTTGAGCCGATTCACGGTTCTTATCCACAAGCTGCGGGCTTGAATATTGCCAATCCAATGGCTACAATTCTTTCGGCTGCCATGCTTTTAGAGCATTTGGATATGGTCGAAGAAGCGGCTGCAATTCGTGTTGCAGTGGATAAGGCATTGAGGGAAGGATATGTGACCCAAGATTTGAACAAAGAAAAATATTATAGCACTTCAGAAGTGGGAGATTGGATTGCTTTGAAAGTTAAGGCTTTGGAGGTTTCTTTTTAATAAGTAAACTTCAAAATTTTGTAGTTTATTTGGAGAGAGCATATTTTTTTGAACCACAAAAGGACACAAAAGGACACAAAAGAACAAACTGTCTGGTGGAATCTTTTGTGGTTTAATTTGTGCGTTGTACTGGCTTTACAAGTTTAGTTAACAGTCAACAAATTACTCACTCAATCACCTTTATATACTCCACATTTCGCAGCCATTTCATAAAACCTTGTGTAAGGCACTGCTCTGCTGGACCGCAATGATAAATATACACATCTCCCTTTATTTCAAGGGCTTTGCCAACCAAAGAGCGCAAGTCTGGCAATTGCGCGTTGTTGGAATCAGATTTGTAATCTTCGGTAATAAAAACATCTGCAATGCCCAAAATTGCTCCTTTTGAAGTATAGAGTTTGCCCTTCAATACTCGATTTCCTTCAAATTCTTCCCAACCTCCCATCTCGTTTGTCTCCACTCCCTTTGGAGGTTTTGCGGCTTCTTTCTCGATAAGAGGTGGAAAATTGTCATTGGTTTGTTCTTGTTGAGTGCTTTGTGAACGGTTTGCACAGTTGTTGGCTAATAAAAGCCATGTGAAAAGAAGAGATAGTAGTGTTTTCATTTACTGACGAAATTTATTTATCTCAAAAATACAAAGAAATTGTATGTTGTTGAGCAAAGTAAATGGGAACAATCTCTATTATTTTAAGTAGAGAATTTCAATCTTACAGATTTGAAATAATTTTAAAAAAAATATTTCAAAGGAACTTTCCTATTTAAAAATTAGTTTGTACATTTGCATCGCTTAAATAAAAGCACGCCTCCTTAGCTCAGTTGGTTAGAGCGTCGGACTGTTAATCCGCAGGTCCTAGGTTCGAGTCCTAGAGGGGGCGCAAAATTAAAAAAGCTGGTAGTTCTTTTACTATCAGCTTTTTTTTATTTAAAAAAATGCAAAATATGAGCAGTATCTTAGTCGTAGGTTCAATGGCGTTTGACGATATAGAAACGCCCTTTGGCAAAAGCAATAAAATCATTGGAGGGGCAGCTACTTATATTGCCTATACCGCTTCTTATTTCAACCCAAATATTCAGTTGGTCTCAGTAGTGGGAGGAGATTTTCCGCAATCGGTCATTGATGATTTGGAAGATCGAGGAGTCAATACCGAAGGATTGCAGGTCAAAAAAGACGAAAAAAGTTTTTTCTGGTCTGGAAAATATCATTTGGACATGAATTCCCGTGATACCTTGGTGACGGAGTTGAATGTATTGGGAACATTTGACCCAGTATTGCCCGAAAACTACAAAAATGCGGATTTTGTGATGCTCGGTAATCTTTCTCCTGATGTGCAACGCAAGGTCATCGAACAAATGGACAATCGCCCAAAATTAGTGGCAATGGATACCATGAATTTTTGGATGGACATAGCTCGTGAAGAGTTGGACAAAACCTTGAAGTTGGTAGATGTACTGATTATTAACGATGAAGAAACGCGACAGTTGACAGGTGAATATTCACTGGTCAAGGGTGCGAAGAAAATTTTTGAAATGGGACCTAGGTTTCTCATTATCAAAAAAGGAGAGCATGGCGCGTTGTTGTTTCATGGCGAACAAATGTTTTATGTTCCTGCTTTACCTTTGGAGGAAGTCTTCGATCCAACGGGGGCGGGTGATACCTTTGCAGGTGGATTCATTGGTTATATGGCAAAAGCGGGGGAGGTGAGTTTTGACAATATGAAACGAGCCATTATTTATGGTTCTGCAATGGCTTCTTTTTGTGTCGAAAAATTTGGTACTCAAAGAATGGTTGAATTGACACAAGCAGATATTGACCAAAGACTGCAAGCATTTGTGGATTTGTCACAAATAAAATTGGAAGTATAAAGTTGTTTTCATTTTGCAGTGATAGGCTTTGGAAGTTTGTTGTTTTTATTTAACAGACTTCCAAAGCCTAATTTTGTAATCCCATAGATTGAAAAATTCCTGCCCCATCCTATCAGCTCTCAAATAGTAGCAACCGTTTCTAAACAAACAGCGTTTTATATATAGAGGTAGTCGCAAAGCATACCTCTACATTGATTTTTTTGAAAAAAAGTAAAAGTACCTGTTTACTTTTTCGTGCTTCATTGCCTTCATTAATTATCAGGTGTTTCATTTCCTCACTATAAAATGCTGTAACGATGAAAAAAACTTTTACAATAATTTTTGTCTACTTGTGTTCATTGGTTTGCCTTTTTACGGTCGACACATACGCACAGTCCATTCATTTTTCCCAGTTTTACAATCAACCCTTACTTATCAATCCTGCTTTGACAGGAAGTGATATAGACCATTCTCGAACAGGAATTACTTATCGAAATCAATGGGCTTCAATTCCTGCACCCTACATCACCCTAGCAGGTTCGTATGACATGCCGATTTTGGCTTGTAAAATCAAAAATGGACATTTTGGACTCGGCGCAATGGGGTATCGTGATGCTTCGGGTGATGGTGTATTGAGGGATTATTCGGGGGCTTTGTCAATAGCTTATCACCAAACACTTACAAATTGGTGGAGCCTCAGTGTCGGTTCACAATTGGGTTATACCCATAAAAAAGTAAATTTTGACAAACTAACTTTTCCTTCTCAAATTTCAAACTTTCAAATCAATCCTCTATTACCCAATAGTGGAGCGATAGTATCCGATAGCTTTGGCTACTTCAATGCGAAGTTTGGCTTATCAACCCATGTTTATATAAACCCAAGAACAAGCATTGGAGCTGGCTTGTCTTACAACCATATTTTTCCCCCAGATCAAACTTATCTAACCAATGAAGGGGAAAGTAATCAGCTGGATGGATTGTGGATATTTCATGCCACAGGAAGATTTGCAGTAGCGGAAGACATCAGTATAAAACCTTTGGTTCTGCACATGGAGCAAGGACCAAATGAGCTAAACATAGTAGGAGCAACATTGGGTTATCACTTCAATAACAACAGTACGGATGGAAATGTATTGAATATGGGAGCATCCTATCGGTTCAATGATGCAGTGATCTTTTTAGTAGGGTTAGATATGGAGAAAATCAGTATCAATGCTACTTACGATTACAATGTTTCGGATTTAGATGTAGCAACAAATAATCAAGGAGCGATTGAAGTTTCTTTGGTCTATCGAGGCATGACGAAAAATTGTGATTAATTCAATCATTTACCTTCACCAATAAAAAAAGGCAACATCGAAAGATGTTGCCTTTTTAGTTTGAAAAGATTGAATTATCGCCTCTCCCACATACTCACTTGACCAGTGCTGAGGCTGACACGCTTACTTGTTTTATCCAACACTACGGCTACCGACCGAGAAGATTCTAAGAAGGTCAAAATGTTGGGAAGCATATCAATATGATAAGCTATCACCAAAGGTTCCCCTTTTTCGAGGCTTTCTCTTTTTCCCATTCTCTCTTGAATTGATTCTACTGCTTCATCCCTGCCCAAAAACATCACCTCTCCAAATTTTTCGCCACTCGCATACAAAATAATGCTTGCAACAGACTGTCCGCCCTCTAAAGCCAGGTTGGAAGTGAACTGCAATTCGTAGCCATTGACGACAAAAACGTCCTTATTGGTGTCTGCCATCAAATCAGAAAATGCCTTTTGAGACATAGCAGGATTGTATCTTGAAGCAACAGTGCTATTGCGATGCAAATTTCGCTGTAATCGGGCTTTCGTATCAACATTTCTATCAATCTTTGAAGGCTCTGTAGGAGTCGTTGATTTTGTTTGAGCATCCGCACCAAAAGAAAAACTCAACAAGGTTATTGTAAATACTAAAAAAACTCTGATCAACATGTTTGAATGTTTTAATAAAATGAATTGAAAATTAAAATTGGGAGTGGTGAAAGGCTACAAAAGTAAGTATTTTTTGTTTACTGGATTGGTATTACTTGCATTTGAACTTGAAATTTCTTTCTTAGGTAATGCCTCTAAACAAGGTGTTTCGTAGCAATATCTCCAAAGACAAAGCAATGGCAGCCAAAAACGCAAAAAAGTAAAACTGTTCGCTGTAACGGTTGATGGTAGAGACTTCAATTTCAGTTTTCTCCAATAGGTCAATTTTATCATAAATTTGCTGCAAACTCGTATTGTTCGTTGCCCGAAAATATTCTCCTCCAGTCATGTCTGCAATTTTTTGCAGTAATTCTTCATCAATCTGAACATCAATATATTGAAGCTGAGTTGTTCCAAAAATTCCACGAACAGGGTAGGGGGCTTTACCCTTCGTTCCCACGCCAATTGTATAGACCTTTGCATCAAATTGTTTGGCAGTTTCGGCAGCCGTTAGTGGGTCAATAAACCCCGAATTATTCACCCCATCTGTCAATAAAATTATCACTTTGCTTTTGGCTTGACTGTCCTGCAATCTTGTCACCGCCGTTGCCAAACCCATCCCAATGGCAGTACCATCTTCAATGATGCCGCTTTTGATTTCGGCCAACATGCTGTTCAGTACGTTTTGGTCGGTTGTAATCGGCGTTTGTGAAAAACTTTCTCCCGCAAAGACAACCAAACCGATTCGATCGTGTGGACGATTTTTGATAAAGCGAGCAGCTACCTCCTTCGATGCCTCTAGACGGTCTGGCGTGAAATCTCTTGCCAACATACTGCCCGAAATGTCCATAACCAATACAATGTCAATCCCATCCGTAGTGATTTTTTCTTCGGTAAACGTATTTTGAGGACGTGCCAAGGCAATGACCAAAGCCGTGAAAGCAAGTAGTTTGAGTAAAAATAGAGAAGGACGAAGCATTGCTTTCCAAGAAGTGGTTTTGCTAAAAGCTTCTAAAGTAGATAGGCGCATTTCAGGAAATTGTTCGTCACGCTTTGCCCATCGCCATAAGATGAAAATGGGAATCAGTAGTAACAGCAACAAAAACCAAGGATTTGCAAATGTCAAGTTGCTCAGGTTCATTTCTTCAATTTGTTTGCAAATTTAAAATTTTTAATGTTCATTTGTCAAAATTACAAAAATGTTACTACAAGAAATCTACAATACCGAAAAACACGCTCACCGAGCCATTGGAGTTTTTGAATTTTTTGAAGGCTACTATGTCTTTCGTAGCCCAAAATTCCCTACTTATTGGATGGGCAATGGCATCGAAATTCAAGATTCATCGAATAGGAGTTTTGCAGATTGGGAAGAATTGTCGAAACAACATTTTGATTCCGAAAAATACCAACACCGAACCTTCACCTTCTTAGAAAATCCCAATTTGGCATTTCTAAAAGAGTCTGCCAAAGCTGTGGGCTATGAAGTGGATTCTACTCCCCTCATGTTTGCTTCAAAAATGCCCAACCTTTCACCTCTTGCTGATGATTGGCAAATCCGTCAAATCAAAACACCCGAAGACTTTGACCGTTTTCGCCACTTCAAGACAAAAACCAATCCTGAGAATGAATGGTTTGCCAAAGAAGGTTTTGACAAATCGAGGGTGAAAGATGTTTTTTTGAAAACACATTGGTATTGCATCACTCCAAAGGATGAGTATGAAATATTAGCTGCAATGGGGCTTTTTCGATATGAAAACATGGCTCGTTTGCAAGAAGTTGACACGCATCCCGATTACCGACGACGGGGATTTGCTTCTCAATTGCTTGGTCATATATTGAAGGTAGCGATTCAAGATTGGAACTGCAAAGGCGTAGCACTTTTTTCAGAGACAGAAGACCCTGCTATTGGGTTGTATCACAAAGTGGGTTTTGAAACCGTGGGCTATCAGGTACAATTGTTGAAGGCTCCGAGATAATAAGGCAAATTCAAGATTTATCCCGAAACCTCGGGATTAAAAACCCAAATGCAAACACAATTGAGTGTTTCACAAATCGGTTGTCTTTTATTCAGTCAAATGATATAACCGCCGCTGTTTTTTATTAATAAATTCTTTTTGGTATTCTTGTCAATCATTATTTTTCCTCTACCTCTAATGGTCTTCCAATTTACTTCTCACTCTTTGCTTCCAAAATAGGCTGTATCAAATAAACGGTTCCTAAAGTCATGAACAACAAGGCTAAGATAAGTAAACCCCATTCCGAAAGTGTGGGAACATCCGTAATAATACAACCACTACAAGCAGATGAATTGAGAGGTTCAACAGCAGGAACTGCCCCATCAACAGGTGCATTTCCTGTAATCGCATTACCTGTGAAGGCGTAAGCCGAAGGTCGTACTTCGCCATTATTGACAAAAGTTCCATTGTGGGTATTATCACCTGTATATTCGGTAGTGATGATTCCATCGTTGGTGAGCACTCCTGAGTTGGTAATCTCAATCCGATTCTGAATGTTAATCACCCCGCAAGCATTGTTGTTGACCTCGTTCTCGACTTCAAGTGCATTTTCGGTAGGAGCTGCTGAATTGGTAATCTCAATCACATTATTGTTGCTCAAAACACCTCCAATATTCCTTATACCTTCTTCTGTTTGTTCTATGGTTATTGTGCAATTGTTGGTGATGGTTCCATCTGTTTGAAAAATACCTACTATCATATCACTAATAGCCCATTCACTATTATTGATAATCGTTCCGTTTATTTTTTGATAGGATTTTATAGTAAAATCTATACTGGCATTAACGGTAATGCCTATATCCGATGTTACTCGGACTACTTTAAAAACTATACACCAAAGGAGAAATGGGATAACTCTTTGCG
>JAUHXA010000139.1 GCA_030427245.1 Bacteroidia bacterium | reverse complement strand
GGCGGTTCACAATTCGGCAAGAGGTCATCAATCAAAGGAAAATTGCGCCCCATAATTGCGTCCGCCAACTCACTTTCCATACAAAACCAATCCTTCAATACAGAATAATACATCGCCCGAAAATCGGTCGTGTGTTCCATATCGCCATATTCGGGAATGTTGTCAAGGCTTGCGTGTTCGCCTTTAATGCCGCCACTGATGTTCGCCCCAAAAATAAACTGCGGAGCAGCCGTTCCGTGGTCTGTACCCAAAGAACCATTTTCGTGAACCGTTCGCCCAAATTCTGAAATGGTCATAATCAAAGTATTCTCCCAAGCATCCGTTTCACCCTTCAAATCTTGAATAAAAGCACTCACCGAATCGCCAATTTGCCCCAATAAATACTCGTGCCAATTGTCCACACGCTGCTCTGCATGTGTATCAAAACCTCCAATGTCGACTAAATACACTTTCGTTCCCAAACGCCCCTTAATCAACCTCGCCACAATCTGCATTTGCTCTCCCAACTCCCCATCTTGTGGATAATTCGCATCCGTTGTTGAAGCATCGAAAGCCGCTTTGATGGCTTCCGAATAACGGAAAGAACTATTTGCAACACTACGCATAAAGGTCGCTTCCTTGCCATAACAGTTGTTCGGCAAAAGCGAAGTATCGTAGAGTTGTCCTGTTTGAGCAATGCGGTAAAATTCCGTCGGATTGCTGATAGCCAATGCCATACTCGTATCTTCGCCTTTGAAAAGTCCATTGGTTCGCACCCCAATTTGCAGTCCAGCAGGAGCGTTTGGCGGAGCGATGCTGTAAGCAGGATATTCTTTGTCTAAATGTCGTCCTATCCAACCTGTCGTTATATAATCTTCGGTATCGCTTGCCGAAGCCCATATATCGGACGAGCGAAAATGTGAATAATCTTGGTCGGGATAGCCCACACTTTGCAGCACCGCCATGTTGCCCTCGTTCCACAAAGGCATGAGCGAATCCATTGCCGAATTGATGCCATAGCCATCGCTCAAAGGCGTTAATTCATTTTCTTGAATCGCAATCGTGGGTCGGATATTGTAGTAAAAATCATTGTCCCTCGGAATAATCGTATTCAGTCCATCATTGCCTCCCTTCAATCGCACAATCACCAAAGTCCTATCGCTCTCCAATGCTCCTAAAGCTTTCAACATACCGTTGGGTGCAAAGGCTTTCAAACTACTATTGCCGAGCATAAAAGATGCGCCTGCTGCAAACAATCCGCTTGTGGTCAAAAAATCTCGCCGACTCCAATTTTTGTGGTCGGAAGTATGCGCCTTTTCGTTTTGCAGGGTCTTACCTTTGCGATTTTGGCTTGACCTTGAATTTGATTTGGAAGAAGAAGGGTGTTTATGTGTATTCATTTTGATTTACTTTTTGAGCAATTTAGCAATAAAACAATTCAGCTATAAAACAATTAGGTAAGCTGAAACTCAGGCAGCCTTAACAAATGCCCCATCAATAACCGCATTTGACCTCTCGCCTCTGCCCAATCCAAATTCCAACTGCCATCTAGAAAATAATTCTCGGGAATATCACCCTTCAATACATCCGTAGCTACATCGTATTCATTTGGATTCGGCAAACCATTTGGCAAAAAATGGTCAACCATAGAACGAGCAATCAAGGCTACATCATTAGAATTGTTGGTCAAGTATTTCGCCAAATTCACCATCGGAAGATAACCATCGTCCTCCATATCTTCAATGAATCCGCCCACCATATCCCAACGAAGAGTCAGGGTATTTTCATTAATCCAAGCATGGTAACCAGGCCATCCTGCCACATCCACAGGCACAAACAATTGCTGCCCCAAGCCATCCGAAGCATAACTCAAATTCAACAAATTTTCGTCATTGTAGGGCAAACCCGATACATGCAGGAAGCCAATCAAATATTCGATAGGACTTTTGATGCGAGTACCCATCACATCCTCATGGAAAAAATGCACACTTTTGAAAAGTTGGCGAAAAACAGGTACAAGCTCAAAATTGTTGTCTCGAAAAGTTTGTGCCAATCCTGCAACAACTTCTTCATCCACATCTTCATTTACAAAATAGCGATATATTTTGCTGCAAATATGTTCCGAAACTTGCGTAGCTCGAAGGGTGAAAATAAGTTCATGCACATCATCATATCCCCAATTACCCGTTTGCCCAAAAATCTCTTTCGTTGAATTGTCGTGTACATTCGGGTCAAAACGCTGGTCGTCACTTTCGTAAAATTCACAGGTTTCTTCGCTTGCGCCTGTCCATCCCGTCAAAGCACGAGACACCTCAAAAACATCCTCTTCGGTATAACCATTGTTTTCGCCAAGTGTAAACAGTTCCATCAATTCCCGCCCATAATTTTCGTTGATTTCATCGGCAGTATTGAGGTTGCCGTTGAGGTAAATGAGCATTGCAGGAGTCTTACCGATTGCTTCTACAAAGGTTCTAAAGTTACCCAGTGCATTTTCCTGCAAGGTTTTGTGATAATTGTAGAGGTAAGCCGAGCAGTAATAATTATACCATTCTGTCACAAAGTGATTGCTCCAAAACAGCACCAATTTGTCTCGAAAACCATTGTTGAGCATATCCTGTACCCACCGAACAGATAGTTCCTCATAGTGTTGCCCTGTTTCGTCGTCAAAATCGGTGTAGTCGTCCACAGGTTGTCGAGTCCATTCTGCCCAAGTTGGCGGAGTCGAAAGCGGCAAATTGATGGCCTGGTCAATCAGTTGGTCGACCAAAGCCGAAGGACTCATATTGAGGGCTTGATTGATTTGTTCGGCAGTTGCTCCAAACGCCATTCGACGGTACAAATGCGCTATTCTTCGGGCATTCCACGGAGTATCGGTGGAAGGTATATAGGCTTCAAGGCTGGAAGTTGCACAACTCATATGGATAATGTATTTGTTTCAGATACTGTGGGTTTCTTTCTTTTCACGAAACAATGTCGGTTTCGTTTGTGTGATTTTCAGCTAAATTTACTAGTTTTCAACTACTTTTTGTCAAAGATGCTAAATTGATGTTAAATTTTAGCAGTGATTTGATTTTCAATTTGCTTAATTGATTCGTTTAATATTATCTGTTACTGAAGAAAATTGTAACCTCCACGGACTAATAGAAAGCAGAAATTTCTAAAACAAATAGAGATAAGATGCCAATAGCTATTCATCAATTGCCAATTTCCTCCGCCTTCTCCATACAAAAAGCCCCACCAGCAAAACCACAAAACCTACCAACCACGGTATAACCACAGGCCTCAATTGTGCCACCAATTTGCTTCGGATTTGTTGAAGAGGTTCATAATTGATTCCCATTTCCAAAACGCCAAATTCAGTCGTGTAGTCCGAATAATGTCGAATCATTTCTGCAAAAAGTATTGGAGAGGATTGAGACAAGTCGGTCGTTTCACCGGGATCATTTTGAAGGTCGTAGAGTCGCCAAACACCATCACCATAGGGTCTGCCGTTTCTGACCAGTTTTAAATCTCCTTTGTAGAGCGCACATTGACCTGCGGCTTCCATGCCAATCGTTTCGTTGGCAAGATAGACACTGTCCGTTTTTCCATGAATCAAAGGGAATAAATTTTTGCCTGTCATCGGACCCGCAGGAGCTTCAGTAGGTTGTTCAACACCTGCAATGGATAGAATCGTTGGAGTGACATCTGTGACCATCGAAAAAGCAGGGATGGAGCGGGCTGTTGGAATATTGGAGCCCGAAAAAATCAAGGGAACACGCAAACCACCTTCTCCCGCATAAAACTTGAAGTAGGCACTCGGTGAAGCTGCCGCACTTGCAAATTCTGGCCCGATGTAATTGTAAGATCCTTTTTCGCCCAATCGCTCATAGTCTTGGTGATAACCCGTATATTTCAGCCACAACTGCATCGTACGGGAATCACCCGCCGAACTTGCTTCTGGACCATTATCGGAGGTGATGATAAACACCGTATTGTCAAGCTGATGGTTGTCTTCCAGATACTGGATGTAGCGACCAATATGAAAATCCATTGCCTCCAACATACCTGCATTGACTGCCATTGCTTTGGCTTTGAATTTTTTGTCTTCTGCACTCAAATCGTCCCACTTTTTGAGGATAGGCAACATATCCCCCAAAGGTGCGTCGGGTGGAATGATACCCAGTTTTTTGGCGTTTTCGTAGCGTTGTTGACGAATCGCTCCCCAACCCTTTTCATAGGTTTTGATGTATTTTTCGGTGTATTCTTTGGGCACTTGTACAGGAATGTGGACGGCTTGAAAGGAAAGAAAAGAGAAAAATGGATGATCGTCCTTTGGAGTTTCCTCCATAAATTGAATCATTTCGTCTACCAAATTTCGGGAGGAATAAAAATCTTTGGGTAAGTCAACCAGCTTTCCATCTTTGTACCATGGAGGTTTGGATTCTTGAGTAGGTAAATAAGGTCGCTGTTCGTAATTGTCTGCTCCCGAAGCATCCAGAATATAAGTGCGATCAAATCCTCGTTTGCTCGGTAAATTGGCTTCGGAATGTCCCAAATGCCATTTACCAGTGATGTATGTATGATAGTTCTGTTTCTTCAATCGAGTAGCAACAGTCCATACTTTGTCATTCAATACACCGTCATAATTGGGTTTTGCAGCATATTCAGGCGGTAAAAACAGCGGCAGGTTGGGGACACCTGTTAAGTGACTGTCATAACCCGTCAGTAACATCGAACGAGAAGGAGCGCACATAGGCGAAGTGTGGTAGTTGGTAAACATCGTTCCTCGTTTCGCCAATCGATCAATATTGGGAGTCGCTGCTTCGCCTCCATAACAGCCAAAATCCATCAAAGCGGCATCGTCGACTAAAATGAGGACGATATTAGGACGGTGTTGATTGAGGGTATCTGCTGTTGGAGATTTCTGGGCGAATAGAAAGGTTATCCAAAAGAGAGAGAGTATTGTAGGAATAAATATTTTCACTATGTTTTCAAATTTAGATAGTCTCAAGTTAAAATCATATCTGCTGCTTTCTCTGCAATCATAATGGTAGGGGCATTGGTATTCCCTCGTGTAACATTTGGCATAACAGAGGCATCAACGACCCGCAAATTCTGGATACCATGAACTTTTAATTCACTGTCCACGACTGCCATATCATCGTTGCCCATTTTGCAGGTGCTTGTAGGGTGATACAAGGTTTCCCCCGTTGCTCGGATGTAATCTGCAATAGCTTTGTCGTCTTTAAGTGATTTTTTGGGCAAATATAATCCTGTTCGGTAAGGTTTGAAGGCATCGGACATACCCAACTTCTCCGCCATTTTATAACCCCAAACGGCACGTTGAACATCATCATCGGTGCTCATATAATTGTGGTCAATAGAAGGATCGTCTTGAAAATTGGCAGAGCGTAATTTGACCGTTCCTTTGCTGCTTGGATTCAGTACTTTTCCTCCAATGGAGAAACCATTGCCTTTCTTTGGGTTTTCAAAACCGTGCTGTACGAAATAATTGGGAGCAAAATGATATTGTGTATCAATTGCAACTTGGTCTGGTGAAGATTTGATGAAGGCTCCTGCTTCTCCAACATTGCTGCTGAAAGGGCCTTTTTTGAAAACGAGGTAATTGAATAGGTTTTTCAATACGACTGGAAAATTCTCTGCCGAATCAAGAGAATCCTTGTAATTGCAATTGAAGATGGCAAAGTAAATCATGTGGTCTTGCAAATTTTGTCCCACACCAGGTAAATGATTCACAACAGGAATGTTATGCTTCTTCAAATCGTCTCCGTTTCCGATTCCCGACAACTGCAAAATCTGTGGGCTGTGGTAGGCTCCAGCACTCAATAAGACCTCATTTTCAGCTTTGACTTCGTGAGACTTACCGTTTTGATGGTAAACTACGCCTGTTGCTACACCATTCTCAATCAAAATCCGTTCTACCTTAGCGTTGATTTCAATGGTCAAGTTTGTCCGTTTTGCAATCGGATGCAAATATCCACGGGCGGCACTGCATCGCTCGCCATTCTTATGCGTGACTTGATAGTAGCCAAACCCCTCTTGTTTTGCTCCGTTGAAGTCATCGTTTTTGGAGTAACCCAATTCCTGCCCCGCTTTCACAAAAAGGTTGGATAAATGATTGGTATAAGTTCTATTGGTGACATTGAGAGGGCCTCCTATTCCATGAAACTCATCTTTGATGATTTCTTGATTCTCTGCTTTTTTGAAGTAAGGTAAGACCTCTTTGTACGACCAACCTTTGTTGCCGAGCGCACTCCATTCATCGTAATCTTGCTTGTTTCCTCTGATGTAAATCATCGCATTGCTGCTGCTACAACCGCCCAACATTTTTCCACGAGGAAGGAATAATTCTCGATTGTTCATGCTTGGCATCGACACCGTATGCAAGGCGTAGTCAACTTCGGTTTTGAATAATTTTGGAAATGCAGCGGGAATTTTCACATCCTGTTTGTCATCTTTTCCGCCCGCTTCTAAGAGCAAGACTTTTTTAGAACTGTCAGCAGACAATCGATTCGCAAGTACACAACCTGCTGAACCTGCTCCGATAATGATGTAGTTGTATTGGTTTTGCATCTTGTTGTTTGGATTAAGTGTGATTCAATAGTTTTGAAGATGTAGAATGTGTGTACAATATAATAAAAAAGACTGCTGCTACCAATGACTTTTGAAGAGATTGTTATCAAATGAAATAACGTCAATCTTTTGTTGCCAAAATTTCCATCATCTTCTGCGCCGTTTCATGTCCTGAATTTTGATTTTGTCCTGTCACAAATCTGCGTTCTTCATCCACAACCGTAATCGTAGCAAAAATATCTCGGTTGGCGGTGTTGCTTTTGTAGTTTACGCCCAATTTACGCAATTCCGTTTCTGGATGCAAGGGAGTTTGAGTAATGCCCAATTCTTGTAACTGCTTATCCGTTACTCCTGTCATGGTTCTTCCTGTAATCAAGAAGTTGCCCAATGTGTCTCTCGCTTGAATCAAACCCAATGCGCCATGACAAACACTCCCAATAATTGGATTCTCAGCATAATAGGCTTCGCTTATTTTTTTGCCTAATACTTCTGATTGACCCAAATCGTAAGCCGCTCCCCAACCGCCAGCCAACCATATTGCATCATATTGGGTGAAATCCACACCCTCAATTTTGGAGGAATTTTTTACTTTTTCTTGAAAAACTGCATCCTTCAAATAGCGTTCATCGGCATCCGATTTTATCATGTACAAAAAGGATTGTGGGTCGATGGGAATTTCGCCTCCTTCAATACTTGCTACATCAACTGTCATTCCTGCATCCAAAAATTCGTAATAAGGCACCGTCATTTCCGATGCAAAAACGCCTGTGGGTTTTCCTGTTGTTTCACCATATCCGCTTAATACACTATGACTCGTTGTGATGATTAATGCTTTTTTGCCTTTGAGGTCGTATTGTTTGGAATCGGGATAGTCGGGATGCAATCCTGCCGAATGTAAAATTGAAGGAAGTGCCAATGCGAATAGGACGATGATAGTGGCTAAAATGCCAAGAGTTATTAATAATTTCTTTTTCATTTTGGATGGTTTTATTTTTAGTAGCATGGAATTTATTCCGTTCACTGCAAACTACTTGGGTTAAAACCCAAGCTACTCTTGAATCAACTTATCGTTGTAGAAGCCAACAACGCCCCATACTCCAATGCAATTTTTCGGTCTTTGCTCACCACTTCATATTCTGGTGAAGTCGACATCTCTATAAAGGATTCCTTTGAAGGATAAGACACTATCAAAATCATATCGGGTTGGTTGTCATAATCTCCAATAAGGGTTTTGGTGATGTTGCCCATCCACAAGAGCTTTCCTCCCGCTTTTTCTATAAAGGGTACCATATTTTTGCTGTACCGCAAATAGGCAGCTTTTCCCGATTCGTCACCATTGCCCGATTTTTCTTTGAACTTCAATATGTTCACCATCGTAACAGGTGTATTAGAAGGGTAGTTTTTGATAAAATCTACAAATTCTTCTTTTGTAGGGGTAATTTGATTGGTTAAGTTCATTTGATTGTTGTTTGGTGAAAATCTATGTAAAATTAGGTTTTAAAACCTAAAACAAGAAATATTTACTACTTCTTTG
>JAUHXA010000138.1 GCA_030427245.1 Bacteroidia bacterium | reverse complement strand
TCTATTATTTCAAAATGTCGGATATATATTTGTTGATTGTTTTCAGTGGAGATAATAACAGTATAGTTTCCTGCTGCTAAATTATTGGCTGTTTCGGAAATCAAATAGGGATTGTGTAACCATTGATAAGTCAAAGTCTCAGAGGTTTCGATATGAATACTTCCTTCTGACCTACCTTCAATGGTATTCTGAATGTGGGGAATAAACTTGGGGGCTGGGAGCTCATTTGAAAATCCATACACATAAAAATTTTCAAAAGATTTGCATCCATTGGCATCTGTCACCTTCACCCGATGAGTGTAGTCATACCCTTGCTGCATCATCATATCAGAGTATCCTTTCAAGTTTGTCAAAGTCAACTTATTTCCCAAATAGGTTTCGTTGAAGTCATACCATTCAATGTGATAAGGCGGAACACCATTTGTAATGTTGAGTTCAATAGCTCCGTCTTCTGCATCTATGTCAGGATATCTTATTTCTGCTTCAATTTTAGGACCTTCTGAATCACTGATAGCTACAAAGCGATTTGGGCTGCATTGGAAAACATCTGTAGCGGTGAGATTTACATGAAATCGGTAGAATCCAGCAGGCGCACTATCCAGTTTTTTGCCATTTCCAATTCGTACAATGGTTTCATCTGAATAATCGTACCAAACATAAGAATCTTCATTTTCCATACATCCTACACCCAAAGACACTTCCATTTTAATACTTCCATTGGGAATATGACAATCCGCATTTTCTGTTTGTTCCCAAGCAAATGCGCCATAGGCTGGTTGTATCCATTTTAATTCCGTGATTTCAAAGCCCATCTTTTCTGCCCAGTACTGCAATTTTTTTAGTGGTATGTCTTCAATATAGGCATTGTTCATAGTTTGAGCGATTTCCTGTGCTTCAGTGATAGCTCCACTTTCACGCATCAAGTGTCCGACTGCGCAAGCCGTATTGAAGTCGTCAATAAAATAGGGTGTGATAGAAGTATGATGGGTATTTTTGGGGAATTGCTTTTGCTGCCAATATTGCTTCAATATATTCAATGCCTGTGTACGGTTGAATTTTTGGAGGGACGAAAGATGATTTGTGCTTTTTTGTCGAAGGTCTTGTTCGACCAACATCAAATGCAGTTGAATCAAATCTTCGTGTTCTGTAAAGTCCACTTTTGCAGACAAAAGAGAAGAATAGTTTTCCTGCAATTGCCAGTATTTGTTAAGCTCACACAACTGTTCGTAAACAGTATTGGGTGTATTTATTTTTGTGAATTCAGAAAGTGCTTGACTATTAGTGGAATAAAAAAGAAAAAATAGGGATAAAAAAAGGGGCTTCATGGTGTGTGTTTAGGTTTTCCTATTGAATATCTTAATAAAGATAATGTTTTTTAGAGTATTTACCTAATATTTTGGATTCACCAAGCTTATTCAAGGTATGAATCGGAATATAAAGAGGATTAGTCCTTTTTCTTGAAATCTCCCCGCTTCAATGCTTTGATAAATTCCACCCATGCCAATGGCTCAAAAATACGTTGCCTTTGCATTTGACCCGCTGTATAGAGATTCTGTGAGTAAGTCCGAGCTCGATAATTGTAGTTCTCTCCTCCGTCCATTGCCATGACTTCACCGATTTCAGCCAAAGTCTCTCTTGCCAAATTTCGTTTAGCTCGTTGATAATCATCATCTGGCACTTCAATGGTCAAAAAGGCTTCCTTAAACTCTTCTGGAGTGGGCCAAGGATAAACCGTTGCTATGTCTAGCAATACGGTATCTCTTTCCATCATTTGAATAACCGAATAGCTATCGTGCTTGAAGCCATTCGGAATTGTGAGTCTTTCTTCTTGGTATCCCACCGCAGAAAATACCACTTCATCACCTGCTGCAACGACAAATGAAAAGAAACCATTCAAGTCACTAATTGTTCCACGATTGGTACCAGGTACTCGAACCGTTGCATAAAAAACAGGCTGAATACTATCCGCTGACATAACCACTCCCGTCAATTGAACTGGTAGTCGTTGAGCAATGATATCAGTAGAAGTAAGTAAGGTGAGAAAGGCAATTATCAAAAATATTCTCATATTTGAAGAAATGTGTTTAGAAATGATAAATGATGAATAGCTAAACAAAGACTTTTGTAGTTAAACGGCTATTCATGATAAACAGTTGTATTTTTGTCTAAATTGTTGAATAACTATATGGTCTGTGAATAGCTGATAAGCCCACTCAAAAAAATCCATTCACAGCCCATTCCCGCAATAACAACTCCTACATCGAGGTTCATATAAGTCTTTCTCGCCCACAATTACTTGTTCGTCTAAGTTTTTCTTACGATAAGAATAATTTGCCAAATTGCCACACTGCATACAAATAGCATGAAGTTTGGTAATATACTCAGCCATTGCAAGCACATGTGGTAAAGGGCCAAAAGGTTTGCCGCTGTAATCCATGTCTAAACCGGCCACAATCACTCGAACTCCACGATTAGCCAATTGATTGCAAACATTGGGTAGTTCCATGTCTAAAAATTGGGCTTCATCAATGCCCACTACATCTACATTTTGAGCCAACAATAAGATATTTTGTGAGTTGCTAATAGGCGTAGAATGAATACTATTGGCATCATGCGATACAATATCACTCTCATGATAGCGGTTATCTATTAAAGGCTTGAAGATCTCAACGGTTTGATTGGCAAATTTGGCGCGCTTCAAACGGCGTATAAGCTCTTCCGTTTTACCCGAAAACATAGAGCCACATACGACTTCAATCCATCCCTTTTTTACTTTTGGTTCTAAAAACATTTGTTGTTGTTTTACCTTCTTTTATCAGAAAATTTATAACTTTAAGGTTGAGTAGGCAAAATTAGCATTATCTTTCGATTTGGGTTAGTCTTGCTTCAATGCGGTACAGATTTTGCTAAATCTAAGAACACCTATTTAACTTACAATAATTCCCAAAAAAGTTTATGAAAAATACGCAATTAATCAATCAACTGGCCGTCTCCGTTGGCAAGATTAGCTATTTATTCAAGAGTATTCGCAAAAGCAATGCACAAACCAAACAGCTTGAAATTGCATTGCTAAAACAATATGCAGTAGAACTATACGATCAGGTATTAGAATTGGAACGTGAAAACAAACCCCATTCAGACACTTCCCATTCCTCTGCTGCTTATGTCAAATCTAAGATTGCTGAAAAGGTGAAAAATATTAAGGAGGAAGCCAAGGAATTGGATAACTCACTCGATATAGCTTCTTTTGAAGAAGAAAAAAACCTAAAAGAAGATTTTGAAACTTC
Source organism: Bacteroidia bacterium (assembly GCA_030427245.1). Classification (GTDB taxonomy): domain Bacteria; phylum Bacteroidota; class Bacteroidia; order Chitinophagales; family UBA2359; genus JAUHXA01. The sequence goes on along the minus strand of JAUHXA010000138.1, from coordinate 4,883 downwards.
AATAGGAGGAATTCCAGCAGAAATATCATCGGGTATATTATTGGAGGAAAAAGAAGAAAGTAGTACAACTGGAACGCCTAAAACGATGATAGCTGATATTCCCGCAGAAATGTCCGCAGGTATGTTATTGGACGAGGAGCAGGAAACTTCTGCAGAAGTAACGGATGAAAAGAAGCAACCAACAGAAGAAATACTAGCCATAGAAAGCATTTCCAAAGAGGAAACAGTTATGGAAATGGTGGCAGAAGTAGAAAAGGAAGTTGAAGCAGAGGACATACATGAAGATATAACAGACGAAGACGCAACAAGTTTGATGAATATAGAGAGTGATTTTTTCATTGAAGAGCCTAAGGTAAACGGGGAGATAAAGGAAGAAGATTATCAGGAAGACGAATCTTCTACAGTAGTTTTTGACAAACCCTCCCAAAGTTATACTGAAAATCTACCCATTGCAGAAAAATTACAACGTACTTTGGCAAGATTACAAGAAACAGAACAAGAAGCCGCCAAAGTGATACACTCAACTCCTAAAAAAGAAGATAGTGATGCAACGACCGTTATTCATTCTCATAATGAAGATGAAGATGCAACGACCGTTATTCATTCTGTCAATAGGAATGATGGAGCTACTAGTATCATTAATCCAAATCTAATTGAGCAAAGCACCAATGACTCCGAGCCAGAGGAAATAGAAGAACCCATACAACCCATTTTAACAGATGACAATTCGGTTAGAACACAAATTTTAGATGACATCGTAAAGAGCTCTGAACCTACACAAGACCATACTGAACTCAAAATGGACTTAGAAGTAGATGCAGATGAAACAGTTGCATTGGAATTAAACGATGTATTGGCTAGGAATACAAACAGTGAATACAGTGGTTCAGGACGAAAAGTTGATGTGAGTTTCAATCAGAGATTTGCTTTTATCAATCAATTGTTTAAAGGAAATAGCGAAGCCTACAATAAGGCAATTGACGACATCAGACATAGTGAAGGCTATATTCAGGCGCTTACTTATGTGAACCTCAATCTTGTTCATGATTATGGTTGGGACAGCGAAGATCCCGTAGTAAAAGATTTTAAAGAAGTAATCAGAAAATGTTTTTTGGATTAAATCATTGTTGAAAAGTGGTTTAAATATGTTTGTTGAAAAAACATGAAAAAAAATTATCTTCAAGGAACTATTTGAAATCCTCTTGTGTTGGTCACGCATACACAAGAAATTAACAACAATCTATCTCAACATATATTCTTTCTCAATTTAAAAAAAACATTTTTTAACAAAAAAAAGGTTTGATGAACATCACTAAAAATACATATTATATCACCATTCCCCAACCTTCAATGGTGGAAGTCAACTTTTTTGGAAAAGTTGATATGGGATGCTTGTGGCATATATGGAGTTTAATGTGATTTTATCATATACTACCATTTTTTATGCAAACCGCAAGCATTATCAACACGATGCTTGCGGTTTTTTTTTGACCTAATTCTTTAAGGAAGTAGGACTTAAGAAGCAGGAAGTAAGACCTGTCTTACATCTTACATCCTACATCTTACATCTTACATCCTACCTCCAACGTCTAATCTTTCAACTATGCACAGTCTTTACAAACTATTTTCAATCCTCGACAAGTGGAAACACTATTATCTAGGTGCAGCACTACTGCTTATCTTTTCCACCTTCGTCAGAATGTTAGAACCCAAAGTACTCCAAGTCGCCATTGACGGAGTCATTGTTTATTTTCAATCCAATGGAGCACAACAGCCCGAAGCCAACGACCCTTTCGCACAATTGATTTACAGTCTCATACCCGATCTTACACTCAACAATCTCGTATGGGTACTGCTTTGTTTGGGTTTGGTTTATTTAGGAATTGCTTTTTTAAGAGGAGCATCTATGTTTGCTTCGAGTACAATTTCCTCCTTTTGTACCGAAAAAGCGATCAAACAATTTCGGGACAAGTTGTTTGCTCACCTTCAAAAAGTTCCTCTTGCCTTTCACGCTACAACTTCAACAGGCGAAATCATCCAAAAAAGTACAGGTGATGTCGAAACTGTCCGCAGATTCATGCTTAGTCAAGTAGTAGATGTCATATTACTAACTTCAATTTTTGTCTTTTCCTTTTGGATGATGGCATCTGTTCACATCCCCTATGCCTTAATTGCCATTGCCTCTGTTCCATTTATCGTTGGTACTTCTTATATCTTTTTCAAAAGAGAGCGGAAAGTATGGGAAGAACACGAAGCAGAACAGGACAAACTCACAGGGATTGCAGAAGAAAACCTGTCGGGTATTCGAGTCGTGCAAGCCTTTGCACAAGAAAAATCAGAAGTGAATAAATTTGAAGATCAGAACCAAAGAAAATTAGCAATTGGTAAACGTCATGCCATGCTACATGCTTTCTTTTGGCCCTTTTCAGATGCTTTGATTCACCTCCAAATTGCGGTTTCCATCATGGCAGGCGGTTATTTCACCTTGACCAACCAAATCACGATTGGCGAGCTGACCAGCTTTTACACCTATGCCATTATGGTGACTTTCCCAATGCATCGCCTCGGTCGTGTGGTATCACAAATGGGTATGGCAATCGTAGCAATGGAACGTATCTCCAAAATTATGGACGAGCCAGAAGAAGATTATTCAGGCTTTGAAGGTGAAAGCTTGAAAGGAGACATTGTCTTCAAAAATGTTTGGTTTAAATATCCCGAATCTAAAGAAGACGAGTATGTGCTGCAAGATGTGAGCTTCAAAATTGCGGCAGGTCAGCAAGTTGCCTTGATGGGACCAACAGGTGCTGGTAAAACGACTATTATTGCTTTGCTCACCCGATTTTTTGAACCCATCAAAGGGGAAATCCTTTTGGACGGTAAACCCTTGCAATTATACAGCAAGACTTTCCTTCGTAGACAAATCGGTGTTGTACTTCAAAAGGCGTTTTTGTTCTCAACCACCATCAAAGGAAACATCGCCTATACCCAAACCGAAGTGAATGAGGAGGACATCATTGATGCTGCAAAAGCCGCAAGTATTCACAACATCATGCACGTTTTCCCAGAAGGTTACGATACGTTGGTCGGAGAGAAAGGTGTTGCGCTTTCGGGCGGACAAAAACAGCGTGTGACCCTCGCTCGAACACTTTTGGAATCTGCTGATATTTTGGTTTTGGACGATGCCACTTCGGCTGTTGATACCGAAACAGAGTTTAATATTCAAATGTCTTTGAAACAGAAAGTAAAAAGTAAAACAACGATAATTATAGCCCATCGAATTACTGCTGTTCAACGTGCAGATAAGATTATTGTGATTGAGAGAGGTAAAGTGACTGCAGAAGGCAATCACAAAAAATTATCGCAGCAAGAAGGCTTTTATCAAGATGTTTACGAGGTACAGGCGGAAATGGAAGCGGAACTATAGGAGACTCAAATTCAATATTCAAATACAAATTCAAAGGCCGTTATCCATACAAGTCCATGAACACCCAAACACAATTATCAACTCAAACATAACTATCAACATACAATGCAACAATATAAACAATCAGAAGACGAACAATTCAAAGACGTTGGAGCATTGGCTCCTTTTCTAAAGCGCATCTTTGGCTATGCGATGAATTACAAAACTATGTTTTGGAGTTTTATAGTCAGCGTGGTCTTAGTAGCCATTAGTGATGCGATATTTCCTGCAATATGGATGTTTTTTTTAGACGATACCATTACTCCACTCGTTGAAGTCTATCAACAAAGCTGGGAAAAAGGTATTACTCCGGACCCTGATTGGAGTGGTCTGTGGTGGTATGGAGGCTTGTTTTTAGCCAATGGGATATTTCAAGTAATCTGCGTGTTTTTCTTTATTCGATTTGCAGGTTATATTCAAGAAAGCGTGATGTACGACCTCCGCAAAGAGATGTTCCAAAAACTACAAAACCTATCTTTCTCATATTACGACAAATCTGCTTCGGGTTGGCTTTTGTCGAGAATTACCTCCGATACCGAGCGAGTTGTAGAATTGATTTCGTGGGGATTTTTGGAGTGTATCTGGGGAATCACCATGATTACGATATGTCTATCCATAATGTTCTTTTTCAATTGGCAATTGACCCTTATAGTTTTGGCGGCTATACCGATATTGGTTTTGGTATCGGTCAAAATCCGAATGTTGATTTTGAAGTATTCTCGTCAATCCAGAAAAATCAACAGTGAATTGACTGCAAATTTTACTGAACACAATAATGGTGTACAAGTCAACAAAATCACTGCACAAGAAGAAAGAGTAAGCCGAGAATTTAGAGGCTTAAGCGACCGTATGAGGAAATCTTCTTTTATGGCACAGTATTATACTGCAATGTATTTGCCATTAGTAATTTTCATCGGTTCGGCAGCGGGCGGCTTGGTTTTGTTTTTGGGCGGACGAATGGCATTGGCAATTCCTGCGGCTATCACAATCGGTACGCTTGCAGCTTTCTTTAGCTATGCCACTCAGATATTTATGCCGATTTTAGATATTGCTCGATTTTATGCAATGGCACAAGGGAGTCTGTCAGCAGGAGAGCGTATTTTTTCATTGGTGGACGAAGAAGTGACGATAAAAGACCAAAAAGGGGCAACGGATTTTGAAGAATTGAAGGGAGAGATCGTTTTTGAAAATACCCGATTTGAGTATGTAGAAGACAAAGTAGTTTTGCCGAACTTCAATCTTCACATTGAAGCAGGTCAATCAGTGGCTTTGGTCGGCGCAACAGGCGCAGGGAAGACAACGGTTATCAATTTGGTCTGTCGTTTTTATGAACCTACAAGCGGCACAATAAAAATTGACGGAGAAGATTATATGACCAAAACTTTGCAGAGCCTTCGTTCTCAACTCGGTGTGGTACTTC
>JAUHXA010000058.1 GCA_030427245.1 Bacteroidia bacterium | reverse complement strand
AACATAATACACTCTATGTTAATGATTTAGAAAAAAAATGTCTTAAAATTCAGAAAAACATCATCATAGATGTTTTTTTTTAATCCGTTTTTTTTAAATAAAGCCTGTTTTCGGTCAGGCACTATATAGGCGGAGTTATCTTCGTAGTTGTTGTTGGTCAAGGGAAAAGGCAGCCCTTGACCATAAGCAGTGCTTAGGGATAGCACTTAACATATTTTCTTTCCCAACGACCTATTTTTATCAAAAAAATGTGAGCAAATAGAAGTAAAAGGTTTTATTTACCTTTGCGAGAAACATTGTGACACCAATCAACATCTTCGTATGTACCAAAATTTAGATTTAAAACTCACCAAAGAACTCCCCAGAATTGAACATCAGCCCATTGTATGGCGAAGCCCTTCCAATATTGCTTTGGTGAAGTATTGGGGTAAACATGGGCGACAATTGCCTCGAAACACTTCCATCAGTTTCACCCTCTCCCAAGCCTATACGGAAACATCGGTTCTCTATGGAATGAAAAAAAAGAAAGGCATATCCATAGACTTTCGTTTTGAAGGAGAATCCAATGAAGCCTTTGCCGAAAAAATCCGTAAATATTTGGCTTCCATTACCGACATCTTTCCCTTTCTCGTCCAATTGCATCTAAGCATCAAATCCTCCAATTCTTTTCCTCATTCTTCAGGAATTGCCTCTTCCGCTTCAAGCATGAGTGCATTGGCATTGTGTCTTTGCAGCATTGAACAGCAGCTTTTTGGGAGCCCACAAAGCGATGCCGAATTTTGGCAGAAAGCCTCTTATGTGTCTCGCCTGGGTTCAGGGAGTGCTGCAAGGTCGGTTTTTCCCAAATTATCCGTTTGGGGCAGGCATCCCGAAATCAATGGAAGTTCAGACAAATATGCACTTCCCTTTGCACAGCACTTACATCCCAATTTTCAAAAGTTTGAAGATGCCATTTTGATTGTCAGTAGCAGTACCAAATCGGTATCAAGTCGAGCAGGTCATACTTTGATGGAAGGCAATCCTTATGCGGCTACTCGCTACAAAGAAGCCAACCAAAATGTGCTGCAAATCGTAGAAGCCTTGAAGTCGGGAGACCATGAAAAATTTATACAAGTAGTTGAAATGGAAGCCCTGACATTACATACCCTAATGATGACTTCCAGCCCTTCCTTTATTTTGATGAAACCCAATACACTCACCATCATCCAAAAAATCCGAGATTTCCGCCAATCTTCGGGGCATCCTGTTTCTTTCACCTTAGACGCAGGCCCCAATGTCCATGTATTGTATCCTTCTTCTTCCAAAAAAGCTGTTGAAGATTTTATTGAAGCAGAATTGTTGCAGCATTGCGAAGACCGTTATTGGATTTCGGATAGGGTAGGAGAGGGCCCCAGTATTATTGCATCGGATTTGTTGGCATAAGGCGCACAGATCAGACCTCACAAATCATATAACCGAATACATTACATACATCTCAATGGTAGAGAGACTACTTGAAGAAGGAAGAAAAACGATGTTTAATGTTGCTCCTTAACCGCTCTGCACATAACATAATCTCATGAAAATTAATTGCAATTAATCTTGTTTTTGGAAACTAATTTGCTCAAAATTAGGTTTATACAGCAGAATATATGAACATGAAGAATCCCGACTTAAAACAGTACATTTTAAAACGAAAGAAAACCCTTGAATTTGTGAAACAACAACTCAAGGAGGAATTCATTGGATTGGATCACATCATTGATGAGGTCATCAGTCTAATGTATCCTTGGTATTTGTTTCCAGATACTCAAATGCGTCCGACAGTTATCAACCTTTGGGGAATGACTGGCACAGGAAAAACTGCATTGGTGAGGCGCTTGGTAGAGATATTGGATATCATGCAAGCCTATCTGCACATTGACATTGGTGAATTTGGCAGCACCAACACAAGTGGTTCTTGGCTAAAGTCCATGTTTACCCAAGATTTGCAGCACCATCATCAGCGTGAATGTATCATCTGCTTAGATGAATTTCAGTTTGCCCGAACCATCAACGAATCTGGTGCGGAAGTCGACAGAGACAAGCTCCGAATTATCTGGGAATTGCTGGATTCTGGTAAGTTTTATTACAATGCCTCTCCCAGTCAATACTACATCAATCGTGGCTACAAAGCCATCAAGCTCCTCAACAAATGTATCGAATTTGGAGTAGAAGTAGCAGACGGAAAGGTAGTGGAAAACTATGAGGCTTTTGCGAAAATATTCAGAGGTTTTGGCTTCTTTGGCTACAATTCTGGACGCAAAAAACTGAAAGCCAATTACTTTTCTTCTGCCGATTTTGTAGGCGGTTTGAACTCACTTGTAGGAGATAAATACACTTCTTCACTCGACATCAAGGACGAATTGAAGCGAATGAGTATTGAAGAATTGGTGGATTTCTTGTACGATGCGGTGAACTATGAAGGTTCGATGAAGTTGATGGATTTGTCTAAGGGGCTGATTTTTGTGATTGGAAATTTGGATGAAGCCTACTACATGAGCTACAATATCAATCCCGATATTAGCGCAGACGATTTCCACAAAAGTACTTTGAAAATTACCATTGCAGACATTAAATCCGCTTTGCAGCACCGTTTCCGAAACGAGCAAATTGCCAGATTGGGAAACAACCACATCATTTACCCTGCCTTCAATGCCGAAAATTACCGCATCTTCATTGAGCGAAAATTGGAGGAGATGAACAAGGCCATTCAAGAACGCTTCAAACTTCGATTGGATTTTGACGAGACCATTATTGACATCATCTACAAAGAGGGCGTTTTTCCGACTCAAGGCGCACGTCCTGTACTGACAACCATCAAAAATTTGGTGGATTCGTATATCAGTCAGATTGTGTGTGATATGATTGAAAACGATTGGCAGCCTTCACATATTACTTGGGCATATCGAAACAATCAATACGAAATTGGTTTTTACGATTTGGTCGGGCAGTTGATTATAGAAAAGGCTTATAAGGTCAATTTAAAGGTTCACGAACTGCGAAAAGCCAAAGACGATGATGTTCAGGCGCACATTGCGGTGCATGAATGTGGACATGCTATTTTGGCGGCTTTGACACTGCACATTGTTCCCGATTTGGTGGTCACTCGAACGGTCGACAACGAAGCGGCGGGTTTTTGTAAAATCAATTTTCCTGAGCATATTTTGACCCGTGAATTGATTGAGAAAAACATCACGATTACTTTGGGTGGATATGTAGCAGAAAAGTTGATTTTCGGTTTAGACCATACTTCTTCTGGTGTGCGTCAAGACATTATCCAAGCGACGAAGTTGGCAAACAATGCCATTAAATCTTATGCAATGGGTAAAGACCCTATCAAAGTTGCAGTGATGCAATCCGAGTTCAACGACTTTTTCTTTCACAAGGATGAGCATGAAAACGAGGCTTTGGGCTTGATTAAACGATGTGAAAAACAAGCCGAAAAGCTGCTTGAAAACAATCGTCACCTCTTGCTGCAAATGGCGAACTATTTGACTTCTCATTCTCGTATGACTAAAGATGAAATTGAAGGCTACTTGGTGAAGTACAGCAATGAGGAATGGGTGAAAACGGAAGGCTTCAAAGAACAGAATGATTACTTCAAGTTTAAGAAAGTCATTCAGTTGGGATTGAAGAAGGAAGAAGATTAGGGAAATGCAAGGATAAACTCGAAGTTTAAATTCAAAAAAAGGCAGCTATCAAACAGATGGCTGCCTTTTTGTTTTTTATTGCACGACCTTCAAAGGCGCATATATCGTGTCCGCTTCCGCCAAAATCTGTTCCTTATCCAAGGTCATTTTCTTCAATCGCTGCTCTGCAAATAGTTGCATTTGGTCGGTGTGGTGTGGACGATTTGGTTTTGCAGAAGTACCGTAGGCGTTGATGCTTTCTATTTCGACCCCTTTATCGCTGAATCGCACCAATTCGATGTAAGATTCTCCCGCAGTTCCCTTATACTGACCATTTTCCTGCTTTTTAGAATACATCGCTCCCAACACATCGGGTGCACCGCCAAGCGGAATGTTTTCCTCCCCTCGAATGTGCCTTTGCAGTGTACCCAAAGGCAATTCTATATTCTGATAATCCTCCTTCAATTCTGCTACTGCTTTTTCGATAGCTGCCACACATTGAGCTTCTGTAATGTGATTGCCAATGCGGTACACATCTGCGGCTTTCAGGGAATCCATCAAATTGTTGAGCGACAAAATAAACAATGGAGCAGTTGTGTTTTCTTTGTTGTTTTTTCTGTCCCATGATTGCAGTAATTGAATTGCATCCGCAATTTGAGGATGTTTTGAAGCATCCAATTGAAGCAGCAGTTCCAAGTTTTTCATTTTAGGATGAGCCAAAGGTAAAGGATATTGTTGGTCGAATTTGATGCGTTTGAAGTTCTCATAATTCAAGCTATCGTATTCCGAAATCAATTCCAAAAATCTGGCAGAACGATTGTTTTCGGCATGAGTAGGCAGATAGCCCAACAGCTTATTGAGTTCATTTTCAGTAGGATTGTTTAGGCTATCACTCGACGAGAAAGGCGTATTGTTGGTGTTGAATACATAACCCGATTGTGGATTCAGAACTTGCGGCAAACTATCAATAGGATAGTAATTTGTTTTCCAAAGTGTTGAAGAGGTGTCACCTTGAAGAACTTGCTGCCAGTCATATTGAGGATTTCGAATGGGAATTCGACCATTGCTGATGTAGAAAATATTGTCTTCTCGGTCGGCATAAACTATGTTGGTACAAGGAATTCCTTGCATCTCTAAGGCCTTTTTAAATTCTTCGAGGTTTTTGGCTTTGTTCATTCTATACCATTGTTCGGCAGCTCTGATGTCGAGATTGACGGTATATCGCCAAGAGAAAAAGCCGTTTTCGGTTTCAAAAGTCGGACCGTATTTGCTTTGATAAATAGTTTTGCGGATGGGGATTTTGATGAATTTCCAAAGCTTGAGCCACGACCAATAACGAGTCGTTTGTAAGGTGAGCCATTCACCATCGAAGCGGTATTGAAGGGCCTTGTCTGGATTCATAGAGAGTTGATAGACATCCGAAAAGTCGGCATGATTGACCGTATGCGCCCAACCCAAGTTTTCATTTGCCCCATGAAAAATAGTCGCTCCTCCCGGAAACGTACCACCCAAAATATTCATGCCTTCATCGCTCATGAGATGGGCTTCGTACCAAGAATACCAACCTTCAAGGGGTTGATGTGAATTAATGGCAAGGTAGGTTTTGTTGTCGGTTGTTTTGTTGCGGCTGATGGCGATGGCATTGGAGCCTTTGGGCACATCGTTTTTGATTTTGCCGTTCATGATTCGCTGCAAATCCTTACCTGCGCCCGACACATCTACCATGCCGAGTAAATAGCCTATAATGACATCTTTTCCCGTCAAGGGAAACAAACCATTCAGCAATACTTCATCGGGATGCAAAGCAGCGTAAGCATTTGCCCCATCCACAAAAGATTGAAGCACTTTCCGAAAGTCGGAGGCTAGGTCTTTTTCGTATCGTTCTTCCACGATTTCCCGCAAACCCATGAATTTTACTCCAAAATCCACTACAATTCCTTGTTGACCTTTTACTTCTCCCAACATCCCCTTAATCGCCAACATTTGTTCCTGCAAAGTATTGAAGTCGTCTTCACATTGCACCCATGCCAAACCATAGGCTACATCGGCATCTGTTGGAGCGATGATATGAGGGACACCCCATTGGTCTCTAACGATTTGAATCTGTTCGAGTTTGGTGCTTTGGGGTATGGGTTGATTGCAGGAAACCATACCTATTAACATCAAAAAAAATATGAAATTTGTAGTGGAATTTATCATAATAATTGTATTCAATCCGATGTGTTTTGTAGATATTTGCGCCCCTTAGTAAGGGTAAAAAAAATAACTCCCCGTTTTCTTTTGTTAACATACCCCAACCCCTTCAAAAAGGGAATATTGGTTGGGAAGTTATTTTTTCTTTTTTACCTAATACAGTAAAACTTAGAATATTTGTAATGATAAATAGATATGCTGATTTAATTGACCAGACCTATTACTTTCCACAAGAAGGTTTTGAAGTAGTAGATGGCTACCTGTACTTCAATGATATTCCACTAAAAGAACTCATAGACACTTATGGTACGCCTTTTCGATTGACCTATCTGCCGAAGATTTCGAGTCAAATACAGAAAGCCAAAAATCTGTTTCAGAAAGCCATCGAAAAGCACAACTATCAAAACAATTATCGCTATTGTTACTGCACCAAAAGTAGTCATTTTAAACATGTCTTGGAAGAAGTAATGAGAAATGGTGTTCAGTTGGAAACTTCTTCTGCCTTTGATATAGATTTGCTCCGAAAGCTTCACGCTGAAGGAAAGGTTCAAAAAAATACGATTATCGTCAATAATGGCTTCAAAAACGAGCGTTATTTGCGTAAAATCAGTGAGTTGATCAACGATGGTTTCTACAATGTTGTGCCTGTCTGCGACAATGCGGAAGAGTTGGATGCTTATGAGCAAATGGTCGAAAAACACCCTTGCAATGTTGGGCTAAGGGTGGCTACGGAGGAAGAACCCAACTTCGAGTTTTATACCTCTCGTTTGGGGATTCGACATTCAGAAGTGATTCCTTTTTACCAAAATAAAATAGCCAACAATCCCAAGTTTCGACTTCGAATGTTGCACTTTTTTGTGGACAAAGGCATCCGAGACAATATGCACTATTGGGGAGAATTGAAGCGTACATTGAAGCTCTATTGTGAATTGAGGAAAGTTTGCCCTACCTTGAAAGCCATCAACATTGGTGGAGGTTTGCCCATCAAAAATTCTTTGGGTTTTGAATACGATTACGAATACATGATTTCCGAAATTGTAGGACAAATCAAAGCTGCTTGTGATGAAGAGAATATCCCACATCCTGAAATTTTTACTGAGTTTGGAAAATATACTGTTGGAGAAAGTGGGGCAACTGTTTTTTCGGTTTTGGGGCAGAAGCAGCAAAACGATTCGGAACGTTGGTACATGATTGACAACTCATTAATCAATACACTTCCAGATACTTGGGGTATTTATGAGCGATTCATATTGCTGCCGATTAACAAGTGGAACAACGAGTTTGGAAGGGTCAATATTGGCGGTTTGAGTTGCGATAATGCCGACTATTACAATTCGGAGGTGCATGTAGGGCAGGTCTATATGCCTCGCTATAAAGGAGTTGAAGAACCACTTTATTTGGGATTCTTTCACACAGGAGCCTATCAAGAGGCTTTGGGTGGTTATGGCGGCACTCAACATTGCTTGATTCCTTCGCCTCAACACATTATTGCAAACCGAGACGAAAATGGGCAGCTTCGACATTGGCAACATGCGCCCGAACAAACGGCAGAGGAAATGTTGAAAATTTTGGGATACTAAGATTTGTTGTTGGATTGCCGTACTGTTATATTGTTTGGTTATTAGTGGTGAAAGAAAACTTTGAAGGGTAGACTGAAAATTTTGTACGAAATGTTTACTTTCTTATAAAGCTTAAGTACAGTGTAACGAAAGTTTTTTGACAATGTGACAAAACTGGCGCAACATCCCCCTTCAAAGGGGGAATACACTGATAGTGAGGAAACTCCCCCTTTGAAGGGGGACTTAGGGGGATGTAAATGCACGAATTTTGTCATAGAAGGATATTAAGAAATTTCCGTTACAGTGTATTAAGTACATTGTTTCAAAAGTTTCTTTAGATAGTGAGATGTCACCTTTTCGTTTCCTTAAAGATTACACTTTACCGTCTAAAGAAACTTCCGTTACAGTTAATTATGCAAGGCACTTAATATTTGTAATTTTATTAATTTATCAAAGCAATACAATTCAATGGAAAATACACAAAAAGGACCTGTTTCTCAATTTATTGAAAGCCATTACCTTCACTTCAATGCTGCTGCTTTGGTAGATGCTGCAAAAGGTTATCAGGCGCATTTGGACAAGGGCGGCAAAATGATGATTACGCTTGCAGGGGCGATGTCAACAGCCGAATTGGGTAAGTCTTTGGCGGAAATCATTCGTCAAGGGAAGGTAGACGTGATTACTTGCACAGGTGCAAATCTGGAAGAGGACATCTTCAATTTGGTGGCGCACGATTTTTACAAGCGAATCCCTAATTATCGAGATTTGAGTCCGCAGGACGAATGGGATTTGCTTCAAAACCATTACAATCGAGTAACGGATACGTGCATTCCCGAAATGGAGGCAATGCGCCGAATTGAAGACTCGATGATGGAAATTTGGCTCAAAGCTCATGAAGCAGGAGAAAGTTATTTTCCGCACGAATATTTTTACCAACTCATTCGCAGTGGCAAATTGGAGCAGTACTATCAAATTGACCCAAAAAATTCGTGGATGTTGGCGGCTTGTGAGCGAAACATTCCAATCGTAGTGCCAGGATGGGAGGATTCTACGCTCGGCAATATGTTTGCAAGTCACTGTATCACAAAGGAAATTAGCACCAATATTTTGAAGGGGGGGATTCAATACATGATTTGGTTGGCGGATTGGTACGAGCAAAATATGGGTGATACAGGCATTGGTTTCTTCCAAATAGGTGGAGGAATTGCAGGTGATTTTCCGATTTGTGTTGTGCCGATGTTGACCCAAGACTTAGAGAAAGACTACATCAAATGTTGGGGGTATTTCTGCCAAATTTCGGATTCAACTACTAGTTATGGCTCGTATTCAGGGGCTGTTCCAAATGAGAAAATCACTTGGGGAAAATTGGAGGTAGATACGCCGAGTTATATTATCGAGTCGGACGCTACGATTGTTGCACCTTTGATATTTGCTTGGCTGTTGAACTGGTAACACAAATGACGCTGATAAAGCAGATGTTTCGCAGATTTTACTACGTAAATGTTATGAACAAACAACAAAAAATCAATGCTTTCGACCCCAATGCTTACGCCTGTGCCAATGGGCGTTTATTTGGTTTGCCCTTTGACTATGAAGACGCAAAGGTGGTATTATTGCCTGTTCCGTGGGAGGTGACGGTTTCGTACAGCGCAGGAACAGCAAGTGGACCGCAAGCGATTTTGGAGGCTTCGGCGCAAGTCGATTTGTACGATTCGGATGTGGAGGATGCTTGGAAAATTGGAGCGTATATGTTGCCGATTTCGGAAGATTGGCAGCAAAAAAATGAAGTGTACCGAGAGAAGGCGGCTCGATATATTGAATTTTTGGAGGAAGGCGGAAATATTGAAGAATCGGCTGAAATGCAGCAATTGTTGGGAGAAGTAAATCTGCAATGTACGGCTTTGAAGGAATGGGGCAAACAGGAATCTTTGCGATTGTTGGACGATAACAAATTGGTGGGCATTGTGGGAGGCGACCATAGTTCCCCTTTGGGATTGATGGAAGCTTTGGCTACGAAATACGATGATTTTGGGATTCTTCAAATTGATGCTCATGCTGATTTGCGGGTAGCATTTGAAGGCTTCCAATATTCTCATGCTTCGATTATGCACAATGCACTGCAAAACAAAGAGGTGAGTAAATTGGTAATGGTGGGGATTCGGGATATTTGTGAGGCGGAAGTGGAATACATCAATCGTTTTCCAAAACGTATCACCTGTTTTTACGATTGGGACATCAAGGAAAAAGTCGAAATGGAAAGGTCGACTACTTGGGCTGCAATGTGTGATGAAATCATTGCAGTACTTCCTCAAAAGGTCTATATCAGCTTCGACATTGACGGTTTGAAGCCCAATCTCTGCCCGAATACGGGAACGCCTGTTGCAGGTGGATTTGAATTGTACGAGGTGTTTTATTTGTTGAAAAAACTGGTGCTTTCTGGAAGGGAAATCATTGGTTTTGACTTGTGTGAGGTGTCGCCTGATGCTTATCATGAGGCAGATGAATGGGATGCGAATGTGGGGGCGAGGGTTTTGTATAAGTTGATTAATTGGAGTGGGCAAGGGATTAAACACTAATACGGTGACTCTTAGGCTTTTTTACGAAATGATTAAACATAACTGAACCAAGATGAACACCATTTTTGTCATGCACTTCAAACTCACCATGTTGTGTATCAAGAGCTAAGTAAAAATTAGCGGATTGAATGGAAGGTAAATAAATCTTTCTGTTGTTCCTTTCACTGAGTTGATTAGAGTATTCCCAACCATTTATCAAGGCGATTTGCCTTCCCATCGCTTCAATTTTTCCAATTCGTTCCTCTTGCTTCAAAGTGTTCAGTTCCTTTTCAAACAAACTCCAATTGCTATTTTCTACCAATAAATCCGACAATTCTATAAAGGGAAAAAGTGTTCCTAAATCTTGTGTTTTGTAATTGTCTTCGTGAAAATAAGGCTTCCAGGAACTCCAATCAAATTCCTGCAATTTTTTTGATTCTAAAAAAGCGTTGTGAATAGCTTTCAAATGTTGTGAATCTTCAACTACGGTACTGATTTCCAAGTTAATTTGAACCCATATATGAACCGCCACTTTGTTGTCTGCCCAATCCAAATTCACCAAAACAGGCGGATTCTGACCTTCGTTTTTTATAATGGTGATGTATCGATTTACAGAAAAAACGGAATTGGGGAAATTGAGTAATAGGCAGTTTCTACCTTTTAATGTTCTTTCGGCTACTTCTGCCCACAATTGTCCTCGAATATCATCAATTCCCAATTGCTGCAAATCCAAACTCACGTATTGACACTCAGTTGTATGGACTTGCTCTTTCCTCCAATTTCTAACTCCTAATCTGTCCAAAGTACGCAGAAAAACTGTTTTAGGGCTTTGGTCTTTTTGTTGGCTAATAGAACGAATAAAATCTCTCAATTGAGTAGTTTCAGCATAGATGGTGAGTTGTTTATAGACCTGTTTTTGTTGGGCAACAGCTTTTAGAGTGCCAATGAATTGCAGCAAGGCTTTGTCAAAATCTTCATCCTTTTCATAGTGAAGATATTGGTCTTCCAGCGAATAGTCATTGATAAATAGTTCCATAATCAAATTCCCAATATGCGTTCAAGGTCTTTGTCGGTTTGGTCAAAAAATCCATCGGGCCATTTATCTATCCCTCCATCTACTCGAATGGGAATTTCAACAAAACGCTCGTTTTCATCGTCTTGAAAATACAAGACGGTTACATTATCGTTTTGAATCTCGATTTCTTCTTTGACAATTGCCAACCGAATTCCATTCAAAATGTGTTCACTGTGTGTTTCAATAAAAACCTGTACGCCACAACTCGCTACTTTGGCGAGAAATTGGGCGAGTTTGGATTGTGCTTTGGGATGTAAATGCGCTTCGGGATTTTCTACGATTAATATTTCTCCTTCTTTGGCTATCAAACCCGAAACGATGATAGGGAGAATGTAGGTATAGCCGAAACCCACATTAGAAGGACGGTAGCGATTGGAGGAAGAGTCGGTATTCAACAATAAACTCAAAACGGCATGTTCTCTTTCTTTTCCCTTTAATTCTACTTTTGCGCCTCCCAAAATTTCAGAGAGCCATTCTTCTGTTTGTTGAATTAATGTTTGGGCATCTTCTCCTAAATAGAGTTTTTCATTGACCAATTCATCTTCCATTCTATACAGCACATTGGCGGTATTTTCTCCTCTTGCTCCTACATTGGGGAACTTACTTAAAGTTTGTTTTTCATAGTAGGGTTTGGGGCCGATTCTGTCGGCGGCTATGTAGTGAAGAGTATGAACGGAAGTGGCATTATCAATATCCGCATAGCCTCGATATACTTCTTTAGAAGAAAAAATATTTGTTAGTATATCTTCATGGATGTCATCTTCAATTGGAGATAAATTATGTAAGATGATGATAGTATCTTGCACACTTTTTGCATTAACATAGTGCCATCCTTCATTGTGTTGTATTCTTATTTTACTATCTATAATAATTGTTTGTATTGTACCTACATCTCCGTCAAAACTAGTATCTTCTAATTCATAAACAATTCCTTTTTGCCAATCGCCCTTTTTTACTTCAAATCCAAAAATAATCGCTTCTTCCCTCGGTGTCTCTGCATTTTTCACATCCATAAAACTTCCCAACTCCACACAACTCCCATTAAATAAGATTTGGGTTGTCCGTTCATCATATTCAATAGATTGCCGCATCAACAACAAAGGCTGCAACATGGAAGATTTCCCTGCCCCGTTTACTCCCGTCAGTAAAGTCAAGCGATTGGTAGGAAAAATGGTTTCCTCTTTGAAAACCTTGAAGTTTTTGAGTCTTATTTCGGTAATCATACGTTCCCCAATATTTTTTCAACTTTTTGAAAGCGGTTATTCACTTTGGTTTTATCGCCCGTTGAAGTTTTGATGGCTTCCAAATAAGTTTCATCCTTCAACAAAAGGTCAAAGTTGTCCATAATTGTTGTGCGGTGTTTTTGAAGGAAATCATCCGATTGTTTGGAAAAAAAGTAGGCAATGGATTCCAACATCGCAATGTTGATTCTGCCTTTGGTTTGTTCGGTAGGTAAGCGGAAATTTCTTTCTCCAAAAAACTCATAAGTCTTTTTCATCACCCTTTCAAAATCTTCCTTCAATTTTTCTATCGCATCTTTTTCCATCAAATTGATTTTCCGCATAGCATCTTCCACAAAGTCACTCATATTGCCTTTGTAGTCCTCTTTGTAATCAAATATTTTGAAGGCTAAATAACGCAAAACAGCCTCTCGGTCTTTCATTCTTTTGGGAGAAATCCCTTCTCCAATCGCCTTTCTAAAATAGTCGGTTTCAGCCAATTCCTTCAAGAGTTCAGTGGATTGTCCGATAAAAATACCGTTTCTGATTTCTTGTCGATTGAGTTGTGTTCCGCCTGTATTGATTCGGTAAAAAATATCATAGACCACTTCAATCGGTACAGAGGGTTTGATGATATAAAGATTCAGTTTTTTATCTTCCATTTTGGCTTGAAGCCTGCCGGGAAGTTCCGAAAAATGCTTGTCATTCAAATGTTTCAATACTTCCAATCCCTTCAAAGAAAATTGGTCGGTTGTGTATTCGTACATAGCCGAAATGCGCTGCAAGCCATCTACTACGATGTATTTTCCCAATATGTTTTGATTGAGGTAAAAAGGAGGAAGGGGAAAGTTGAGCAAAATAGATTCAATGAATTGACTTTTTTGTTGGCGTTTCCAAACCAAATTTCGTTGGTAATCGGGATTGATGATGAGTGAACCTTTTTTGTATTTCCGCATCAACTCATAGACTGTCATAGGGTCTTCCCGAATGTCAATATCGACTTTGGTGGCATCATAAGGATACAAACCTCCATTTGAAGTTTGTTCCTCTTGCCTTGTATCTTCATCTGTAACAATGACTTCTGAATCGGAAAAAGCGGTATTTTCTTTTTGAATAAGCATTTAGAAAAAATTGGTGACTACTTTTACTTACCTAAATATAAGCGAAAAATTGAAGTATTGGTTCAGACTCTAATTTTTTTTTCATTTCCTTCAAAAAAAACTTCTCAAAACCTGTGACCAAAAACCAAAAGTTGGTCTATACATCATCAATTATGCAAATGGACTGAAACACTCTGAAATTTGCAGTTGATATTGACCTATAACCTTTATTAAAAACTTTTTAAACATTAACAATATGCCAACTTTAAGTAAAGAACAGAAACGCAACCAAGCAAAAAAGAATCAAGAAGCTGAAAAAGCTAAAAAGAAAGCGATTCGTGATGCGAATAGCAAGAAAACAGTAGAAATGCCTGGTAAGAAAGGGGCAAAACCTGCTCCTCCTAAGAAGAAAAAATAGTCCTAAACTATCAAAAAAATAAGTACAACGTTAGATCAAGGATGAAGAATGAAAGAGGTAGAATGTGGAGTTTGAAATCTTTCGTTAATCTTATCTACGTAACAGATTTGTAAAAAAAAGGGGAGTTGCTCAAAAAGCAATTCCCCTTTTTTATTTTTCTGTACTCTGTATTCTCACAGCGAAGCGGTCTCTCATTCTACTTCTTACTTCCTCCATTAAAACCATCCCAAAAACGGATCTTCCATAATATTCTTCAATTCCACCAAGAATCGAATCGCATCTGCCCCATTGATGACTCTGTGATCAAAACCAATGTGCATCGGCATCATCAATCGAGGCACAAATTCACTGCCATTCCAACGAGGTTCCATCACAGAAGCCGTAACACCCAAAATAGCGACTTCAGGAGAATTGACAATCGGCTTCAAATCCGTACCGCCAATCCCGCCAATATTGGAAATAGAGAAGTTGCCGCTTCCACGCTCCATATCCGTTAGATTGTTTTTGCCTTCACGAGTACGCTTAGACATTTCGGACAATTCGATGGAAATTTCGGTCAAACCTTTGCGGTCGACATCCCGAATCACAGGCACCAACAATCCTCTATCCGTATCAACTGCCACACCAATGTTGATGTAGTCTTTATAGACCAATTCTTTGGATTCCATGTCAATACTTGCATTGAATTGCGGCATTTTGCGGAGGACAACAGCTACGGCTTTCACCAAAATAGCAGTAATAGTAAGACTTCCGCCTTTTGCCTTGATGCTGCCTTTGTATTGTTGACGCATCGCTTCAATGTCGGTAATGTCTGCCTTTTCAGAAATCCAAGCATGTGGAATCACCGAAAAACTATAGTGCATGTTCTCTGCCGTTACCGCATTGATTCGGCTCATAGCTTTGCGTTCTACCTTGCCGAACTTCTCAAAATTGGGTAAAGGTTGAAATGCTACACCACCGCCACTGCTTGCAGGAGCTTTTGCCGCTTTCTCCAATTGATCTTGCTTTGTTTTTGCAGCCTGCAGCACATCCTCTGCCTTGATGCGATTGCCATCCGAAGGCTTCAAAGTAGAAGAATCTACGCCCAATTCTCGTGCGATTTTTCGAGCCAAAGGCGACATGCGATAATTCGTATCCCCACCCGTTTGTTGTGAAGAAGCAGCCTGTTTCTCTTCCTCTTTTGGCGTTTCTGTTTTAGCAGTCTCCTTTGCAGGAGTTGGATCAGCAGGTTTCTCCTCTTTTTTAGGAGTTTCTTGTGCCTTGTCAGTATCCGAACTGCTTTCGCCGCCCGCATTGATTTTGACCAACAAATCACCTTCTTTCACCTCATCACCCACGCTCACCAAAATTTCCTCTATTGTTCCTGCCACATCACTCGGCATTTCAGCATCTACTTTATCGGTGCTGACAATCATCAGCGTATCCTCTTCTTCGATTTGGTCGCCTACGCTTACCAATATTTCAGTTACCTGACCCGTAACGCCATCGCCGAGAGAAGGAAGTTTATATTCGTAACTCATTTTATTTTATTGTTTTATTGTTGAATTGTTTTACTGTTGAATTGCTAAATTGTTTTATTGCGGCATGGTTTGTACAGTCGAATTGCTCTACATCTACTCAACAATACGACCACAAAGCCATATAACAATAAAGCCCTTTAAAACTAAACACTCATAGGGTCTAATTTGTCACTTTCAATTCCATGTTTCTTCATAAAGGCTTTCAAATCCTTTTTCGTCACTTTTCCTTTTTTCTGCAAAGAGCGTAAAGCAGTGTAAGCGATGTACTTACCACTCACTTCAAAGTAATCCCGCAAGTTTTCACGGCTGTCGCTCAATCCAAACCCATCCGTACCCAAAGCTACAAAACCTTCAGGCATCCACGGATACAAAGCACCAGAAGTTAGTTTCATCCAATCGCTGTTGCTCACAAAAGTACCTTCTTCACCTTTCAAAACTTCTTGAATATAAGGTACTTTCTCTTCTTTTGCATCGGGATGTAAGAGATTCCATCTGTCGCAAGCCATCGCTTCACGATAAAGTTCATTCCAACTTGTCACACTCCAAATATCGGTTGCAATGCCCATTTCCTCCAAAATTTCTGCCGCTTGAAGGGTCTGAACAATTCCCGAACCAGAACCCAACAAATGTACTTTTTTGCCTTTACTGACTTTTGTCTCGGAGGTCTTGTATTTATAAATTCCCTTCAAAATGCCTTCTTCCACGCCCTCAGGCATTGAAGGCATGTGGTAGTTTTCGTTGTAAACCGTAATGTAGTAAAAAATCTTCTCGTTTTCGACATACATTCTGCGAATACCATCCTGAATGATGATGGCCAACTCATAAGCAAAAGCAGGGTCGTAAGACAAAATAGAAGGTACAGTCAGTGCCATCAAATGTGAATGACCATCTTGATGCTGCAATCCTTCCCCATTCAAAGTCGTTCGACCAGCCGTTCCTCCCAACATGAATCCTTTGGCAAGCATGTCTGCACCTGCCCAAATCAAATCTTGTACCCTTTGGAAACCAAACATTGAGTAGTAGATGTAGAAAGGGATCGTCGGGATGCCATGTGTCGCATAAGCAGTACCTGCTGCAATAAAAGAAGCTGTTGCCCCTGCCTCGTTGATGCCTTCCTGCAATACCTGTCCTTTTTTACTTTCCTTGTATTTGATAACCGAAATCCCTATCTCCATTGGCTCATACAATTGCCCTTTGGCATTGAAGATTTTGGCAGAATTGAAGATGGATTCCATCCCAAATGTTTGTGCTTCATCGGGAACGATAGGCACGACGTATTGTTTGATAGAAGATTTTCGGAGGAGTTGGGTTAATAGACGCACAACCGCTGCTGTGGTAGAAAAATCTTTCCCGCCCGAACTTTCACTTCCTTCAAACAAGGGTTGAAGCGTCTCATTATCGGGAGCTTCAATAGGCGTATATTCTTCTGAGCGTGAAGGGATATAACCCCCCAATGCTTTGCGTCTTTCGTGCATATATTGCATCACCTCGCTGTCTTCATCTGGAAAGTAAAACTTTGCAGCCAAAGCTTCTTCGTCGGTGAGGGGAATTTGATAGCGATTTTTGGTGTAAATTCGGTCGTCTTGCTGCAAGTTTTTTACCTGATGTGCCGTATTCAATCCTTCTGCCGACTTGCCCATACCATAACCCTTAATCGTTTTGATTAAGATAACAGTCGGTTTGTCGGAATTAGCAGCATTTGTAAAAGCAGCAAAAATTTTGTTACGGTCGTGCCCACCTCGCTTCAAATCTTTGATTTTTTCATCGCTGTAATCTGCCAGCAATTTTTCCAGTTTTTCGTCTCCATTCACCAATTTTTTGCGAATCAATGCTCCATCTTGAAGGGTGTTCAATTCTTGGAAATTGCCATCCACCATTTCGGTCAATCGCTTCAATAAAATGCCATCTTCGTCTTTGGCAAACAGTTCGTCCCACTCACTGCCCCAAATCAACTTCAAGGTATTCCAACCGCTACCTAAAAACGAACGCTCCAGCTCTTGAATGATTTTGCCGTTTCCACGTACAGGACCGTCAAGTCGTTGCAGATTGCAGTTGACGATGAATACAAGGTTGTCTAAGTTTTGGCGGGAAGCCACGTTGATAGAACCCAAAATTTCGGGTTCATCTATTTCTCCATCTCCGATGATGTGCCAAATCTTGCCGCCATTGTTGGGCTTCAAACCTCGGTGTTCCAAGTATTTTTGGAAACGAGCTTGGTAAATCGCTATCAATGGTCCCAATCCCATGCTCACCGTAGGAGTTGACCAAAAGTCGGGCATTCGGCGAGGATGCGGATAAGAAGATACCCCACCAATGGTTTCTTGTCGAAAATCTGCAATCGCTTCTTCACTTAAACGTCCTTCCATTGCAGCTCTTGCATACAATCCTGGTGAAGCATGACCTTGAAACATAAATGAATCACCGCCATAGTCTTCGGTTTTGCTGCGGAGAAAATGGTTTAACAATACTTCAATAAAAGTCGCTGCTCCTGCAAAGGTCGCAATGTGTCCACCTAAAGCAACTCCCTTATCATAGCCCTGCAAAACCATAGCTTGAGCATTCCATTTGAGGATGTTTTCCAGCTCTTGTTCGAGTTCTAAATTACCAGGATAGTCGGGTTGTTCATCGGGAGGGATGGTATTGAAGTAGGGAGTATTGAGGGCTTCGCCACTGTTTGCCACGCCCTTTCGAGCCAACCAATGACGCAGTGATTGAAACAATTCTGCCGATTTTTCCTTTCCATGTGCTTCCACTATTTCTTCCAATGCTTCGAGCCATTCTTGTTGCTCCAACTGCCAATCATTCAAAATAGGTGCGTCCTGCATATTTACTTTGTATTTTTGAAATCTGTTTAAGCGACAAATATACTATTAAAAGACTATTATTTGAAAGCACTTTCGCTAACTTTTGGTAGGGAAATTTGTGCTTGCATTTTTTTAACCGCTTTTTGGAATCAAAATGTAAAAATGTGATTGTGTAATTTTTTGATTGTAAGGATTGATATGAATTAAGATGCTTTTAGAATTGAAGGCTGACAAGTGGTTTTTAATTTTTAATTACAGTTCTGGTAGATATTATGGATTTTTTGTTTTAGATTTTATTATGCTATATGTCTTTTGTGATTAGGCAAAAAAGAAAAAGCCATCGAATGAAATGATCCTCCGATGGCTTTCTATTTAAAATCTAAGTCTACTAAATAAATTCAGCGACTGTTCTATTGTCAAAACAATCTTACAACTGAACGTTCAATGCAAAGTTGAAAATAGTACCCAACTGACTGAAATGATATCCATCATAAGTCATTTGAGAGTAACGCTGATTGAAGGTAATCAAGTTAGATTGGGTTTTCAAGAAAGCAGCATCGTTCAATAGTGCTTCAGAACCTGCATCTGCTTTGAATTCCCATTCTGGCAATACATTCAACAAGTTGTTGATGTTGGCACCGATTCCGATTTTATCCGTCATTTGATAGTTCAAGTTCAAGTCGGTAACAACTTTGGTTGCAAACTCTGTATAAAGACCTGGATCCAAACCTTGTTGTCTGAATTCGGTTGGCCCAAATACGGTATTGTAGAGTCCAACACTGAATTTATCAACAGCGTAGTCAATACCAAAAATCACTTTGAATTTAGGACGAGAAGTAAAGAACAGCGCTTCCTGTGTTGCGTTAGATACCGTTTGACCCGCTTGTTCTACCAATGTTGGGTTTTTCACCTCACCGTCTCTTTCATTTTGAAGTGTGTAGTTGGCAGAAAGGTTCAAACCTAAGCTACCTTTACCCAATTCAAGACCTTTGTAGTTGGCTACGAAGTCAATACCAGAAGTTCGAGTATCCAAAGCATTCACAAAGAAACTCAAATCAGAAAGGTTGTTAGCAGACAAAATCGCATCCAAAGCAGTGTCACCTGCATCCGTTGCGCCAATTTCGGTACTCAAGATAATTCTATCTGTTACAGAAATATTGTAGTAATCCAATGTGATGCTCAAGTTGTAGTTTGGACGGATACCCACACCTACGGTTATGTTGTTAGATTCTTCCGCCTTCAAAGATGGTAAACCCAATAAGCGAGCCTCTCTCGAAACGTTGTTGATCAAACCACCTACTTGAATACCTGACCCTGGAACGAAACTATACTGAGCTTTTTGAGTATAAATTTGGTGCAACAAAGGAGCACGGAAACCTGTAGAGGCAGAAGCTCTAAGTGTTACTTTGTCTTCTGCAAATTTGTAGCGAGAACTTACTTTCCAAACAGAAGCACTACCAAAATCGCTGTAATTTTCTGCACGAATCGTACCATTGATCAAGAAATCATCGGTCAAATCCAAAGCAATGTCTGCATATCCACCAAAGTTGAAACGGTTGAAAGAACCAGAGTTTCTTGGATCATTACCAGAAAAAGAGTCAGGACCACCATCTTCGTAAGAAGATTCAGAGCCTTCAATAACCGTAAAAGTCTCGCTTCTAAACTCAGAACCGAATGCAATACCTACTTTGTCAGACAATCTTCTGGATACGTCAATGTTACCGACTGCATGTGTAAACCTTGTACCTCCTACATCAAAAATAAGTGGACTGTTTTCACGGTATTTGTTCGTTCCATCAGGATTCAATGTATTGTTTCTGTTGTGAGAGTTGCGTACCAAATAAGTTTGTTCGTTTCCACCAACAGTAAAACTTACATCTGCCAACCAGTCGTTTTTCTCAGTTTTGAAGCCCAAAGTCGCATTGTAATCATTCAAATCACCATCGAAAGTAGGAACATAACCTACGTATTCGCCATTAGGTCCGTTCGGGAAGAAATCTGCCAAGTAAGGGAAGTCGTCCAAAGTTCTCCAATATGGTGTTCTATAATTCGCAAAGCTGTTTACTTTCTTATAAACATACGCAGCATTACCATACAATTCTGTATTCAAAGAAACTTTGTTTCCAAAATTGATTGCAGCTTTAGCCGAAGTCGTTTCAGGCGAACCGTTGATGTTTCCTGCATCTGGCATCATAGCCAAGAATGCTTGAACATCTGCAATGTCAGCACCAAAATCTCCTGCTTCTCCTTCCGCATCTACTACACCCGGACGGTTTGCTTGGTCTCTTCTCGAGAAATCAATCGTATAGTTGATAAACCCACTTTTTCCTAGGTTAGAACCGTTGTTTAACATGATACCATAGGTTTCACCATCTCCTTCACTGGTCAAACCTCCAGAAACAGTAACACTTCCATTCTCTGCATCGTCTTTCAAGATAACGTTTACAACCCCTGCAATCGCATCAGAACCATACTGAGCAGAAGCACCATCTCTTAGAATCTCTACACGCTTAATCGCTCCTTGTGGAATCGCAGAAATGTCTGCACCTGTTTCACCACGACCTGGAGAAGTTTGTGTATAAAGCAATGCACTGGTATTTTTACGCTTACCATTGATCAAAATCAAGGTACGAGAAGGCCCCATGTTTCTGATTTCGTAAGGGTCTAAAAGCGAAGTTGCATCGTTTACAGGTGTATTCACAGAGTTAAAGGATGGAATACGGTAGGTCAATGCTTTGTCAAAACTATTTTGACCTGTCATTGCCAATTCTTTAGATCCTACCACATCAATAGGTAGGGGAGTGCTTGTTGAAGAACGAGGAGCAGTACGTGTACCCGTTACCACTACATCTGCAAAGGTTAAGCCCTCTACCAATGTCACATCCCAAGTCATACTTTGACCTTCAGCAATGGTTATATTATTGGTTTGTGACTCAAAACCAATATAACTTGCTTCTACTGTCAAAACCCCTGCTTTTACTTTGAGTGAGTAAGAGCCATCCACATCTGTAATAGTCCCTGTAGTGGTTCCAGAAACCACAATAGTCGCTCCAATAAGAGGATCCCCTTCTTCTGACATGACTTTGCCTGAAATCGTTTGGGCATTTGCTGCAAACGGTAGCATGAATAACAATGCTAAAAAAATTGTTGATAATTGTTTCATATAAATTTTTAAAATAAGTAAAAAAATAATGCTATATTTTAGCTAAAAGATGTTTATTCTACGTTTTTCGTTTTTTTAATTAGAAATTGGTATGGGTAATAGTTAGTATAGGTAATAAAGAATGGCAAAATAGGAGTGTAATTATGATGTGGATTAAATTGATATTCGATTAAACATCATAACTAAGTCATTAAGGAGAGTAAAACAATCAAAATGGGTTTTTGGTATATTTTAGCCAACAATATAGTTTTTTTTTAAGAAACTATTCAAGTTTTCTACAAAGATTTTGCTAAATGTTAATGTAGATTTAGCATCTACACATTATAATAGTAAGTAGGGAAAATAGAGTGAGAGGTTGTATGACTAATCCTTTATTGTCTTCAAAAAACACTATCATGACAATTTTTTCCTTACCTTTCGGTTCAATTAAAACAATACATACCAAAAAAATCTTTCTCGAAAAAACATGACCGAACAAGCGAAAGCCGATTTTATCCAAGAAAAATTAGAAGAACTTTACCCTACCGTAGATGTTCCCCTTCAACATGAAGACCCTTACACCTTATTGATTGCCGTTCTTTTGTCTGCTCAATGTACCGACAAAAGAGTGAATCAGGTGACTCCACAATTGTTTGAGATGGCAAACACTCCGCAAGATATGGTAAATTGTGAGGTGGAGGATATCAAAGCGATTATTCGCCCTTGTGGATTGTCGCCTCGTAAGTCGAAAGCCATACATGGTTTGTCCCAGATTTTGCTGGACAAACACGGTGGGCAAGTGCCGCAAAACTACAAGGATTTGGAGGCATTGCCAGGTGTAGGGCACAAGACTGCTTCGGTGGTTATGTCGCAAGCTTTTGGCCAACCTGCTTTTCCTGTGGATACGCACATTCATCGCTTGGCCATTCGTTGGGGCTTGACGAGTGGTAAAAATGTGGTGCAGACCGAGCGAGATTTGAAGCGAATATTTCCAAAAGAATCGTGGAATAAATTACATTTACAAATCATTTTTTTCGGTCGAGAATATTGCCCCGCAAGAGGGCACAATGCAGATGAATGTCCGATTTGCAGCAAAGTTGGATAATGGATTGATTTTGAACGAAAGAAGTGAGAAGAAAGAGGAGGGATGTAAAAACATGATAAGGGATCGCTTATTTAATTTACTGACACCTGACAACCGAATTACTACAAAAAAATATGAACCATATACTCTCTTATATTACTTGGGATGCAGCCCCTGCTATTCTTCAAATTGGTAAATTCAAACTGTTGTGGTACAGTTCGATGTGGGCAATTTCTATCATAGTTGGTTATGTGTTGATGCGCTATTTGTACCGCAAAAGTGGATTTGACCAAGAAACGGTTATAGACCTAGTGCAATATGTGTTTTTTGGAGGTGTAATCGGCGCACGACTGGGAGATGTGTTGTTCTACAATTTGGATTTTTACATGCGCCAACCCATCGAAATTTTGAAGATTTGGCATGGAGGATTGGCGAGTCATGGAGGAGTGATTGGAGTCTTGGTAGCCCTTTATTTATACGCTCGTTCTCGAAAGGAAGTACCTCTTATTCAGGTTTTGGATAGAGCTGCTGTTGTAACCCCATTGTTGGGAGCTTTTATTCGAATTGGGAATTTGTTCAACTCCGAATTGTATGGCAAAGTAACCGATGTATCTTGGGCTTTTGTGTTTGCCAAAGTAGATGACTATCCCCGACATCCCTCCCAACTATATGAGGCCTTGATGCTCACAGGCGTTTTTGCGTTATTGATGTATTTGTTTCACAAAAAGAAAGACTTGCCAGATGGTTTTCTGGTAGGTGTATTCTTTGTTTTGACCTTTGGCTTGCGGGCTTTATTGGAGTTTTTCAAAGCCGATGCAGCTTATACGCAGTTGTTGAGTATTCCTTTGGTGATTGGGGGTTTGGTGTTGATTTGGATGGCAAAAAATCGTCGGTTTGAAAAAAAATAACTAAATTAGATGATGTAAACCTGACTGCTAAAAACTATGAATCCAAAAGACGATCTTTATTTACTACAACATTCCCCCAAAATATTGATTGAAAAACATGCTTCTGTCATTCAAAAATGGCTGATAGAATATGCCAATCAAGGTTTTTTGAGGATAAAAAATGAAGCCCAAGTTCAGCAAAAAATAGCACAGGTATTGCTGACTGACCTTCAAAACTACAAAGGCAAACCTCAAACGACTGTTTATGGCTTGTTGGTGCGAAAGGTGAGAAGCATCTGCAATCAACTCTGCAATGAGCAAGACCTTCAATTGCTCTATTCTGACCAACCCAATCGCATCATCATCAAATACCAAAAGTTGATTTACAAAGAAACCTTGATTTATCAAAGTCGGGGGAGTTTGCAGCAATTGGAAGCGAGCGAAATTGTGCAGGAACTCAATGAGGTATTGCTTCGACGCATATTGCCTAAGTTGGTACAGTTTGAAGGAAAATCACTGTTTCGTACTTACTTCAAAACGGTCATTCGCAATCTTTTACATGAAACTTACAAGCGTTTGACCAGAGTTCATCAAAAGCAACAATCAGTTGTAGATTACGACGACATCAGCAATTTGGATTCGGTAGGGGAGGTGCATTGGTATGCTCATCAAACGGCGGAAGATACGGTGACAGCCGAAGAAGCGGATCAATTGCAGAAAAGTATTTTTGAGATTTGTCTTCGAAAACAACCTACTAAAGCCCGACAAGATTTTGTACTTTGTTTGAAGGTCAATCAACGGTTATTGTTGATTTCTCAGGACGTTTTTGAGTTTTGGAAGAACTGTACGGATGATGTGGTGGTCGAAATTTTGAGCTATTTTGGGATAGATTACCAACACTTGACCAAAGGCAAACTCTTTGAAGGTTTGGCGGAGATAATTGGCTGGAAACACAATACTATATTGAAGGCGGATACCTTGCGGAAACGATATGTTTCATCAGAAAAAAAATTGTTGATCGCTATATTTACTGCTATTGGCGTTCAGCAAGCCCGTCAGTTTAGTTTGGAGGATTTTGTTCATGGGTATTATCGTGGAAAGTAAGAAAGGAGTAGTCCGATTTTTTCCAAAAGGGGTTTTTGTTATCGTCTATGGTAGTATATTTCGGAGCAAAAAATAGGAGCAATGGATACAATAAACGACAATCATTTTTTTGAAAACGAGCATCTCACCGAGGAGGCAAGGATGCTGTATGCAGAAGCGATTCAACTTGACAAGGTAGATGTACTGCCTGCTGCTTTATACGAACATCTGAGTGAATGTGAGGAATGTGACGAGGACATCATGAATCTGGCTTTGTTCATCAAGGACAAGGATTACAGTGAGTTAGAAGCGCATCCTTACTTTGATAGGCAAGAAAGTCATTTGCGTTTGTCGAGCAATCCGATGGATTTGGACAAGCTACTTGAAGAAATCAAAGCGGCTGCAAAACCTGTTTCTCGCTATGAGAAAATAATCGAGCAGAGTTTGACTTTTCGCTCAACAGCTTCAGTTAATCTTCAATTGAAGGTCTTGCGACCCCGACCTGACGAACTGTTTTTAAACAGCATTGAGTTCCGATTTGAAACAACTGCAAAATTGCCTATTTTGCTGCAAATCGAAAACCAAAATCGCCGCAAGGTCATACCTCCTGTTGAATTGGCTGCAAACGAAAGAAACTATATCATCAGCCTCGGCAAACAATCACCTTTTGAAACGGGCTTGTATTATTGGAAAGCGGCTGTGAAAGGGATGAAGCCGATTATGGGAAAATTTTATGTGTTTAATTCTTGAGGTGGTGTTCGGTGGTATGTGTGACAAAATTTAAGAATAGGGAACCCTGTTTTCCGAAATCAAATACGTAGAGACATTTTATTAAAAACGTCTCTACAAACACAAAACAATCGAAACAGATGAACACAAAAACAACCGATTCTCCTCAATTAAAACGCACTCTTGGCCCATTGATGTTGTGGGGATTGGGAGTTGGCTATGTCATATCGGGTATGTACTTTGGCTGGAACTTGGGACTCGAAAAAGGCGGAACACTCGGATTGGCAGTAGCGACCTTTTTCATCATCATCATGTACCTCGCTTTCACTTTTAGCTACACCGAACTCGCCTGTGCAATTCCTAAAGCGGGCGGTGCTTTCGACTATGCTCTTAGAGCTTTGGGCAAAAATTGGGGCTTTTTAGGAGGAATGGCTCAAAACATCGAATTCATTTTTGCGCCTCCTGCAATTGCCTTTGCAATCGGGGCATACCTCAATATCTTCATACCGTCTGTCTCCATTTTACTCATTGCAGTCATCGCCTATCTGGTCTTTACGGGCTTGAATATCTATGGAGTACGAGCAGCCGCTTCCTTTGAGTTGGTCATTACGGTGATAGCTGTTTTGGAATTGTTGATTTTTGCAGGCGCTGCAATGCCTCATTTTGAATGGCAAAACCTCACACACAATCCCTTGCCCAATGGTTGGGCAGGCGCATTTGCAGCGATTCCCTTTGCGATTTGGTTTTTCTTGGCGATTGAAGGTGTGGCAAATGTGGCAGAAGAAACAGTGAACCCACAGCGAAATGTGCTGATTGGTTTTGGTTCGGCTATTTTGACCTTGGTGATTTTGTGCATTTTGACCTTTAGTTCGGCAGTCGGCATCAATGGTTGGGAAAGCATCGTTTTTCCATCAGCAGGTGCAGAGGCTTCTGATTCTCCGCTTCCTTTAGCGATGGCTCATGCGGTAGGTGAGTCACATATTTTGTATCATTTGGTGACTTCCATTGGCTTGTTTGGTTTGGTTGCCTCTTTTCATGGCATCATTTTGGCAGCAGGAAGGGCGACTTTTGAGTTTGGTAGAGAAGGATTTGCCCCCGCTGCTTTGGGTAAGGTAAACAAGCGTTTTCATACACCCGCCAATGCCTTGGTCTTCAATATGGGGGTTGGAGTAGTAGCTTTGTTGACGGGCAAAACAGGTGAAATCATCACAATTGCGTGTTTTGGAGCTTTGACGCTCTACATTGTTTCGATGGTTTCTCTCTTGGTTTTGCGGCAAAAAGAACCCGATTTGGAACGCCCTTTCAAAGTGCCTTTGTATCCCTTTGCACCTATTGTGGCTTTGGTGATTGCGAGTGTTGCCTTGGTTGCCATTACGGTGTATAACTTTCAGTTGGCGTTGATTTATGTGGGGATTTTGGTGGTGAGTTTTGGGTGGTTTAAATGGGCGAAGTGATTTTAGGTTTAGGATGAGGGAGCAGGGAGGGGAGAATTGAGGTGTTTGTTAATTGAACATTCTCAAACGAGTAAACGGCACAAATTTTCGATACAAAAACATTGCAGCTCTTACAAAAACAATTTTTCCGCTAATTTCATTGTTATTAATACCCCATTTTTCCAATCAAGTCATCCAATATTTTTCAAGAATGAAAAAATCTCGCTTCAAATTTTTCCTAAGAATAACTATTTGGCTGTTCATTCTCTTGAACGTTCTCACCTATATACACGCCTACAAATTCACTCATTTCAGCCTTGAAGACAAAAAAATAGAAAAGAGCAAAGGCATCGAACAATTGACCATGATGGACAAATTGGCATTGATTCCCTTTGGTGTTGACCATCCCAAACCCCAAAACGAAGTTTTGCCCAACAAAAACTACGAACGAGTGACCTTTCCATCGAGAGGTAATAAGGAGATAGAGGGATGGTTGTTGCCAGTCGAAAATGCCCAAGGAACGGTGATTCTGTTTCATGGATATTTGGGAGTCAAGTCCTTGCAGTTGGAGGAAGCTTATGGCTTCAATGAGATGGGTTACAATGCTTTAATGATAGACTTTTTGGGGCATGGCGGCTCGGAGGGGGAAAGTACAAGTATTGGATATGGAGAGGCGGTAGATGTAATTTATGCTTATTATTATGCACAAGAAGAACTCCTTGCGAACAACATCGTGTTGTTTGGAGCTTCGATGGGAGCAGCGGCGATTTTGCGAGCCTTGAGTATTTCGGAGATTGATCCAACTGCCATTTTGGTGGAATGTCCTTTTGGTTCGATGGAACAAACCATTCAAAACCGCTTCACCGTTCTTAATGCGCCGAGTTTTCCGACCTCTCAATTGCTGGTACTTTGGGGAGGATTGCAAAATGGTTTTTGGGCATTCCAGCACAATCCAGAAGACTATGCTAAGTCGGTTCGTACACCCACTTTGTTGATGTACGGCAAGCTGGATAGTCGGGTGATGATGGAAGAAACCGAAAATATTTACCACTCTCTTTCGGGCTTCAAACGCCTCAAAATATTTGAAGAAAGCGGACACCAATCCTATTGCAGAAATGAACACGACTTGTGGATGCAATCGGTAGAAGAATTTTTGGAAGAGGTGACAAGCGGTGAACCGTATTTGTCTATTTAGTTCTGCATTAATACTTTAAGGTGTTAATGCGTTTTTCTGTAAGAAGTAATAGGAGGGCACTTAATAAAGACCTTTTATTCCTTGTTGTTCTCAAAGTCGCACATCACTACTTGCCTTGAGACCTCAGAAAATCATACATCCATCTGAATAACGTACAAAAGTAGTTATCGAATAAGATGGATGTATGGATTTATGATTTATTTCAAAATGGCTCTACAGACCTTACCACGAATTTGTTTTTTGCTGTCCTAGAAGAATACTCCAACCCCTACCTTTCCAAAAAACGGAGTCCCTGGTGTAAAGTGAATTTCTGAAACAGGATTGGGTTCATTTGATAAACGAGATTCTGTATCGAATTGGGTTTCGTTCCATTCTACATCCATAAGGTTTTCAACAGAAATTCCAACTTCAAAGCGACTGTGGGTGTATTTCACCACTGCATCTAAAATGAAATAACCTGTGGCCGTGATACTATAGTCCTCATTTGCAGGACGGTCGCCCATGTATCGGTAACGCAAACTGCCATTGAAGCCAGAAGGATGTCGGACAGTCAAACCACCAATACTTGTGAATAGAGGAGCTAATGGAATATAATTTGCTCCTTCAGGTTCACCTATTGCTTTGGCTTCGGTGAGGTTAAGATCTGTATCCAAGTAGAGCCAATCCGTTGGCTGAAAACGGAGGGAAACATCCAAACCAAAACGCTCGGTTTCGCCACTCGGCTCGACTACGCCTGCATCTCCTACATAGACAAATTCCTGCTCTAAATTCAAGCGCCATGCGCCTACATTGACCAAAAGATTGTCTATTGGTTTCCACAATAGCCCAATGTCTGTACCAAAAGCTTTGGGAAGGATTTGAGTGCCATTTTGAGCGACCACTACCCGTGCATCATTGGAGTGAAAACCCACTCCTGCCTTACCATACAGTTGCATTTTTTTGTTCAAGTCGTAAAACAAACTGATTTTGGGGGCAAGGATACCTTTGTTTTGAGATTGACGATCATAATTTGTTTGAAGAAAATCTACATATTCAAATTGAAACTGATCATAACGCAATCCCGTATTGAGGCTGAATTTTTTAGCGAAATCCCAAGTGACATCTACATACGCATTGAGATTGGTTTCGTCAATATCGCCATACGCTATTCGCTCCAATATAGTGGTGCGGTTTTTGGTGTGTGAAAGCTCGTTTTCATCGCTGTTGTCAAAGCGAATGCCCGCC
Source organism: Bacteroidia bacterium (assembly GCA_030427245.1). Classification (GTDB taxonomy): domain Bacteria; phylum Bacteroidota; class Bacteroidia; order Chitinophagales; family UBA2359; genus JAUHXA01. The sequence goes on along the minus strand of JAUHXA010000058.1, from coordinate 17,851 downwards.
CCGATTTCGGTATAGAGTGGACGATTTGCCAAGCTTTTTTCCAAATTGAAAGTCGTATTGTAGCCGAAAATGTGTCGGTCTTCCTTTTGGCGGATTTGGTCGCCATTTTCGGGGTCTTCTAAGAAGAAAGTGAAATTGGAATAGAGTTCAAAATCGTAGTGTGAATAGTAGAATTGGTTTTTGAAAAGATGACCATTTTCGGTAAAGGAGGTAAGCTGCAAATTGAGATTTGTACGGCTCGTATTGCCGCCTTCCGTATCGTCAATTGCTCCAAAACGGCCAATCAAACCACTGTCAACGGCTCTTTGTGGAATTTGCCCAGAAGCATCCCACTGACTGTTGAAGTGAGAGAAAGTTGCAGTCAATATTTTATCGTTGTTGAAGTGCTGATGGTATTTGCCCATGAGGTTGATGCGTCGAAAGTTTTGAGGACTTTCAAAGGCACCATTGGCGAATAGGTATTCTGAGGCGATGTAGGCACTTTGTTTACGCTCGTTGTTGTCCTTGCCGAGTACATCTATCAGCGCCACTGCTCGTTTGGTATCAAACTGTCCTGCTTCGAGTTTGACCATACTTTTGTCGACTGCATTTTTGGTGCGGAAGTTCACATAGCCGGCTGTTGTAAAATCTCCTTGACTAGCATAATAAGGACCTTTGTCGAATTGGGTAAAACCCACTGTTTCGGGAATCAAAAAATGGAGATCCGCATATCCTTGACCGTGAGCATGAGAGACCATATTGACAGGCATCCCATCTACGGTGAGGCGAATATCGGTGCCGTGATCGATGTCAAAGCCTCTCAAAAAAATCTGCTCGGCTTTGCCGCCCCCTGCATGTTGACCGATGAAAAGCCCTGGCACAACCCGAAGAATGTCTTGTGAAGAATTGGCAGGACGGAGTGCCACATCTATTGCTTGAATACTGCTGAGTTGGTCTTTCATACTGCCACTCGCCCTTACAACTGCTTCATTAAGCTGCAAACTGCTTGTTTTGAGGTAGGTCTTAGGTGTAACCGTGGTTTCGTCCTTTACTTCAATGGCAAATTCTTGAGCCTCAAAACCAATGAAGGATATACTGATTTGATAGATACCTGGAGCCAAATGCTGAAAACGGTAGATGCCAAATTCGTTGGTAACTGCGCCTTGTTCGGTATTGTTGAGCCAAATGTTTGCTCCTATCAAGGGAAGTTGGGTTTCACTGTCATAAACAGTTCCTTTTATCATCCCGTGATGGGCGAAAAGGCAGTTGAATGACAAAAACATCAAACTAAATACTATTAATATTCTAAAATATTTAAAAAAAGCAAATATCTTTGAGGCAACAGATTGAATTGATGAATGAATAGTGATTTTTTCAGTAGGGTTGGTCAAATACATGATTGATAATATTTTTTTAGGGAATTTAGATGAAATACTGTAATGCAATCTTAGACTATTTTCTATAAGCTGGTTGTCATTAATGAGACAAGAGAACTAATGAATAGAAGATAAATAGTTGTTGGAATTGCTTATTCAGATGAACTAAGTTAAAGGTTGCTTGTTACCTTTCTTTGATTTATATCGATACCTACGATATTTCTTGATAGATGGATTATTCAAGGATTAATTTTTGTGCACTTTTATCGCAATAATCGTATTTTTCAATCCAAATTGTTATTTTTGAGGAAGTAATTATTATTCATAATGAACTCAACCAATATTACTAAGACTTTACAAAGTAATCATCACTTGGAAAACAACCCTAACATATCAGAAAAACAGTTGGTTGCTCTATTGAAAGCACATAATAAAGTTGCTTTAAATCTATTATATGATAATTACGCTGCAGCATTATATGGTGTAATCATGCGAATTACACGCTCTCAACATCATTCAGAGAACATATTACAAGATACTTTTGTCAAGATTTGGAAGAACATAGAGGGCTATGATTCAAATAAAGGGCGATTTTTTACATGGATGCTCAACATCGCACGTAATAGTGCTATTGATTTTGTTCGTTCAAAGGCTTTTCGTGCAGACTCAAGAACAGACAGTATAAGTGAACAAGTGTATACCCCTGATATATTGAGTACGGAAACCAACATTCAAACAATCGGTCTACGTAAAATTGTTGAAAGATTGGATCCTACATTGAAACAAATCATAGACCTTGTTTATTTTCAAGGTTACACTCAAAGAGAAATTGCAGATCAATTTGACATTCCTTTGGGAACAGTCAAGTCCCGTGTAAGAATTGCAATAAGAGAGTTGCGAAAATTGATGTAAAACAATATATATTTTCTGCAAAGTAAAACAAAAAGATATAAAGTAGCGTTTTTAATTTAAAGTTCCCAATTATTTCTCCCTTAATACAGAAACAGATACCCCAATTTTACCTACCTTTTAAACCAACAAAAGAAAACTCCATCTTATTTTATAGATTAGGGTGATTGGATTTCACCCACTATAAATACCCCCTATTGTTTAAGCGGTTTTACCTGTTTTCCTGAAAACTAATATTTACAAAGAAAATTAAATCATCATGCCAACAATTAATGATTATATCAACACAGGCATTTTAGAGGCTTATTGCATGGGAATAATATCAAAGTCTGAGCAATTTGAAGTAGAAAAATTGTGCTCCATGAATGAGGTTATTCAAGCAGAAGTTAATGCTATTCAATATACACTTGAAGAATATGCGAATAGTTTTTCCAAAATGCCTCCACCACATCTGAAAAATAAGATTTTATCTTCCATTAACCAATTGGATTCAAATACACCAAAAGGTAGAAGAAGGAGGCAGTAAAATGCCAAAAACAATATTATTAGATCAACTCCCTAAAAAAATACCCTGTTTTGGATTTACCAAAACAGGGTATTTTTTTAGTCATTTATCAGGTACTATATTAACTTAATCTCGCCTATGACTTGTAAATCCTCTAAAGTAGGCTGTTTGCTACCACCTTGGGGTTCAAGCGTTACAGCAAAAGCATCAGCAGCTTCAATATCTTTTACTTTCAACAATCCTTTTTCCACATCAAAGACACCTGCGTCAATAGGAATACCGTCTTTTAGTGCCCATAGTTGATATTGTTTTTGAGTAGGAGGTGCAGGAAGGTTTCCAATTTTTACATATACTTCTTGTGATTCTACATTCCAATAAACATACGCCATAGATTCAGGATGGTTTTCAGTGCCTGACATTTTCACAATCTTATTATCTGGATTTTGCAAAACCTCCAATTCCACACTTGCCACATCGTATGTTGCCTGCATACTATTGAAGTTGTTGACAAGTTTTTCTTGTTCTTGATTTAAAAATGCAATCTCAGTATTGGCTTTTTCGAGTGCGAGATAATATTTCCAGTTTAGGGCTGCACTTAAAACCAATAAAACGGTGGCAGCTATTGCAATATATTTGAAATGTTGAATTCGCCTCAACGCAGCAATATTCGCCACAGGCTGCTTATTCGAAGAAACCCCGTCTTTAGTAACGGTTTCAACCACTAATTGTAGAATGGTTGAGGGCGGAGGAATAGAATGAAGGGAGGCATAGGATTCTAAAGTCTTTTGAATCTCTAACAATTCAAGTTTTAACTCCTCATGCTTTTCCATCATTGACTCAACTTCCTGTTTTTCAATTACAGAAAGAGCGTCCATTGCATAAAATTCAAGGATGCCAGATGATATATAGTTTTGTATATTCAAAATAATAATGTAATGTTAGACAAAAAGTAGTGTTATAGAATGTCTATTTTAAGTTTTATAAAGGTTTTTTAATTGGGTTAATTAAGTGTTGGGTCTGAATTTATTTACGATAAAAACAAAGCTTTGGATTACCAAGGTTCCAAAAATAAATAAAAAAACTTTTTTTCAATATAGTATAATCCAAACAAACCATTTTCTCGTAAGTGAGCTTGAGCAAGAAGGAAAAACAATTCTAAAGGTTATTCATCTTCTTTTCAGTTTTATCTTTTTATTTTAATTCTAAATACTTAACTATGTTTTCATTAAAGTTACTCCAACCTCTTGGCAGTGTTAAGGGTATGTGGTTAATGATTCTAGGTATTGCATTATCCTTAGGGATATTCAATACACCTATTGAAGCATCCAGCCATAGAGAAGCCCCACTTATTTCAAACGATCCCTTAGCAGACAACACAGATGTTTATGCTTTTGTAAGTCCAGATGATCCAAACACAGTAACGATTATCGCCAACTACATTCCCGCAGAACTTCCGCAAGGAGGCCCCAACTACTATTCATTCGGCGAAAACATTCGTTACGAAATTCACATTGACAATGATGCAAGTGCAGCATGTGAAGAAATTATTTACCGATTTACTTTTTCAAAAGAAAATGAAGATCCTACTACTTTCTTCAATATACGATTCGGCGAAAACCTAAAAACTACCTACACGCTTCAAAGAAGTATGGATGGTGGTGCAAGTTTTACAACCATTGTAGAAGATGGTATCGTTCCTCCAAACAATATTGGACCTCGTTCTATCGAAAGCCAAAACACTGTAGTTGGATTGGGTGCAGATAGCTATGAAGACTTGATGGATGCGGCCATAACAAGCACTTCAACTGGTGAAACCGTATTTTGCGGCCCTGTTGACGATCCTTTCTTTGTAGATTTAGGCGGAATTTTTGATTTGGGAGACGCTCCCCGTCAAACAGGAAATTCAAGAGATGGATTGGGTGGTTTCAACTGCCATACCATTTCTCTACAAATACCTATTTCGACCTTGCAAAAAGACGGTAAAGATGTGAGCCAAGCAGCCAATATATTAGACGGAGATTTCGTCATTGGTGTTTGGGCTTCTGCAAGCCGCCCCTCTGTAAGAACATTGAACAGCAGTGGAGATTTGATTGAAGATAGTGGGACTTGGGTGCAAGTGTCTCGATTGGGAATGCCTTTAACCAACGAAGCTGTCATTCCGATTATGTCAAAAGATTACTGGAATTCACTAAGCCCATGTGGCGAAGATGCAGCCCTTTATGAGCATTTTTACAACCCTGAATTGGCATTGTATATGGACGATGATTTATTTGGTGGTGCAGTTCCTGCATTTGCCCCTTTGCGTATTCAGAAAAACTCATTGGGATTGGGACTTGACTTTACAAATGGTGCAGATGGTGCATTCATTCTAAAAGGTTCACCTGCATTGGACGGAACTGTATTAGCAGAATCTTCTTTTGGAGGGTTATTGCTTCCCAAAGCTGGTGCTCCACGTTCGGTTGACTTGTGGCCTATTTTTTACACAGGTGCTCCCAATGCTAGACCCTACCAATTAGCCACAGGTAAAAACGGTGACCCGCTGGCAGCAGGCAAACCTTTTATCAATAACTTTTTGCCTTCGGCTGGAGATATGCTCCGTTTGAATATGGCCGTTCCTGCAACTCCTCGTGATGATGATGCTTTCAGTTCCTTGGGATTGGTACAAGCGGCTGTCTTAGGTTTGCTGGATCCACAATTTGCCAATACCGATATCGAATTTATTCCGAATATGGATGGCTTTCCAAATGGTCGTCGTTTGGAGGATGATGTGACTCGTATTGAATTGCAGGCAGTGAGCGGTATTGTGTTAGCTGCAATTGGTTTGTGGTACGATGATTTTGATGGTACAAATCCTGTAACCGAAGATTTGTTGAACGTACTTGGTTATACAACGGGTGTTGAAGCCAACGACAAACCATTTCAAGAAAGCTTTCCTTATGTAGCAGCACCTTGGAGAGGAACAGAAGGTTTCTAAATGGAGAACCTCCTCTTTATCTAAATCAATTTTAAATAAAATATAAAATATATATAATGAAATTTAACAATTTTCTAACCCGCTTTATGCTATGGGCAGTCGTATTGACATGTCTTGGCTACACAGCACTAGAGGCTTCGAGTCACCGAGAAGCACCTCTTATTGCCAATGATCCTTTGGCAGACAATACAGACGTTTATGCCTTTGTCAGTCCTGACAATCCCGAAACCGTCACCATTATTGCCAATTATATTCCTGGTCAATTGCCACATGGTGGACCTAATTATTACAATTTTGGCGAAAATATTCGCTACGAAATCCATGTTGATAATGATGCAGGTACAGCTGGTGATGACATCATTTACCGCTTTACTTTTGACCAAATAAATGAAGATGGTACAACCTTCTTCAATATTCGTTTAGGTGCTCAAAACCTAAAAACAACCTACACATTGGAGCGTAGTGTAGATGGAGGTGCAACCTTTGAGATTGTTGTTACGGACGGAGTAGTTCCTCCAAACAATATCGGACCTCGTTCTATCCAAACAGGAGTTGGTTTGGGTGCGCAAGATTATTCCTCTATCATTCAAGATGCGATTACTACTGCAAGTTCAGGAGAAAAAGTGTTTTGTGGTCCTGCCGATGATCCATTTTATGTGGATTTAGGTGGAATCTTTGATTTAGGAGATGCGCCTCGATTGGACAGCCCTCCTGCCACAGATGGTTTGGCTTGTTTCAATGTTCACTCAATTGCACTTCAAATTCCCATTTCTACTTTGCAGAAAGATGGTAAAAACGCAAGTCAAGCAGCCAATATTTTAGATGGTGATTTTGTGATTGGTGTTTGGGCTTCTGCAAGTCGTCCAAAAATCAGAACCTTGAATGGAGACGGTACTGTAACAGTTGATGAGAGTCAAGGTTGGGTACAAGTATCTCGCTTAGGTATGCCATTGACCAACGAAGCAGTGATTCCGATTGCAGCTAAAGACCAATGGAATGCAGACACACCTTATTCAGAAGATCCTGCTAATTTTGAGTACTTCTACAATCCTGAGTTGGCATTGTATATGGATGAAAGTCAGTTTGCAGTAGCAGTACCTGCATTTGACCCTTTGCGTATTCAGACTGCCTCACTTGGTGCATTTGACTTCAGAAATAGCAAAGATGGTTTGTTTGTATTGAAGGGAGATCCTGCTTTAGATGGTACTGCTTTAGATGATGCAATTTTTGGTAACTTATTGTTGCCAAAAGCTGGCGCACCTCGTTCTGTAGATCTGTGGCCTATTTTCTTCACAGGAGCACCTAATTTTCCGCCCTATCAATTGGCAACAGGTAAAGAAGGAAACCCATTGGCAGCAGGTAAACCATTTATCAACAATTTCTTACCTACAGGTGGAGACGTTCTTCGATTAAACATGGCAGTACCTCCAACCCCAAGAGACAGTGATGATTTTAGTTCATTGGGTTTGGTATGGTCAGCTGTTTTAGGTTTGACCGATCCTCGATTCAATACAACTGCTGATTTGGAATTTATTCCCAACATGGATGGATTTCCAAACGGACGTCGCTTGGAAGATGATGTGACTCGAATTGAATTGCAAGCAGTGAGTGGTATTGTATTGGCTGCAATTGGCTTGTGGTATGATGATGGTGCAGGTGTTACCGATGATTTGTTGAGCGTATTGACTTACACTACTGGTATTGAACAAAATGACAAATCATTGAAGTCTGCTTTCCCTTATGTAGCTGCTCCATTTATTGGAACAGGTGCTTGTGGAGGCACAGAAATTGAGAATGCTGAAGATTGTGATATCAGTATTGAACAAACATCAGCTTCTAATTTTGATACCTATACATTGACGCTTTCAGGAGCTGCTCCTTTTGAAGTCAACTTTGTTGAGCGCTCTGGAAATGTGATTTTCAGAAAGCTGGGTACTGATCAAGTACGCTTATCCGTAGGTATTGGCGCAAGCTTTACCTTGATGGTAACAGATGCAAACGGGTGTTCTTCTACCATTAGTGGTGGAATTGGCGGAGACTTACTTACGGTTACTTTGGTAAGTACGACTATTGAGAGTGCAGCTGCTGCTAACGATGGAGCATTGGATATAAGTGTATCAGGTGGTTCTGGCGACTACGAATATTCTTGGTCAAATGGAGCAACTACACAAGATATTAGTGGTTTGACTTCTACGAATTATACTGTTACCATTACCGACGGAAATTATACTACTGTAAAGACTTTCTTCGTACCAGTTGCAGGAAGTGGAAACACTGGCGGTGGTCGCGGTCGTGGTCGAAAAGCTGCAATTGCAGATATGGATGATGCTTTCTTCCAAATTTCTCCAAACCCTGCCAACTTTACTGCCAACCTTCAATTTTATGTTGGTGAGAGTCAGAGAGTAAGTTTGGAAATATTCAGCATGGCTGGGCAAAGATTGGCTACTGTATTTAATGGTGAGGTAAATTCAGACGAATCTTACCAAATCCCATTGAATGTAAGCGAATTACCCGCAGGTGTTTACATAGCCCGATTGAACGACCGCAATGGCAACACGATTACACACAGGAAATTAGTTGTCACCAAATAATATAGCTGAAAGACTGTATGAAATCATTGAAGTCTATAAAATGACATGATTTCAAAAAGAAACCTTTCTCTTTGTATTGGATAGAAACAGTGCAATAAGAAAGGTTTTTCTTTTTTCAGTTTTCAAATAATTTTTTCTTTTTTTTATTCTTCGTAATCCAAATCATCCTTTCTCTCGTAAGTAAAACCGAACACAACAAATAAGTAGTTGTGTTTATGTAAATACAACAAATAAAAAGAGAAGTACAATAAAAGTTGATGAGTCGTTTTTCGTAAAGAAACATATAACAAATCATTTTTCTAAAAAAACGATGCTGTTCTGTATGTTCAATAAGCGATAACCATCACAAGTTCCTCATTTTATTTCTTTTATTAACCTCATTTATTAATTCTAAATACTTTAACTATGTATTCAGCGAAGTCACCTCATTTTATGGGGATTACCCAAAGTCTATGGTTGATGTTCCTATGTCTCTTGATGACATTCGGAATATTTACTGTTCCTGTTGAAGCTTCTAGTCACCGAGAAGCTCCACTAATTGCCAATGATCCATTGGCAGACAATACGGATTTGTATGCTTTTAGAAGCCCAGAGAATCCAAATATGATTACCATAATAGCGAATTACATTCCAGCTGAACTGCCACAAGGCGGTCCTAATTATTACACATTTGGAGAAAATATCCGCTATGAAATTCACATTGACAATGATACTGCTACTCCAGGCGACGACATTATTTATCGTGCAACTTTTACGCACACCAACGAAGACCCGACTACTTTCTTCAACATTCGTTTGGGAGCACAAAACCGCAAAGCAACTTATACTTTAGAAAGAAGTATGGACGGCGGCACAACTTTTCAAACAATTGTAGAAAATGGTGTTGTTCCTCCAACTAATATTGGACCTCGTTCTATTGAGAGTGGTGTTGGTTTAGGTGCTACAAGCTATGCAGATCTTTCAAACAATGCTATTACAACAGCTTCAACTGGTGAAAACGTATTTTGTGGACCTGTAGATGATCCTTTCTATGTGGATTTAGGAGCTGTATTTGATTTGGGCAACTTGCCTCGTCAAGGAGAAAATCCTCGTGACGGATTGGGTGGTGTAAACTGCCATGCTATTGCGATTCAAGTTCCTATCAGTACCCTTCAAAAAGATGGAATGGGTGTTAATATGGCAGACAATATTTTAGATGGAAATTTTGTGATTGGTGTGTGGGCTTCTGCGAGCCGTCAAGCAATGCGAACCCTTAATACAGATGGTACAAAGCCTACTACTGAAGGTAATTGGGTTCAGGTGTCTCGTTTGGGAATGCCATTGACCAACGAAGCAGTGATTCCTATTGGTTCAAAAGACGATTGGAACTCAAGAACTCCTTATAATGAAAATTCTGACCATTTTGAATATTTCTACAATCCTGAATTGGCATTGTATATGGACGATGAGCAATTTGGTGGTGCTGTTCCAGCTTTTGCCCCTCTTCGCATCCAACGTGCCTCTTTGCCAGGTTTAACAAGCGCTTTGGGATTAGATCCTTTCGACTTTGGAAATGGACAAGATGGTTTATTCCCATTGAAGGGAAATGCTGCATTGGCAGGAACTGCGTTGGATGATGCGGTATTTGGTACTTTATTGCTGCCAAAAGCAGGAGCTCCACGTTCTGTAGATTTGTGGCCTATTTTTCACACTGGTGCACCCAATGTTCCTCCTTATCAATTGGCAACAGGCAAAACGGGTGGCAATCCTTTGACACCTGGAAAACCATTTATTCACAATTTCTTACCGAATGGTGGTGATATGTTGAGATTGAATATGGCAGTACCTATTACCCCAAGAGACAGCGAAGACTTCAGCAACTTAGGTGTTGTTCAGGCAGCTGTTTTGGGATTGTTAGACCCTCGCTTCAATGGAAACGCAGACCTTGAATTCATTCCAAATATGGACGGATTCCCGAATGGTCGCCGCTTAGAAGATGATGTAACACGCATTGAGTTACAAGCAGTTTCTGGTATCGTGTTGGCTGCTGTCGGCTTGTGGTACGATGATTTTGATGGTATGAATCCTGTCTCTCAAGATTTGTTGGATGTTTATACTTACTCTACTGGAGTGGACCAAAACGATGCTCCATTTAGAAGCTCCTTCCCATACTTAGCAATGCCTTGGAGAGGCACGGAAGTAGGACAGTAAGGCAAAATACAAATTCAAACAATATTCAACTAAACAGTAAATAACATAACAAATGAAATCAATAAAATTTAATATATCATCAAAGGCAATTCAACTATTGCTTTTAATACTGGTGCCACTAATGGCATTTGCCTCCAGTCACAGAGAGGCTCCTCTTATCTCCGACGATCCTTTGGCTGACAACACAGATGTCTATGCTTTTGTAAGCCCAGATGATCCCAACTCTGTTACCATTATTGCAAACTATATTCCTGCAGAGTTGCCACACGGAGGTCCCAACTATTATACTTTTGGCGAAAACGTTCGATACGAAATTCATATTGACAATGATACTGCTACTCCAGGCGACGACATCGTTTACCGAGCGACTTTTACCAGAACGAATGAAGATCCTACGACTTTCTTCAATATTCGTTTGGGGGCACAAAACATCAAAGCTACTTACACGCTCGAAAGAAGCACCGACGGTGGAATGAACTTTGAAACCATCGTCATGGATGGGGTTGTACCTCCCAACAACATAGGCCCTCGCTCTATTACTTCAGGTGTTGGCTTAGGCGCAATGGATTATGCAAGTGTTATGCAAAGTGCTATCACAACTGCTTCAACAGGTGAAACCGTATTTTGCGGCCCTGTAGACGACCCTTTCTTTGTAGATTTAGGTGGCGTATTTGACTTAGGTGATTTGCCACGTCAAAATGGCGAACCCGTAGATGGTCTTGCATTTTTGAATACACATACAATCGCTTTACAGATTCCTATTTCTACCTTACAGAAAGATGGAAAAGGAGTTGGTGAGGCTGCAAATATTTTAGATGGTGATTTTGTAATAGGTGTTTGGGCTTCTGCTAGTCGCCCTCAAATCAGAACACTTGGTGCTGGGGGAAACATGTCCTTCGAAGGCGACTGGGTGCAAGTTTCCAGATTAGGTATGCCATTGACCAATGAGGCAGTTATTCCCATTGGTGCAAAAGATGAGTGGAATGCCCGAACTCCTTATAATGAAAATCCCGATCATTTTGAATATTTCTACAATCCTGAATTGGCATTGTATATGGACGACGATCAGTTTGGTGGCGCAGTACCTGCATTTGCTCCTTTGCGAATTCAACGTGCTTCTTTACCAGGTTTGACGAGTGCTTTAGGTTTAGAACCTTTTGACTTTGGAAATGGACAAGACGGTTTGTATGTATTGAAAGGAAATCCTGCTTTGGCTGGAACCGCTTTAGATGATGCTGTATTTGGTACTTTATTGTTGCCAAAAGCTGGCGCACCACGTTCAGTGGATTTATGGCCTATTTTCCACACAGGAGCACCTAACTTTCCTCCTTACCAATTAGCAACAGGTAAAATGGGCGGAAACCCTTTGACTCCTGGAAAACCATTTATCCACAACTTCTTACCGAATGGTGGTGACATGCTTCGATTAAATATGGCCGTTCCTGCAACTCCAAGAGACAGCGAAGACTTTAGCAACTTAGGTGTTGTTCAGGCTGCTGTATTGGGACTACTTGATGAGCGATTCAATGGAAATGCGGACCTTGAGTTTATTCCTAATATGGATGGATTCCCGAATGGCCGCCGTTTAGAAGATGATGTTACACGCATAGAGTTACAAGCCGTTTCTGGTATCGTATTGGCTGCAATCGGTTTATGGTACGACGATTTTGATGGTATGAATCCTGTAAGTGATGACTTGTTGGACGTATATACTTACTCAACTGGTGTCAATGAAAATGATGCTGACTTCCAATCTGCTTTCCCTTACGTAGCGATGCCTTGGAGTGGTACAGGTCCTGGTAGTGGTAAAGAAATCATTGAAGAAGTAGAATGTGCTGTGATGATTCAAAATCAAGTGATTTGTGATGAAGCAAATGGTATATTCACCGTTGATGTGTGGATTGATGGAGGTCAAGAGCCTTACACCGTTTCTGGTAACTTCAATGGAGAAGTAGGAAACCAAGAACCTTTCATCCTCGGCCCATTGGCAGACGGAATCAACTATGAAATCTATGTAGTAGATGCAAACGGTTGTGAAGTGTCCTTTATTTCTGATATCATCGCTTGTACCAAATTACCTGTTGAGTTGTTATCCTTTGAAGGAGAAGTCCAAAAAGAAGGAAACTTCTTGTCTTGGGTGACTGCTACCGAAACAAACAATGCTTACTTTATTTTGGAGCGTTCTTTGAATGGAAACGATTTTGAAGCGATTACTAAGATAGTAGGCGCAGGAAGTGTTTCTACTTCAAATAGTTACAACTTCATGGATAGACAAGCACCTGTTGGAACTTCTTACTACCGATTGAAGCAAATGGACTTCAATGGTCAGTCAGAAACCTTCAAAACAATTGCCTTGAATAGAGGAGAACGCAACATCAACTTGACGATTGATAGGGTAGAGGCTGTTTCTGCAAACGGTGTCATAGCGCTTTACTACAACTACCATAGCGACAATGAAGTAAACATCCATGTTTACGATGCAGTAGGTAAATTGCTTTATTCAGATAAGGCAACTGCTACAAAAGGAGAAAACAAGCATCAAATCAACTTCTCTGCTGCAAATAGTGGTATGTACATCTTGACCATCACAGATGGAAGAGAAGTAGCAAGTACCAAAATTTTGAAACAGTAGAGAGTAAATTTATTCTGAATCTAAGATTAGCTAAGGGAGATAAGTAGCTAAGAATCACTTATCTCCTGCCTTTTAAATAAATAGAATGCAGATAATTGCTGCAAAACAATAGTTCTCTAAAAAGCAGGGTTTTGACGACTGCACATTGTCTGACTCCTGTGGAGATACCTCACTTTTTCAATAAATATCTGCGTTCTATTTTCTTTACAAAAATTACAAAATAACACATCTTAAATTATTTATAACAATGCAAATCATCATCAAAAAATATCTATTAGCTCTTCTTGTATTGATGACCGTTTCATTTACAAATTGTCAAGAAAGCAGCACAACAACTGCAAATGCGAGTAACCTAACAAAAGAAGCAAATACTGCTGTTTCGGATTTTGAAATTCCACAATTATTGAAGCGAGAGGGTGCAATTGCAGAACTCAGCGAGTGGGATTACGTTCAGAAAACAGCCAAAGAATTGCAGGACAAAATGAAAAAGAATCCTGCTGATCACAAATCATCTATTTACTTGGCGCTGTTGTATATGCAGGAGGCTCGTATTACAGGTGAACACCCTTATTACTATCCTGCGGCATTGGAAATTTTAGATTATGTGATTGCTCAAAAACCTAGTGGAAAGCAAAAACAAATGTACTTTCAAGCTTTGGTGAGCAAAGCCTCGGTTTATTTATCGCAACACGAATTTGAAAAAGCCATGGCAGTTAGCAAAGAAGCTTTGTTAGTAGAAGACCATGACGCACAAGTATATGGCGCATTGTGTGATGCCAATGTAGAACTGGGTAATTATGCAGAAGCGGTAAAAATGGCAGACAAAATGGTGAGTATTCGCCCTGATTTGCGCTCTTATTCCAGAGTTTCTTACTTGCGTGAATTGCATGGTGACTACAAAGGAGCGATTGAAGCGATGAAGTTGGCGGTATCTGCTGGACTTCCTGGTGATGAGGCTACTGCTTGGGCTCGCATCACTTTAGGCGATTTGTATCGAAACTATGGGGACTTAGAAAATGCCACCATACAGTACAAAACTGCTTTGGGTGAACGTCCCAACTATGCCTTTGCTACGGCAGGTTTGGCTAAAATCGAAATGGCCAAAGGCAACTATGCAGAAGCTAAAAAGCTACTGAACGAAGCGACAGAAGTAATGCCCGAATTTTCATTCTATCAAACTTTAGCAGAAGTAAATCAGGAGGAAGGAAACACAGAGGAAGTGAACAAACTCAATTCAGAATTGGTAGAAATGCTTCAAGAAGACCAAGAAAGTGGCCACAACATGGATTTGGAATTGTCCAACATCTATTTGACTTTGGGTAATAATCCTGAAAAAGCATTGACCTACGCCGAGCGTGCATATCAGAAACGCCCGAACAACATCACTGTGAACCAAGCAATGGCAAAAATTTACTACAAACAAGGAAATTACGAAGCGGCTGCAAAACACATTGACAAAGCCCTTCAAACCAACTTCAAAGACCCTGAACTACTTTGTTTGGCAGGTTTGGTGAAGCACAAAACAGGTGCTGAAACAGATGGTATTTCTTTGATGAAAGAATCTATGGCATTGAATCCCAAGATGAACAATGAACTAACAAAAGAAGCAAAAGCTATACTTTAAAAGAGGTTTAAAATAGATTTTATTTTGGTTTTAAGGTAAGCCCGTAATTCGAGAATTGCGGGCTTTTTTATGTTTTACCAATTGGAAGCATACTACTGTACAAAATGATTTTTGAACCACAAAAGTATCAAAAGGGCACAAAAGAGGTTATTGAATTTCAGTTCTTTACTTTTGTTTTCTTTGTGCCTTTTGTGGTTAAATTAAAAATGTACAGTAGTATGATTTGGAAGTTATTCAAATGAGGAAATATCATTGAAGTTGT
This sequence comes from Bacteroidia bacterium, assembly GCA_030427245.1. Lineage (GTDB taxonomy): Bacteria > Bacteroidota > Bacteroidia > Chitinophagales > UBA2359 > JAUHXA01. The sequence goes on along the minus strand of JAUHXA010000058.1, from coordinate 2,809 downwards.
ACTGTACTATTATATTTTGTGGCTTCATTAAAACCAATCTATGTCAAATATCGTATGTATTTCAATGACCCTTTCTTTATGAAATATATTATTATGAAAAAACTACGTTTACTCACTTTATCCCTTGCGCTTTTAAGCGGTACGATTCTCTACTCCAATTCTATCAAGAATACTAATTTCTCTAATCAACATCTTATTTCTACTCAAATATCAGAACTACCAAGCCCTGAGTCAGAGGTGTGGGTTTGTAGAGGGAAATATGCCGAAAAATACCACATCAAAGGCGATTGTAGGGGGTTAAACAATTGCAGAGCAGAAATCGAAAAAATTAGTATATCAGAGGCGGCTCAAGATGATTACTGCTCACCTTGCGGATGGTGTAGCAAATACAAACCTTCCTTGTGTAGATAATTCTTCTCTCTATACTGATTGTTAGTGGATTAGGAAGTTATATCAGGAAATTGGCAGAAAAAATAGTCCTGCTTGCAACTAAGAGCAGCTTAAAAAGGCTCTTTTTAACATGAAATACATTGCAGTTCAACTAAAAGCAAATACCTTTATGCCTCGTTCCATTTTATCTCTACTTCTTCTAACTTTCGTATTTTGGATAACATCCTGTAGTGACAACAACCAAACTTCAAAGTCATCTGTTCCAGACCTTTCTACCAAAACAAAAGTAAAAACTGTCCCCTTAATGGGTTCTTGGGAAATGCAAGAAATACTGCAATAAATACATAAAAAAACAAAACCCCTCAAAGATTTCTCCTTGAAGGGGTTCTATCATCTATTTTTATTGAAGTTTAGCTTTTCAACCAATCAGCCACAACCTCCAACAAGCCCGTCGTCTCCTGCAATTTCACCTTATCCTTCGTAGCCAAAACACACAACTGCGCCACCAATTCCGTAGCCGTAGCCGCACTTTGCACATTCGCAAAATTCACCTCATCCAAGTCAAACTTGGCTCTTGAAGCCACTCGTGCAATGCCATCCACACTCAACTTCATCCCCGCCTTCAAAAAATCCCTTGAAGGTCCCGTATGACGAATCGTTGGCGTATGGCTGTTTTTCGCCCAAAAATGTCCAATAGCGTGAAACACATGACCAGCCTCCCAATCAAAACGAACCGCCACCACAGGCGCATCGTATTTGACCAACAAATCGTGACTTGCCGCTTCAATCTTCACCTTATCGTGGTTCAAGACTTCAATCGGATGACTACCCCACAACCACCATTGAGGGTCAGCTCCCAAGACCACTATATCCGACCAAAGGCTGTCCATCGTAGGCTCAACCGAAATCACCTCCGTTCCCGTATTCTTCTGATTCCAACGAACCATGCCCTCAAATTTCGTTTCCAAAATCTTGTCCAAAGCCCAATCCGAACTCACCAACCAGCCTCCTTTCCGAACAAACGCTTCAATGTTGTTCAGCAAAACGCCACTGTACTTACCCGAGCAGTTCACAAAAGCAATATCCGCCTTCATCAAACCACTTTTGCCAGGATTCACCTCCGCAGAAATCCCCAAGACTTCCAACACCTTTTCGGCTTGGTCGTAATCTCCCGAAAACACCACGACTTGCCCCTTTCGTATCCGCTTCAATACCTCCAAGTATTCAGGCTGATGCTCCGCAAAACGTTGCTTCACAGATAGAGCCGCAATTTTGTATGCTTTTTCCATTTTGATATAATTTTGAACAAGAATTTGTGGATTCAGAGGAATTTCTTGTATAGAGCATCTATACTCCCTATCTTCACTATAAATGAGCAATTCCTCCGAAATCTTAAATTCCTGTTCCGATTATTATAAATGAGCAATTCCTCCGAAATCTTAAATTCCTGTTCCGATTATTATAAATGAGCAATTCCTCCGAATCCCTAAATTCTTGTTGCTCTTATGAGTCGCCCCGCAGAGATTCGAACTCTGACCACGAACTTCAAAGGCTCGTATGCTAACCAATTACACCACAGGGCAAAATTGAACAAGAATTTGTGGATTCAGAGGAATTTCTTGTATAGAGTGTCTATAACTCCCAAGCTTCACTATAAATGAGCAATTCCTCCGAAACCCTAAATTCCTGTTCCGATTATTATAAATGAGCAATTCCTCCGAATCCCTAAATTCTTGGTGCTCTTATGAGTCGCCCCGCAGAGATTCGAACTCTGACCACGAACTTCAAAGGCTCGTATGCTAACCAATTACACCACAGGGCAAAATTGAACAAGAATTTGTGGATTCAGAGGAATTTCTTGTATAGAGTGTCTATAACTCCCAAGCTTCACTATAAATGAGCAATTCCTCCGAAATCTTAAATTCCTGTTCCGATTATTATAAATGAGCAATTCCTCCGAAATCTTAAATTCCTGTTCCGATTATTATAAATGAGCAATTCCTCCGAAACCCTAAATTCCTGTTCCGATTATTATAAACGAGCAATTCCTCCGAATCCCTAAATTCTTGTTGCTCTTATGAGTCGCCCCGCAGAGATTCGAACTCTGACCACGAACTTCAAAGGCTCGTATGCTAACCAATTACACCACAGGGCAAAATTGAACAAGAATTTGTGGATTCAGAGGAATTTCTTGTATAGAGTGTCTATAACTCCCAAGCTTCACTATAAATGAGCCATTCCTCCGAAACCCTAAATTCCTGTTCCGATTATGAATAGTGGAGAGAGTCGGTGCCGAGCCGACCACCTTCTGTGCTTCAAACAGACGCTCTACCATCTGAGCTATCCCTCCATTTTTTTTGTGTTTAGGTGTTTAAGTCATACTTCCTACTTCTTAAAAAAAATCGTGCAAGTTATCAGA
>JAUHXA010000137.1 GCA_030427245.1 Bacteroidia bacterium | reverse complement strand
AAAAAAAGATTGAATGTTTGCTATTTACTACTTAACTTTAGCATTTCAAACTTATTCTACAGGAAATAACTCCTTTATTAAACATATCCTATGATGAAAACGTGTACTAAGTTATTTGTCGCAATGATACTCTTGACCGCCACTCAGATTGGCTTTGCTCAGGATATTCATCTATCTCAATTTTACTCTCAGCCATTAATGGTGAATCCTGCAATGACAGGAAACTTGAATGGAAGTTATCGGGCGGGCTTAACCTACCGCAATCAGTGGGCATCTATTCCTGCACCTTACGAAACTTTCGTTTTAGGCTTCGATATGTCTCTTTTGAGCTGTCAATTAGGCGGTGATCATGTAGGCGCAGGAATTCTTTTATATCGTGACCAATCGGGTGATGGTGTATTGACTGAGACCTCTGCTCTAGCTTCTTTGGCTTACCACAAAGCCTTGGATCAAAATGCCCAATACGTGTTGAGTGTGGGTGGACAGTTTGGTTATACCCAAAAAACGGTTGATTTCACCAGACTTACCTTTCCCGCTCAGATTTCCAACTTCGAAATCAATCCCGCATTGCCCAACAATGAATCTATCCAAAACGACCAATTCAGTTACATGGATTTGCGTTTAGGAGGTTTATTCACAGCTTCGGTCAACGAAACAGTGAGCCTATATGCTGGAGGAGCTTACAATCACGCTACCAAACCCGAAGAAACTTTCTTGACCAATGAAGGAGAGGTAAATCAACTTTCTCCAAGATTGGTATTACATGGTGGTGGTAGCATTTTTGTAAACGACCAATTCAGTGTTTCTCCGAGTGTCATGTATATGAGTCAAGCGAGTAATACTTTGACCATTTTAGGAGCAGCCTTTGGTTATCACTTCGATTCAGGTCGTTATGATACAGGTTCAGCCCTCTATTTGGGTGGTTGGTACCGTGCAAACGATGCAATCGTGATGCTTTTAGGTATTGACTTTTCTTCCTTCAAGTTTGGTTTCTCTTACGACATCAACGTTTCTGACTTAGATGTAGCTACCAACAATCAAGGAGCAGTAGAATTGTCTCTTACTTATAGCGGAAAGACAGCAGATTGTAAACCGAACAGGAAAATTTACTGTCCAAGATTCTAATTCAGGTATAGAAGTTCAGTTTAGGTCTTGAAGCTTGGTTTTATTCCATCAAGTTTTTGCCCAAACTTATTCAAAAGGTCTTACTCTCTTTTCTTGAAGAGTAAGACCTTTTTTTTTGCCAATTATTTTGTTCAGCCTCATTTGGCACTGCTTTTGTGTCAATACTCCTCATACGGCTTAGTCAAGCCAGGCTCAACTCCAAATCCATATAAATCCCTACTTCGTATATATTGCAGTTCAATCTTTGAACTAATAAAAAATAACAAGATTTATGAAAAATTAATTACCTAAACGTTTTTCATTAGTCCTTTTTCGCAATATATTCTTGATTATTTACAACACCACTTAAAAAGTACTCTTTAAATTTTATTGTTCCTTACCATTAGATATTTAAAATCAACCCTTTTTAATTATTAACTCAATAAACCCTTTTTGGTTATGAAAAAATCCACCTACCTTTTCATAGTATGGATATTTTGTGTCTTGGTATTATCAGAGCATCCCCTTTCTGCTCAAGAGCTTCATATAAGAGGAACCATCACTGAACAAGGCACTAATAGAGCCGTAGACAAAGTACTCGTATTTGTAAAAACATGGGCTTCTATCAAGACTTATACAGACAAAAATGGAAGTTACAGCCTTGATGTCCCTGAAGAACACCGCACCTTGGTTTTCATAAAAAATGGATATGAACAACAAGAAATAGAAATTGGTGTTTTTGGAGAGATTGATATAGAGTTGAAGAAAACGAACAGTTCAATGAATCAACTGAGTGTGACTTCTGGTAAAAATGCAGAAAGAACACTGGATGCGCCTGCCGATATAAGTATCATCCAGACAAGTGAGAAAAAATCCCTAAATGCTGCTACTCCAAATGATTATCTAAAAGGAACACCAGGGGTAGACATCATGCAAACAAGTTTGACGACTTCAAATGTAGCTGTAAGAGGTTTCAACAACATTTTTACAGGAACTGCCTTGACTTTGGTTGACAATCGAATCGTGCGAGTACCTGCCCTTCACTTCAATGCGAGTCAACTCATCTCTCTCACTAATTTTGACATCAATCACATTGAAGTATTGAAGGGACCAGCCTCTGCTTTGTATGGTCCAAATAGTTCAGGAGGCGTTATTCATTATATTACAGATTCGCCTTTGGACATAGATGCAAATTATAGCACCTCAGTCAGCACAGGTTTGGGAATCCGTTCACGCTTAAAAGAACCTGTTATCCCAACTGTTTCCAATGCTCCCTTTGATGAAGGCAGCAAATTAATATCCATGACCTCTTTTCGACATTTAGGTAAACTAAAAACCAGCGCCCATAGGTATGGAACAGAAATAGGTTATAAGATTTCGGGAAAATATTTTAGTGGTAATAATTGGACATACAATGACCCAAATGAACCACAAACCATTGTGAAAAACCGCTATACACTCGATGGTAAAGAAACGCTAAGCGAATCCGTCGACAACACTCGAGACAATGTAGAACGAACCATGTTTTTGGACGGCAGAATGGATTTTCGCTTCAATAAAGACACTGAATTGATACTTTCCACCGGTATCAGCAATTTTTCGGGCATAGAAATGACAGGCGTTGGTGCAGTACAAGTGGCAGACTGGACATATAGCTATGCACAAGCAAGACTCAATTGGAAATCCCTTTTTGCACAAGTTTACACCAATCAGAGCTCAGCAGGTAATACGCATTTGCTTTGGACAGGGACTGTTCTCAGAAGCAAATCTCAACAATATGTAGGGCAAATTCAACACTCAAGTAGTCTCTTCAAGAATAGATTGAACCTACTCTATGGTGTAGATGCTTTTTTGACCCGTTCTGATACAGAATACAGTATTCACGGTCAAAACGAGTCAGATGATGCCATTGATGAAGTAGGGGGCTACTTACAAGCTGATGTTCGCATCAACAACCAACTGAAAGTATTGGGAACCATCCGAACAGATAAGCACAGTTTTGTGGATGAATGGTTTATTTCTCCTCGTGCAGCGATCATCTATAAACCTGCTCAAAATCATACGCTTAGAGCAACGTACAACAAAGCTTTTGATTCGCCAAGTCCTTTGAACCTTTCTTTAGATATCACTGAGTCAGACGATATTTTTGATTTTCGAACTACACTCGGACTTCAATCAGGTATTGGAGTAAAAGCAGCAGGGAACAGAGGTTTGCAGTTTTCTTATGGCAACAATGGATTGCCTCAATTCAGAACTCCTTTTGCAAGTCTGTTGAAACAAAATGAGAGTACTTTCTTTGACCTAAATGACCCTTCTGTTTCAAATGCAGTTTATGCCTATGCTCGTCAAGGGGTAATGCAGCAGTTTTTACAAGCTGGTATGTCTCCAGATTTGGTAGAAATGCTTAGTAGCAATTTGCTACCTGAATACCTCATTGGAGTTCAGCACAATCTTCTATCTCTATCTTTTGAAGAAAATTTTCCGTTTAATCCCGTTGAGGCCTCTTCTATTGAGGATATAGCAAATATTAAGAACACTACAACAGAGAGTTTTGAATTTGGCTACAAAGGTATTATCAATGATAAATTAACACTATTTGGGAATGTTTATTTCACACATATTTCAGACGTTATCAGTCCTCTTCAAAATATGACTCCTAATGTATTTTTGGATCCGACCACTTTTAGCCAAGCTTTGGCAGGTGGTATTATCCAAAACCTTCAAAACCCTGATAACTCACAGTTGGCACTTGTTTTAGCCAACTTATTAGACAACGCAGATGGAACGACCATTCCTGTTGTTGGCAATGGAGATGGTTCTGGTATTGACGAATTGATTAGTCTTTTGACTACTTCAACGGTTAGTATTCCAGTGGGCACGATCAGTCCTATTCAAGAGAACAGTCCCAGTATGGTATTTTCTTACACCAATTTTGGCGACATTTCCCTTTGGGGATCAGAGGTAGGCTTTATGTATAGAGCAGGTGACCAATGGTCAATCAATGGTAATTACGCCTATATGAGTGAAGATTTATTTGAAGGAGAAGGCGGGAATGTACTTTCGCTCAATGCCCCTCAACACAAAGTCAATTTGGGTGCACAGTATCATTTTGAATCTGGTTTGGATATAGGGTCTTTGATTCGTTGGCAAGATGCCTTTCACCTTCAATCAGGCATTTATAGTGGAGAAATTCCTGCTTTTCAAACTCTTGATTTGAATATTGGTTATACTTTTCCAAGAAGCGAAGGAACTTATTTATCAATAAGCATCCAAAACGTATTGAACGAAATTCATCAAGAATCCATTGGAGCACCTCAATTAGGTAGATTGAGTATGGTAAGACTTTCTCATACTTTTGAGTAATTTAAAAATCCAATACATCTTCCAATTTGGTTTTTCATTACCTTTGTGGTCTTATGAGATCCACCACCCGATTTATTCTTATTTTCTTGTTTTTAGGAATAGGCATAGTAGCTTGTAAAAAATACTATGCCTATTATCAATTTATGACTGCAAACTCTCTTTCGGATAAAGAGATAGACAGGGCTTCTTTTTTGCCTACCTTCAATGCTGTTCCTGATACTTGTATAGAAGATACGACTTTCCTTCAAACAGATCTCTCACTGGAGATTGAAGAAAAGGAAACAAAAGAAGAATTGATTATCAGCAAAAACGGTATTTTTAAGGAGGTGGTTTTTGAAGAAGAGGAATGTACGATTTTAGCAGATCTGAAAACCTTATCAGAGGAATTGAAAGAAGCATTGAAGCAACAAAAACGCTATTTGAAGAGAGAAAGTAAGAAAAGAAAATACGCTTTTGACGGTATTGAACGCAGCAATTTGCAGCTTCGGCAGATGATAGATCAGCTTCAAGAATGGCTTGCCAAAGAAAACGATAGTTTGTCATTTTGTGAATTGTTTGAAACCTATCAATTGAAAGGGAAAAACGGACAAGGAAGGGTTCACACAACCGCTTATTATACCCCCGTAATTGAAGCAAGTCGAACTTGGAGCAAGGAATTTCAGTATCCTATTTATCGAAAACCAACTGCAAGTGCTTGGACAGGAAAACTACCAACTCGACAAGAAATTGATGGAGAAATGAAATTGATAGGTAGAGACTTGGAAGTCGCTTGGACCAAAAGTTTGCTCGACAATTACTTTATGAATTTACAGGGTTCTGCTTATATGGAATATCAAGACAGCGTACAGCAACTCTTGGTTTATGAAGGGCAAAATGGTCATCCATATAGAGGAGTTCAAAACTACATTTTGTCACAAAAGTACGTTTCATCCGTGGGTATTGATATGCAAAATGTGAAGCGTTGGTTCAAAGAAAACCCAGACAGTATTCGTCCAATTCTATTCCGAAATCCATCTTATACTTTTTTTAAGAAATCTTCTAAAGCACCAACGGGTGCTGCGGGAGTCCCATTGACTGCCAAACATTCAGTGGCTGTTGATACCCGATACATTCCCTATGGTTCTGTGCTGTTGGCAAAACTTCCTCGTCGTGGACGAAAAAAAGCAGAGTGGCGAATTTTATTACCCCAAGATAAGGGCGGAGCTATCAGAGGCGATGCTCATCTTGATGTATATTGTGGTGTAGGAGAAGATGCTGCTAACGAAGCACGAAGCCTGAAAACTTATGGTGAGGTATGGTTGTTACTTCCTAAGCAACGGTAAAAAAAATAACCTGAACGATTTTTTAGCTAACATAACCCAACCCCCACCGAGAAATCGGGTCAGGCTTTTCTAAAGGGGAATTAAGGTGTTCAAGTTATGTTTTTCTTATTACTAAGTAAAAAAGAAAAAATAACTCATCGACCAATGTTCCCCTTTTGAAAGGGGATGGGGTATGTTAGCAAAAGAAAACGAGGAGTTATTTTTTTACCCTTACTAAGTGAGAACTTAAATTCAAAAATTTAAGTATCTATTTTTGGACATCTCAAAAAGTTTGCCTAACTAGCATTATGTCTTATATCACCATTACCCTAAAAGATAGCACCACTGGTCGAGAGGTCGAATTAGAACTCCCCGATGATGTATCTATACGAGAACTACTTCCTGCAATTACCGAAACTCTGGGTATCGAACATGCCGAACAGCGACAACTGCAGAACAAAACCCAATCTTTCGACTACTTGGAGCAAGATACCTTGTCCTCTCGACATACGCAGGCAAATGACCTTTGTATATTGAAGTACGAAACCATTCAAGGAGGTGTGTTTAGGTATCTAAGGTAAACTGAAATATTAAATTAGGTATTTCTGAAATTTAACTCACCTTCTTACATAGTGTTTAAGGTTAAATTAAATTAGTTTTCTAAAGAAACCAAACCTATATTATCAGCATCAAGGCAGAAGCACATTCATCAACCTGAATATAATTACCATCATAAAAATAAGCAAATGGGTAGAGCCAGAGATATGCGGCTTTTGGAAGACCAACGAAAAATAGAAGAGTTGGCACAGAAGGTGGGTTATTTCCAAGTCACCAATACCAGAGGATTGCCTCCTACTGAGTATACTTTGGAATTTTGCTTACAGGGTTATATCAACAAAGAAGGAGAAATTGTGAATGGTCATATCGTGAGGTTGAGTCTGCCAGAACGCTATCCTTTTTCGGCTCCTCCAAAATTTTCGATTCTCAACGGCTTGTTTCACCCCAATGTCTATAAAAATGGTGACGTATGCCATGGATGGTTTCTCAACAATTGGCATCCTGCTATTCACATTGATGATCTCATCTTAGATGTGGCAAAAATGATTTCTTTTAAATCTGATTCTTACAATCTCAAAAGCCCTGCAAACTATGATTGTGATGAAGAATGGATAAAAAATCACCAAATTCCTCTTGATGAAACTCTCTTAGAGCCGCATGAAGAAAGCTTACAACCTACTGCTGATGCTCCTACCTACCCGGCTACCAGTCAACGTCGTTTACAAAAAATCAGAGTGACTGTTAAATCAGATAAACCCAGTTTCATGACTGCTTTTGGGAATAAAATGGACAGTGCCGAGCCAACTCCAAAACCTGAACCAATGCCAATTCGGATTCGACTGAAAAATGGAAAAGAATTTTGAAGGGAGGTAATAGATAAAAAAATAGGGCGAATGTTGTTACACATCCACCCTAAAAATTAATCCACCCATTCAAATACAAAATCTTTTTGCAGTTCTAACACTGCGTATTGTCTTACTAAGTTTGGTGGGATAAAAGGGCGAATGTTGTTACACATCCACCCTAAAAATTAATCCACCCATTCAAATACAAAATCTTTTTGCAGCTGTAAAACTGCGTATTGTCTTACTAAATTTGATGGGATAAAAGGGCGAATGTTGTTACACATCCACCCTAAAAATTAATCCACCCATTCAAATACAAAATCTTTTTGCAGCTGTAAAACTGCGTATTGTCTTACTAAATTTGATGGGATAAAAGGGCGAATGTTGTTACACATCCACCCTAAAAATTAATCCACCCATTCAAATACAAAATCTTTTTGCAGTTCTAACACTGCGTATTGTCTTACTAAGTTTGGTGGGATAAAAGGGCGAATGTTGTTACACATCCACCCTAAAAATTAATCCACCCATTCAAATACAAAATCTTTTTGCAGCTCTAACACTGCGTATTGTTTTACTAAATTTGGTGGGATAAAAGGGCGAATGTTGTTACACATCCACCCTAAAAATTAATCCACCCATTCAAATACAAAATCTTTTTGCAGTCTTAAAACTGCGTATTGTTTTACTAAGTTTGGTGGGATAAAAGGGAGGATGCTCTTACACATCCACCCTAAAAATTAATCCACCCATTCAAATACAAAATCTTTTTGCAGTTGTAACACTGCGTATTGTTTTACTAAATTTGGTGGGATAAAAGGGAGGATGCTCTTACACATCCACCCTAAAAATTAATCCACCCATTCAAATACAAAATCTTTTTGCAGCTCTAACACTGCGTATTGTTTTACTAAATTTGGTGGGATAAAAGGGAGGATGCTCTTACACATCCACCCTAAAAATTAATCCACCCATTCAAATACAAAATCTTTTTGCAGCTCTAACACTGCGTATTGT
>JAUHXA010000057.1 GCA_030427245.1 Bacteroidia bacterium | reverse complement strand
AAAACCTTCTACGCCTTTAAATCGTGCTTTATTCTTCTCCCACCATCCTTTTTTCGCCTCTTTTGCCAATTCGTCAATTTGTTCCTGCGTTGCTTTACTTTTACCAACCAATTCTATATAATTGAAGTAGTTAACAACATTTTGTATATCAGACGCTTTCGTATTTAGAGGTAACCTAATAACCACTGCGTCTTCCGTTTTTTCTACTTGTATAAACATAATTCTTTAATTTTCTATAGAAACAAGTCTCTTGATAAATTGGTTTCCTTTCCTCCCTGCAATCCCTCAAAAAACTACCGCAATTCCCAAAAATAACCGACATTTGAAGAATCAACAAATAATACATTTTGCAATTTCTGCTCTTTTTAAATTAAAACAATCATTTATATTTAGCTATGAAATACATTTTATCCATAATCATTTTCAGTTTATTGTCTCTCTTTAGTACCAACAACAAAAACATTGACATCGTTACGTATTGGAAGAAAGGCGACACCCAGAAAATTGTTGTAAAAGAGGGTTTTATCGAATACGAAGGCGAGGAAGAAGTAAAAAAAGAAGTCACTTCTTCTTATGTAGAAATCACGGTTTTAGAAGAGACAGATTCCACATACCTAATTGAATGGCTCTATTTCGATGATCAAACAGATAGGTTAAATGTGGAAGTCGAAGAAGAAGATCCGATGGATAAAAGAATTGAAGAAATGTTCAGTACCACCAAGTTTTTATACCAAACAAATGAATTGGGAGTATTTGACTCTGTTCTCAATTTAGAGGAAATACTTCAAAGTATGAATGATAGTTTGGAGGTGATGTTTAGGGAAGAATTTGTAAAAGACAAGAGTGACGAACTTATTTTGATAGAAGTAATGAAAAGCGTAGAGGAAATGATTTTTTCTGAAAGACTCAAACAAGAACTAACCAATGCCATCGCCAATTACCATGCTTATCACGGAGACATATTGGTAGCAGATACTTTGATTCATTATGACGGTGAAGTAGAGAATAAACTTGGAGGCGATGCTATTCCTGTAAAAGGCGTAACACAAACAAAAACAGATACAAAAGAGAAAATAATTTCCATTACCAACACTCAAACATTTGAAAGCGAAGAAGTAAAGGAAGCAATAGATGAAGGAACTAAAAAAATCAAAATGCAGAAGCGAAAGAAATTGATGCAAGAGTTGGAGAAAAATGACCTTATTGTAAAGGACTTAGAGATTTTTAACTACGATTATGAGTTTGGATGGTTGAAGTATTTTGAGAAAAGCAGAACCTTTACAAGTGGAAATAAACGAAAAGTAAATTTCACTATCATTGAAGAATGGAAGTAAAAAAATAAGTTTTTTTGAAAATTTGGTTGATAACAAGAAAAAGGCTTTTGAAGCTTAGAGTCAAAAAATTGAAGGGCTGTGAAACAAGTATTTGCCTTCAAAAACAAAAAGCTTCAAAAGTCTAAAATCAAAATAAAACAACACAAACAAGCTTATCTTCCGATTTGCAGAAAAATAAGCTTGTTAAAAATTACAAATCTATATCAAAGCTTCCGCCACTCACTGTCCGACTTCCACCAGTTCCACTTACACCCGTAAAGCTAAAGGTACCCGATATTTTATTATCACTGATTGTGGTAAAAGTCAGTGTACCATTTCCCAAGAGAGATAAGAAGGCTTCTTGATCCATAAAATCACTTTTGTACTGTCCCTGAAATTCGCCATTGTCTGAAGTATAGGTCCCAGTGGTAAGTGCATCACTTAGGGAAGTTATATTGAGAGCGATGTAAGAACCATCTTCTTCATAAGCTTGTATAACAATATTCATAGACGTATTTTGCAGCCCCACTGCCCCTACAGGTGAATGAGGTCCGTCAGGAGAGCTTTCCCAAGCATCACCATTTACGGTTGCAGTCACTTCTCCTTTTCCTGCATCTTGATTGGGAAGTCCATCATCATCGTTTTTGCAGGCAGAAAACGAAAATAAAACAATTAAAACACAACCGATAAAACATTTAACATTACTGTTTAGCATGATAACACATTATTTATAATTAAAAAATAGATTTTCTTTCTTTGGTTTTCCATCACTCTATCCTCCTCACCAACTCCGTTCTGCGATTCATTGAACGCCCCAAATCGCTTTCATTCGTCGCACGAGGAGCCAAAAATGCCACCCCATCCGAAATCAACCGTTCGGAAGCGATGCCATAATCTTTGGTCAAAGCATCTACCACCGCCTTAGCTCGATCTTTCGACAATTTGAGATTGTAAGACAAAGTACCTGTCATATCTGTATGTCCAACCACATAAAGTGAAATGTTGGGATTGGTTTTGAGGTAGGCAGCGATTTCATCCAAAGAAGCTTTGGATTCGGGTTTGATGGTGCTGCTGTTGAAATCGAAGAAAATGCCGTAAATGGCCACACTTCCCCTATCTGCTATTTCCTTGCTGATGTAATCCGCATCTGCAAAAACATGCCCAGTTTCAGCTGCCTTCAATTCGATAACATCTACATGCACAATCACTTTTTTATTGCTGTGCCTTTCGCCATAAATTGCCACATAGGTAGCCCCATCTGCTCGCCCTACTTTCCCGATAATGGCAAAAGTACCTCCCGAACTACTTGTACCTGCAAACAAATAATTGGCAGCTGCTCCCTGCTGGAAAGAGTTCGCTCCCAATGCCAAACCGATCCATTGTCCTCCACCGACATCCCCTTTCACGTTGCTTTGAGCAAACGAGCCTTTCGCAATAATCGAAATTCCTGCTTTTTGAAGAGCCAAATAATAATCTTGATAAACTTCCCCAATAGACAAAGCTTCTGCGGGTTTGTCTATCAAATAAGTAATTCGGGTAAGTTGACCTTCAAGGGTGTCTCTTTCTGCTATATAGCGGTATCCTGTTACTGGACCAGTTGCCAATATATATTCTCTAAATTTGACCGTTTCATAATAACCAATATAAGAATCTGGATAACGAGTCAATAACGGATGGTCTTCGCTACCAGGCTTATCTGTTTGGGCATTGACAACAGAAGAAACAGCAAAACAACAAATAATTAACAAGACTATTCTCATTTTTAAGTACTTTAGGTTTGGTAAAAAAATCAAACTTTGGAGGTAAGAAGAGGCAACATAGGTGTGAGACACAATAATTTGAAAATCAAAAATTAAGCTTTAAATTACAAAAACATAAAACTCTACCTAATCAACGAGCGTGAACCTTCTTTTTCCCATTCGTCTTCTCAATTCCAAAGCAGAACATGGCTGCATACATTTGTTGGCTAAGATAAAAGGGAATGGTTCTTGCTGCAAACAAAAAAAAAAGAAATTGTAGGATTTCAGGATGTTTTATATTTTTCTTCTCCCCATCCTTGCAAGATAAACGACACCTTATCTATAAGGCAACTACATGCCCAACTGCCTTTTTTTGTACTTTCGTAGCAGTTTGTAAAACAAGCAATAAACAATACAATAAAGCAACGATGTACCATTCAAACATCGTTCTTTTAAGAAGAAACCAAAACCAAACCGACTAAACGATAAGAAACTAATTTAGTAATTGAAAATTGAGTAAAACAAATGAAACAAAATGTAACCGTAATACCCGCTATGAGAAACGTGTACCTTCTCTTTACCCTTTTTTGTTTGACTGCTGTTCTGTCTTCTTTTGTGCCGAATATGTCCAGTCTTCAAGCAGAAAACCCTCCTTACGCCAAAATTCTTTCTGCCCCTGTTGTTGTAGGCAGCAACATTGAAGTAACAGTCACCATGGATCCCACTACCATTCCTGATTGTGGACTTTTCTTTTTCAATTGCAACACCAACAATGCAGGAATCGAAAACTTAGATGTTCATTGGGAAGTTCGCGAAGTAAGCGACTGTGCAGGTTGTGATTTGGGCAGTACCATAGTCGCTTCAGGCATTATTGACCACGGCTTTTGGGGGACAAACTGTACCGCCAACAGCACCGCCCAAGGTACTAACTGTGCCAGTCCAGGAGGATGTGATAGAACATTCCAAATAGATGCCAGCCTTTTGTGTCCCGGTGCCACTTACGAAATTTTCACCTATGCCTTCAATTCAGATTACAGCAAAGGCGTTGCCGACAATTCGAGTCAAGGCCCCGGTCCTTGGCGTTGCTGCGATGGCGACCCCGATTTGGGAAACCTCGAAAGTATGGAAGCCTGTACACTACCCATCAATGGCGGAACAGGAGGAGGTTGGTTGAACCCCTCTTATCCTCAATCTTACACTTTTGTAGCAGACGGAGAAGTGCCCGTTCCTACGCTCTCCAAAACCAGTAGTATTGCAGATGGAGGTACGGTTATTTGTGGCGAAGACTTTACCACTTCTATCACCATTACTCCTAATAGTGCTTGCCCTCCTACCAAAGTAAGTTATACCCTTTTGTTAAATGGTGACGAAATTGGTACAGCTTCCAGTGATTGTGTCGAAGCAGCCGAAACCTTTGACTTTACAGCCACCATTATTGGCTGCCCCTATGACCCCAATTGTGCCGCAGAAGGCAATGGTTTGGTCAATGCGCTTTGTTCACAATTCGGGGTCAACACCCTTCGATGGGAAGCCCGACAAGATTGTGACAATGCTTTGGTGGCCTTTGAAGAAATCACCTTTAGTTTGAACTGCCCCGTTCCAGACAATTTGAGCATTGCAGCAGACGACCAATTTCTATGCCCCGATGAGTCGGGTACTGTGAGCGTTTTCAATCCCGCTAATGTCAATATTCCTTATCCAAATGGTACGTATGAATTGCACTACAACAATGCCAATCCCTATATAAATCCTGCACTGAACTATCTCGGCACAGGCCAGACAGCTACTTTGACCAACGATGGCACATATCCCTTCAATACCCCGATTGTCATTTCGGGTACGATTTGGGAAACTTACAGTACAAGTGCGCCATTAGGATGCGAAGTATTCGCCAATACTGCCACATTTGTGATGTTAACCGAAGTCGAAGCTACCAACAATGCAACTGCTTGTGACTTTGGACAAATCAATATAGGAGCAAGTGGCGGACTACCAGCTTATGATAGTACGTCTGCTTATACATTTGATGCTACAAGCGCAGGCGCAGGAACGAATAACACAGGTATCTTCACGACTTTAGAAGGCAGCGCAGACCCAATTCCTGCAGGTACGTACACCATCACCGTATCAGACAGTGAGGGCTGCAATACGACCATAGATGTAGAAGTTTCTGCACCCATTACAATTACTCAAACTCCTTCGACGTGTGAAGACTTCAATACCATTTCTCTCAATGTCGCAGGAGGTCAGCCCGATCACCCCGACTTTAACGACTTGACCCAATACACTATTTTTTCAGACATTGATGGATTCTTAGGCAACCCAGATGCCAATGGTGATTTCACTGCCACTGATTTATCTGTTGGCACACATAGCATTACCTTAGAATATGAATACAGCGACAATGGCATTCCATCAGGTACTTTCTGTTCCAACACCCTAGACATTGAAGTATACGACAACTTCAATGTGGTATTGGGAGGCGATTGTGAATTAGCAGACGGTGTGACAATAACCGCCATAACAGGGGGACGTGATCCCAATATTACCACAGGTGGAGGTTTTGCAGGAGCAGGTTATACAGTGTTTTTATCTACCAATCCAGCACCTTCCGCTACCAACAATGTGTCTTCCAATGAAGGTACATTGACAGGCCCAGGAACATTTACAGGCGTAACAGAAGACGAATATTATGTAGTTGTAGAAGACGATAGAGGATGTCAATTTTCGGTACAAATAACTGCCTTGAATTTGGACGACTACACTTTGACCAATGCAACTCCTGCATGTGCTAACAATACCATTACCCTGCAAAGTACAGGCGGCACTTCCAATTGGACGTATTGGCTGTATCCTTTAGGAGCTGCTTTTGACAATGGAGCTACGGACTTGGTCGCCCCCATCACTTCAACGACTGTCAGCCCTGGCGTTTTCACAGGAACATTCAGCGGTATTTTTCCAAATCAATACACTGTCTATGGGCAAGACGGAAACGGCTGTGTCACTTTGTCTTTGAATGTAAATGTGGTCAATGAATTAGGAATGACTGAAATAGATGGTGACTGCGACGACTTCAATACCGTTACGGTGGCTGCAACAGGTGGCTATGCAGGAGCAAACTATACGCCTGGCACCGATTTTACCTATACCTTGAAAAACCCCACTGACAACAGCATTATCGCCACCAATAATACAGGTGTTTTTTCCATTTTGATTTCGGGTTTGTACACCATTGAAGTGAACGACAACAATCCAGATGCTCCTTGTACCGAAAGCATCAATGTAGAGATGTATAATCCCTTTGAAGTCACTTTTTCCAATGACCCTTGCGTAGGCGGCAATGCCATTGAAGTGACCAATGTAACAGGCGGTCGGGACCCTGCAATTACAGATTTTGCAGGAGCATCCTACACCATTGTCTTGTCGACCACCGCAGGTTCATTGACGCCCGCCTTGGACGAAAACAATGCACCTTTGAGTTTAACCACTTCCGACCCTACCGACGATTTACCCTTCGTTTTTGATGATTTGGTGGGCGAAACAAGTTACTATATTGTAGTAACTGACGGCACTTCGGATAATAACGGAGCTTGTACCTATTCAGTCGGGCCAATAGAATTGAGCGACCTATTGGATTTGCAAGTCACTCCCAATACCTGCGATACCTTCAATTCGGTCAGTGCAGAAGTTGTAGGCGGCACTTCAATGAACGACTTTTATATTTATCCACAAGGCGCAGCTTTGCAGGGCGCACCGAATCCCCCTGATGTGGCTTACAATCCAACGGCTGCCGCCAATGGAGCAGTCGACGATACCAACAACAATCCTTTGGCAATTACGGACATGGCAAGTGCCAATTTTGTGAATGTGCCAGCAGGAGCTTATACGCTTTATGCAATAGATGGAGAAGGCTGTCAAATAGCTTCGGAAGACATCGAAGTTTACGAGCCATTCGATATAGTTTTTGATGGAGACCCTTGCACTTCCTTCAATGGAATCAGTATCAGCGAAGTATCGGGCGGTCGTGACCCTGCAATCACAGGTTTTTCGGGCGCAGCTTATACCGTCTTCCTCTCTACCAACCCTGCTCCTAATGCCACCAACAACGTAACGAGTAATGAAGGCACTTTATCAGGTGCAGGCTCTTTCACAGGTGTTGCCTCAGGTTCCTATTTTGTGGTTTTGGAAGACGACCGAGGCTGTCAATATTCGGAAAGCGTCTCAACAGAGGAAGCAGCAGTCATGACCGCAACAACAGCAACTTGCAGTACTACATCGGGTACAGCACAAGCTACAATTGTAGGAGAAGCGGGAAGTGATTGGACTTTTTATCTTTATACTCTAGACGGCGCTTTTGATGCAGACGATCCCGAAAACACAACGAATGGATGGACTGCCACAGTAGCAGGTACAGATTCGGGTAGTGATGTTCTTGGCAATTTTAGCGGCATTGGAGCAGGAACTTACATGATTTATGCGCTGAACGAAAATGGCTGTCAGCCGCAAGCCCCCGTAGAGGTTGAAGTATATGAGGACTTTGTTTTGGACATTACGGTAGAAGACTGTGGTACAGGCGAGGTAGTCGTCAGTGCAGTCAGTGGTGGTAAAGACCCTGCCATTTTTACAGGAGCTTCTTACGAAATTTTCCTATCAACCTTACCTGCCCCCAATGGTTTATTGAATGTATTTTCCAATGAATTGACCTTAGCGGGAGCAGGCACTTTTACAGGTGTTCCCGATGGCACTTATTATGTGGTGGTCGAGGACGACAATGGTTGTCAGTTTAGTGTGGAATTTACCATGACAGAATTGATTTCCATTTCACAACAAAACAACGATTGTACAGCAGGAGAAGTCACCGTAGTAACAAATGGTGGTACACCTGATTGGGATTTTTATGTGTATACAGAAGACGGAACTTTTGATGCAGACGACCCCGAAAACGCAGACAATGGATGGGTAGAAAGTGATTTGGGCGATGGCTCAGATGAAGACAACTTGGGCGAATTTACAGGTTTGGATGAAGGTTCTTATATCGTCTATGCCCTTGACCAAAACGGCTGTCAGCGTTCTATCGAGGTGAATGTGTTTGACGAAATCACCGTTACGAACATCACCGAAACGTGTGATTACGGCAGCATTGCAGTCGTGGCAACGGGTGGTAGTTCGACTTTCTTTTCTTACTCATTGGTCAATTCTTCTTTTGAAATAGTCGCAACCAACAGTACAGGCGTATTTACCGAACTCGATGCGGGAGTTTATTCCGTTTCCATCACCAATTTTGATGGTTGTTTGGCGAACATCGCAGGTTTGGTGGTCAATACCACAGCGATTGCCTTGACCGAAGATTCCAACTGTAAAGATGGTTTTACAGCAACAGGCGGAGTAGGGAGTTTCACTTACAGCCTTTTCTCGATTCCCGACAATGATTTGGTAGCCGAAAATACAACAGGCTTGTTTCCAGATGTGGAGGTAGACAATTATACTTTGGTCGTAACAGATGAAAACGATTGTACGCTTTCGCAAGTCGTGAATTGCTCGGCAGACCCTTGTGATTTGGCTGCAACGGCAAGCACCGAATGTGTAGATATAGACAACTTCAATGTAGTGGTTGAACTAACAGGCACAAGCACTTACACATTGGACGATGGCGTAAATGATGCTTTGACAAATCAAACGGCTGGTACCATTACTTTGGGCGAATTGGCAAATGGCAATTACAGTGTCACGATTACAGACGAAGGAAACGATTGTGACGACATCGTATTGACAGGCTCAGAAGATTGCTTCAATTGTGAACTCGAAGTAACAACCGAA
Organism: Bacteroidia bacterium; assembly: GCA_030427245.1. GTDB lineage: Bacteria > Bacteroidota > Bacteroidia > Chitinophagales > UBA2359 > JAUHXA01. Next base: position 38,591 of record JAUHXA010000057.1, on the reverse strand, counting down.
GCCAACTGTGTGGACAATAATGGCTACAATTTGAGTGTCACGATTGAGGGAAATGGCAGCTATACGGTCAGCGATGACAGTCAAACTTTGCTGACCAATCAAGCGGCTGCAACGGTGGTTTTGGATACTTTGATTACACCCGACACCGACTATATTTTTTATGTAACAAATACAGTGGATGCGACATGTAGCGATACGATTACGGTCAACAATCCTTGTGAAGTCTGTGATTTGGAGATTGAAGCTTTGAATACCAATTGCAGCGACAGCGAAAACTTTGATGCTTCTGTGGTCATCTCAGGTACAAGCACTTACACAATTGCCGATGGCGTAAACGATGCATTGACAGGACAAACGGCCGGCACGATTGACTTGGGCAGTTTTCCGCACAATGTGAATTATACGCTGACGGTGACAGACGAAAATGTGGACGATTGCAGCCTGACTCAAACATTTACGCAAGATTGCTTTAGCTGCAATTTGAGCGTAACGGCTACCGAAAGTTGCGTGGATTTGAGTACTTACGAAGTCACAATTGTTGTCGTAGGAAGTGGTACGTATTCCATTACGGATGGGGTATCAATCAATCTAACCAATCAACCTGCGGGTACGTATGTCCTTGGGCCTTTGCCAAGTGGAGCGTATTCGATTACCGTTACAAGCGATACAGATTCTGATTGCAGCCAAACGGTTACGGGTGACGTGCAGTGCTTTGATTGTGAACTCAATGGCAGTGCAGTGACTGAGTGTGTGGATGTGAATACCTTTGAAGTGACAGTAACTTTTGAAGGAGAAGGAACTTATACGATTGACAATGGATTGAATCCTCCTCTTGTGGGTCAGTCATCGGGAACTTACACTTTTGGAGATTATCCAAATGGAATTTACAGTATTGAAGTGACGAGCGAGGTAGACGAAACTTGCACTCAAACCTTTACAGGCTCAAACAACTGCTTTGAATGTGGATTGGCCATTTCTAATATTGTGGCCGAATGTGTGGATGCGAATAGCTACGAAGTCACCTTTGACTTAGCAGGAAATGGCACTTATGCGATTCAATACAATGGACAAACCTTGACGGGGCAAACGGCTGGAACATTTACCGTTGGGCCATTCGCTGAAGGGGCTTATAATATTTTGATTTCAAGCGAAGAGGATTTGACTTGTGTACAGACTTTGCAGGGCGAAAACACTTGTTTTGAATGTGACTTGGTGGTCAGCAATGTTGGAACAGACTGTACGGACAACAGCAATTTTGAAGTCTCGTTCACCATTGAAGGCTCAGGTACTTTCACGATTTCGGATGGTGTAAACGATGATTTCACTGGTCAAACGGCAGGGACATTTACTTTTGGGCCTTATCCAGAAGGCGGATACAACATCACAATTACCAGCGAAACAGACGAAACCTGTACGGAAATCATTGCAGGAACTCGTGATTGCTTCAAATGCGATATTGCAGTATTACAAGCCGTTCCGAGTTGTATTGATGCCAACACCTTCAATATATTGATGATTTTCACAGGCGAAGGACTTTACACGATTACCAACAACAGCAATGTTACACTGACCAATCAATCGTCGGGAACAGTGGTTTTAGGGCCTTTTAGCAATGGGGATTACAACATCAACATCATCAGCGAAGAAGATCCAACTTGCCAAGAATCCATCTCTGGCAGCCATGAATGTTTTGCCTGTGTCTTGCCAAATTTCGCTACGACCAATTGTATTGACGATGATACCTATGAAGTGATTTTTACGCTGACAGGTGACGACAGCTATACAATTGCTTCCGCAAATGAAATATTGACCAATCAAACAGCTGGAAATGTAAGTGTTGGCCCTTTTCCAAATGGAAACTATGCCATTACCATCACTAGCGAAACCGATCCAACCTGCAATCAAAACTACTTAGGCGCATTGGACTGTACACCCGATGTGATTTGTGATCCTTCCATAGTCGCTGTTCCCGAATGTATTGACGAAGAAAGCTACAATCTGGTGCTTACCTTGGGAGGTACAGGTACGTTTACGATAGAATACAACAATACCGTTTTGACAGGACAAACGGCGGGAGAAATCACCATAGGCCCTTTCGATGAGGAAGCTTATGCGGTACAAATTACCAATGAAAATGATCCAGACTGCCAGTTACCAATTATGGGCAGTCATGATTGCACAGTGGAGACTCCTTGTGATGTAGCAGTGACATCCACCACAGTTTGTGCGGGCAATTCAGGATATGTTGTGGAAATTGAACTGACAGGAACAGGGACTTTCACCATTGAAGATGGTGTCAATCCACCATTGACCAATCAATCAGAAGGCCCACTTATGATAGGACCGATTCCAAATGGTCCTTACACAATCAGTATTGTAAGTGAACAAGACAACACTTGTTCTATCGAAATCAATGGCTCGGATGACTGTACCTTCAATTGTGAACTGCAAGTCGAATCTTTTGTGAATTGTATTGAAGATTCAGGTGAGTTTGAAGTTGTGGTAAGCATTGCAGGCAACAGCACTTACACCGTTTCGGATGGTATAAATCCTCCTCTGACTGGTGTGACTCAAGGAGATGTGGTGGTTGGTCCTTTTTCAGGCGTTCAGGGTGATTACGAAATCACTGTCAGCAACGAAGCCAATTCTTTCTGCTTCCAAACCATTTCGGGAACGAAGTTTTGTGATGCGCCTTGTGATTTGTTTGTGACGTTGGATGAGGCGAATTGTGGCCCTGACGGTGTATTAGATGTGACAATTACCATTGAAGGAAGCAGCACTTATACCATCAATTATGGATTTTTTGGACAAGCTATTTTTGGAGCAACTGCGGGGACGTATGTCTTACAAGATTTATTCGTAGAGTTCGATGATTTCTACAATATCTTTGTACAAGACGAAGCGGACTTCAATTGCAGCCAAAGCTTATCGGGTGCAGGCGTTTGTAATGCAGACTGTATTTTGAGCGGAAATGTCGAAGTTGAATGTTTGGACGATGGCGGTTTTGACATGATTGTTACCTTTGAAGGAGAAGGATTTTTTGATATGTTTATTAATTTAGGTTTTGGAACCTTAGACACTTTGCTTTTTGGAATTGAGGCAGGCACCTACACATTTGAAGGACTGTCTGGTGATTTTTACAACGTATCCATCAATCAAAGCGAAATTATTTTCGAAGAATGTTACCTCAACTTCAATGGAAACACAGGCTGCGACCCTATTACCGAATGTGACTTAGAAGCTTCCATTGTCACGAATTGCGTAGATGACGACAACTTTGAAATCACCGTCACTATTGAAGGAAGTTCAACTTACTATCTTCAAATTGATGGGGAACTCAACGTTTTTATAGAAGAAAGTGGATTGACTGCTGGCACTTATACCTTTGGACCTTTCCCCGACAACGATGGCAATTTCTTTGGTTATTCGGTCTTCATACAAGACGAAATCAACAATATCTTTGAATGTTTTCAATCCACTTTTATCAGTCGAAACTGCGATTTCGACTGCGATTTTACGGTGGATTATGATGTGATTTGCAACAATGATTTTACCTTCAATATCGAAATCACCGTTGAAGGAACTTCGACTTACGATATATTTGGCGACTTCAACCCCGAGCCCCTGATCAATGTACCAGCAGGCACTTATGTTTTAGGTCCCTATCCAGAAGATTTCTTTTTCTTCTTCAATGTGAACGACAACCAAAATCCCCAATGTTTCCAAGACATTTTCGGGACTGCCGATTGCGACTTCAATCCTGAATGTAACCTCAACGCCAACATTGGCGCAACCTGTGTGGAGGGTGAAGGTTCTTACACCATTGAAGTCAGCCTTACGGGTTCTGACACCTATACCATCAGCAATGGTGGAGAAGTAGTATTGGAAGGCGTAACAGAGGGCTCCTTTACCATTGGCCCATTTGAGAATGGAAGTTATTCTATCAGCATTGTCAATGACGGCAATCCACTTTGTTCGCAAGTCTTCACAGGCGGCTTTTTCTGCGAGCCTCCTCCAGTTTGTGATCTGGGTGTAGAATTTGAAACCGTTTGCAACAGTGACAATACCGCTTATAGTATCCAACTTGACATCACAGGCACAAGCACTTATCAAATCATCAGCAATGGCGAAACAGTGGCATCGGGCTTTCCCGCACTTCCCATAACCATTGAAGGTTTTTCCAACAATGATACCTACGATATTGTCATTATAGATGAAAACAATGCCCTTTGTACACAGCAGTTTTCGGGCGTATTTGCGTGTAGTGCTGTTCCAAGTTGTAATTTGGGCGCAACAGTTGAAGTAGTCTGCCTCGACGATAATTCAGGTGGCTACAATTTGGTTATTGAACTCGAAGGTTCGGGTACGTACTTCATAGAGACCTTCATTGGAATCCCACTTGAAGGGCAAACCGCAGGCACAATTACCGTTGGGCCTTTCTTTGACACATTCTACAATGTCTTGATTTTTAAAGAAAACAACGACATCTGCAATCTATCCTTATTCGGAACTACCGACTGTCAGCCAGACTTCCCACCCTGCAATGTGACCGTACAATTGGACATCAACTGTATCAACAATCAGGAATACGAAGTCACCATGGTCATTGACGGCAACAGCACCTACGACATTTACGAAGGACTGTATGTAGAACTACCCGACAATGAATTGATTCTGGGCGATGTAGAACCTGGAACCGTTACCGTAGGACCTTTCGACAATGGAGTCTATGACCTCTTGATTGTCGATCAAAACAACCCAACTTGTTATGTAGACTTCATCGGTTCTCGAAACTGCAACAACCCCAACGGCTGCAACATCAACGCAGGTGTAACAACGGTTTGTAATCCCGATAGCATGAGTTTCAATGTTATCATCAATTTGGAAGGTACTTCTGAATACGAAATCACCGTATTCCAAGAACTGGGCGGACCTATTGTGTTGAATCTCGAAAACCAAGAAGCGGGCATCATTGAAGCAGGGCCTATTTTCGGCGATGAATACTACATTTTCATTCAAGACGAAAACCGCCCCTTCTGCACACAAGATTTCTTGGGAATCAGAAGCTGCATTTCGGAAGAAATTCCTCCATGTGATCTTCAATTGGGAGCGACTACAGAGTGTCAAACGGATGGCAGTGGCTTCAATGTCATTTTGGATCTCGTAGGTACAGGCACTTATACGATTGAAGATGGTTTTAACACTACACTCTTCGATGTTGAGGCAGGGGAAGTGATTTTGGGACCTTACCCCAACGGTTTCTTCTACAACATTTTTGTCCAAAGCGAAGACAATTTCACCTGTTTTGGTGGCTTGAATGGTTTTGCAGACTGTAGCGATGCGGTGATTTGTGATTTGACCACAAGCGCAGAAATCAGTTGCATTGAAGGAGACACCTATACCATTGACCTGACAATTGGCGGAACAGGCAGCTTCAATGTCAACAGCAATTTGGGTAATCTATCAGGCGTTTCGGCGGGTGTGTACACCTTCGGCCCTGCGGCCTTGAATACCTACAATTTCACTGTCACCAATGCCTTCAATGCTGAATGTCAACAAACACTTTCAGGAACAGAAAACTGCGTGGACATCGTCTTACCTTGTGACTTGACTTTGACCGCTTCAACGGCTTGTACAGACGACAAAAACTATATGATTTCGGTCAATGTCAGTGGTTCGGACACCTACACCGTTTACAACAATGGTCAGGTCGTTCAAACAGGCGTAACGGCAGGAGAACTGCAAGTCGGCCCTTTTGCCAGTGGCATTTCCTACAATATTGAAGTGGTGAACGACAACAATGAGGACTGCAAAAAAAGTGCTTCGGGTATCCGCAATTGTGCGGTCACTACTGCTTGCGATTTAACCGCTACCGTTCAAGTCAACTGTTTGGATGACAGCAGGTATGAACTTGTTGTGAACTTTAGTGGCAATGAAGGCGATACTTATACCCTCAACGATGGCGTAAACACACCGATTACAGGGCAAACAGGTGGCGAAGTTACCCTTGGGCCTATCTTCAATGGCAGCTATTCGGTGCTTATCAGCAGCGAAACCGACCCAACCTGTACCCTTACGCTCAATGGCATCAAAGACTGTACGGAGGTCTTGCCATGTGATATTGATGTAACCGATGTAGCTGTAAACTGCACAAGTGCAAATAGTTATACGGTCACTTTTGAATTTGAAGGAACAGGTACTTTCACTATTTCTGATAACCAAAGCACAACCTTGACAGGGCAATCTGCGGGTTCTTACACCTTAACTGACTTTGCGAATGGCGACTATGCCATCACCATCAGCAGCGAAACAACGCCCAACTGTTCGCTTACCTTCAATGGTTCGAGAGACTGTACGCCAGGTGGTTGTGATTTGGTAGCGATTCCGACAACGATTTGCACCATCAATGGCAGCTATTTGGTAGAGGTCGAATTGACGGGTAGCAGCACCTATACCTTAGACGATGGAGTAAATCCTCCGCTGACCAATCAATCGAGTGGCAGCATTTTGATGGGACCATTGCCGCAAGGGGACTATTCCATTACGATTACCGATGAAACCGATGCTACTTGCAGTGTGACTTTAACAGGCACGAAAAACTGTCCAAGCCTTTTGGCAACAATTGGCGACATGGTGTTCAACGACTTGAACAAAAACGGACTGCAAGACGACCTTCAAAAAGTAGTAGGTTTGCAAGGCATCAAGGTCACGCTTGTTCATACTTCTTTGGGCGAAATAGCCACCGATGTATCCGATACAAATGGTCAATACGAGTTTGTAGATGTGCCTGCGGGCGACTACTTTTTGGCGTTTGAAATCCCCGATGGTTTTGCCGCTTCGCCACAGGACATAGGCTTGGACGACACTTTTGACAGCGACATCAATGTAGGCGGAACAACTCCAATTTTCTCCATTGCAGAAGGCGCAACATTGTCGAATATGGATGCGGGGATGTACGACGAAGGCGACTGTGCGGGCTTTGACATTTCGGTAACTGAAATTTGTCCAAACGGCCCACTTTCTACTTTCTATCAGTTGGTGATTGCGATTGAAGGCGGCACTCCTCCTTTTACGATTGACTTAGGGGAGTACTACTTCAATAACGAAATCACTCCTGACGATTTTCCATTGCTTCCGATTGGGGAAGTACCTGTGGGCAATCCTTACTCATTGGTCATAACAGATGCAAACGGTTGTCAATTTGGTCCGTTCAATAAGGTGGTCAGTTGTGTGACCGTAGGCGTAGAACTCTTGACCTTCAATGGCGAAGTTCAGAAAGACGGCAATGCCCTTCAATGGGTTACGGCTTCCGAAACCAACAACGATTACTTTACACTCCTGCGTTCTACGGATGGCATTGACTTTGAAGAAATCGCTAAGGTGGATGGCAATGGCACAACTTCCGAAACCAACGTTTACGACTTTTTGGATCGAAATGCGCCGAATGGTCGAAGTTATTACCGCCTTGACCAAACGGATTTTGATGGCACTAAAACAGCTTCAAATGTGATTTCATTGGTTCGGGGTGAAAAAGAACGCTCTTTCGAGATTGTACAAGTTTATCCTATTCCGACCAGAGATGTGCTGCAAATCCAATGGAACAGCCCTCAAAGTGGTTCGGTAAATCTTCAACTGTACGACATCGTGGGACGTGAATTAATTGTTCAATCTTTGACTGCGAAATCTGGCTTGAATGACTATTCGGTGAATGTTTCGGCTTTGCCAACAGGTACTTATTTGTTGGTACTGGCGAATGGTGAGGAAAGGAAAACGGTGAAGGTGGTAAAGGAGTAATTATCTGAGATTAGATAATTGAAATTTAGGCGGACAATGCTTTCTTTGGGAGAAAGTGTTGTCCGTTTTTTTTTGTTTTTTCCTTTCTACTTGGTATCAGATACCTAAGTTCTCCAAACCAAATAAAATCATCGAGAGTCAGTTTCTTTTAAATAACGCTCAAAAAAGAAACTCCCGTTTTTGCAGCTTATCCTTCCCATAATCCCGGAATAAGACTGTTAAAAAACAATACTTTATAAGCAACTAAAGGCTAAACTTCATGAAAAGGTCAGTATTGTTTATTTGTATGTTCTAAATCCCAATCAACGCAAACCCCGCCCAGTCGATTGGCTCTATAGATTCATCTTCTATTAGCTTCAATTTTGCCCTACGAAGTGCAGTAGAATAGGAATCTCCTTCCAATACATACTGAAAAAAAGCCTGCACCAATTCACTCGTCGAATCCTGTGGCACTTTGAAAAGAGAATAAATGATGTTGGAAGCACCCGCATACAAAAAAGCCCGATGCAGTGCCATCATGCCTTCTCCCTGCTGCAATTTGCCCACTCCACTCTCGCAACTGCTCAACACCACCAAGTCAGCTTTCAATTGCAGGCTCATTACTTCCGATAGATACAATTTACCTTTTTCATTGAAGGAATCAGTTCTTTCCCTTTCATCGTTTATATATAGATTCAAACCCGATAAAGCGGCATTTTCGGTATCGGAAAAACCATGGGTAGAAAGCAAAACATACTTGTAGTCTTCGATGTAGTCCAATAGATGTTCTTTGGAAGCCATTTCGTAAAATAGAGCCGTTGCTTTTTTCTGCTGTTCTTCAAAGTATTTGTTTTTCTTCCGTTTTCGTAGTACGTCAATCATGCTGTGGTAGATAACCCGATACAAATAATTATGAAAAGATGCTTCTCCTTTGAATTGAGTAGTCAGTTTGCCGCGGGCAATTTTTCGCAGCAAGTTTTCTCGTATTTGAGAAATGAGTTCTTCCTGCGTATCTATACTCCAAGGGCCACTTTGTGCCGCTTGTTTTTGAACAATGTGAGCAATCATGGCTTGGTACTTTACGACCAATTCGCTGGGTTGGGTCTGGAGCAGTGCCATGTCAACTGTATGATTGTCTTCAAATAATGTCTGACAATGCAAACGTATTACCTCTATCAAAACAGCCACAGACGGCACAGACATCTCCAACTCTTCATTTTTAGTAGCCCAGTCTGAGTATATATTTTGAATCAACTGTTTGAACAACAAACTTTGGGCAGAGGAGTTTAAATGTACTTTTTTTTGGCGGCAATAGGCACTGAATATTTTTTTTATGAGTGGATAATGCTTTTCCAAAAATTTTTGGGAGTCTTGCATAAAGTAAAGTACGGCTTTATTTTATTTAATTGGGTTCTGAAAAATATAAATAATGTTCAAAGATAGCAAAAAAACAATCTGTCATTTTTAATGATATGGGATATTACTCCTCTTAATAAGTGCCTATTTTTCAAAAAAATTCAAAAGTCTAAAACCAACCCATTTCTTCAAAAAAAACCAAGTTTCTATGCCTGAACGGACAGATGTAAAAACGAGACAAGACAATTTTAGTCAGTGCTTACAATCCCTTCAATGCGCTTCAACAATTTTTTCCCCTCTTCATCCACACGACTCGGCAATTTGCCCGTTTTTTTGGACATCGCCAAAATCGCCACATTGTCTGCCAATATTTCGTCGGGGTGAATGATGTAGTCCGTATTGTTGCCGATTTGCTCTCGAAATCCACTCACTTTTTGAATTCCCAAAGGAGTAGGGGCATCACCATTCACCACTTTCCATCCTTTATCAACTGCTTCAATCTCAAATAAATCGTAGGCAAGGTATTGGAAAAACCCGCCGTTTTCGGACGTAAAAGTGGGGTGTTTGGAGTAAATCATCAAAATTGTGGGAACGGCATCACCATTAGGTTTGACCACGTTGATTTTGAAGCGATAATCTACACCATCGGGATTGGTCAATTTGTGTTTTTGTAAGAAAGAACCAATATCCAAATTTTCGATTTTTTCATAACCAATGGCTTCATATAGTTGGCGTTGTTTGTTGGGGTGTAAGCGTGAGTAAACGTGAAATACTTCGTGAATCATCGTCTTCAAAAACTGTTCTCTGCCCTTGTCATTGTTCATTCGCTGTATCGTTGGGCGGGGAATAATGATGGCGGCATCGCGGGTATAGAAAGCATTGTTTTCTTCGCTACCATCGGTGAGTATCAATTGCAGGTTTTTTGGAAAAAGTTCGGGTGTAATCTGCTTGCAAAGTACGTAAGCCTCTTCAAAAATTTCTTTTACAAACGCCAATTCCTCCGCCTGCCACACTTGAACACTTGCTTCCATTTGGTTTTTGAATTGCTGAATGTGTGCCTTTCTATCAGTTCCTTTCAAGTCACCCATTAATCTGATTTCCAACTCCAAATCGCCCAATTCATTAAAGAAAGGTTCCAATTCATCTTTTAATATAAGGGATTGACCTGCGGTTTGGGTCATGTATTCTACCGTTTTTCCATCTTGCAGTTGCTGGATAGTGGAGGTTGAGATTGCAGCAGTTGAAGAAGTTGGCGTTTGTTGGGTTTTCTGTAGGTTTTTGCAGCTTGAAATGATGAATAAGGCGCTGCAAATCAGTAAGATATAGGAGGCATTGAATATGATTTTCATGTTTGTTACTTTTAAAAATGAGTAACAAAGCTAAGAAAATGAATGGAGAGGTATAGGATTGTTTTTTTAGAATGGAGGGATGCTAAAAAATGAAAAAGAAATAACCTGAAAAACAGGCTATTTCTTTTTCTCTAATTTTATTCTTCAATCTGTGATATTTTCTCACGCCACTTGAGAAACCTGCTGTGTCTTTTGAAGTTTACCATTCAAGATTTTTGACCATTTCTCTACCAATTGAAGTTCTCCATTCAATTGTCTGCTTTCATCGGAGTTATAAAACTCCAGCTTCAGAGGAGATTTGTTTTTGACAATAGGTAAAAAACTCAATTCCAATTTTTCTATCACGCTGTCATTTCTGCCTGCAACTTTGAAAGACCTCCTCGTATTGACAACAGTACAGTTTTGAAATTTACCAAGGTCAATATGTTGTGCGGTTTGCGTGTTTTTTCCTCGTTTGAAAAAGAAAAAAGTATGGGTGTTTTCATCCAGACCAATAGCAATGTTTCCACAAAGTTCATGCTGGGTTATCGTACTATTTTGTTGTGCTGCAATGCCGGAAAGTGATTCCAGCAATTGTTTTTCTAATTTTTTGCTGTTTCTAATCATTAATACAAATGGCAGAATACAGATGACTGCCAAAATAGCACCTACTAAATCGGTTATTAAATTCATTTTTAATTTGTTTAATATATATAAAATACTGAATAGGTCTTGTAAACACACAATACCTACCATAAAAAAGACATTGCCGATAAACGGCAGCGATACATTAAAAATGAATTACCAAAAATAGTTGAAGGGAAAAATCAAATCTGTTTTCCGAATCTTAATCAGAAAGTTTCTCCAGTCGAAAGTGTACTGAATAAAACCATTCAAAAAAAGTTGCTCCGTGAGTTTTACAATAGCCGACGCATCTTCAAAGGTGTCGCTAATTGTGGTAGAAGCAATGGAGATAGGGGTTGCCAAGCTCCCTGAATGGGAAGTGGCATGAAATAGATTGGTGGAAACGGTGGAAGAATAGTGTTCCTTTTGACCCGCATGCTGGTCAGAATAGGTTGAATTGAGTTCATGGTTATCCACTACGCCTGTAGCCAAACTATAGAGCGTGAGAATAAATATTATTCGGAATAGGATAACCATTTTTTCCATTTTACAAAGATAGTTATTTAGATATAATAACGATGCAGCACTTCAAAAATTATGGGTTCTTTGACAATTTTTGATACATCTCCCAAGTCGCCTCACTCAAAAAATCATCCTCCAAAACCCCTTTCCAACTATCGGCTAATTTCGGATTGATGCCCTTTTGTTGCAGTAGTTTGGGGTCGCCCATCGCCTTGCTGTCTTTGTACAATCCAGTCACCATTTTAGCCTCAATATTTTGGTAAGGATTTACCATATTTTCGTGAAAAGGCAAACCAATTTTCTCACACATGGCTCGAATTTGCTGCTCAGGATTCTGAACAAGGCGTTCAAAGTGAAGTCGAAATTGGCGGTTGGCAGGTATGTTTTGAAGAAATTGATAAATATTTTGGTGGCTATGAGTCCACGTCAACTCGCCCGTTTCACGAGCATTGTAGGAGTGCGGTTTGAGGTACGCCACTTGATTCATTCGCATTTTGGCAAAGGATTGAACCATGGCATAAGGATGCCGAACGAGGTGTATAAAAATGGCTTTGCCCCCAAATTGCTGTGCTGCTTGCTGCAAAATATGGTAGTCCATCGCATAGGACGGTGATTTGTCCACCAATATTTTGTCACCAATCCAATGCTGCAATAAACGATACATCTCGAAGGTTTTACGTCCTTGTTGTTCACATTGAAAAATCGAAAATTTGGCTTGTTCAGCATCACATCCCTGCAATTCCATCACCGTCCGAATCAATCCTTCTTTCCACAATCCAAACTTCCCACTATAAGCTTCACTTCGTTCTCGCATCGTATTGAAGCCCAACAATTGCAGTTCATTTGCGGCAAAAAGCTGCGGATGTCCTGCCAACATGACTCGAAGCAAGGTTGTACCAGAACGTGGTGGTGCGAGGATAAAGATAATGGGTTTTGTTGGTGTGGCTTCTTTGAAGTCTATTGGAAAAATACTTGAAGCTTTGGGAATGTATTGGTGGAAATTTTCAAAATCTTGGCGTTGTAATTTTGGATTTTTATTTATGTGCTTGGGTGTTTGGGTATTCTGTGTATTTGTGTAGAGACGTTTTACTAAAACGTCTTTACGTGTTTGAATCTGCATTTTCAAGGATTCTCCAAAAACAGCATGTCGCTGCAATGCCTCTTTATAGTCCCGTCGAAGCATAGCCGCATATTCCGCAATCGTTGGATTGTCGAATATGGTAACGATGAAAATGGATTCTTTCAACTCTTGCTGCATTTGGTTGATAAACTGCGCCGCTTGCAGAGAATTACCTCCTAATTCAAAAAATTTGTCCTTTAATCCTACCTCTTCCAACTCCAATATTTCACGCCAAGATTGTAGCATAAAATCTTCTAAAGCGCTGTTTTGTTCAACACGTTGAGGTGCTAATCTGCGACCTCTGGGCTGTAAGTTGGACAATGCTTTTCGATTGATTTTGCCATTAGGTGTTCGAGGCATTTCCTTCAAAAAAACCACATTGGTTGGAATCATATAGTCGGGCAAATGTTGACTCAAATTTGCTTTGAGTTGCGCTTCCTGCAAGGTTTGTGAGGGCTGCAAAGTGACATAGGCGACCAGTTTTCTGGAGTTTGCAGTTGTTCCTTTCACCACTACAACGGCCTCTTGAATATTGGTTTGTTGATAAATGACCTCTTCAATTTCACCCAACTCGATGCGATAACCCCGCAATTTGATTTGGTGGTCAGTGCGCCCCAAAAACTCTATATTGCCGTCCGATAGCCAACGCCCTAAATCACCTGTTCGATACACTTTTTGGCGCATTGCAGGTGCTTTGGGATGGGGAATCTGCAAGAATTTTTCGGAAGTCAAATCAGGACGGTTCAAATACCCTTTGGCAATGCCTTTGCCGCCAATGTAAATTTCACCTTGTTCGCCTACTTTTACAGGCTGTTGGTTTTCATCCAAAATGTAAATATCCGCATGAGCAATTCCTTTTCCGATAGGCACACTTTGGGCTTCAATCGGGTGTTTGGGGCACTCATAAACCGTTGCCCAAACACTACCTTCCGTAGGTCCATATTCATTGTATAATCGAATGTCGGGAAACTGTTCATAATGCTTGCTGACCAATGATTTGGGGCAAGCTTCTCCCGCCACGATAACGGTTTGAAGGGAAGTCAATTTGTGGATGGGATAATCCAAAAACAAACTATGCAGAGAAGGCAAACAAAGCAGATGAGAAATTTTGTTTTCTTCAATGAGGTTGACCAAACGCAGTGGGTCTTTTTCAGCATTTTGAGGTGGCAAAACCAAAGTGCCGCCATCTGCCAATGTCCAAAAAATACCTGCCACAGAACTGTCAAATGCAAAAGAAGAAAGCAGTAAAAAACGGCTGACTTTGTTGGGGTAATATTGCAGTCGAGCAGTTGTAGAGTACCACAAGTTTTGGTGTGTGACCATCACGCCTTTGGGTTTTCCTGTTGAACCAGAGGTATAAATGATATACGCCAAATCGTCTTTTTGAAGCTCGACAAAAGGGGCTTCGGTTGGGTAATTGAGGATGTTGAGCCAATCGGTTTCAAAACTTATGACCTGTTCTACATTACCGAATTTGGTTTTTAGATGATGTTGTGTCAAGATGATTTTTGCGTCGGTATCCTGCAAAATGTACTGTATTCTTTCGTCAGGATAAGTAGGGTCAATCGGCACATATACGCCACCAGCCTTCAAGATGCCCAAAATACCAATCAGCATTTCCAATGAGCGTTCGACGCTAATGGCAACCAATGCACCTTTCTGAATGTCCATGTCCTGAAGGTAATATGCCAACTGATTGGCACTATTGTTTAAGGCTCGATAGGTGAGGTATTGTTTGTCAGAACGAATCGCAATGGCTTTTGGGTTTTTGCGGGCTTGTTGCTCTATAAAGTCAGTAATTAACTGTCTGTCGGTATGAACGGCAAAGGGCATATTGTTGCTTTTCATAGAAAATAATTTAGTCGATTTGGGGGTTTTGTTTCTTGGGTTATTGAGTGATTGGTTTGATAACAAGTGCTTTATGGTTATTTAGCAGTTGCATTGTCATGTATCTGACAGCTAATTTAATGCCAAAACTGTGACAATTCGATTTGAAGGAGGAAACTATATTGAATGTTCCTTTTTTAGTCATTTTGTAAAAATCCTGTGAATTAGTGCGATTAGATTTGTTGAGAACCAGTAATTTTGAGGAAACGCCAAATTTATGAGTAAAAAAAAATCTCAATTCCAATACTTTCTTCTCTACAAACCCTTCAATGTCCTTTGTCAATTCACCGATTCCTCCAATACCAAACGCACATTAGGAGAAGTGTATCCCTTTCCTAAAAATGCCTATCCCGTGGGACGATTGGATACAGACAGTGAAGGCTTGTTGATTTTGACCAATGACAAAACGCTCAATCACCGCTTATTGAATCCACAATTTGCTCACAAACGAACCTATTGGGTGCAAGTCGAAGGAATTCCAACAGCAGAGGCATTGCAGCAGTTGGAGAAGGGAGTGGATATCAAGATAAATAAAAAGGTTTACCGCACTCAAAAAGCAGAGGTAAAATTGCTGCAAAACCCTCCCAACGTTCCCGACCGCAATCCGCCTATTCGCTTCCGCAAAAACCAACCGACTTCTTGGCTTGAACTAACTCTAACCGAAGGTAAAAATCGTCAGGTTCGCAGAATGACCGCCAAAGTAGGTTTTCCTACATTGCGTTTGGTTCGTGCTTCGATTGAAGGTTTGACCATTGAAGGCATGGAAAGTGGGCAGGTATTGAAGGTGTCGAAAAATACATTGGAACGAAAGGTTTTTGGATAGTGAATTTTTGAATAGAGAAGAGGTCACCTCAATCCTGTTATTCTAAGCCTATTGCACGACAATACAGCTTTTGTCGGTTATAAACCACCTTTTTATGAGAAGTGAGTAGTATTTTTGAGGAATATTTAGCTTTGAGCAGGAAGGAATAATAGAAAAGAAAGAGTATTTGATGTGAGCATTTTGTAAATCCAGTGCAAAAGTTCTTTTCCATCTATAAGTACACTGTTTCATAAGTAATTTAATGATGACTCAAGACTGATGTAACATCCCCCTCGCCCCCTTCAAAGGGGGAATTCACTGATAATGAGGTAAGTCCCCCTTTGAAGGGGGATTTAGGGGGATGTGATTTGAGAATTTTAAGTCATTGTTTAATGTAAATAAATTTCTGAAACAGTGTAATAAGTTCTTGCTAAAAAGGCACCATCAGTACATAAGTCCATATTCCAAATCTTTCCAATACATGAACCGTACAATCTACCATCTTATTCTATTCTGTTTCCTTGCAATCCTTACAGTCGATTCGCAATCTCAAACACAGATTCAGACCACTCCTGAGCCTTGTGGTACAGAGATGTCTCCCAAACAATTGCAGTGGCTCAAAGCCTTTCGTCAACAACCCACAAGCTATCTCAAATCGGCAGATGAGATACTTTATGTTCCTATGCAAATTCACATTGTTGGAGCAGGACACGAAGACAAACCTTATGGATTTTATCCAGCACAAGAAACCTATCGAGTGCTGTGTGAACTAAACGACGATTTCACCGATACAGGCATTCAGTTTTACAGTGCAGGTGATTTTAATTACATCATCAAGGGCGGTTATTATTCACAGTTTCAAGTATCGGTAGGCTTAGACATGATGAGCAATCACAATTTTCCGAATGTCATCAATGTCTATATCGTAGGCAAAGCGGCGGGTCTGTGTGGCTATTTTTCGCCTACTTACGATGGAATTGTGGTCATCAAAAACTGCATCGATTCAGGAGACAATACCTTGGCGCATGAGGTTGGACACTACTTTTCGTTGCCGCATCCGTTCTTGGGTTGGGAAAATGGCAAAACGCCTCCTGAACACCAACAAGAACTCGTAAATGGTTCTAACTGTGCCACAACTGGCGATTATTTTTGTGATACGAGAGCCGATTATGCTTCCAACCGTTGGAACTGTCCTTATGCTGGACAACCCAAATACGACCCAAATGGTGAATTGATGGACCCAGACGAAACACTTTTTATGTCCTATAGTTACGACCATTGTTCGAGCCGATTCAGTGCCGAACAATCGGAGGCAATGGTGGCCAATATCTTTCAGCAACGTTCTTATTTGCTGCAAAGTGCGCCTCCCGAAATCGTGCGAATGGATGAAAACCTATTGCTCTATCCTGCAGGTACTTCAGACCCTATCCCTTTTGAACATGTGCTGTTGTCTTGGTCGGAAATTGAAGGTGCAGACGAGTATTATGTAGAAGTTCGCAACGAGGATTTGATACCGAATCACGCTTTATCAGATGCGTCTTTTTACACCACCGAAACAAGCGCAATGCTCAAACTCGAACCCTACATCACCTACAATTGGAGCGTACAACCTTTGGCAGACAACATCGGATGCACAAAAGCGGCAAAAGGTCAGTTTTATACGACTCGTGAACGTGGGATTTATGCCGAAAGTTTCACGATGGATGTGCCTCAATGTCATGGGGAATCGGGTGGAAAATTGCAGATTGAAGTAGCAGGTGGACTTGCCCCTTTCACCTATTTGTGGGAAGATGGCAGCGCCGATTCTTTTATCGAAAACATCGAAAGTGGTACTTATAGCGTGGTTGTGACGGATGCCAAAAACAGAAGTTATACGCTTCAATTTGACGTGCCGCAACCCAAACCCATCAACATTCGTTTGACCCAAACTGGAAATGGGGAAGCAGTAGCGAGAGTTTCGGGTGGAACGGCTCCTTATGAACTGCAATGGTCGAATGGTGGAATGAGCGACATTATTGAAGGAATGGAAGCGGGAATTTATGAGCTTTTGGTGAGAGATGCGAATGGTTGTGAGCAAACAAAAAGTATTCAAATCGTTGATTTTGAAGTAGTCAAACGAAATCTGTCTTGCTATGGAACAAACGATGGTTCGATTGCTTATTACTTCAATGACAATACAACCGACCTTCAATTTGACTGGAATATTGGAGAGACAACTTCAATGGTAGAAGGATTGAAGCCAGCGGTTTACAGTGTCGAAATTACGGATGGTGATTTGATTAACATCGAACAAAAATTCACCATTTCCAATCCAGAACCACTTCACGCCACCATTTCGATTGACGAAGAAGGAACGGTTTGTGCGGACGTGACAGGTGGAACGCCTCCTTACACCTATATGTGGCCTATTGGCATCACCGAAAATGCTTGTCAAGCTGGACTGCCCGACGCTTCTCTGATTCCCGATCCTTGGAAATTGAGTGTGGTCATTACAGATGCATCTGACTGCTTTTTAGAAATCTATCCTTTTGAAATTCCGCCTCCTGCAAACAGCGACAAACGTGCTTCAAACCTCGAATTAGGAGACCTCTCTTTGGCTAATCTTCAATTGTTCCCAAATCCTGCAATGCGAAATCAAACACCTCAATTGCAGTTTGAACTGAATCACACTTCAAGAGTTTCGGTTCAGATTTTTAGTAGTATGGGGCAGTTGATGCACCGAGAAATCGGGACGTATGAAGCAGGTCAGCATCACCAATCCCTAGAGATAATGAATTGGAATACAGGTTTGTATTTGGTAAAAATGGAGGTAAATGGGGTGAGTTTGGTAGAACGACTGTTGGTGTATTGAGATTTACTGATTTGTCACAATCTTACAATTTGGCAATGCTTTTTGCAGTTCTTCCAGCCCTTCCTTCAAAGTGCTAGAACGCTGCCAAATCCAGTTTCTAAAATGAATGTGCAATTCCTCCAATTGTGGCATTTTCAGTAAAATGTTGGGTACATCTCGAAAACCATTGTTGCTGACATTCAGATATTTGAGCTTCGACATTCTCAAAAAATGAGTAGGTAAGGTGTAAAGGCGATTGTGCGACAAATCAATTTTTTCGAGTTTCGGCAATTGCCCCAAAACCTGTGGCACAGTAGAAAAACTGCAATTGCTCACATTGACGGATTTGACCGACTTCAATTCACCAATCTCTTTCGGCAGCTTATAGACGCTTGATTTAGAAAGATTCAGTTCATCGTTTTGGATTCGTTTTTTGAGCCAATCCATTTTTTGTTGATGCGGCAAATACTCCAATAAATAAGTCAATCCTTTTTGGTGCTTATCGTACATCAATTGAGCGATTTTGATTCCGTCAAATTCAGGCGCATCTTTGGTCATTCGATTGATGCCTTTTGCCAAATTTCGCTCACTGATACGTCCACTCAAATTATGTAAACGCCTCAAAGCATGTTTGCTATTGTCCGAAATATGTAAATACAACAAAGCCTTCGCACGTTCTCGAATCTTAGGTGTAGTAGTCATTTTGTAAGCAATCAACAACTCATGTAGTAATTCCTTAGGAAACCCTCCACCTTTGAAAATCTCCAATGCCAAAGCAATATTTTCGTCCTGATTGCTCAGCAATAAATCCGCTAAATGCTGCACATTGTCCAAGTTACCATCCGTTTTCTCCAACAAATAAGGCTGCTCCAATCGCTCCAAAGCCTTATTCAGTTCTTTGGAGCTGATAATCGTGACATCATGCTCCAAAAACCCCTTACCCTTCTTTGCACCGCCTCCCAAAACAACATGCGTTGTCGTTTTTTTCACAAAAACCGTACACTTCACGCCCAAAGGAAGCAAACGTTCTCTCACTTCTCTAAACTTCAAATGTTGGGTTTTGCCGACAAAGACAATTTCTGAACCTTCTTCAATCGGAAAATCTTGAATTGTACCTTTGGAGTGAAAGTACTTCAAATAGGCAATGGCATTTTTGCGGATTTGCTGGTAGTTCCAGTGGTCTTTGTACACAATGGAAGTCGCTGCAAACAAATCTGCTTTGGAATATTTTTTGACCTTCGCTTTCTTTTTTTGAAGGAGGTCAGTATAGTTTATTTTGGATTTGGTCATTTTTAACAAGAATATTTAATGAAAAGGAAGCTTGTAGAGCGTGAAAATTCATGTAGGTCAAATATGTTCTTTTCTATTAACCTTCTTGTTCAAGGCTCTACAAAACACAATTATCAACTCAAACACCTAATCTGGCATAGCCAGTACCATACAGTACTTCATTAACTTTAAGAATCAAACCTCACAAATCATGTAATCATACATCCTAAATCCATCTAAAGTGAGGTTGCCGTACTTCACCTTATTTGCTCATAACTGATGGATTTTTGAATTACGATAGATGATATTTGATTATTGATTTCTTGCATTTTCAAAATTTCTTACCAAAAAAACGCAAGATTTATTTGATAAGAAACTAAACACAAAAGCCCCTACATCCTCCCCAACAGCATTTTCCCAATCTCTCTATCTGCCATAATCGGCTTCAAATAGCGATTTTTGGAACTCACCAAATCTTGCGCCATCGTCAATCGGATGTCATTCGGTAAGAAGTCAATCTTGACAAATTCCTTGATGTTATCCATTTGCGTTTTATTGGGTTTGATTTGGTTGATGGTGAGATAGTTAACCATACGGGTGCAAATCGTTGCCAAAATGTCGACTCGAATCGTTTTTTTCACCGCTACTCGCTTCAAATACGCCACGACCTCACGCTCAAACTGTTTGGCATTGCAGATTTGTTCGGGTGTGATGAGTTTGCCCAAATCATTGTTGATGAAGGTGATAAAAGCGGTTACGGTATTTTCGTCCAAGCAAGAATCCGCCAAGGTTTTGACCAAAGCCAAATTTGCAGCCAAGTCGTCAATCGAAGAAATGGATTCAAAAAACTGCACCAATGTTCGGGGAGTAGTTCGTTCGCCCGTTACGATTTCGGGATAGGTCAGCACAAAATTGATACCTCGTTGGTCAATGCCATTTATTTCCGCCCATTTTGCCCATTCCTTCACATCAAACTGCATCGAAATGTGCATCATTCGGGTCAGCATCGCATCGTCCATTGGAGTGACCGAATAGTCGCCACCATCGGGATTTGCCGTCAAAACGATTTGCCACTTAGAGGGTAATTTCCAGCTCACCAATTCAAAATTTTGAAGCAACTGCATGATTCCCCGCAAGATACGGTCGTCTGCTCGATTGGCATCGTCAATCAACAAAATCCCTGGACCTTCTCCCGTTGGCACCCATTCGGGCACTCGAAAAACAGTTCGTCCATTTTCGACCGCAGGCATTCCCACCAAATCACCCATTTCTTCAAACTGTGCTGGAGCGATATACGAAAACTGCCAACCTTTTTCTTTGGCGATAGCTTCTACGATTTCGGTTTTGCCGATACCATGTCGCCCCCAAATGCAAATCGGGGTTTTCTTTTTGCCTTTTTCTTCTGCCGCAATATTGGCATCCAAAACGTGATGCACAAAGGCAGATACTTCGTCGGCTTTGGTTTTTGTGCCGTAATAAATGTAATTGTGTTTCATTGTTGAATTGTTATATTGCTTTATTGTTGATTTTTTGTGCCGTTCAAACGTTGGCGAACCATAAAGGTGTCGCCAAGTTTTCACTATATTATGAACCCGTAACCCGTAACCCGTAACCCGAAACTCGTAACCCGAAACCCTCACTTCATTTTCACTTTCCTTCCTGGCAATCCATCCCAAACACCTTCTTTCTCCTTCAACCCTCCCGAAGTAATCATCCAAAGCATAGGCGCACGATTTTTGATATGCGGAACAGGTGCATAACCATCTGTAAAATAGACAATCGCATCGGGATGATATTCGGTGTTGGCGTATTCGATTGGCGCATTGAAGTCCGTTCCTCCACGTCCAGAAATATGATTAGGAGGAGTTCCTCTATAAAAATATTTGTTGTGAATTGCCGCATCACATTCTACGACAAAAATTTCTGCACCTTGTCGCCAAATATGATAGAGTTCACCAAAAAAAACCTTCAATTCTTCATTGTTTACACTTCCAGAAGTATCAATAGCGACTAACAGTTTTTGACGATTTTTGACCTTAATGCCAGGTGTAGTTCCATAGCGTTTGGAAGGTCTGCGAATGGTGTTTTTGAGGTAGGTTCGGCTGCTGTTTGCTGAAAAAATTCGTAGAACCCGTCTCCAATTGACTTGCGGCTCTAAAGACTTCAATGTGAGGTCAATATATTGCTGCAAACCTGCGGGCAATGCACTTCTATTTTTCACCCGATTGACCGTATTTTTCAATACATCATTGATATATCCCTCCAAAATCTTCCTTTCCGCAGCCGACATTTTACCGATTTCGTCCCACCACAAATCGTGCTGCCCCAAACAGTCGTTTTCTTCGGTCATGTAGTCTCGAAGGACTTGTTCGGATGGGGTCAAACTTGGGGAATCTTGTGGATGCTTATTAGTAGATGCTTGTTGATTCTTGGTGGATGCTTTGGGTGGTTGTTGATGTTGTTTGTTATTTTCATTATTTTGACCTCCACTCACACCTTGACAACGGCTTTCAGTCTTGTCAACGGTTGAAGTGGAAGTTTTTTGAAGGTAACTTTGCCAAACGCCATATAAAATATCGTAGTAATAGCGCACATCTTTGTAGGGTTCCATTTTCAAATCCGAAAACATTTCCAATAGAATGACTCCTTCAATTAACTGCTTTCGTTCGATGTATTGATTGACCACAATATCTGCTGCAATGTTGAACAATTGACGGTTGGAGAAATCTTTGACCATCAGAATATGCTTCAAAACGATGTGCAAAATTTCGTGTTTCAAAACGCCATATCGAAAATCTGTGGTGGTCAGCTTCTTTGTCCAAAAATCTTCATTGATATACAATTTGACCATCTGATTGTTCACCATTCCAACGGCTGCTGTTGGCACTCGCTCAGTCACTTCTCTCAAAATACCTGTAAAAAAATGTCCGTAAAAGGGTTCTTTTAGAAGGAGTTGTATCGTAGTTTTAGAAACTTGGTCGAGGATTTGACTCATACGCAATGAAGGTTTTTTGTGTTGCATTGTATGTGTTTAGAACACTCAAAATGGCTCAAATAGTTCCTTAATTGCTAAATAAATTGGCAGTATTACTAAAATAAAAATATCTCTGAATTCTATTCTACTTTCCCAAAACCAGTGCTAATTATTGCATTATATCAAATGCGTCACTTTTATTTTCTTATACTTCTTACCCATTCCCAACAATGCCGCAGTTGTATCCTTTAGAAGTAATTCACCTTTTTGTAGGTTAGAAATCGCTTCTTTGATTTCGTGAAACTCATTGCCTGTTACTCCAAATAAATCCTTGATGACTCGGTCATTCATAGATTGCTGCTTCATAATCAGCGGGTATTGGGCATTGGCATAAAAATCAAAATGACTGGATTTAAAGCTGTCCATATTTTGCGTAGCCAAAATAATAGAAAGACCTTTGTTTCGGCCTACTGCAATCAAATTGCGGAGAGGTTTGTTGTCAAAATCCAGCATATAGTGGGCTTCATCAATAATGGTATAGTGACGAATCTCTACAAAATCCTTTCCAACCGCTTGTTTGGGCAGACTTTCGTAGAATAGATTGAGTTTGGAGATGGTGAAATAGACGATTGCTTTTGCCAGTACGCCATCTTTGGGAAAGGCATCCATTTTGATGATAGCACTGTTTTTTACCAAATCCATTCTGTCTTCATCGCTAAAAATTCGACTTCTAATAAGTTGGTTCAAAACGGAAGTAATCGAATCCCCATTTTGTGCCTCTTTAGGTGACAAGTTTTCCCTGTATTCGGATAGAATCAATTGAAAATTGACTGGCTTCTTTTTGGTGAGTTTGTAGGCACTGATAACCGCTTCCGCCAAGCGGTTGGACATTTTTGCGCTGATTTTTGTGCTGTCCAATGCCAACAATGCCTGACTTAGTTCAGTAGCATATAGATTAATTTCGTTTTGGTGTTTGTGTGTAAAATCTTTGAAGGGAGAAAAAGGAAGTGGTTTTTCGATAGGATTGAGGATAATGCTCTTATCTACTTCAAACAAATTTAACCAAGCAGAATTGGCAGGGTCAGAAAATTCTCCTTTGTAGTCAAACAACAAAAAATTGACAGGATATGAGGTTTCTACCGAAGCCTTTCGGAGCTCGTGAATCAAAACCGCTAGTAAATTTGATTTACCCGACCCTGTTGTTCCCGCAATCAATATTTGTGTGTTCGGAATGTCTTTTCCATTGATGTCTAAATACGCTTCTATCTCGTCTTCGTAAACGCCAATATTGAGGTTCAGTTGGGGAATAGCTCCATAAGTCGCCCCTTTACTGCTACCTAAATGACTGCTCATCAGCCATTCTTCTACATTGTCCTCTTGAAGCAATAATTGAGCGCCCTGTATCATTTCATAATTGATTACCCTACTTTTTTCAGGGTTGCTTTCCCAATCAATAGGTAGGTCGTTGTATCTCAATTTTAACAAGGCACTCCATAAATTCGCTAAATTGTTTCGAGAAAAAACGGTATCGTGGAAGTTATGGCTGGACTTTAATTTAACATCTTCAACTACCAATTTTTCTCGTTTTTTAGTGATGCTCAAACCTGCAAACAAAGACAAACGTTGCAGCAAGTTGTTGGTAATATTGAGAGGTTTCCCTTCGGGGCTTTGCATGTCTAAG
The DNA here is from genome assembly GCA_030427245.1 of Bacteroidia bacterium. Lineage (GTDB taxonomy): Bacteria > Bacteroidota > Bacteroidia > Chitinophagales > UBA2359 > JAUHXA01. The sequence continues at coordinate 14,425 of JAUHXA010000057.1, read as the reverse complement.
TTGATACGTTTTTCCAAAACGTCCTTCAATTCTGCGTGCAAAGTGTCCAATTCTTCGGACTGACGAATGTGATTTAGTTTAATATTTTTCATATATAATCTTCTATTTGAACATCAAAATAACCTTCTACAATACTGGTTTGTTGCGCTACTTTGTCTCGCTTCAAAGTATAAGCTTTTGCCACAAAAGGAGCAATTTTATTCAAGTCTTTGTTGGTGCGAATTTCGCTGTCCGAACTCAGTAAAATGGTTTGGTGAGAAAGTGTGGGGAAATAGTGTTCCAAAACTACGGCACGACTCGCTTCATCCAAAACGCCCATCACCGTATCAATCATCACAGGAGGGGCATAGTCACCGTATTGATGCAGGGCTTTTAGCAGACACTGCACAACGACTTGTTTGGAAGCCGTATTGAGTTGGTTCAAAAAAATCTCATTCCCATTGGTGTGGTAAATTTTGAAGGTCAAGTCTTTCAAATCCTCCGATAATTCTACTCTATCTATGACATCTTGGTAAACAATCAACAATTGATTCAAATCCCGCCTCATTTCCATTTCAATCTGTTGCTTTTTTGTTTTGAGGAGTGTATTGGCAGCAGTATTGAAGAAAGGTTGCAGCTTTTTTAGTGTTTCATAAATAGGATCGGGTTCATCCGTAGGCTGTATATCGAATCGGTGTAGGCGATTTTCTGTCTTTTGGATGTCCAGCTTTAAGTCTTCTATTTCTTGGTTTAATCGTTTGATTTCCTGTTGCTTTTCTTCATACGCTTGCAGCAAAGAATAGTCTTTACCCGAAATTTGTTTTTTGTAGTCCTCAATGCGCCTTTGATTCACTTCTATGCTGGCAATCGAAATATTTAGTTCTATCTTTTGTTGGTGCAATTGAGGAAAAGGATTGATGTAAGAGTCATTGACCAATTTACTCAAAGCCCTCACTTCCGAATCATTCAGAAATGCGTAAGGATCTGTCAAACTGCTGTTTTCCACATCCTTCAATAAATATTTGGTCAATTCTCTTGTCGTTACAGCCGTAAAATTGTGTTTGGTTTCGAGGTAACGACTTATTTTCAGCGCAATATCCGACAACTGTTCTTCAGAAAGTTGGTTCTTCTCCTCCAAAGCCAATTCCGATTTCACCTTCAAAATATGAGCAATTTCGGTTTTTAAGGTGCTTGCCAATCTCGGCAAACCTACATATTGCTCCATGTTTCGGACAAATTTATCCAATTCCTCTCTATAGGATTTTTCTCTCACAATCGTACCCGCAGTTTGCTGTTCGAGTTCTTCCACTTTCGTTTTGAGGGCAGTTTCTTGATTCAAACCCGCCTTTGAATCCTCATAAAAGCCTTTGTTAGCAATCGTATATTGGTAGGCAATGTTTAGGTCATTGCTCAGTCTTTGGAGTTTGTCATTGAGTTTTTTCTTTTTTTCCGTCAAACTCAAATACTCTTTTCGTTCATTTTCAATCTTTAATCGTTGTGCAGTGTGACTTTCGTAGAGTGTTTGAGAAGCTTTTGAAAGCTGCAAATACTTGTTAAAGCCCATCACATTTTCGATGTTCTCTCGAATCACCCGATTCAGTTGGTCTTCTTTCAGCAAATTGCCTGATTCCATTGCATCAAACAAAAAATAATGCGACAATTCTTCTGGCAAATTTGCTTTGATGATTTTGTTTACTTCGGTTTCTGCCCGTATGCGGTCTTTGTAGGAAGTTGCAGTGCCATACTTAAAAATATTTCCATTCATGTTCAGCTTGACGGACTCAACAGGCTTGTACTTAGGATTCAACGCATAAGTTCGAGACAGCACATACCGCTGTTCTTGGTTCAATACCTTACCCGAAAAATGCAGCTCCAAGAAAATCTTTTCGGTTTTGTAGTTGGAGGCATTGTTTGCATTTACTATTTCTTGAAAATGACGTTCATTCTTGATTTTCAAGCCATACAAAGCACCATAAATGGACTCAAATAAGGTCGTCTTGCCCCCGCCATTTGCGCCACCCACCAAAATAATCGGATTGTCTTCTGTTACGGATAAGTCCAATTCTAAATCCAAATAGGTTTTGAAATTACGGGCTATGATTTTTTTGATAAGCATGGGCAAATAGATGGTTTGGTATTAAGTACGAGAGATTTACAATTCTTTATTGGATAGATGCAGCTTAGTTAGTTTTGTTCTCATTGAAGTTTGTTCAACGCTTGTTCGATGATTTTTTCGATGGTTTTGTCTTCAATTTCTTGGTCTTTCACCCGCTTTTCGTGGTAGTTTTTTAGCAGTTCTTTCAACCAATCCGCATCCAATTCTGCTTCATTTGCAAGCGATTCTATCAACTGCATATCGTCTTTGCGAATACCATAGTGTACGAAAGTAATGTCTAATCCTTTGTTCATAACTTCAATAATTCGATTCCATTGATAATCTGATAATTGCTTGTTGCGTGGCATCTTTCTACTTTTTGTCAATCAATCAACTGCCCATCTGCTTCAAATCCAATACTTGCCAGGTCGAACTGTCAAAATTGTTGTCTATCTCACCACTCGGATACAGCCAAGTACCCGCCTCATTTGGAACAATCACACCCCCAACAAATTGTCTGGCAGTAGGTGATTCGTTTTGTTGGCGAACATAATTTGCCAAGGCATTTTGTTTGCCCACCATCTCCGCATCAGAAGCAAGCGTTTTTGTATCGAACAAACCTATAACATTATTTTTAAACAGTAAAATAAAATCTACAAAAAAACTTGATTTTTTGCCTTTTAGGTTCTCATAGACCACCGAAAAGCTATCTTGTCCGCCCACAGTGTTTTTGTGCCACCAAGTCAATACATCTGCATGTTGTTCCAAATATTGAATAAATGCCAATTCCACTGAACTGTCGGCAAACAATCCATCGCTGCGTTTGGCAATGTAAAAGGGTTCATACAGATTCTTTTTGACCGGATATGCCTCGTAGTTTTGGGAATAATGCAAAGCAACGGGAGGTTCCCACCTCACTATCTTCACATCTTGTTCGTCCGACCGAATTGCCGCCATGATTTCGCCGTAAGCTGCCAAAGCTGCTCGAATCAGTGTTTGCATAGCTGGCTGATTGTTGGGGTGCAAAACCACTTTCATCGTTTGGTGTTCTTCCACGCTGAAATATTCTTCAAACACCACCTTCAAAGCCCCTTCAATGCGTCCACCCGAATCAACAGGGGCATAACTTCCACAATTGCGGCGGCAATACAGACGAAAAGCATACATGATTTCTACCATGTTTTCTTCAAAAGTAGCTGTTTCGGTTTGCGCCAAAAAACCTACCTTCAATTCATCAAAAACGCCTTCTTTTATCACCTTCAATTCCAGTTGTTGGATGTTTAGGTCTAAAAAAATCTCCTTTGCCCTTTGCCGATTTTCTTCAAAGTGATTGGTGGATTGAAACATGTTTTTCATGTTCCAAGTATTTTCTATTGCGTGTCGCATCGCCTGTTTGAACTTTGCTCCGAGGCGGTTGCGGACTTTTTTTCGTTGGAGGTAATCAGAGGCGATGTTCACCAAAGGTAGCTCGCTTTTTCGGCGAGCCGTATGGTCTAAAAAATAATCCATTTCATCCCGTACAATCACAATCGCATTGCGGCTTAGGTCGGTGTAAACATGCCCTACATTCAGCAATTCCTGTTCGTAGTGTTTGTGTTCGGGCATTCGCAAAATGCGTCCAACTGTCTGAATCGTAAAAGTTTGTTGTTTGATTTCTCGGTAAATCAACAAAACTGCCGCACGAGGACAGTTCCAGCCCAAAGCAATTGCCTGTTTGAAAAGTAGCACTTTGACAGGGCTATCCTCTTTTTCGATGTCCTCCAAATTCACCTTGTCTTTGCCATCCGATAGCCATATCGCCAAGTTGCCGTAGTCAGTCGCAATCGCTTCTTTGTGTTCCAAGTGCGCCACCACATTTTCCCGAATCGTCTTGTCTAAAGTCGACTGTTTTTTGGTGTCACTCGGCAGTTGAATCAAAAGCAAGGGATTGATGTTTGTGCCTGCTGCTTCATAAGCGGCTGCCAATGCTTCTCGTTTTTTGAGGGCTTGTTTCAATAGGTAAATCGTCAGCGAATCACCTTCTTGTTCTTCGGGTTTGACCGCAGGATTCAGCACCACACTTTTCTTAATCATCTCCTCTTCGACCACATCGTGTCTATCTACAATCACTTCAAAATTGGAGCGTTGCAGCGGAGTAGCAGACACATCTATTTCCATCATTCCCTTCAATGTCTCCAAAACCTCCAATGCCTTCTTGCCTTTCGTTCCAAACAGGTGTGCTTCGTCCAAAATCACAATGATTTTGCGCCCTTTGCGTAGCGTATTGAAAATCAGCGTATCTAAGTTGCGCCCTTGCTCATTTTCTCGTACCAATAGGTTTTTTTCGTTGCTGATAGACTGCCAATTCAAAAACAACAAATCCGTGTGGTGCAGACACATCTCGTCTATGCCGTTGAACTGTATGGGGCGCAATACCCGATTGTGTTCAAAAAAACGCTGCAAACTGCGGTAAGATTGAAGGTGCAATTGATTGGGAGCTATCCAGATATAGGCAAATTCTCGGTGTGGCAAATCGGGTTCGCTCGCCAAATCTTCTGCCAATTGCTTCAAAAAAGCCGCCATCACCACCGTTTTGCCCGCACCCGTTGGAGCTTTGAACACCAGTTTGGTGCCTTGCTGCTCGGAGCGGGTGCGAATGATTTTGTAGGTTTTTTCCAGCAGTTCTGCGACTGCCTTTTGTTGGTATTTTTTGAGGATAATCATTTTTTATTGTTGTCTATTGCTAAAGGCTATACAAACTTCTCTATCAACTGCTTGTAGGCTTTGTAAATCGCTTCGGGCAAAGCGCACAAGGTCACTTTGTCCGCCACTTCTTCAAAATCTTCTTCAAAGGTATATTGGTCGTCCGAAAACACATACACATTCACAGGTTTGTCGACTCCCTGAATGAAATCAACGGCTCGTTCGATAAATTCATCGTCGTAAATGACCAGCATGTATTTTTCGGTATTGTAAAAAATGCCCATTTCCGCATCTTGCAATTCTTTGAAGTAGGTATCTTCTTTGATGCGGAGCATATCGGTGGCTTTTCTGACCAATTCCAAGCGTTGTTTGCGGCTCGGATGCGCCATGTTTGTTTCCACAAAACCTGTTCGGTAATAGCGCAAATTGTTGTTTTTCAATCCCGATACCCACTGATTTTTGTTGTTGGTATAACCTTGTATTACCCTTTTGTTGCGCTCATAAGTTACTTCCTCGCATATCTTGTTTTCGTTGTTCGTCACCAAAATGCAAGTTCGATTCCCTCCATCTTCTTCGTTCAACTGCATCGTAGCATGTAGGGTAGTTCCGCTTCCTGCAAAGAAATCGAGGATCAGGGAAGATTCATTACCTCCAATCTCTAAAATCCTGTTAACTAACTTTGTAGGTTTTGGGGTGCTAAAGGCTGACATTCCAAAAATAGATTTTATTTCAACTGCTGCCTCATGAGTATTTCCTACATCATCATTCATCCACAGATTAGTTGGAGGTCTTTTGGCATCTTCTTCCAAAAATTGTTTGACATAAATTTGCCATTTATTCTGTTTATCTTTTATGAACTCAATTAAATCATTTTTTTTAAGATCTTCGAAGTAAATCAAATTTCCACGCCAACGCCCTTCGCTTTTATTTGGCTTAATGGGGTAAATAAGTGTATTATCTGGCGCATTTATAGAATAGTATAAATTAGGTCTATCTGAACGTTTTGAATTACTTCCTTCTTTTCTCCATTGCCTTCTACGGTAATATTTACCTGTTTTCGTATCTAATTTATTAAACTGCTTAGTTTCTTGATTTTTCTTAATCTGATTTACTTGAAATTCATTAGATTTTGCATAGCATATTAAGTATTCAACTTCACTACTAAATCCTTTTGAATCCATACGAGGGCTATATACTTTTTGCCAAGAAATTTTAGCTACAAAATTCTCCTCTCCAAAAATATCATCACACAACAACTTTAAATTTGCCTGCTCATTGTCGTCAATCGAAATAAAAATCACTCCTGTCTCCTTCAATAAATTCCTTGCCAATCGCAAGCGTTTTTCCATAAACGAGAGCCATTTAGAATGTCGGTAGCTGTCTTCTTTGTCGACATAGCGGTCATTGTACATAAAATCTTTGTTGCCTGTATTGTAAGGTGGGTCAATGTAAACCACATCTACTTTTTCGGTATGTGTATAGTTCAGCACTGCAAGGGCATGTAGGTTGTCGCCTTCTATGAGGAGGTGATTTGGGGCAGCAACGGGGTTTTTGTCGGCATCAAAATTGAGCGTTCCTTCTTGTTGTAGGGTTTGGTTGGCGAGAATAAACTTGTCGGGAACTTCATGCAAAACAGGCAGTTGTGTTGCCAACATTTCTTCTACAGCTTCGGGCTTGTCTTCCCAATGCAAGCCATAGGGTTTTTCCATCAATCGCAGCAAGTAGCTTTTTTCTTCAAGAGAGAGTTCAGACTTTCCTTCGGTAATCTTTTGACGCAGTTCGTCGAGATTCATCGGCCTAGCTTAATTTTGGTTACATACGGATTTGCAGCGACAAAATAGCCAAAATATTGTTGACCGCATTGGATTTTGCAGAGAATTTAGAAAGGAAGGAATTAGAGAGAGAAAATGTTAAAAAAAAAGGCGAACAATCCTCTTTTAAAATCATTATCCGCCTATTTTTACGACATTGTATTTTTACTGATATGCAGTTCCTAAAAATCTTCAACTGATATATTTTTAAAGTGATCTGCATCAGATTTCCAATTCCCGATGATGGCAAATTCAAAATAGCCATCCAACAATACATTGGTCAATATAAAGTCCACATCGCCTACATTCCAAACCTTCACTTTTTCGGTATCTAAATACTGAACTTCGTGTGCCGCACCATATTTGTTTCGGAGAATAAAATCTATATCGTAATAATCCGCTCCTTTCCCATACATCACTATTCTATTTAGTCTTTTGTTGTTATCCACTACATACAGAATTTTTTCAAATTCTGCTGCTCCAATACTCATATCATCATTAGGTATCGTATAGGCATGGTCAGTTCTTTCATAATTGAAAGTAGGAGTATCCTCTTTAGGTTCGTGCTTTTCGAGTTTTTTCTTCTGACCCTTTACATAAAAAGAATCAATGTGCGAACCCCACTTTATGTTTCTGAATTTTTTGCGGTGATTGTTGTATTGTGCATATGCATCAACATTGAAGATAAGTAAACTTGTAAATAAAACAAGAAAGTATTTTAACATAAGAAAAAGGTTAAGGGTTATCGTTTTATAATCGTTTCGAAAAATAAAACGAGTCTTTTGAAGTTTTGTTTAGTGAATTTTATTTTTTTTATATTTGAAGAAAGTCAACTTGTTATCCTATTGAAATATTAACCTTTACAGGGCAAGAAGTTTCTGGGCCTTTTCCTCTACCGTTCTTTCTCTTACAACCAAAGATACCAGAATCAGAAGAAAAGACATAAGACAATTCCAATGCACCCCAAGAACTTGAACCTACTAAGCCACTGATTTGAAAATCGTAACTCACGCTGAATTGATGGGTATCTATATCCAATACGCTCCCAAACTAAAGGTCTTCAATTGCTGTTGTTTTTCAAATTTTCCATTCAACAAAATAAAGGTTTTGCTATTGATAAATGGCGTATAGGCATAAGCATGTAAGATGAGTTTTTGGGGTTGAAAATTTTCTTGTTCTTGGTAAAGTAGATTGTCTTTGCTGCTATGTGAAGAGAATTGGATGTTCCACTATTTGCAATAGTCCAATCCATACTCACTGAGCTTCCAGAGGAAGGTTCTTCACTTAAAGCAATGGAATTGGCAAACCCACCTAATGACTGTTGATTGGTTTGCCCTGCCCCTTGCGTAAGCGTGGGGAAGTAGCATTGTTTCGTGCCACAATAAAATCTACAATTAAGTCATTGGCATCACTGCTGCTTACGGATATTGTACTGCTTGTACCTGTGCCAAAAGTATTCTGTGCAAAATACAGAGGAGTGAATAGTGCTTTTTGTTAAGGAACGCTGCAAAATAAGTTCCACATTTGAGGCAAATGCTTTTGTAGTATAGCAAACGTCGGCTTCAAATAATGGAGTTATTTTTTCGCCATTACTAAGTATCTTCTTTTCGCCCAATAGCGTATTGCCCAATCACGAAAACGATAAGTCAAAATTTACAGAAGCCATTTAAAATACAAATAGAGGATTCTTTTTTGCTAAATTTGACCAAACCAAAATACAGCAAAAAACATGACCTATCAAGAGTTGGGGCAATTCATCAAACAAGAACGAAAAAAATTGAAGCTGACGCAGAAGGAGTTGGCAGATTTGGCGGAGGTGTCATTCAGAACGATACAGAACATAGAGAAAGGTGATAGAATCAGTGAGAAAATACTAAATAAAATTTTAGAAGTATTGAATTATACAGCGATTGTTAATATTGAAGTCAAGTCAATAAAAAAATAGAAAAGCACATAATATTTGTGCTTTTCTATTTATCTTTAGGCATTAAAATAAAGAGACACTGCCTTCTCTACCAAAGTTCGCAGTGCCTCAATTTTTTCACCTTCAAATAAATGAAGTATGTCAAAGTTACAGGTTTTTGAATACAATCAGCACAAAATCACTTTTGATTTTGGAGATGGCAATAAAATGGTTAATGCTACTCAAATGGCTCAGGCTTTTGGTAAAAAGCCCACACATTTTCTTCGGAGTAAACAAACACAAGCATTTATAAAAGCTTTAAGCCAAGTTGCGAATCTGCAACTTGAAAAAATTGTTAAAGTAATTTATGGTGGTAATCAGAATGGTACATGGATACATGAAAAGTTAGCCTTGAAGTTGGCGGCTTGGTTATCGCCAGAATTTGAAGTTTGGATATTCGATAAAATCCAGGAACTACTCCATCAAGGCTACACCTCTATTCACCCTCCCAAAAGCATCACCTATATTTACTTCATCAAATCGGTTGAACTCAATCGGGTCAAAATTGGCATGTCCAAAAACGTACATCAGCGATTTGTAGATTTAAAGATTGCAAGTTCGGATGAGTTGGAAATCCTCAAAATTGTTCGAGCCAATGCCACTTATCCCACCGACCGAGCCATACATGTTTTGTTTCCCCACCTTTGGTTACATGGAGAATGGTTTCAATTGACCACTGAACTCCAAGCCTTTATTGATGACTTAGAAACGCTCCCGATTCAAGAAGGGCTATTAAAATACGAGCGTCAAATTGCAGAATTGACCGCCCAAATTGCAGTTCAAAAACAAAAGCTTTTCAGAAAAAACCGCCTAATCGAAAGCCTGACCAAAGAATTGGGGCAAATTCAAAAGGATTACCACCAATTGAAAAATAAATTTTCCTTCAATAAAACACTGCCCTCTCCCTCCAATGAAACAATCAAAACCAATTCTCTTTCAGATATTTACCTCAATAAAATCTATGTGCCCAAAGATGGTGAATGGCTACAAATAGACCTCCATGACATTCTCTACTTCAAAGTCCACGGAAGAGAAGTCTTGTTGTTTACCAGCCATGGAGAAGTTCATACCATTTCTTTAGGTTTTCAAAACCTTTTGGAAAAACTGAACTGCAAGCTTTTTCTTGAAATCCGCAGAGGATGCGCTCTCAATTTGAAACACCTCAAAGCCATTCGCCTCAAAAAAAACAAAGCTGTTCTCTCGGGAAATGTCACCCTGTCTATTTCGAGGCGAATGTTGGAGAATTTGGTGGAGCGAATCAAAGTTTTGAAATAGCCGCTTAAAAAACAACCTCCAATAGTCGAAACTATTGGAGGTTGTCAATTGATATTAGAGGAAGTCCAAGAAGACTTCAATATTTGAGTTTTTAATTTGCATTTCTCTTACTCCTCTATCCGCTTCTTCCGCAAACTAAAATTCGGCTGAATCAGATAAATCGTACCAAAGGTCATCAATAGCAAAGCCAAGATGATCAATCCCCATTCGGAGAGAGTGGGAATATCATTAGAAGTAGAGCCACTGCCAGATGAAATAGCATTTATTTTGGCTGCTACTTGGTGAGAAGTGCCACTTAGAGCACCGCTACTTATCGTCCAATCCATACTCACTGCACTTCCAGTAGAAGATTCTTCACTCAATGCAATCGAACTGAGAAATGTCGACAATGGCTGTTGATTGGTTTGTTCTCCAATTTTAGTTTGTCCTGCTCCTTCTGTAAGCGTAGGCGAGGTGTTATCAGCTCGTGCGTAAATAAAATCTACGATTAGGTCATTGGCATCATTACTGTTTACAGATATGGAGCTAGTCGTACCAGAACCAAACAGATTCTCTGCAAAATCAGACATAGGTGTGCTTTGGTTAACATTTTGGTAAGAGATGGCATGAATGGTATGGGCTGCTCCTCCTGCTCCTGCTGTTGCGTAGGTAGCCACAATATCCCCAATTGAAGGGCTTGCCAAGTCGCCTAAAGCCAAATACCAAATAGATAAGTTTAGGCTTCGAGAAGACATGCCAAGTTGGGTAAGAGGAGTTCCCCCAAAAGTGACATTGGTCGCAACGCTTACATAAGCAGAGGAATAAACGACCAATACAGAATTGCTCCCTGCAGGCACAGAAAAATTGGTTATTGTTACACTAGTGCCAGTTATCGCTTGGAATTGGACATTTCCGTCGGAAGTGACTTGTGCTTGAATTTGTGGAGAGAAGAAGGGCATACATGCTAAGAATAAAATGAGCTTGCAGTATGTAGTCAATAATCCCAGCGACCCTTCAACGGGCACCTCATAATTTTTACCGTCCCCTGTCTTAAGGGACAATTGGTTCTCTGATTTTTTCATCGTACAAAGAAAATTTTGAATTTATAAAGTAAAATTACCCATCACCAAAGCAATAGGTAGTTCAAATCAGTTTCATGAATTTAGGTTTGAGCAATCAATTATTGTTAATCTTCCTCTCTCCTCGCTGCCTTCCGCAAACTAAAATTCGGCTGAATCAAATAAATCGTTCCAAAGGTCATCAATAGCAAAGCAAGGTTAAGTAAACCCCATTCGGATAGAGTAGGGATAGCAGCAGGAGCAGTAGTACCACAGGTAGCTCCATTCGTAGTATGACCTGCCAAAATAGGCTGCCCTGGGCAAGTTTCATAAGCATAATCCAAAATGGTGACACAGGATCTGGCAAACAAATCTTCCCCTGGTTCCATTATGAATTCATTCTCCACCGTTACCTGTATCCAAGCATAATGGTCAGAGCCACCGATAGGAAACTCCAATCCCAAATAGCCTGTTGTTTGTATATCAGTAAAGTCAGATCCCAACCAAGCAGGATCACCTGCTTTTGCGAAAGTATTTGTACCGCTTCCAGTTGAATAAGACCCTACTGATGCAATAAGACTACTACTAGCACGGGTTACTGCAGAACTGATAGTAGCCCCATAGGGCATATTGCGAGGTTGATAAGTATTCGAAAAAGTAGTGTAAATTCCCATCAATCTGCTATCAGTACCAGAGTATCCCTTTACTCCAATCGCTCCATCAGCACCTTCGGTACTAAATACTCCATTATATACCCTAGCAGAAACACTAAATGTAAAATAGAGGTCTTGTCCAGCTAAAGCATTACTGCTCGAAGCCTGCCCATCCAAGTCTATATATATATACTTTGTGCTTTCAACACTGGAATTAGCACCATCTCTGTCTACAGGCCCAGCCTCCACACAGATTTGGTCATCAGGAATATCCACATAGACAATATCTGCCTCTGCCTGCTGTGGTGCAAGAGCTAAGAAAGCCGTTCCCAAGGTGGCATAAGCTTGCAATTGTTTGGAGAGGTTGAAAGAATCGTCTTTGTTGTTATTTTTGTTCATTTTTCTGTCAATTTTATAATTAAAAAATAGGTGAATTATTTCTGAGAATTTTGGCTTCTTTTCATTTTGCGTTCTGCATTTCTCGCTTCTCGCTTGGCGATGTGTTCATCCATTTTCTGTTGTTGTTGAGGGTTGAGCATGGCCCTAAGTGCCTGCTGACGCTCCTGTTTGATGCGCTTGAAAGTCACCTTTTTGGCTTGAGGGTTCTTGTAGCTCGACTTTCGGGCTTCCCGCAGTTTCTTGTTGGTGTCGAGGTAGATGTCTATGACCTGTTGTTGTTGTTTGGCATTCAGTTGGTACTGTTGGGTCATTTTTTGAGAGGCACGTTCTGCTCGCTCTTTGGGAGTCAGCACTTGCACATTCGGTGTAGGGGCTTGAGCCGTTTTTTGCGCCCAAAGTCCTGTGTTGCCTACCAAAAGCAATAAGGCGGCAAAGAGTACGCATTTCTGAAAATAGTGTTTGAACATAATTTTGTGTATTTATAAAAGTGAAAAAAATATTGAAAAGAAATGATTTTAATTTTGTTTAATAGTTTGCTTATGAAATAACTACGTATTGGACGATAATTTTTTTAGCATCCTTCAATGAGTGATTTTGTTAATTTACATACCTGTAAATACCCTCCAAGTTGACAGGGTGGACTGTGGTTTTCCACACTTTGCCTAACATCCCCCTAACCCCCTTCAAAGGGGGAATTTACGTCAAAACTCCCCCTTTGAATAGCTTGTTCCGAGACTTCGGAAGGGGTAGGGGGGATGTTGCGCCAGTTCTCGACTCAATAACTTCCTTACACCTTATTGAACCTCTCACCAATTTTTGTTTTGTTGAAACTGAGCAAATCGCTTCAATTGTTGAAAATACTCCCCTTGTGTGGGCAGCTTTTTTGCCCACTGTTCGCTTTGGTGTACCACCCGCTTGAAGTAGGCATCCGTTTCTTGGACGACCGCATCGTACTGCAAAAGCGGCAAAGATTCGGTCGGCAGTACATTCATGCCCGCCAACACACACACATAGTCGAAGCTGCCAAAGAGCGTATATTTGCCTTCGTAGCCATCGGGCAGTAGGTGTTTCCACTCCGCCAATTTTTCTTGCACACTTTCGGGAATGGCGGCTTTTGGTGTTCTGCTTGTCCAAAAATCGCTGTCCCTTCTTTCGCTCAGGCAATAGTACAGCACTTCAAAATCTCGGATGTTTTCATAGAGTTCATTCATCGCTTGATTGTAGCCCTGCTGCAATCTCGTTGTCATGTTTTGATTTGGGAAAAAATACAATAGGTAGCGCAAGCCCAATTGTATCCATGCCAAGTTGGTCGCACAGAGGTTTTCTACTTTTCCTGCCGATTCTCCAATCGCCACACAATTGCCTACCCATTGCCGCTTTCGTTTGCCGTTTGGAAGGCTCGGAAAGTGGGTGAACTGGGCGGAAGATGCCCTGTCACCAAGAGAAGCACGGAGTTCCATTTCGGCAGCTTCTTTGGAGCTAAAACGACTACTGTAAGTGTATTGAAAATGCTCCACGCTCTGCAATGGAATGTGTGAGCGCCAACCATTTTGCAGCGCAGTAAGGATAGTGTAGGGCTTCAATCCTCCTGCTGATTGGTGGTAGCGATTGCCTTCTCCGTAGGGAATCACTGCATGGACCTTGCCATCGCAGGGCAAATAATCCGCAGCCGATTCAAAGTTTTCTTGCAGCTTTTGACCAATCAGTTGCGCTTCGCTGCCCGAACAGTCGAGGTACAAGTCTGCACTGAAAGTTCCCTGTTCTTTTGTCTCAATCGCTTCAATGTGTCCTTGTGCGTTCAAAACAACATTTTGAAGACTGGCTTCAATGCGTTCGACTCCTTTGGATAGGACATATTTTTTCAACAACTGAACGAAAGCTGCCGTATGAAAGTGATAGGAATAAGGCAAAGATTGCCCTTGACGTTTGCCCTCTGTCAGCGCTATTTTGGGGGCTTTGCCTGCCTTACAAACCGCTACCGCCTCGTGCATTTTTTCTACAAAAGAAAGTTCTTTGTCTTCGTCTTGCAGGTGTCGGTGCAGAGCGTGCTGCAAAAGGGACAATCTTTCGCCTTGATGTCCACCCACATTGCCCAAAGGATGCCAATAACTTTCTTCCATTTTCCCCGTTTTCCATCCTTCCAACTTACTTGCCATTTTGAAAGAAGCCAAGCAAGTGTCCATAAAGAGCTGCTCGTTGATGCCCAAATAGCGCAGAAAGCCAAGCATCAATACCATGCTCGATTGAGCAGGGCTGTCAGTGGATGCGGCTGTCGTTGGGGTTTCGATGACTTGCAGCTCAATGTTGGGTTCTACCCGATTGAAGGTGCGCTGAAGGTAAGCCGCTGACATCCATGCGGCTGTTCCGTTGCCGACGATGATTATTTTTTTTATAGATTGATTGTTCATATTTGTGTTTTTTTATTGGCTTGTATATTAATTACTCCTACTACTCAAACCCACCCCTAACCCCTCCCAAGAGGGGATTTTCCCACTGAGTACGAATATTCCCCTCCTCGGAGGGGTTGGGGT
>JAUHXA010000056.1 GCA_030427245.1 Bacteroidia bacterium | reverse complement strand
ATGGCATTCAAAATGGCGATGAAACAGGTATAGACTGTGGTGGCAGTTGCCCAACAGCATGTGCGACTTGTAGTGATGGCATTCAAAATGGCGACGAAACAGGCATTGACTGTGGTGGAAGTTGCCCAACAGCATGTGCTACTTGTAGTGATGGCATTCAAAATGGCGATGAAACAGGCATTGATTGCGGTGGAAGTTGCCCAACAGCTTGTGCAACTTGTAGTGATGGCATTCAAAATGGCGATGAAACAGGCATTGATTGCGGTGGGAGTTGCCCAACAGCATGTCCAACTTGTAGTGATGGCATTCAAAATGGCGACGAAACAGGCATTGACTGCGGTGGAAGTTGTCCAACAGCTTGCCCTACTTGTTCTGATGGCATTCAAAATGGGGATGAAACAGGTATAGATTGCGGTGGCAGTTGCCCAACGGCTTGCCCAACTTGTACAGATGGTATTCAAAATGGCGACGAAACAGGTATTGATTGCGGTGGAAGTTGTCCAACAGCTTGCCCTACTTGTTCTGATGGCATTCAAAATGGGGATGAAACAGGTATAGATTGCGGTGGCAGTTGTCCAACGGCATGTTCAACTTGTAGCGATGGCATTCAGAATGGCGACGAAACAGGCATAGATTGCGGTGGTAGTTGCCCAACGGCTTGCCCAACTTGTACAGATGGCATTCAAAATGGCGATGAAACAGGCATTGACTGTGGAGGAAGTTGCCCAACGGCATGTTCAACTTGTAGTGATGGCATTCAAAATGGCGATGAAACAGGCATTGACTGTGGTGGAAGTTGTCCAAATACTTGTCCAACAGGAGATAAGATTGACTTGGAATTGACCAAAACAGTGGACAATCCATTGCTGGTCAAATTTACCAACCGAAACTATACCATTACGATTACCAACAAAGGTGCTATTGCTGCAACTGGTGTAACCGTAAAAGATAAAATCCCAGCAGGTTTGGCATTTACCAGTGCTACGGCGAGTCAAGGAACTTTTTCATTGTTCAATGAAACGTGGAATGTAGGTACATTGGCTCCAAACCAATCTGCGACACTAGTATTGAAGCTTTTCATCTTGAATGTGAATACTCCAATTACCAATTTTGTCCAAGTGCAAACTGCCAACGAAACGGATGTAGATTCTACACCAGGCAATGACACCGACAATACACCAAACGAAGACGATGAGGCCGCAGCTACCATAAGTCCCGATGTACAGCCCGACAAGATTGATTTGCAGTTAATTAAAACAGCCAATGTGTCTCAAGCAGTAGCTGGAAGCCAAGTAACCTATACCTTAACGTTGCTGAACAATGGCCCTGCAGACGCAACAGGCGTGACGGTGAAAATCAACTCACCAGCAGGACTTCAATATGTTAGCGACATTCCAAGTTCGGGAACTTCTTATAACAATGCGACAAAAACTTGGACAGTTGGGTCAGTCTTGAAGAACCAAACCAAAACATTGAAGGTGACGGTAAATGTGGTAAGCATTCCGAATCCTATCACTTGTTTTGCCCAAGTGCAAACGGCCAATGAATCCGACATTGATTCTACACCTGGCAATGATACCAACCAAACACCAGACGAAGACGATGAATCTGCAGTGACCATTATTCCTACTCCAACAGGTAATTTCATTGATTTGGAATTGACCAAAACGGTTGACAATACCCAATTGGTCAAATATACACATCGTACTTTCACCGTCACAGTTACCAACAAAGGACCAATGACGGCAACAGGTGTGACCGTCAAAGACCAAATTCCTGCTGGACAAGCATTTAGCGGCAGCACAGCTTCAAAAGGAACATTCAGTTCTTGGAATGCTATTTGGACGATTGGCAGCCTTGCACCCAACGAAAGCGCTACTTTGGACATCAAAATTTTCATTTTGAATGACAGCGCACCTATCGTGAATTTTGCACAGGTACGCACCGCCAATGAAACGGATGTGGATTCTACACCTGGCAACGATACCGACAATACACCCGATGAAGACGACGAAGACGATGCAACAATTGGTTCTGATATTGTTCCCGACAAGATTGATTTGCAATTGACCAAAACGGTGAATCAATTTGAAGCAGAAGTAGGTGATAATTTGACCTACACGTTGGTTGTCACCAACAAAGGGCCAGCGATTGCCACAGGTGTGAGCGTAAAAGATGTATTGCCGAGTGAATTGTCTTTTGACAATGCCAACGAATCACAGGGTAGTTATGACGAAAATACAGGTATTTGGACAGTAGGAAGTTTGGCGAAGAATGCCTCTGCTACTCTGACCATTGTCGCAGAAGTACTGCAAATCAATGCACCGATTACCAATTTTGCCCAAGTCCAAGCCGCCAATGAACCCGATTTGGATTCTACGCCTGGCAACGACAGCAACAATACTCCGAATGAAGACGACGAAGACGATGCAACGGTCAATCCTCCAGCGGAATGTGACAACGTGACGAATGGCGGCACGATTGGTTACGACGAAACAGGTTGTAGCCCTTCTTACGACCCGATTAACATGGTCAATACGGCCTTGCCTTCAGGCGGAACAGGTGCTTTGGAATACTTATGGTTCAAGAGTACAACAGGTACAGTTTTTACCATAAACAGCACAGATTGGTCAGAGATTCCAAACTCCAACTCTTCCAATTATAACCCAGGTCCGATTACACAGACTACTTATTACATTCGATGTTCTCGCAGACATGGATGTGAAGAATATGTAGGTGAATCCAATATGGTTGTCAAAACCGTTGAAACTTGCGGTGGAGGAGATAAGATTGATTTGGAGGTCAATGTAACCGTTGATAAACCATTTACGACACTCTACCAACACGTTACATTCACCATCACTGTCACCAACAACAGCACTTTGACGGCAACAGGCGTAGAAATAATGAATCCTATTCCGAATGGTATGGCCTTCTCCAATAAATCCGTATCACAAGGAAACTTCAATCTTTATTTCCAAAAATGGACAGTTGGAACATTGAATGGAGGAGCGAGTGCTACGATGGATTTGGTCTTGTTTACCTTGAATCTCAACAATCCTGTTGTGAATTTTGCTCAGGTTACTGCTGCCAACCAAATGGATTTTGATTCAACACCGAACAACAATGCGACAACGACTCCAATTGAAGACGATGAAGGCGCTGCAACGGTTAGTTTGGCAGGAAGCAGCGGAGGAAAAGGAGTATATGCCGATGCACCGATAGCTAAAGCTTCGACCTTGGTATTACAAAGTATATTCCCCATACCTGCGACTGATGATTTGACCGTATTGTTCAACACCGAAGGCTCACAGGTGAATGTATTGATGTATGATGTAACTGGAAAGTTATTGTCCAAACAGTCTTTGAAAACTGCTCCTGGCGACAATACCATACAGTTGGAAGTTGGACACTTACCAACAGGTGTTTATTCACTTTCTATCGAAACTCCAGAAGGATTTGTGAGAAGTAAGTTTGTGAAAGAGTGATGAATAGAAGGAATATTTGATTATAATAAGACAAAACCCTCTTACTGTTTGATACGGTAAGAGGGTTTTTCTTTTTTTGACAAGTGGTAGTTTTCAGATAAAAGTTTACGCCAAAGCATTTTCTTTACCTGAATCCAACATGAACAAACAGGACGTTTCAAGACTATTTGCTCTATTTCTGATTCTGCCGATGTCTATCTCATTTCCTTTGATAGAAAAGATGTTAATATCTCCAGTAGGTGCTAGGTCATCTACCTCCTGTTTATCTGAAAAATAAAACATCTTGATGTCTTTAGGAAGTCGTGCCAAGATTTTCAGTTTATCTATATATTCACTTGCCTTTTCCTCGTTTACTCCTGCCTCCGAATTGTTTACAGCAATCAAATTCAACTTCGCTTTCCAGTTGCGTTTCAATAAGTAAGCAACCAATAAGGCTATATTGATTTCCACTACCTTCATGTCAGAAGAAATATTTGTGTCATTCAAATAAAGCCACAAATTGATATTTTTCTCCAGTCCTAAGCCCACTTTTTTGAAGGGTACATAAAGAATTGCCCCCATACCATAGTATTTGGCTTGTTTCATCAAGTTAGCTACATCCTCGTCTCTTTTTGTACTATCTATCAAACTCAAGAATATGATATTGGGACGGAAAAATGCTGCTTTAAGTGACTGCATACTCGTCACTACACCAGACTGATAAGTATCACTTTCTACCAAAGCTGCTCTTGCACTGATGCCTTGATCCATAAAATAGGCCGCCAATTCAGACAAACGCTTGTCCATTTTTCCTATTTGTCGGTTGGTCGTAAAACCTAATATTTTTAATGACCCCTTTGGATTTACAATAGAGTAAATCACTTTGTAAGCTCGGACTATATCATTTGGGCTTTCGGCAGGAATAAGTAGGTTGGGTTGCCAAGAGCGTTCTGTAGCTTCGGGTAGTTTGTTCACCACTTTTGCTGCCCATTCTGCCAATGAGTTGAACATTCCGCTACGAGTATCGCCCGCTTCTGTTTCGAGCTTTCGCCGCACCAGAAAAATATAGACAAACATTACAATGCCGATAGAAAGAATCCCAAAAACGGGATTGATGATGAACATGACAAAAAAGCAGCCCAAAGCTCCCAATAAAGGAATGATAATCGGTACACGAAGCGTTGGACGGAAACTAATTTGTCCCAAACTCTGCTCGACCAATACGACCACGTTGATCATCGCATAAGTAATCATGAAAAACATGGTAATAAGTGGAGCAATGGCATTAAGATCACGCATAAGCAATGCCACAACTACAATCAAAACAGTAATGATTAAGGCATTTCGAGGTTCACCTTTTTGGTCAATTTTGGTCAATGTTTCGTTGAAGAACAAAATTTTATTTTGTCCCAAAGCCTGCAAAATTCTCGGTGCGCCTACCAGTGAAGATAGTGCAGAAGACAAAGTTGCGCCCAAAAGCCCTGCCAGTACGATTGGAGCCCATATTGCTTTGTCAATCAAGATGGTGTAGTTACTGACCAGTTCTTCAGGAGTAGCAAGTAGTGCCAGCACAATAGCTAATCCCATATAAACCAATGTACTTAGCACTACTGCTGTTAAAGTTCCTATGGGGATATTTTCTCGTGGATTATCCAATTCACCAGACATATTCGCACCTGCCATAATGCCCGTCACAGCAGGGAAATAAACTGCAAATACAATCCAAAAATTTGAACCTTTGAAACCGTCTTCGGGAGAACCAGCATAATCTCCAAACCATTTGAAATCAAGGTTGAGCTCTTGGGTAAACAGCCCTCCAATGATGGAAATGATAGAACCAAAGATAATAGCCATGATGAAATATTGGATGCGAAAAGCAAAATCGGTGCTGATGTTCACAATAAGATAAACCAAAGCAAATGTTCCTATGTCCACCAACAAAGCGGGGTGATCGGGAAAAATCCATACCCATCCTTCTCTAAAACCAAAGACATACATGGCAACTGCTAAGGCTTGTGCGAAGTAAAGAGGAATACCTATCGCACCTCCAGCCTCCAATCCCAAAGATTGAGAGATAATCGAAAAAGCACCTCCAGCTCCAATACGTATATTGGTCGTGATAGACGACATGGATAAGGCAGTAAAAAAAGTAATCGCACAAGCCAAAGCAATGATTCCCAAAG
This sequence comes from Bacteroidia bacterium, assembly GCA_030427245.1. Taxonomy (GTDB): domain Bacteria; phylum Bacteroidota; class Bacteroidia; order Chitinophagales; family UBA2359; genus JAUHXA01. Next base: position 43,682 of record JAUHXA010000056.1, on the reverse strand, counting down.
CTCCTAAAACTCCTGCATTGCCGACTACCCAACCTTCACGCAAATACATGATAACGCCCAATATGGTCAGCAAGGTGGGCGTAAAAACCCCTTGAAAAGTTCCAAATTTTTTCTTTGCTTGGATATTGACTGCACTTGTTTGTTCTTCCTTTAAAAGCCTGTTTTCACTGTTATTTTTTTTCTTGCGAGGTAGGTAATAAAGAATATAACCAAAAAGCAGAAGACCAAATGTAGAACTTAGTATAATCAGAACCAACTGTCTGTTAGCATCCATCCACATTTTCATTTCTGGGATTTGAAGATAAGCCAAAGCGGTTGCACCTATCAATAAAATAGGAAGAAGAAGGGCAATTATTAGCTTACCATAACTTTTTTTGGAAGGGGAGGAGGTTTCAGAGAGAGGTAAAGAATTTTCTTGAGGCATGTTGGTTGATTGAATTAATATTTATGTAATGGAATAGCAGTATTTTGTTTTTATAAGACTGTTTTTTAGATTTCGGCAACTCATTTTTATAGTCTTTTTGAGATTTTTTATTCCTGAAAAACTTTTATGATTTTTCAATACAAATAGATTTTTCCCAAAATTCAAAACTGCCAACAAATGGTTGTCTCCTACTTCAATTTATTCACTTTCTCCACCTTCTAAAACTGAAACTCCATCTGCAAACGGTAACGCAAATCATTGGCATCTTGTCCTGCAATATCGAACAAAGAAACATCTCCTTGCAGCTTCAATGAATGTCCCACAATGTATTTGGACAGCCCTAAAGTGTACTCTTCAATGCCTGTAAAACTAACCTCTGTATCAGGGTTTACCTTCGTATATCGAGCAGAAACTTCAATATTTTTGTCAAACAAATAACCCGCTTGAAGGTTGATTCCACTTCCTGTATAATAGCTTCTTCCGTCAGCATCCAACAGTTGTAGGCGCAAGTCATCTTGGTCTCTGACCTCATTATCAGACACTATTTTATGGGCATATTCAGCCATCAGAGAAAAACCTTGGTACTTAAACATCATATCCGCAAAAACGGTTTGTAAATCATTGGTGAGATAATTTTCCTCCTCATCAATCAAAAAACGTCCACTTTGTTTTTGGCGAGACGCACCATTGTTTTGGCTATAAGCAGCTGCCAATGCCAATTTAGGTGTTTGTTCTCGCTTCAAATCTGCCCCTACATAATCTCCTTTATTCGTAAATTCGCCCATAGGCAACCATTCCAATCGAGCGACATAATGTATGCCTCCAATATTGGTTTTGGTAATGTTTCTGCCTTCTCCAAAAGACCAAGAAGCAATGGGTTTAATCACTCCTTTTCCCACATTGATTTTACCACGAAGCTGCAAGCACATTTCTCTATCAATATTGAAAATGCTGTTAACCAAACTGCGGTCAACCATTTGAAGGGCTTGAGAAGAGACGACTCTCTCTCTATTCCCAGGCAGTTTTGTTTGTCCTACCCAAAGTGACCAAATTTTGTTCATTTTCCATTTCACCACCGCATCCAATACAATTTTTGGGGCTTCACTCGTTTCATCAAAATCGTACTTAGAACCCAAATCCCTATTAGACAAAGCCAATTCGACTTTGTACTGCAAATCTGGATTGATGGCCCAGCCCCCAAGCTTCAAACGAGCCCTTCTAATCAGAAAAGAACTTTTCCAGTCTTTTTCAGAACCAGATAGTTCAGAACTGAATAGACTTTGGAAACGAACATTTAGTTTTAATTGTGCCGAAGAATCAGCAGCAGTTACCTGCAAACTTTTGCCAAATTTATAATCAACTTGTGGTTGATTTTGTCCGCTAAGTTGGAAAGCACTTACTAACAAAGTAGTTATGAAGATGATGTGAAATTTCATGATTCTATGAGTATTAACAGACAATAAAATTTATCGATATTTGAAGTCTATTTTTGCCTATTTATTATTTAATTATTTAGACAATGTTTCTACAATATTAAGTTTTGATTGCTAATCTAAAATTCCAAACTATATATTAATTCAAAATTGTGACAAGATTATGTTTATGTTAATTTTAAGTCAATTTAAGGTTAAATTTTTAAAATATGAATTTATTCTTTTTTTACTGTTAAGTGAAGGTTAAGGAATCCTCATTTATGAAAAAATGGACTTTCAGTTACATTGCTAACGAAAAATTGCTCACACCTATGAACTTTATCTCGTTCTACAACATTGTAGTTTAGTTAAATTCAATGACTTGACAAAGAACCAATGAAATACAAATACCTACTCCAATTTTTACTTTTATTCGCCTTCTACTTCCATCCCCTTCAAACCAAAGCCCAAACCCAATACACCCTAAGCGGTTACATCAAAGACATTCAATCGGGCGAAACGCTCATTGGCGCAAACGTCTATAACAGCGAGAACAAAGTACAAGGCACGTCCGCTAATTTATATGGTTTCTATTCATTGACTTTGCCCGAAGGCGTTTATAAAATTGAAGCCTCTTTTTTGGGATACAGCACCCAACAAATTGAAATAGAACTCAATAAAAACGTCACCTACAACTTCAAAATGATTGAAGATGGTATTTTGCTCGAAGACATCATTGAAGTGACCGCCAAACGCAAGGACGAAAATGTGGAAAGTACCGATATGGGGCGGGTAGATTTGTCGATTGAAAGCATCAAATCTTTGCCTGCTTTGTTGGGAGAAGTCGATGTGTTGCGGGCGATTCAGTTGTTGCCAGGCGTGATGTCGTCGGGTGAAATCAATTCAGGCTTGTATGTGCGAGGCGGAGGCCCTGACCAAAATTTGATATTATTGGACGAAGCGGTGGTCTACAATACAGGACATCTCTTTGGTTTCTTTTCGGTCTTCAATCCCGATGCCATCAAAAACACAACGCTACACAAAGGCAGTATGCCCGCCGAATTTGGAGGGCGATTGTCGTCCGTTTTGGAGATAGCGATGAAGGAGGGCAACAATCAAAAATGGGAAGCAGCAGGGGGTATTGGCTTGATTTCCTCTCGTTTGACACTGCAAGGACCTTTGATTAAGGATAAAAGCTCTATCCTGATTTCGGGGCGGCGAACGTATGCCGATGTTTTGGCGCAGCCCTTTTTGAAGGGAACAAACTTTGAAGGAAATGGCTATTTCTTTTATGACCTCAATACCAAAATCAACTACCAGTTTTCGGACAAAGACCGCATTTTTGCCAGTGGATATTTTGGACGAGATGTATTGAATTACCGTTCTACGGATGGCTTCAACTTGGATATGCCGTGGGGAAATGCAACGGCTACAATGCGTTGGAATCATTTGTTTAGCAATAAGTTGTTCTTGAATGTTTCTGCCATATACAATTCCTACAACTTTGAAGTTCAGACCGACTTCAATGATTTTAGCTCTTCTTTGTATTCAGGTGTAAACGACTGGAACTTCAAGCTGGATTTTGACTATTTCCCCAGCCCCAAACACACCATCAAATACGGTGCAAACTACACCTACCACACTTTCACGCCCTACACAATTGACGCACAAGTAGGTGAAACCACCATTGATACCGATACTTTGACCCAACAATATGCACACGAGGCAGCAATTTATGTGCAGGATGAATTTAGCATTGGGAATAAATTGAAGGCAAATGTGGGTATTCGGGCTTCGGCTTTTCGGCAAGTAGGGCCTTACCAAAACATCGTTCAAACGGGTATTTCGGACATAGATAGAGACACGATTCAATACGCCAAAGGAGAACCTATTGAAACTTATTTTGGCATTGCTCCCAGATTGAGTTTGCGCTATACGATTGACGAACAGACTTCACTGAAGGCAAGTTATGTGTTTAGCAATCAATACATTCACCTTGTCTCCAATGCCACCTCTACCTTGCCTACTGACCTTTGGGTGCCGAGTACTGCCAAAGTGAAACCGCAACGTGGTGAACAGTATTCGGTGGGTTTGTTCCGCAATTTTGCAGAGGATAGATACGAAGCTTCAATTGAAGGCTACTATCGAAACATGGACAATCAAATTGAATTTTCAGAAACCTATGTGCCTGAATTGAACACCAATATTGAAGATCAATTCGTTTTTGGTTCGGGACGTTCGTATGGTTTGGAGTTGTTTTTGAAAAAGCGAAAAGGTCGCTTCAATGGTTGGATAGGCTATACTTTGTCCAGAACGGAAAGGACCTTTCCCGATATAAACAATGGCGTGGCTTTTCCTGCAAGATACGACCGAACGCACGACCTTTCGGTGGTGGGTTCTTACAAACTGAGCGATAGATGGCAATTGTCGGGAACGTTTGTGTATGGAACGGGGCAGGCTTTGACGATTCCGAATAGCTTCTATGTCATTGAAGGTTGGGTCTATTCGGCTTTTGACAGTCCCCGAAATTCTTATCGATTGAAGCCTTATCACCGCATGGATATTGCAGCGACCCGTGACCTCCGAAATCCCGACAAAAAGAGGGACAATCCTAATTTTGAATCCGAATTGGTGATTGCATTGTACAATGTCTATAGCCGCCAAAATCCATTTTTTGTGTATGCTGTTCCCGAAATCAATGAAGAAACAGGGGGAACAGGGATTACAAACGGTTCTGTTGATATCAAATTGAAGCAAGTTTCTATTTTTCCGATTATTCCATCGGTGACATGGAATTTTAAGTTTTAGCCTTGAACAAGAATCGGCTATTGAAAGGAATTTACGCACTGGATGCAAAACCTAAGAACCCAAGACAAATGAAACGTCCATAATTAAATAATTATTCAAACAAAAAGGGAAATGATTATTTCATTCATGGTAAGTTTCATCTGACCTTCAAAAAGAAAAAATAAATAGATGAAAACCAACCTTTTTCTACTTTTCACCTCAATGTTACTGACCCTAACATTGAATGCCTGCAATAACACACATAACCAAAAAGAAGAACAAAGGCTTCTGCGATTTACAATGGATTGGGGAGGTTATGAACGTTTGTATTTAGTCCATCTTCCTCCAAAATCAAAAATGCAAGAACCTTTGCCTCTACTTTTTCATCTACATGGCGGAGGAGGAACTGCCAGAGGAACTGCGGGCTTGACTTTTGGTCGCTTCGATGAGTTGGCGGACGAAGAGGGTTTTATCGTGGTCTATCCACAAGGAATCGAAAAAAACTGGAACGATGGGCGAAAGTTGGAGGAGGTGAAGGCATGGAAGGAAGACATTGACGATGTGGGATTTATAGTGGCGATTGTGGAGGAATTGAAGCAGAAATATTCGATTGATACCAAGCGCATTTTTACCACAGGAATGTCAAATGGCGGGTTTATGTCTTCAAGATTGGTGTGCGACCGAGCAGATATTTTTAGAGGCGCTGCAATTTTGACGGCTTCGCTTTCGGTGGATTATTTGCCCAAATGTAAACCGTCGCAGCCAACTGCTGTATTGGTGATGAATGGCACGGAGGACAAACTTGTGCCTTATGATGGAGGGCAAATTAAGGTATTCAGAAAAACTCGGGGTGAAATTATATCTACGGATGAGTTGGTGAAATTTTGGAAAACTCAAAATGAATGTGCTGTTCAAAAACCTACTATTCAATTGCCTGATATAAAATCGGATGGTACGACTGTTAGCATGACCGAATACACCAACTGCAAAGACAGAGGCGCATTGGTTCTTTACAAAATCAATGGCGGTGGTCATACTTGGGCGGGTGGCAAACAATATTTGAGCGAAAGATGGATTGGCAAAACGAGCCGTGATATTGTGGCATGTGATGTGATTTGGGCGTTTTTCCAATCCTTAAATTGAATCTTTCCCTAAAACTCTACTACATCGTGTTCTCCTGAGTCGAATTCCTCACCCGTTATCATAGCTTTGGCAGCCTTGAAGAGTTGCACCATTTTATTGGCACTGCCATCCCAATACGCAGCAGTAACGGGAATGACTTTGAGCAATGCTAATTTGGGGTCTTTCAAACCTTCTGGAAACCATGCTTCTAAGATTGGATTCCACAATGCTTGAATTTTGGCTTGGTCGTGAATAAGTGTTGCATCGCCCGAAATAGATACATAGGTATTTTGATCGTGGTCGGAGTAAGCCAAATTGATGGATTTATGGGCTTCTACTTCATTTATTTTGTCAGAAAATTCATTGGTGAAGAAGAAAAAACCAAAGTCGTTGATGTCTTGTGTGTACATAGGGCGACTAACCAAATCATTGTTTTCATCAACCGTAGTCATCATAGCTACTTTTGACTTTCCAATTTTTTCTTTGATTAATTCTAATTTTTCGTTGTCCATTTACAATGTTTTTTTATCGTTAAGTAAGTGGAAATATCAACGGAAAACACAAAAAAAAGTTTTTAGATAAGGTAGAAATGATTGAAAATTATCTGTTTCAATTTGATATTGCGAATTTACTTACTTATTCATCACCTTCAATAATTCCTCTCTTTTCTCTTTTGGAAACGGCAATGATTTTCTATTCACTTTATCAAAAAGTACCAACACAACTTGCATGGTACAGACCAATTCTTTTTGAGGATTGCAGTACATTTCGTGGAGAACGGTAAAGGCTTTATTGCCTACGCCCAAAAGCGTACTTTCGATGTAGAGTAGGTCGTCTTCAAAAACTTCACGCAAGTACTTGATTTGTTGTTCTAAGACCACAACTCCTGTATTTTCGTCTTGCTCTAATTCCCATAATCCCAATTCCATCCCGAAGTTCCTGCCGCCATGCTCAAATTTGTTGATGTAGTACATCACGTTCATGTGGCGATTGGAGTCACATTCTCAAGTCATTACCGCCCCTTTGTAGGTTAATATCTTTTTCATGTTATTTTTTGAATTTTCCAATCATAAATTTTTCATTATCAACTAATCGGTTTTCCACTTCTCGCCTCTCTCATCCAAAGTCAAATTCCTTTAGCAGTCATTTTGTATAAATTCGTTTTTGATGATGGAATCTTAGTGTGATGAATTTGAAGGGTGCAAAAATACATTTTTTTCAATAAGGCGATTGGTCGTGAATGAAAATCAAAATTAGAAACAAAATTAAAACCTACTTAGAATTGCGTTGTTTGATTATTTTAATCAAAGTGTCTATTCAGGTTTTTTGACTTGAAAGGACAAAACCGAAAATTTTAGATGATGACAGAAAAAGAAACGTTGGAAGAAGTGATATTGGCTTATCGCAAATTGGTAGAAAAACGGTATGAGTACAAACGTATACAGGAGGAATACGAATTGCCTAAGAGTTTTGACGAGACAAGAACCAAGGTATTCCGAGATTTTTTCTTGAATGATTTGTATCCGCATCCCGACAAGCGCAGAGAATTGGAAGAGGCATTTCACAATTTGGATAGTTACATCAAAAATCCTGAAAAATTGTTGCGAATTTTGATTGATTCGGGCAGTTTGATTTTGAAGTATGGGAGGCATCTACCCAAAATTTTGATGGCGGGTTTGAAGGCACTGAAGTCTTTTCGGGCGGCAACTGCTTTTGAAGATAAATTGGTGCAAAATGCTATGAAGTTATCGTTGCAGCCTCCTTATACGGATGCGGATGTTAAAACTCTTTTGGCAACACTTTCGACGGAAGAAATTGATGATTTTATTGTTCAAAATGAATCCCTGTTCGATACTTTGCATGACCGAAAATTGGTGCGTAAAATCGTAGAAATTGTTGAACATCTGATTGCCAAGATGCAAAAACGCCCCAATGTTTATTCCCCTACCGAAATCAAGGCTTTGAGTATTGGGAGAGACATCATCAAGGGCGGTGATGCTTTGTTTGACCAATTATCGAAAGAGGAGCAAGAGCTGATTTTGAAGATGATTATTCAAATTGAAAGAGATTTTTTAGGAGGTGTTTTTGCGGATAATTGAGTAAGTAGTGGGAACTTTGGCGATAGAAGTCAGACTTCAGATATTTGTTTGTTTATATTTTAATGATATTGAAAATGATATGAAAAATACCTACCAAAACATTCTTCAAAAAACACAATTCACCCCACCTTCTGATTGGCTGCAAATCAAGACGATTGACATGCACACAGGAGGCGAACCTTTGCGAGTGATTGTAGAAGGTTTTCCCACATTGAAGGGAAATTCGGTGTTGGAATATAGGCATTTCTGCAAAGAAAACTACGATAATTTGCGGACGGCTTTGATGTTTGAGCCAAGAGGTCATGCCGATATGTATGGTTGTATTTTGGTGCCGCCCAATGATGCAGAAGGCGATTTTGGGATTCTATTTTTGCACAACGAAGGGTACTCTACTATGTGTGGTCATGCCATCATTGCGATTGCGACTTTGGCTGTCGAAATGCAGTGGATAGAAGTGAAAGAAGGCGACAATGTATTGAAAATTGACGCACCTTGTGGGCGAATTACCGCTTTTGCTGCAGTTCAAAACGGGAAAGTGACGGGTGTGCGTTTTCATTGTGTGCCGAGTTTTGTAGTGGGATTGGATAGAACCGTTGAAGTGAAAGGCTTAGGGAAAGTGGTCTACGATTTGGCGTATGGAGGGGCGTTTTATGCCTATGTGGATATGAAAAAAAACGAATTTGATTTTGATTTAAGCACCCAAAGTTACCGCAGTTTGATTCGGGCAGGTATGGACATCAAGCGGGCGGTGGTGGAACAGGATAGGGGAGTGGTGCATCCTTTTGAAGCTGATTTGAGTTTTTTGTATGGAACGATTTTTATTGGAGATTCTGATACCCAAGGAATGGACAGTCGAAATGTGTGCATCTTTGCGGAAGGAGAAGTGGATAGATGTCCAACGGGTTCGGGCGTTTCTGGAAGAATGGCGATTCACCACGCTCGAAATGAAATCACTTATGGCGAATCCATGACCATCGAAAGCATTACCGATTCGGTTTTCAAAGGTTCGCTGGTGTCGGAAGTGAATTTTGGCGGCTTCAAGGCAGTGATTCCACAAGTTGAAGGAACAGCGCACATTACAGGTATGCAAACTTTTGTGATTGACCCCAATGACCCGATGAAAGATGGGTTTATATTGAGGTAGGAGAGGGACGTGCTATATTTGGCTTTGATTTAAGATGTATGATATTTGATTTGCGAACTTTGATTGGAGTAAAATTTTTGTATGAAATTGAGAATCCAATCTCTGCGACTCTCTCGGCGTTCAATTTCTAAATCAAGTGAGCCAAAAATCACTGTGTTCAATCGTACTCCAATCGCTCTTCCCGCATGACTTCCAACTCAAAAGCCAATTCCTCCCAGCGCCCCATTTCTGTTTTTAAGTACACCTTGGTTTGGTTGTAGTCTTGCATAAAACCATCGGGGTCTTTGTGGCTGTTGTAAAAATCGGGGTCGGACATCACCTTCTCTGCTTCTGCAATTTTCGATTCCAATTCAGAAATGCGTCTTTCTGATTTGGAGACTTTATTTGATTGGCGCTTGATACTTTTATCCAAATCACGAATCGCATCTCGCATAGCAATTCGGTCTTTCTTATCCATTGAAGCCTCCTGTTTTTTCGCCTGTTCCTGCTTCAAATTCAGCTCCGCCAAATCCTGCAATTTTCGCTCTTCCAAGAAAGCATAAATATCGCCAATGTAAGGTTTGACTTTTTGGTTTCTAAATTCATACACCTTATCGGTCAAGCCTTGCAGGAAATCCCTGTCATGCGAAACGAGAATCAAAGAGCCGTCAAAATTTTGGAGTGCTTTCTTCAATACTTCCTTGGCTTGCATATCGAGGTGATTGGTCGGCTCATCCAAAATCAACAGATTCACAGGGTCTAAAAGCAATCGAGCCAAAGCCAAACGAGATTTTTCACCCCCCGAAAGCACCTGTACTTTTTTGTCGACATCTTCGCCACTGAATAAAAATGCACCCAACAAACTCCTCACTTTGTGACGCATTTCGCCCGTAGCAGCATCGTCAATCACCTGCAATACGGTTTGGTCGCCATCCATGGTTTCGGCCTGATGTTGTTCGTAGTAGCCAATGCTCACATTGTAGCCCAATTCACAATGTCCCTCATAATCCAATTGTCGGTGAATAATCTTTGCCAAAGTTGTTTTTCCTTCCCCATTTTTACCCACAAAAGCGATTTTCTCACCTCTTTCCAGCACAAAGTCAATGTCTTTCAGCACCAAATGTTGGTCGTAGCGTTTGGTCATGCTTTTGGCTTCGACTACGATTTTACCAGAACGTGGAGCAGGAGGAAAGCGAAATTTGATGGAAGCTGATTCTTTTTCGTCCACATCAATTTTTTCGATTCTGTCCAATTTCTTAATCAAAGATTGAGCAAACTTTGCCTTGTTCTTTTTCGCCCGAAATTTGTTGATTAGGGTTTCGGTATGTTCGATGTATTTTTCTTGGCGAGCGGCTTCTGTTTTTTGCTTTTCGATGCGTTGTTCTCGAAGTTCCATAAACTGGGAGTAGGAAGTACGGTAATCATACGCCTTTCCATTCACCAATTCAATTGTTCGATTCGTCACCTTATCCAAAAATGCACGGTCATGCGAAATCAACAATACGCCACCTGGATAACCCGCCAAAAAATCTTCCAGCCACATGATAGATTCAATATCCAAGTGATTGGTAGGTTCATCCAAAAGCACATAATCAGGACGCATCAATAGAATTTTTGCCAATTCGACCCGCATTTGCCAACCTCCACTAAATTCACTCATTGGTCGGTCAAAATCACCATCTTGAAAACCAAGGCCTTTGAGAATTTTTTCGATGTCTTCACGAATCGTCAAGCCGCCCAAACGCTGTAATCGGTCTTGGGCTTCCGTCATTCGCTCCAACAATTTGTAGTAATCGTCTGATTCGTAATCGGTTCTTTCTCCAATTTCCTTATGTAAAGCCTTCAATTTACGCTCTACTTTTTGAACTTCTTCAAAAGCAGTTGCCGATTCTTCAAAGACAGTTAGGGTGTTTCGCACCTTCTTGTCTTGCGGCAAATAACCCAAAGTCGTTCCGTTGTCCATCGAGATCGAGCCATTTTCGGCAAGGATTTCACCTATCAAGACCTTAAGCATCGTGGATTTACCAGCACCATTTTTTCCGACCAAACCAATTCGGTCTTTTTCGGTGATGGTAAAGCTGATGTCGTCAAAAAGGAAACGTCCACCGTATTGTATAGATATATTAGCGAGGCTAATCATGTTGTAGTTTTAAAACTTGGAAATTATTGTGGCGTAAAGTTATGGAAAATTTGAGAATTGAGATGTTTAAGAATTTTCTCAAACACTTTTTTGTTTTTTCGTGTTGTAATGTTGTATTTTGTAATTCCTTGTATGGAGGATTTTATTTTGAATCACATAGATTGAATCCACCTATATGGAAGGAAATATTGATTTTTAAACCAAAATTTATTTTTAGATATGGCGATAATGATTACTGATGAGTGCATCAACTGTGGTGCGTGTGAACCTGAATGTCCAAACAATGCCATTTATGAAGGCGGCGTAGAGTGGAGAATGGCAGATGGTACAGATTTGACAGGTGACTATACTTTGATTGATGGTTCTACTGTAGAAGCAGATGCAGAACAAGAGCCTATTTCTGAGGACTTCTACTATATCGTGACCGATAAATGTACCGAATGTGTCGGTTTTCATGAAGAACCTCAATGTGCTGCTGTTTGTCCTGTAGATTGCTGTGTACCTGATCCAGAGCATGAAGAGTCAGAGGAAGAACTGTTGAAGAAAAAAGGTACTTTGCATATATAAATTCTTCTAAGAATATACATCTGTTAAACTTTGGATGGGAGAATTGAGAGAAAAATAATTGATTGATAATTCAAAATAAATTATTGATTTTTATTCTTTAGGTGCTATCTACAACTTCTCTCGTCCAAAGTCCTAATGTTCTGCTAAGTAAGGGTAAAAAAATAACTCCTCGTTTTCTTTTGCTAACATACCCCATCCCCCACCGAGAAATCGGGGCAGGCTTTTCAAAAGGGGAATATTGGTCGATGAGTTATTTTTTCTTTTTTACTAAATACAATTATCCCAATCAAAAACCATCAACCTCCTGTTGTTGTGCTTTAGATGCGTTTTGTTCAAAGCATACGCAATAGAACTGAGCATAGTAAGTGTATGGATGATTTCGCCGTGTTCTGACTATCCCTAAAATCATTTTTCTCATAAGCTTAAAAAATATTCTATCAACGTTTGGATGTTTCAACGAAGTGAATGAAAATAAATCCCTAACTTCACTCCTTCAATATGAACCTAACCAACCAACAACAAGCCATCATCCACAGCACGGGCAATATCAAAATCAATGCTGTGGCGGGTTCGGGCAAAACGACAACGGTGATAGAATACGCCAAAAGTCGCCCGAAGGAAAGCCGTATTTTGTATTTAGCTTTCAATAAATCGGTTAAATTGGAAGCCATCCAAAAATTCACCGATAAAGGTCTCAACAACGTACAAGTCGAAACCGCCCATTCGCTTGCCTACCACCACATCGTCAAAAACAGTGGCTATAATATCAACCCCACAGGCTACAAAACCCACGAAATCAAAGACCTTCTCGAAATAAAAGGCTACAAAGAAAAACACACTGAATACGTCATTGCCAATCACGTCCAACAATTTGTCAGCTATTTCTGCAACAGTACCGCCAAAAAAGTCAAAAACCTCAATTATTTAGATGTCATTGCAGAACCCAAAGCACGGGTTTTTGTCAAAAACTTCTATGGCGATATCCTTCAATATACCCGTTTGTTCCTTGCCAAAATGGAACGAGGAGAAATAGACATCACCCACGATTTTTACCTCAAAAAATTCCAATTAGCTCAGCCCGTTCTACCCTACAATTACATCCTATTCGACGAAGGGCAAGACGCTTCTCCCGCCATGTTGGAGGTGTTTTTGAAGCAGCAAGGCACAAAAGTCATTGTGGGCGACACACATCAACAAATATACGGTTGGCGATATGCGGTCAATTCTTTGGAAAAAGTAGATTACCCCGATTTTCAATTGAGTAATAGTTTCCGCTTTGAAGCAGATGTGGCAACTTTGGCGGGCAAAATCCTGCAATGGAAAAAATACCTCACCAACTATCAAGATATTCCCATCAAAGGCGTTGGCAACAACGAAAGCATGAAAACCCAAGCAACTTTGGCACGCAGCAATTTGGCCTTGTTGGTCAAAGCCATCGAATTGGCAGTGGAAGAAAAGGAAATCAAAAGCCTTTATTTTGAAGGCAATATCAACAGCTATACCTATGCTGATGAAGGTGCATCTATTTACGATGTATTGAGCCTATACAATGGTCGCCGCAAGGGAATTCGAGACAAATTGATTCGCAATATGAACAGCATGTCCGAATTGGAGGATTACATCGAAAAAACCGAAGACCGAAGCATGAAAATGGTCGTAGACGTGGTCAAAAAATACCGCAATTCGTTGCCCACTCACATTCAAACCATTAAGGATATGCACATTGTGGACGAGGAAAAACACAATGCCGACATGATTTTTTCGACCGTTCACCGCTGCAAAGGCATGGAATACGATGTAGTCACACTCGAAAACGATTTTCTGAATGAAGCCACTTTGCTGAAAATTCTCAAAGAGACCAAAGAGCAAGATTTAGCCAAACAAAAACTCTTGGAGGAAATCAATGTCTTGTATGTTGCTGTAACCCGCACTAAAAATCTGCTACATATTCCTGAAGAACTTATGCCTCAAAGTAAGGTCAATGTCATTCAAAAACCACTCATTGTAGAACGACCGAGTATGTTTGAAACTTGGGACAACGACTTGGAGTTTGGCAAAAAATGGAGCGCAAGAAAATCGAGGAATCGAAGGCGAGATTGAAGTAAATTCAAACTCATTGCCTGTTTTTCTAAAAAGATGATTTTCAGTATATTATTTCTGTAATAGAAAAAGATGCCTTATTGACGCAGAACAGAAACCTTTCTCTTTCAAAAACAAGCACCCAATTTTTACTGTTGTAGTTTGGCTGAAACAAGGCCGCTTCTTTCACACAATTCATAGAAGCATATATTAGAAGTTTCCAAAACTTCCGATGTTTTTTTACAAGCAAAACCTAAGATAGAAACTATGTTAAAAAGTCGAGTTCTTCTCCTATTTCTCACCATCCTACTCTTATCCTGCAGTATGCACCTAAAAACCCAAGCACAAATCCCCGACTGGGAAAATCCCGAAGTCGTTGAGATCAACAAAGAAGCACCACATGCTACTTTATTTCCCTACGAAAGCCGCAGCAAAGCATTGACCTTCCAAAAAAATGAATCCGAATTTTACCAAACCCTAAATGGGGAATGGAACTTCAATTGGGTCGAAAAACCTGAAGACATAGTGGAGGATTTCTATAAAGAAAGCTTTGACGATAGCAGTTGGGAAAAAATGGAAGTGCCTTCCAATTGGGAATTGCAGGGTTATGGTGTGCCGATTTATGTCAATATACCCTACGAATTTACCAAAACCCCCAATCCGCCAAACGTTCCACACGACTACAATCCCGTAGGTTCTTACCGCAAAACCTTCAATGTGCCTTCTAATTGGTTAGATAGAGAAGTGTTCATTCACTTTGGGGCAGTCAAATCGGCGTTTTATATTTGGGTCAATGGCGAGCGAGTGGGCTACAGTCAAGGCAGCAAAACACCTGCTGAGTTTGACATCACGCCCTACATTCGTACAGGCTCAAATTTGGTAGCCATTGAAGTCTATCGCTGGAGTGATGGCAGTTATTTGGAGTGTCAAGATTTTTGGCGTATTAGTGGCATTGAGCGAGAAGTGTATGTGTATTCGACTCCCAAAGTACATATTCGAGACTACTTTGTCAAAACCAACCTGCGAGACAATTACGAAAATGCTTGGTTAGAAGTTGAGATGGATGTGCGTAGATACAGTGAGAGAGCGGACAAAGAAGGTACGATGGAAATGGATTTATTGGATGCTTCAGGCGAGGTAATCCGCACTGCAAAAAGGGATTGGGAATTTAAAAGGGAAGATGGCGAAGAAAAGTTTTTCTCGTTTGGCAAGCCCATATTTGAGCCGAAATTGTGGACGGCCGAAACACCTTATTTATACACACTCCTGATTACTCTTCAAAACAAACGAGGGCGAACCCTTGAAGTTTTGTCCACCAAAGTGGGTTTTCGAGAAGTAAAAATCGAAGATGGACAGCTTCGAATCAATGGCGAATACGTGTATTTGAAAGGAGTCAACCGACACGAACACGACCCAACAACGGGGCATGTGATTTCGGAGGAATCCATGATACAGGATATTCAATTGATGAAACAAAACAACATCAATGCCGTCCGAACTTCACACTATCCCAACGACCCGCGATGGTACGAACTCTGCGATGAATACGGTCTATATGTGGTGGACGAACCCAATATTGAATCACACGGAATGGGCTATGATTTGGACAAAACGCTGGGCAACAATCCCGATTGGGGGGAAGCACATTTGCAGCGTACACAGCGAATGTTGGAGCGAGACAAAAACCATCCGTCCATCATCATCTGGTCTTTGGGCAATGAAGCGGGAAATGGCGTGAATTTTTATGCAACTTACGAATGGATAAAAAAGCGAGATTTGACCCGACCCGTTCAGTACGAGCGTGTACAAGACAAATGGGGAAAGGACGCAACTTTTGACTACAATACCGACATCATTGCGCCAATGTACGAATGGGCGGATGATTTGGTGACTTTTGCTGCAAAACATCCCGACAAACCTGTAATTCTCTGTGAATACGCTCATGCAATGGGCAACAGTGTGGGAAATTTGAAGGAATATTGGGACATCATCGAAGCGCATCCACAATTGCAGGGGGGCTTTATTTGGGATTGGGTGGACCAAGGTTTGTATAAAACACTCGAAAATGGAAAGACCATTTTTGCCTATGGCGGTGATTATGGGGATGAAAATACACCAAGTGATGCCAATTTTCTCTGCAATGGCTTGGTAATGCCCGACAGAACGCCGAATCCTCATTTGTGGGAGGTCAAAAAGGTTTATCAATACATCAAAGTGGAGGCAGTAGATTTGGAGAAAGGCCAAATCAGAATTGACAACCAATATGCCTTCAAAAGTTTGGATGATTTGTATTTGCATTGGCAGTTGCTCGCAGATGGAAGACTGTTTATGGAAGGTAAATTGATGGATTTACCCATTGCAGCAGGGACAGACGCAACGCTTCAATTGGAGAATTTTAGATTTAGTAAACAAGACGATGTCGAATTTTTCTTGAATGTCTCTTTTCGAACCAAAGCTGCAACAGATATGATTCCTGCTGATCATGAATTGGCAGCCGAACAATTTGAAGTGGAAAATACTTTGAAATCAAAAGTAGAAAAAGATGATTCCATTCCCAATCTAAGTTTCAAAGAAGTAGGGGAGGGTTATCTTGTAGAGGGAGAGGATTTTTCCATTACCTTCAATAAAAGTAAAGGTCTAATAACTTCCTTCAAAAGAAGAGGAACGGAATTGATACAAGCTCCTTTGCAGCCAAATTTTTGGCGGGCGGCAACAGACAATGATTATGGTGCGAAATTACCAAGCAAGTTGAAGGTTTGGAAAACGGCTTTTGAGCAAGCAACTTTGACCAAAGTAGAAGCACGAAAAACAAGTGCCTCCGAAATAACGATTCATACTACTTGGCGTTTGCTAAATGGAAATGCCACACAGATAATTGATTACCAGATTTTTGGTGATGCAAAAGTAAAAGTATCAAATAAATTTGAAACTCAAAGTAAAAACTACCCTATGCTTCCAAAATTTGGAATGACTCTACAAATGCCCAAAGAGTATGATAACTTAGTTTGGTATGGTAGAGGGCCACATGAGTCGTATTGGGATCGAAAAACAAGTGCATTTGTTGGGCAATACAATGGAAAGGTAAGCGAGCAAGTACATCCTTACGTGCGACCACAGGAAACGGGGAATAAGTCAGATGTTCGCTGGGCGGCCTTGGTCAATGAGCGAGGAAAAGGATTGAAGGTGAGCTTTGTCGAGGATTATTTGAATGTGAGTGCGAATCATTTTGCGATGGAAGATTTGGATGGAGGCGAGGTGAAGAGTCAAACGCATTTTGGCGAATTGGAGGAACGAGATTGGACAACTTTCAATATTGATTTGCAGCAAATGGGTGTAGGCGGTAACAATAGTTGGGGCGCATTGCCTTTGGAAAAATACCGTTTGCCTATTGGGAATTATGAGTATTCGTTTGTTTTAGAGGCCTTGTAAGGAACTTTTCTTTGAAGAATCACGTATTTTTGTGTAGAAAATAATATTGCAAAACTCCTTTATCCTTTTAAAAAATGCTTGTGTTTATATTGCGTTATGTCATCATTGCTGTTGTTATTTTTGCTGTACTGTATGTACTCTTCCGATTGTTGCTGCCCAATCACAATCCGAACGCTTGTCCGAGATGTGACGGGAAAGGATATTGGTTAGGTACACGCGAAAGGGAGAAATGCGATAGGTGTAAGGGAACAGGCTTGCTTTAGGGGTAAAAAGAAAACTCTCGTAATGGACACCAACACTATCAAGTTTTACAGCACTGCAGATGCGTATGGCGAATTCTCCAACTTTGCCCTTTATCCTATCAAATTAAAAGGCAAAATATGGGCGACATCCGAGCATTATTTTCAAGCCCAAAAATTCAAAGGAACACCGTATGAAGCCCAAATCCAAAAGGCTGCAAAACCTATGTTAGCGGCTCAAATGGGTAGAAGTCGAAAGGTGAAATTGCGATTGGATTGGGAGAAGGTAAAGGATTCGGTGATGTTGGATGCAGTGAGAGCGAAGTTTAGCCAACACGATAAATTGAAGGAATTATTGCTTTCTACGGGGGATGCAAAAATTGTGGAACACACTTCCAATGATAGTTATTGGGGAGATGGAGGAGACGACAAAGGAAAAAATAAATTAGGGCAAATATTGACGCTGGTAAGGAAGGAATTACAGGAAAAATAGAAGCGAGTAGTAGGTTATTTTACTACTCGCTTTCATACTACTGTACAAAATGATTTTTGAACCACAAAAGTATCAAAAGGGCACAAAAGAGATGGTTGAAGTTGAGTTCTTTACTTTTGTTTTATCCCAAGATTTACTCCCAAACTACTTTTTCTTCGTGTTCGTGCCAAGCGTTCAATAAATTTTTATAACGTTGGTTCAGTTTGCTACGTTTCACCTTCAAAGTAGGGGTCAACATACCATTTTCAACACTGAAAGCATCTTGCACCACCACAATAGTAGAAACCCTTTGGTAGTTTTCCAAAGTTGAATTCACCTTTGTCAAAGTATCCGCAAGGCTCGCTCTCAAATCCTCTTTAGACTTCAATACTCCGATTTCAGAAGGAACGACCAACAATATAGGCTGCGGCAATCCCAATCCCAACAAACAGAGTTGCTCAATATCGCTGTTGTTCTCAAAGCCCCATTCGATAGGCGCAGGAACGATGAATTCCCCCTTTGCAGTCTTGAACGTATCTTTCACTCGACCTGTCAAATACAAATATCCGTTCTTATCGAGTCGCCCTTGATCACCTGTATGCAGCCAACCATCTTCAAGCGTTTCAGCTGTTTTTTCGGGAGAATTGTAGTAACCCGTCATGACATAAGGAGCTTTCATCAAGACTTCCTCTGTTTCAGGGTCAATTTTGATAATTACACCGTCTTGTGGCTTTCCGACCGAACCAGGCTTGTCTTCGTCAGTAGTCAAAAAGGTACAAGCCGCACAGTTTTCGGTCATTCCGTAGCCTTCTGCAATCGGAATACCAATTTTGGCATACCAATCTTTGAGTGATTGAGGAATAGGAGCAGCCCCCGAAACACAAACCCTCGTTTTGGATAAACCCAAGCCTGCCCGCAATTTTTTCTTAACAATTCCCGAAAGAATGGGTATTTTCAAAAACAAATCCAATTTCTTTTGCGGCATTTTAGATAGAATCCCCAAATGGAATTTTGTCCAAATTCGAGGTACTGCAAAGAAAGTAGTAGGATACGATTCTTGCAAGTTTTTGGCGAAAGTAGACAAAGACTCCGAAAAAGAGATTTGACCTCCAAATGCCAAACAACCGCCCTCCACAATTGCTCGCTCTGCAATGTGATTCAAAGGCAGATAAGAGAAGAAATCATTGTTGCCATTGAAGTCCAACTTCAATACGTTTCGAGGTTTGGTTGCTTCCATCAATTCGGCAGGCGCACGATGATTCAACATCACCCCTTTAGGAGTACCTGTTGTTCCAGAAGTAAAAATAATGGTCCAAAGGTCGTCCAGTTTTGCAGAGGGTTCACCTTGAATTGGCTCAAAACGATTGATAAACTCGTTCCATTCTTCACCCACTTCCACTTTAGATCCCCCTTCATAGTGTGGAAAACGAATGGTTGGCATATCAGAAGGAACGCCATTTTTCATGTCTTCCCAAACATCTAATTTTCCAACAAACAAAGCACTTACATCCCCCAACTTCAATACTTCCGCAATTTGGTCGCCGCTCAAAGTTGGGAAAAAAGGAACAGAAACATAATCCGCCATCATAATTGCCAAATCTGCAATGATCCATTCTCTGCAATTTTTAGACACCAAGCCGATGTGACTTTTGGGAGGTAAGCCCAAAGACTTCAAGCCTGTTGCCAGTTTTCGAGCCATTTGCCCGACTTCACCA
Source organism: Bacteroidia bacterium (assembly GCA_030427245.1). Classification (GTDB taxonomy): domain Bacteria; phylum Bacteroidota; class Bacteroidia; order Chitinophagales; family UBA2359; genus JAUHXA01. Next base: position 24,074 of record JAUHXA010000056.1, on the reverse strand, counting down.
TAGGTGTAAACTTCCCAACGGTCGCCAAAAGGCTGACGCAAAAAAGGCTTATTAGGTACGTTTTTTTCCTTATCGTAAAAGGATTCTATCAATGTTTTCATTGCTGCTGCCATCATTTTTGTTTGTAATTGTTTATAATTGATTGATTTAAAATTATTCTTTTGTGAACTGAAAATCACACTTCAAAAATCACACACTACTCAAGTATAGATGATGTATAAACGATTTACTACTGTACATTTTTAATTTAACCACAAAAGGCACAAAGAAAACAAAAGTAAAGAACTGAAATTCAACCATCTCTTTTGTGCCCTTTTGATACTTTTGTGGTTCAAAAATTATTTTGTGCGGTAGTAGTAAACGATATTTGATTTGTGACTTTATACTGTCATTCGTCATAAACACTAAGGCTCAATGATAACCTTGCCCTTCACTTTGCGATTCATCATCTCCTCCAATGCCTTTGGCGCATCCTCCAGCGAATACGTTGCATGAATATGCGGCTTCAGTTGCCCTTTGGCGTACATTTGAATCAATTCCATGGTATTAGCCATATTGCGTTGTGGGTCACGCATTGCAAAACTACCCCAAAAAACGCCTACAATTTGACAGCCCTTCAATAAAGGTAAATTCATCGGAATCTTGGCGATGCCTGCAGGAAAACCTACTATCAAAAAACGACCCTCCCAAGCTGTAGCCCGCAAAGCTGCCTCCGTATAAGCCCCTCCAACAGGGTCGTAGACCACATCAGCTCCTTTACCATTGGTCAATTCCTTGACTCGTTTCTTCAAATCCTCTGTGGTATAATTAATCAATTCATCCGCCCCTTTCTCTTTACAAACCGCCAATTTTTCGGCTGTTGAAGCGGCTGCAATTACTTTTGCGCCCATGATTTTGCCCAATTCTACGGCAGCCAAACCGACTCCACCCGAAGCCCCCAAAACCAACAGCGTTTCTCCTTCCTTTAATTTGGCTCGGTCTTTCAAGGCATGATGTGAAGTACCATAAGCCATCATAAACGACGCTGCAATCTTGTAATCCATCATTGGAGGCTTTGGAAAACAACTGTTTGCAGGCACAATCACTTCTTCTGCAAAACCACCATGTGACACCAAACCAAACACTTCGTCACCGACCTTAACATGTTTCACACCTTCGCCCACCGCTTTCACCACTCCTGCAATGTCGCTACCTGGAGAAAAAGGTAATTCAGGTTTGAATTGATACAGGCCTTGAATAATCAAGGTATCAGGGAAGTTGATGCTACAAGCTTTGATTTGCACCAGTACTTCTTTTTTGCCAGGAACAGGTGAAGGAATATCTTCCAAAACCAAACTGGAAGGAGGACCGAGTTCTTTACAGAGGATCGCTTTCATATTTTGTATTTTTTAGTTGTTAAAAACAGGCTTCTTTCTTTGCATATTCGACATCGCTGCCTCCTTCAAATCATCAGAATAAATCATTGCAGCATTCCAGAGAACTTGGTAATTCAAAGCTTCTTCTACTGAATGATCTCTTGTATAAAGCAGCATTTGTTTAGTGCCTCGAATACAAAGCGGAGACTTTGAAGCTATCGTAGCTGCAATTCCCAAAACGTGTTGCATCATCTGCTCTTTGTCTTCAAACACTTGACCAATCAAACCGATTTCTTTGGCTTCGGCTGCGTCAAATTTACGTCCAGTATAGGCCAATTCTGCTGCAATGCTCGGATTGATGATTTTGGGCAATCGCTGCAAAGTTCCCAAGTCTGCCACCAAAGCCCAGTCAATTTCTTTGATAGAAAAATAGGAATCTGCTGTGGCATAGCGCATATCACAAGCCGTCACAATGTCAATCGCACCCCCGACACAAGCTTTGTGAATGGCTGCAATGACAGGCTTTCGGCACTTCTCAATGGCAGTCACATTTTGCTGCAATCGCCCTGTTCCTTTCAAAAATGCTTCTCGTCGTCGCCCCTCACATTTGATACTTGTATGTTGAACCGTATCAGTCAACATGCTGATATCTATTCCTGCACAAAAATGCTTGCCTTCACCAGTCAAAATCGCTACTCGTACCTCTGGATTTTCGTCTATATCTTCAAATACCTTTTGCAGTTCTTCCCAAGCGGTCTGATTCAAACAGTTTGCTTTTTCGGGCCGATTGAAGGAAACAACTGCAATGTGGTTTTCTATCTCGACTTTAAATGTTTTGTAAGTCATATTTATTGAAGTAATTTTTTCATTGAATATTCTTGTGGACAAAGATAATTTTTTAATTCTAAAATAGAAGAGCTGTTTTTTAGCAGTTTTGGTGAAATGGAGTGGGAGAGGAGGAGCGTATATTTGGGTAAACATGCTTATAGATGACAAAACAAAGCGTGCCCTATTAAAAATGAAAATACTATGCAAAACAACAACCTACTCCTTCAATCTTTGGCGCAAAGAGAAATCAAACGTCTCTTGGCAGAAGACTCCAATATTGAATCCATTTCCATTGTCGGTTCTGTAGCCTATGGATTAACCGACTCCTATTCCGACATTGACCTCCTTATCCTCTACAAAGACATTTCGGATGCCCAATACGAAACATGGCGGAAAGCAGCCGAACCTTTGAATCCCGTCTATATCATTGGCGGCAAAGAAAACGATTTTTTGACCGTTGGACGATTTGTGGAAGGCATCAAAATTGACTTTGGACGCATCAAAGTGAGCAAATTTCAAGAGTCAATAGATGCGGTGGTGAAGAAACACGACATTGATTTGAATCATCAAGCCGTTTTGTTTGGAATCAACAATTCTGAGGTTGCTTACGACAAAGGAACAATAGCTGCTTGGCGCAAACAAATTGAAGTCTATCCTGAAGCCTTGATTCCCAAAACGCTGCAAACTTCACTTACTTTCACGCCCAAATTGGTTTATGAAGGCATGGGAGCGTATCGGAATGATAGCCTGTTCGTTTATGAATGTTTGGTGGAAGATTTGAAGAAAATGCTGCAAACGCTTTTTTGCCTCAATCGGGTGTATCACCCCGGCAAAGCGAAAGGCTTGAATTGGATCGTTGAACAGCAACTACCCATTCAACCGACTGATTTTCTGCAAAGAATGACCACTTTGCTGAACGACAAAGAATCAGAAGGAGTCGCAGAAATGCTGCAATTGATTGTGGAGGTCTATGACTTGGTGGCAAAAGAAATGCCCGATTTTGATTTGAGTGCTTTTAGAAAACGATTTGAAGTGAAGCTGAGAAAATAGAGCCTCAAATATCCAACAAAACTCCACCCTTCCATACTTTTGGTAAATCCGCAAATTTGGGATGTTTCACCATGATAATGATCATCGCATCATCGTAGGCCCTTTCGACATCTTTACCCTCGCTCAAACCAATATACATTCCTGAAGCAAAATCCAATGCGGCATCGTCTTCTGCCTCATTGTTCATACCAATCACATACATACCCAATTCCGACAAAACTTTTGCTTGAGATTCGGAATAACAAGCATTCAACAAAATCATTTGGATGCCTGCTTTGTGTTGACGAAACAGTCTTTTGAGCGCACCTGTTGGCATCAATTGATGACGGTTTTGGTCGTTGGTAATCACAATCCCCTGTTGTTCTCCATGTCCTGCAAAATGCACAATGTGAGGCTTTTGATTCATCGCAATAACCAAATTTTCGATGGTCAGGGCAAATTGAGGATGTAAGAGTTCGTAGTATTCGTTTCGTCTCATACGTTCACTGATGATGCGGTACTCCTTATCAGTCTGCAAACTCGCTTGATTGCTGGGATTGGCGGCAAGGAAAAGGATTTTTTGTTTGATTTTTTCGTCTGGTTTTCCAATGTTGATTTGACTATTTTTGACATCTTCAATAATGATATTTCCATTTCCTGTTGCTTCCTTCTGATTGCTTGAAGTGTCTTGTGGAGCAGAAAGACGGATATCGGGATAAGACTCTTCCATTTCGTCCAGCTCGGATTGTAGCGAAAAAGTAATACGAGCCGTTTCTGTATTATAGTTACTTGGAGTTAATACCCCTTGATTATAGCTACTCTCGTTCCTACTGTATCGAGCAGAAATAGAAATGGTGTTTTGAATATGGTCCTTGTCGTTAGTTTGTTGGGCAAGTGCCATAGAGCAGTCAATGGCTTTTTTTAGTTTTCCTTTTGCCAGTAAATTTCGTACATCTTTGTAAGTGATAGACATAGAATAAAGTATGTTTGGTGATTGATGCTCAATAATACGCTTTTTCTACAATCCCGCCAAACCTCGTAGATATTTTTCGTTTTGCTTTATTAAAATGGAAAAGCGAATATTTTAGAAATAGTCTTTTACATAACAACCTCCTAAACCACCACATTTTATAAAAATAAATAATAATCCCCATTTTTTCACTACCTTTGCCCCTTGAAAACAACAGGACAAATTAGAAAAAATGTCCATTTGGGTTATAATGATTTAGTATTAGGAAGTTAAGAGATTCGTCTTCAACACATTCAATCAAGCAGGCTTTGCGGTCATCATAATTCAGAATTTACAATAACGCATATTAACTTTTTATTTGCATGATGACTTTTGAAGAACTGGGATTGAAACCAGAAGTAGTGAAATCTGTTAAAGATTTGGGATTTGAAACGCCCACACCCATCCAAGAAAAAGCGATTCCACACATTTTGAACTCCGATAGAGACCTATTGGCATTTGCCCAAACCGGAACGGGAAAAACGGCAGCATTTGGATTGCCTGTAATCAATCAAATTGATGAAACTTCTTTTCAGACACAGGCTTTAGTGCTGTGTCCGACTCGTGAACTCTGCAATCAAATATCCAAAGACCTCGAAACTTACACCAAACATCTTCCAAAAGTGAGAATCACGGCTGTTTACGGTGGTGAAAGGATTGACCGACAAATCAAATCATTGAAGTCGGGCATCCAAATTGTGGTCGGAACACCTGGTCGGACTTTGGATTTGATTCGTCGCAAAAAATTGCAGATTCAAAACATTGGTTGGTTGATTTTGGACGAAGCAGACGAAATGTTGAGCATGGGATTCAAGGATGAATTGGATGCGATTTTGGCAGAAACGCCCGAAGAAAAACAAATCTTGCTTTTTTCGGCGACCAAACAATCAGGCATCAATTCGATGGTCAAAAATTTCATGAACAATCCACATGAAATTCAAATGGGTACTCGCAATGAAGGAGCGAAAAATTTGGAGCATCAATACTATATGGTGCACTCCAAAAACAAATTCAAGGCTCTGAAGAGAATCGTGGATTTGAGTACCGATATTTATGGAATTATTTTTTGCAGAACTCGACGAGACACTCAGGAAATTGCAGACAAATTGAGCCAAGATGGCTACAATGCGGAAGCAATTCATGGCGATTTGTCACAAACCCAGCGAGACCTGGTGATGCGCCGTTTCCGACAGGGAACGCTTCAATTGTTGGTTGCTACGGATGTAGCTGCAAGGGGATTGGATGTAGATGATCTAACCCATGTCATCAATTACCACCTTCCCGACAACCTCGAAACCTACATTCACCGAAGCGGTCGAACAGGTCGTGCTGGAAAAAGCGGTATTGCAGTGGCAATCGTGAATTCCAAAGAAAAAGGCAGAATTTCACACCTCGAAAGAAAGCTTGGTAAAAAGATGGAACGCCAAATGATTCCAACTGGCGAAGACATTTACAAACAGCAATTGGCGAATTATTTGGACAAAATCGAAGCCATTGAAGTGAAGGAAGATTCTATCAAACCACATTTGGAAATGGTTTTTGAACGCTTTGAAGCTTTGAGCAAGGAAGAATTACTTCAAAAGTTTTTGTCCATGGAGCTCAATCGCATTTCTGACTATTATAAAGGTGCGGAAGACATCAATGTATATGGTCGAGAAAGAGGAGGTAGAGATCGAGATAGAGAGGATCGAGGCAGAAGTAGGGAAAGAAGGGAAAGAGGTGATAGGGATAGTAGAGGGAGAGAGAGAGGCAGAAGAGAGCGAAAACCACGAACTCCTTCTTTTGAATCCAGTTCAGAACATTCTTCATCAAATGGTGGTCTCCTGATGAAACGATTTTACCTCAATGTCGGTAAGAAAAAAGAATTGACTCCTTTACAGTTGATTGGCATTATCAACGATTCAATTGGCAGAACAGATGCCGAAATCGGTAAAATCGAAATCCTTCGCAATTTCTCCTTTTTTGAATTGGACGCTACCTATGAGCAGGAATTAATTCTGGGTATGCAAGGAAAAAGGCATGGTAAGGAGGATTTGGTGGTAGAACCAACTGTCACCAACAAGCCGAGCAATTTTGGAATGGATGAAGGCCCTGGTGAAGGTGGCTGGAAGAATAAGAAAAAGAAGAAAGGAGGCAGTGGTGGCAAATTCAAAAGCGACTGGAAACGCAAAAATAGCAAGAAGAGTAAACGAACTCGAAAAGTATAAGTGAGTCAAAGTGTAAGAAGTTAGATAATATCTAAAATACCTTATTCCATTAAGGATGCCTCTGTTGGATTTTGAAAATCTAACGGAGGTTTTTTTTTCACATTTAGGACTCTGCTTTAGTTCTCACCTTTTGTGCAATTGGATTGCATAAAAAACTTTATATATTTGCTCTCACAACTGAAAACTATTTTTCATTCCTAGCGTTTCATTCATCCAACAATTTGATTCCATTTTATAAGTGAAAATTCTATCCATCATACTAACCCTTCTTTTCCTCACACTATCCGTGCTACCCTGCACCGATATTCAAACGTGTGAAGAAGACAATGATGTAGAATCACATTCGCACCACGACCATTCAGAAGACGAGCAAGACGATTGCCCGCCCTTCTGTTTGTGTATATGTTGTGGAATCACCTTCACAACCGAAAATCTTGAAGTAAGTTGTGAAACTGCACCTTCCGTGCAAAACCAGGCGTATAAATCTCGTTATTCCTTCAATTACGCCTTCTCTTTCGCTTCCAGTATTTGGCATCCGCCAAGCCTTTAATCAAACATTTTTCGTGGGAGAAGTCTGTTTAGTACAGACTTCTAATTAGAATGAAAATCAAAATAATCATAAAAATTATTGGGATGAGTTCTTAACTCTTGGTTGTAGCCTTGAACATGAATCTGCTATAAAAAAAGAATCTCATACAACGTAGTAATCTTAGTACATACAATGTGGCAAATTCCTTTCAATAGTGGATTTTCCAAGGTCTCGGAACAGGCTATGTTCAAGAATGAAGCAACGAATATAAATACCAAACCTTTCAACCATCCAAACCCCAATAATTTTTTTGAGGGAGATGCCTTTGCAGCGAAGCAAAAAAGAGCATCTCAATCAAAAAAAGTAAATAAAAATAAAAATATGTTCGATAGGATTATTGTTTATTCGATTCAGAATAAACTGGTAATCGGACTCTTAGTAGCCGCCCTCATTGTGTGGGGACTCTACTCCATGCAGCAGCTACCCATAGATGCAGTGCCCGATATCACCAACAATCAAGTGCAAGTCATAACAACCTCGCCCTCATTAGCGACCCAAGAAATAGAACAATTCATCACCACACCCATAGAACTATCCCTTCAAAACATTCAGCAATTGGAGGAAATACGCTCCATTTCTCGATTTGGATTGTCGGTCGTAACAGTGGTGTTTGAAGAACAAATGGACATTTACCTCGCTCGGCAATTGGTCAGCGAACACCTCAAACAAGCCCAAGAAAACATTCCCGAAGGTTTGGGAACACCCGAATTGGCACCCATTTCTACGGGGTTGGGCGAAATCTACCAATATGTAGTTCGTCCCGAAAAAGGCTACGAAGACCAATATTCACCCACCGATTTGCGGAGCATCCAAGATTGGATTATCAAGCGGCAATTGTCGGGTATAGATGGAGTGGTGGAGGTCAATACTTTGGGAGGATATTTGAAGCAATACGAAGTAGCAGTCAAACCCAGTTTGCTCAAATCAATGAACATCACCATTGCAGATGTGTATCATGCCCTTCAAAACAGCAATGAAAACACAGGCGGAGCATACATCGAAAAAAATCCCAACACCTACTACATCCGTACCAACGGACTCACCAAATCCCTCACCGACCTCGAAAACATCGTGGTAGATGTCAGAGGAGGTCGCTCCATTTTGGTCAAAGATGTCGCCACCGTTCAGTTCGGCAAAGCTCCCCGATACGGTGCCATGACTCGTGATGGAGAAGAAGTCGTGGGGGCTACGGTGATGATGCTCAAGGGCGAAAACTCCGCAGCCGTTACCGAGCGAATCAAAAAGCGGGTTGTCCAAATCCAAAAATCACTGCCCGAAGGCGTGGTCATAGAACCCTATTTGGTGCGAGACAAATTGGTATCAACTGCCATCGGAACCGTCAAAACCAACCTCATTGAAGGAGGCTTAATCGTCATTTTCATCTTGGTGCTGCTGCTCGGCAATTGGCGGGCAGGTTTAATAGTCGCTTCGGTTATTCCATTGGCGATGTTGTTTGCCATTTCGATGATGAACGTATTGGGAATTTCTGCCAATTTGATGAGCTTGGGAGCGATAGATTTTGGCTTGATTGTAGATGGGGCGGTGATTATTGTCGAAGCCATTGTCCATCGCCTCAAAGTCGGTTTTGCAGGGCAACAACTCACCCAGCACCAAATAGATAGAGAAGTCCAAACGGCTTCGGTCAAGATTCGCAGCTCGGCAGCCTTTGGCGAAATCATCATTTTGATGGTCTATATTCCCATCCTTGCTTTGGTCGGCATTGAAGGAAAAATGTTCAAGCCGATGGCACAAACGGTCATGTTGGCAATTGGCGGTGCATTGGTTTTGTCGCTGACCTACGTACCCATGATGGCAGCTTTGTTTCTCAATAAAAACATTAGCGATGAGCAAACCTTTGCCGACCGAATGATAGCTTTTTTCCAAAAATTATATGCTCCTGTACTTCAATTGGCACTTAAACTAAAAGCCCTTTTTGTACTGGCTACCATTGTTTTGTTTGGGTTCAGTTTGTATGTCTTCACCCAAATGGGCGGGGAGTTTATTCCGACATTGGAGGAAGGAGATTTGGCACTGCACCAGATACTGCCGCCAGGAAGTTCGCTCACCCAAAGCGTAGAAACCTCCAAAATTCTACAAAAAAAGCTGTTGGCAGAATTTCCAGAAGTAGAGGATGTGGTCACCAAAATTGGCTCTGCCGAAATCCCAACCGACCCCATGCCTGTCGAAACGGGTGACATTATGGTGATTATGAAACCCAAATCGGAATGGACAACTGCCAAGACTCGCCAAGAAATGTTTGAGAAAATGGAACATTCGCTGCAAGAAATTCCAGGCGTTGCCTACGAGTTTTCACAACCCATTCAGATGCGCTTCAATGAGTTGATGACGGGTTCGAGAGCAGATGTTGCCATCAAATTGTATGGAGAGGATTTGGATGTTTTGTTTGACAAAGCCAAAGAAGCCGAAAAAATCATCCGAACGATTGAAGGTGTAGGAACGATTAAAGTGGAACAAACCGAGGGAATGCCACAAATTATCATTGACTTCAAATACGACAAAATGGCGCAGTACGGTTTGCAGGTCAAAGAGGTGAATCGGGTCATTCGCAGCGCTTTTGCAGGCGAAAAAGCGGGCGTGATTTACGAAGGCGAAAAGCGGTTTGATTTGGTGGTACGTTTAGCCGAAAGCGACCGCAATGACCTCCAAAAAATCGAAAATCTCTACATTCCCCTTCCAAATGGCGCACAAGTTCCGCTGCAATCCATTGCGAGTATCGAGATGATAGATGCACCTATGCAGATTTCGAGGGACAATACCAATCGCAGAATTGTTATTGGCGTGAATGTGGGAGATACGGACGTAGCGACTTTGGTGGAAAATATACAGACGGCTTTGGACAAAAAAATGACCCTACCCGCAGGTTATTACTTCACTTATGGCGGACAGTTTGAGAATCTTCAAGCCGCAAATGCACGTTTGGCGATTGCCGTACCATTGGCATTGGCATTGATTTTCATACTCTTGTATTTTACTTTCGGCTCGATGTCGCAGGCTCTCTTGATTTTCACTGCCATTCCCTTGTCTGCCATTGGAGGCGTTTGGGCATTGGAGTTGAGGGGAATGCCCTTTAGTATTTCGGCAGGAATCGGCTTCATTGCGCTTTTTGGCGTAGCGGTTTTGAATGGGATTGTCTTGATTGGCTACTTCAATCAACTGAAAAAAGAAGGCATGACCAACATTCGAGAGCGCATTTTGAAAGGTACAAAAGTACGATTGCGACCTGTACTGATGACCGCTTCGGTGGCTTCTTTAGGTTTTTTGCCGATGGCATTGTCCAATTCGGGAGGCGCAGAAGTACAGCGACCTTTGGCGACGGTGGTCATTGGAGGCTTGATAACCGCAACCTTTTTGACGCTCATTATTTTGCCGATTTTATACAGTTGGTTGGCGAAATGGCAAGAGCGAAATGAAAACGGAAACGGAAATCCGCCTTTTAAGCCTATTGTGAAAAATATAGGTTTGCTGGCGTTTGCCTTGTTTTTTGGAGGAACTGCAATGGCGCAAGAAAAGGCTTTGACCTTAGAAGAAGCCCTTCAAATCGCCCTCCAAAATCATCCATCTATACAGGCTGCAAATCTGCAAAGTACGCAAAGCGAAGCCCTTCAAAACCTACCTTACAGTCTCGGAACGACCGACATTACTTATCAGGGTGATGGTCTATTTCGGGAAAATCCGCAAAGGGTGAATCAAATTGGAGTGCTGCAAAACATTCCGCATCCTGCAAAAATAAAGGCGCAAAATGCTCTGCAAAACGAACGAGTTGTCCAGAATGTACTTCAAAAACAGCTCACCCAACAAGAACTTCAATGGAAGGTCGAGCAAGTATATCTAGATTTGCAGCAGCGAAAGACACTTCAAAGTTTATACAGTGAATTGATTGACACTTATCTGCCCTATTACGATATTGCCAAAATCCGAGCAGATTTGGGCGAAACCAATCGAATGGAAACGCTTACGATTCAGTCAAGTATGAATGAGTTTCGGCTTTGGCAAAGTCAAGTAGTTTTGGAAATCAATAATTTAGAACGTCAATTGCAGAATTTGCTGCAAATAGAAGACGCAGTGACCTCAAGCGACACATTGAAGCTCATGCCTTTTTTACCAATAGATAGCCTCCGCTCTATTCAACTGCAGTTGGTGGAACAGGAGATTGCAATAGAACAGGCAAACATTGCAGCGATTGAAGTAAACCGAAAACCCGACTTTAATTTTGGATATTCGGCACAAAATTATTTTGAAAGCGGATGGTTGAGTGGATTGCAAGGAGGTGTTCAGATTCCTTTGTTCAATAAGAAGCAAACGGAACAAAAGGTGGCTGCCCAACAAGTTCAAATTGAAGTCGCTCAGGCGAGATACAAAGCGACAGAAGCAGCTTATCAACAGCAACTTTTGGAAGCCGAAAATTTGATTCAGCAGTACAAAGTGGCAGTGGATTACTACCGAAACCAACTCGACATCATCAATCCCGAAATGCAGCGAATTGCTCAATTGAACTATCAAGCGGGAGAGATTTCTTACCTCGAACTGTTGAACGTCTTGAACTTGATGGCTCAGAATAGTAAGAGTTATTGGGAGCAGGTTTTGGGGTACAATCAGGCGGTGGTGTGGTATCGGTTTTTGACGGGAGGGGAATAAAATGCCTGTTCAAGTCTCCATACTCGAACAAAACTCTTGCTCAGAGTGTCCACACTCTGTTTTATATATCGGCAAGTCTGGAGGCTTGCCACAAGGATTTCGCTCAAGTGTGGACACTTGAACGGGCGAGATAAGTAACAAACAAAAATTCAAAAAAATAACGAAATGCAAACCAATTATAAATCAATTCTTTCCATTTTTTCAATAGCTCTATTGCTATTCCTTTTTTCTTGTAGTCACGACCATAGTCACAATGAAGAAGCTCATGACCACGGAGGAGACCATGCAGCCCATTCAGAAGAAGATGGACACGACCATGGAAGCGAAAACGAACATTCTGACCACGAAGGCGAAGAACACCACGAAGAAGGTGAAATTCACCTCTCCAAAGCACAAATCAAAACGATGGACATTCAATTTGGCGACTTCACCGAAATAAAAATCAACGATTTTGTGAGTGCAACAGGTACGCTCGGTTTGCCGCCCAATGCTTATTCTGATGTAAGCGCAAAATCAAGTGGTTTTATTCAAAATAGCAAAAAATATGTGGAGGGCAGTTATGTCAAAAAAGGTGCAATTGTGGCATATTTAGAAAATTCTGAATTTATCACTTTGCAGCAAAAATACCTCGAAGTGGCTTCTGAAATGATTTTTTTGCGCCAAGAATTGCAGCGAAAACAGGCTTTGGTCGATGCCAATGCTGGCGTACCGAAAGAGCTGCAAAAGGTTCAGTCAGAGGTGAACCGAAACAATGCAACCTTGAAGGGTTTGGCGAAGCAATTGAATTATTTGGGCTTGAATGTAACCCATTTGTCGACAGAGAACATTGCAGAACGGATAGCGATTATTTCGCCGATGTCGGGTTATATTACTTCCATCAATATGCACAATGGCATGTATGTCGAACCGAATACGGAATTGATGGAAATTGTGAATGAAAACCATTTGCACCTCGAATTGGATGTTTTTGAGCAGGATGTGGCGAAGGTCAAAGAGGGGCAAAAAATCAGCTATACCGTTCCTGCATTGGGCGGTGAAGTGTATGAGGGGGAGGTACATGTATTGGGCAAGGAGTTCAACCATGAAAACAAAACGGTTCGGGTGCATGGACATTTGGAGAAAGAACGTCCTCGATTCCTCAAAGATTTGTTCATTGAAGCCAAAATCTGGTTGAACGACCAAACGGTTGAGGCTTTACCCGAAAAGGCGATTGTGAAAGATGGTGCTTCGTCTTTTGTGTATGTGGGCAATCCTCAGACGGAAGCAGATGAAATTGAATTTGAGCAAGTCATGGTCATTCCTGGTTTGTCGGATAAGGGTTTTACCTCCGTCAAATTGGTGAATCCGATTCCCGATGGGATGCAGATTGTGACGCAGGGAGCGTATTATGTGTATGCTCAGTCGAAGGTCGGGAGTTTGGAGCATAGTCATTGAATTGATTATCCCACCAAAACTCCTGCAATCACTGCGGTCATAAAAGCAGCAAGTGTACCGCCAATCAAGGCATAGACTCCCAATTCCGAAAGGGTTTTTCGTTGTCCCGGTGCAATAGCGCTAATACCTCCAATTTGGATGCCAATAGAAGCAAAATTGGCAAAGCCGCAGAGTGCGTAAGTAGAGATAATCAGGGCTTTATTGGAGACAAAAACCTCTGCATCTTTCATTGCGCCCATAGAAGCATAGGCTACAAATTCGTTAATGATGGTCTTTTCACCCAACAATTGACCGACTGATACGATGTCCGCCGAAGGTGTTCCGAGTAGCCAAGCAATAGGAGCAAATAGAAATCCAAAAATCAACTCTAATTTTAAGCCCTCGTATTTACCGTCGCTTGCTGAGCTGATCCAATCGTTGATGCCTGTGTAGTAACCAATGAAGTCAAATAAAATGCCGTTCATCATCGCCATCAAAGCGGTGAAAACCAGTAACATTGCGCCTACATTGACTGCCAATCGAAGTCCATCTGTTGTGCCTTTAGTGATGGCATCCAAAATATTGCTGCCCACAATCGTATTCGGTACGACCAAAGGCTCTTTGACATTAATGTAGTTGGTTTCAGGCACCATGATTTTGGCTGCCACGATAGCTGCAGGAGCCGACATAATGGAAGCCGACAAAAGGTGTGTTGCGAAAAGCAATTGTTGTTCGGGATTGTCACCGCCCAAATAGCCTACATACGCTGCAAATACACTCCCTGCAATTGTTGCCATGCCACCAGTCATCAAGCACATGATTTCGGAGCGGGTCATGCGCTCCAAGTAGGGCTTGACCACAAAAGGGGCCTCCGTTTGACCAATGAAAATGTTGGCGGCGGCGGCCAAACTTTCTGCTCCCGACAAACGCATAGTACGACTCATGACCCATGCAAAACCCGCTACAATTCGCTGTAAAATACCGAGATAGAAAAGTATGGAAGCCAAAGCTGCAAAAAATACAATTGTAGGCAAAACATTGAAAGCAAAATTGACCAAAGGACCTTCAATATTGCCTGTGATGAAACTGGCGAATAAAAAACTGGATCCTGCATTGGTGAACTCCAATACTTTCACAAAAAACTTGGAGAAAAATTGGAAGATTTTGTAAATTATTTCAACTTTCAAAACCGAGACTGCAAAAATCAACTGCAATGAAACGCCATTGACCACCAAATTCCAGTCAACGGCTCTTCGATTGGTACTCAACAAGAAGGCAGTCCCGATGAGAAAAGCCATTCCCAAACAACCCCTTGCCACATTGTTTAGTGCGACTGCAAAATTGGTTTCGTAGAAGGAGAAAGATAACAAGGCTAAAAAAGCAATCCCTAATACAATCAGCGATTTGGGACGGATAGAGGTGTCATTGTCAAAAACAGGTTGTTCGCTTGTGGACATTCTTTGGTATGTTTGATGAAGACAATTGAAAAGAAATTTTTCAATCGTGCGCTAAAAATATAGATTGTAGCGGCTATTTCCAAATGTTAGCTAAAATGAAGTGTATCTTATTTTTTCAAAGATAGGCTTAAAGATAAATCGGATTCCTTCAATATTAACCCTCCTCAACCAATAATTCCTTCAATCTTCACTGTTATCAGAATTATTTCTCAAAAAATAGAAAATTTGTCGGAAACTCTGTCCCAAAGTCGTCTAACTAAACATAAAAGGTTTCTTGACCAAATCTGTGATTCGATTTATGCAGTTTAGAAACACTTGAATATTTTGTTGATAATTAAATTTTTGTGAAACAAAAACTTCAATTTTTTTTATTGCTTCTACAAAAAAAGTCAAAGAGCCACATAAAGTAAAACCTTAGATTTTCGAACCTCAATAGTTATTACGATGAAGATGACATTCAAAATTTTAACCTCCCTATTTTTGTTCAGTTCTTTAACAACATTTGCCAATACGATTGACAATCAAACCGTCATTGACAATATGAATCAAGCCCTTCAAAGAGTCGTAGGGCAACAATATTACAATTTCCAAAGTACCAATGTCCAACCAAAAGGCAACACCATTGAAGTAAAAGGTGTGGCACAGCTTTTTGGCGTTTCCAATGTACAAACTAAAGCGATTTTTAGAGATGAAAGCACCATTGTTGGTTTTGAAGCCGACTTCCCTCAAAATTCTAAATCACAAAACATTCACCAATTCGCAGGCACCAATCTTTTGGCATTTGCACCCAGCGAAATTCAGAACAAATTGGAGTTGGACAATTTTTACATTGACTTCAACAGCTCCAATTCTATTGAGGACATGGGTATTCGCTATCGTTTGCCCGTTGGTCAGATGTACAAACCTGTCGGAAATTTTGGCTTGGACAAAGTTACTTTAGCTGTAAGCATGGGCAGTCCTGGCGCAAGTAGTAGCCGTTCATTGAAGGCAACCTTTGGCGGTTTTTTCAAGTTTGGTTCGTCTGAAATTCGTTTGTTCAGCACCGCAGCAACAGCTTTGGACGATTTTATTATGAAAGGAGAATTTATTACACCCGATGCCAATGTGGGCAATTTTATACGCCAAATTGGAGGCGACCAACTTTTGGCAGGTGTGTCATTACCTGCGGGAGTGAGCAACATTTCACTCAACAAAACCATCATCAGTTTTGCGCCCAGCCAAAGAAAGATTGGTATTTATGGGGTGACGACTTTTGGCGCAACTGAAATCATTTTGCAGCCCGATGCCAAATTTAATGTCAAAGCAGTACGGAAAAAACCGAAAAAAGAAGAATTGGAGCAAAGCGCCAACAGCACCAAAACGGATGAGCAAAAAGAGAAAGAAGAAGAGGTGAAATTGAAGGCAAGTATGTCGGGTAGTTTGAAGGTGCTGATGGGCTTTGCTCCCGATAGAAATACTTTTGACTTCAACAAAGTCGGTTTGGGCGTATTGCAGGATGTGGGGCTGAACAATGTGGCAGTTGTTGTTTCGACTTTGGAGGGAGCCGCTACCAGCAATTTGCAGATTTTCAAAATGCAAGGAAGTGGTGATACGGGCATCGAAAAGGGTTTAAACATCATTGCAGGTTTGGATTTGCGTCCGCTAAAAATGGACAAAATGATTGGGATTAATTCCATTGCAGTACGAGCTACTTTGAGCAGCAATCCGCAATTGATGGGAATGTTGAACCTAAACAACATCAAAATACCTGGGGCTGACAATGTGAGTTTTACCAAAGCCTTCTTTTCACTCGAACCCAAAACCATGTCCGTTTCTTTGGGTGGTGAGTTAGAAGCTTTATTGAGTGGAAACCCTGAACCTTTGGTGTTTACAGGCGCATTGTCCGTTTCAGCTTCGGGAAGTTTGAGTGGGGAATTGGGCATGAGTGGAGCGTGGAAAGACCCTTTGGGAGCAAAAGGTATCACCGTTTTTGGCGCAGGATTGAGTGTCGGGGCAAATTTGGCTTCGGTGATTCCTACACCGATTTTGGGAATTAGTGGAGATGTCAAACTCGGCAATTTGACACAAGTAGATGGTGCGGTTCATTTCGATGCAGGTAGACCGACCCGCACGATGGCAGCCTTCAACATGACCAAACTGAAAATGGACGAAATTCTCAGTGCAATGGTCGAACCCAAAGTACGTAATCAAGTGCCTGCTTTCATCAAAAGCCTCAACCTTCAAGATGTGGGCTTCAAAATTGCGCCCGATGATATTCAAACTCCTGACGGAAGGACTTATGATGCGGGTTTTGGAGTGAAAGGCACAATAAACATTGCAGGAATGACAGGGACATTGTTTGTTAATTTGGCGTATGCACAAGGACTTAGGGCAAGTGCTTCTATGAGCCGTATTGACCACGGACAATGGTTCAAATTTACAGGTTCGCAAGGGCAGGGCAGTCCAAATGCAGACCTAAATTTGGAGTATGCCAACTTGATTTCGGGCAAAGATCCCATCTTGGTTATCAGTGGTTCACTTACCATTTTAGGCCTCAACCGAGATGCCAACATCATTGTGGATAGGAATGGTTTTTCGGCAGCAGTAGAAGGTTCATTGTTTGGAAAGTTCAAAGCCTTGTTGGAAGTGAAAGGAGCAGCATTGGACAACACTGCCAATATGAGCATCCGAGTAGCAATGACGGATTGGGATGCAAGTGGTTTTGCGGCTGCAATGAACAAAGCGACAGGTGAGGCATTGGATAAGTTTACAGAAGAATCTCAAAAGGCTTACAAAACAGCCCAAAAGGATTTGTCTTGGGCAGAAAACTATTTGAGAACGACTCAGTCAGATGTAGATGCCTTCAATGCTCAAAAAGCTAAAGTAGATGCAGACATTGTAAAAGTGCAAGGATTGGAGAAGCAGGCGAATGCTAAATTGGCGGAGTTGAATCGTGCCAAAAATGCCAAATTCCCCAGCACTCTTCACTTGCGAGTGCCTGATTTGGCGGCTCAATATGCTGCAATTAAAGGTTCAAAAGAAACCGCAGTACTGGCATTGAAGGGTTATAAAGAAACCTTGGAGGGATTGAAGCAAGCTGTAGATTGGAGTAAGCGAAACATTGCAGCAAATACGGTTTTGGCATCCAAAGAAATCATCAAAGGTGTAGAACAAATTACCACAAACGGCGCAATCGTTACCAAATACATTGTTCAAAATGGCAATCCTTTGGGGCTGGTAAAAATCAAAAATGCAGAGTTTTCGGGTAGTCTGAATGGTTTTTCGGGCGGTACTGTATCTGCAAATCTCAACATGGAATTGGCAAACAAAAAAATCAATGCGAGTTTCAGTTTTCCTTTCAATCAAGGCAACATCTCTAAAGCAGCCGAAGAATTGGCAAACATTATTTTGGGTAAAAAGTCCACCAAAACCACCAATTCTTTCAAAAGCACTTTTGCCAATTCGATGCAAAAGCCTTTGAACTATACCAAACCAGCAAGCTCTATCCCAAAACCCAATAACAATGTGCCTCGTGGAAAACCCACCAAACCGAATACACAAACAACGGTCAGTATCAATCCCAATCCACCTATCCCAACAATAGACAAAGAGATAACTCGACCTGGTGGAAATACAAATACTCATACAGGCGGAAACAATACAGGAGGAAATACAAATACAAATCCTCCAACGCCAACGCCTCCAATAACAACGATTCCCGCAGACGCAGTAGCCATATTCTACCAAGACTATGGCTATGGTGGAAAGGTAATGGGATTGAAGGAAGGGCAACATGATATGAATGTTTTACAAAGAGGAGTGGGCAATGACCAAATTTCTTCTTTGAAGGTGAAGCCAGGTTATCAAGTGGCTCTATTCCAACATGCTCGTTTTGGAGGACGCAAGATAGTGGCGACTAAAAGCATGGATTTGAGGAACTTCAATGACCAAACTTCTTCCATTATTATCGAAAAAATAGCCCCCCAACCCACTCCAACACCCACGCCAATTTTGGGCAAATTGGAAGCAAATGCCTACTACATCATCGAATCTCGTTTGAAAAAAGATTTGGTGATTGATGTGACCAATTCGGGAACAGCCAACGAAACCAACCTGGTGGTTTGGAACAAAAACGGAGCAAATGCCACTAAAAATCAAATCTGGAAGGCGATACCTACAAAAGAGGGGTACTATATTTTTGAAACAGCATTGAAGGAAGGCATGGCAATGGACGTATATGGTGGTAGAACAACTGATAGAACGAATATTCAACTCTATGCCAAACACAATTCTCCCAACCAACAGTTTCGGTTGATTCCTACAAGCGATGGCTACTTCAAAATGGAATCTAAATTAGGAGTAGGAAAAAATGTAGATGTCTATGGCGGTCAGCCCAAAGTAGGTTCTAATATCAATATCATACAAGACAATGGACATCCTGCACAACAATTTCGTTTTATCAAAGTGGAACTGGGTAACTCCAAACCCATCACCAAAGTGGGACAATTTATTCGTATCCAAAACCGTTGGAAAGGCGACCAATACATTCATGTAGAACGACCACAAGTGGAAAGCGGATCGATTCAGTCAGGCTGGTGGAGCGCACAATGGACGATTGAACCCATTGCAGGCACACAATATGTTCGCATCCGAAATCGTTGGAAAACTGACCAATTTTTGCACAACCAAAGCGGCAAATTGGAAAGCAGCAAGATTCAACCAGGCTGGTGGAGTGCTCAATGGATCATAGAACCTGTGGCTGGCACACAATATGTTTACATACGCAACCGTTGGAAAGGGGAAGAACGTTTACATATTGAACGTGGTAAACTAGAAAGTGGTGAAATCCATGATGGCGCTTGGAGTGCGCAGTGGATTATAAAGTAAGAAAGATGCAAGAAGTATGAAACAGTCTTGCTTCTTACATCCTAATTCTTACTTCTAGAAAAAGAAAATAATTTGAGGTTTTAATGGTTTTTGATAGCCTTCAAGGTGGGTCGCTCCTGCTTTGGAGGTTTTTTATTTTTAGGAGTTTGACAAAATAGCTTTCCTGTGAAAAAACTTCAATGCGTTTACAAGCAATTTTCACCAAACGGTTCTTTTTGTTTTATAAACCATTAACTTTGACAATAGAAAAAAGCAGGAACATTGATTCCTGCTTTTTTGTTGGTAAGAAAATAAAAGAACAACATGGCACAAGAAATAATCACCCCCCAAGAATTGCATCAATTTGACAATCTTGAACTTCTCGCCAAACAGGTAGTAGAAGGATTCATCATAGGCTTACATAAAAGCCCCTTTCATGGTTTTTCGGTCGAATTTGCCGAACACAGACTTTACAATCCTGGTGATTCGATTAAAAATATAGATTGGAAAGTCTATGGCCGAACCGACAAAATGTTTGTAAAACGTTTTGAAGAAGAAACCAATCTGAGGTGTCGAATCGTATTGGATGCCTCTTCTTCCATGTATTTCCCAGAAGATGCAGGAGAGGGCAACAATCCGAAAATCAACAAATTGCGATTCTCTGCCTTGGGAGCTTCGGCATTGATGTATATGTTGAAAAAACAAAGGGATGCGGTCGGGCTGACCATTTTCTCCAATGAGATTGACTTTCACACCAAAGCAAAATCTACCACTGTTCACCAACGTCTTTTGACCGCCCAACTGCAAAACCTACTCGACAATCCTCAACGCAACAAGTCGACAGCCGCCGCCAAATGTTTGCATCAAATTGCAGACAACATTCACAAGCGTTCTTTGGTGATTATTTTCAGTGATATGTTTGAAAATGCCGAAAATTCGGAGGAGATTTTCTCGGCTTTGCAGCACTTGAAGTATAGCAAACACGAGGTGATTTTGTTTCATGTAGTGGACAAAAAGAAGGAGTTGGATTTTGAGTTTGAAAATCGTCCTTACGTTTTTATTGACATCGAAACAGGGGAGGAGGTCAAACTCCAACCGAATCAGGTGAAGGATTACTACCAAAACCAAATGAAAAAATTCTTGACCGAGTTGAAACTCAAGTGTAGTCAGTTCAGTATTGACTTTGTAGAAGCGGACATCAATCAAGATTTTCGACAGATTTTGCTGCCTTATTTGGTGAAACGGAGTAAGATGCGAATTTGAATTGTTTCAAAAGAAAGGACTCCGCCTATGTTTTATCTTTTCCGCACCACCCAAAACCGACATTCCCCAGATTTATCCTTTATCTTCTGAGGCTCATCAAACTTGTCTGCTCGATAAAAAGTTTCCATTACTTCAAAACCTCCTTTTCGGACAAAAGCTTCAATTTCGGACTGAATGGGAATATGAATAAAAATTTCACGGGTTTCATTTTTGGAGAATGTAATAAGGTCGCCAAATTCGTATAAATCAGTACGTTGATTGCCATTTGCCCATTTTTGTTCTTCTGATTTCCAAAAGTCAAAAAACTGAGGTTCTTGCGCTCGGTCATGCGTTGTGAAAATAAATATTCCACCTACCTTCAATACCCGTCCAATCTCCTTCAATGCTTTCTCTCGCTCTTCAATACTGGGAATCGACATCAGCCCATTGAAAGAAAAAATCACCACATCAAAAACGCCTCCTTCAAAATCCAACTCCCTCACATCGGCTACTTCAAAAGGAATCTCCACGCCAAAATGAACATTCAAACCTTTTGCTATCTCAATCATTTTGGGAGTCAAATCCAAGCCTTTGATGTCCTGATAGCCCATTGCATACAGCGGAAAAGTCGTTCTCCCTGTTCCACAACCCATGTCCAAAATGGTATCTGATGGTTTGAGGTATTTGTTGAAAACATACTTTTCAGAATCCCACAAACCCACTTCAAGGGTGTATTGTTTGTAGTTTTCTACACCCGTTTGGTATTGTTCGATGATGTAAGAGGTTGATATTTTTTGCATGATGTTGGAGGTTTTGGTTTTGGGAGTTTAACCTTTTGGTTGAGGGGAAAGTTCCGTTGGGGTTTAATTCACTTCAATGAACAAATCCTCCATAGTCAATTCTTTTGCTACTACACTTCCTTTATGAGCATTGTTTTTCAAACCAAAGGTGCTGATAAATACCCAAAAAATTTGCTTTCGAGTTTGGGTACTTTTTTGGAAGATTTGGGCTTTTTCACGTA
This sequence comes from Bacteroidia bacterium, assembly GCA_030427245.1. Classification (GTDB taxonomy): domain Bacteria; phylum Bacteroidota; class Bacteroidia; order Chitinophagales; family UBA2359; genus JAUHXA01. Next base: position 2,423 of record JAUHXA010000056.1, on the reverse strand, counting down.
ATTTATCGTTGTACGATTTGCTAAGGGCAAAAGCGTCTCGGTAAAACTTGATTTCAAACAGGTTGATAACATGGTCGTTTCGGTCTATCAAAAGGTCTATTTGAGCGCCCTTTTCAGTTGCAATTCCTTTTTTGTAAAAAGAGCCAGAAAGAGAGTAAATTCCCGAAATCCCCAATGCTTTTTTGATTTGAGGAATGTGTTTCAGACAAATACTTTCAAAAGTATAGCCACTCCATGTTTGGTAGGTTTGGGTTTGACTCAGGTGGTTCCATATATCATCTCCCTCGTGTTCTTTGTTCTCAATAAAGTAGAGGTAAAACAGAGAATATTCATCTGTCAAACGATAGATTTTTTCCTTCTTTTTCTTTTTGAAAGGACGAAAAGCGGATATAAAGCCCGATTGTACCAATTCCTCCAAAACCCTTGAAAGCAATCCCCCCGCAGGAATTTTGGCGTTCGCTTCAATTTGTTTTCGGGTCAATCCTTGCCGTTTTTTTGCCAAACACCGTATAACCGCCACATGGTTTTCTGCATTTTCAAACAGCGAAACATACAATTTTGAAAACTCGTCTCGCAACAATCCTGTTTGGGAAAAACAAATTTGGTTGATGTTTTGAGTAGCACTCTCTCCTTTTTTGATTTCCTTCAAATAATGGGGAATACCGCCCACCGCCATATACAATTGAATGATTTGGTAATGGTCAAAATGAATCCCTCTGTTCTTCAAATATTGCGCTGTTTCCAACAAGGTAAAGGGATACAAATCAATGCGTCTTGTAATTCGATTGTGCAAACCTCCTCGGTGATTCACCACTTTTTTTATCATCCAAGAAGCTGCCGAACCACAAATGACCACCACAATGTTTTGACCAACCGCCCAACTGTTCCAGAAATAACTCAAGCCCCTCAAAAAGCCCGATTTGTGCGTAGATAACCACGGCAATTCGTCCAAGAAAACCACTTTTTTTTCTTTGTCGCCAACAATTGTATCCAAATATTCTGTCAATAGAAAAAAGGCTTCCAACCAATTTTTGGCTTGTTTGCTGGGGAAATTCCCTTTGGAGTATTTGGCGATTTGCAGCATAAAGTTCTGCAATTGTTCTGTTCGAGGTGCATCTTGAATGCCTGTTACTTTGAAAACAATTTTGTCTTGATAGGTAGACTCCACCAAAAAGGTTTTGCCTACTCGCCTTCTGCCAATCACTGACACCATTTCTGCTTCTTCTGACTGTAAGGCATTCTCCAAGATTTCTACTTCTTTTTTTCGCCCAAAAAAGGATTTGTTCATGTTTGCATCATTGATTGCTGGTAAAATGTGGGTGAAAATAAAGAGATTTTACCAGTGATACAAGTTATTGGTGGTAGAATGTGGGTTTATGCAGGGAGATTTTACCAGTGATGCAAGTTATTGGTCGAAGTGTGCAGCGATATAAACCTTTTGGGCTTTGGTTTGGTTTCATTTAGGCAGTTGCAATTCTTGTTATTCTGCAAACAGGTCATTATTCTTGGAAATCAAAAGGATACAATAAATTGTTCGTATGACCATTCCTTCCACAAATTACATTGTTGACAAAGAAGGCAACAAAATATCGGTTCAGCTCAGCTTTCTAATGAAGATTGGGAAAACTTTATGTCTGAGTTTCAGCGAATGAGGACATTAATGGAGTTTAAGCAAAAACTCAAAAATGCTTTTCGGGAGGTTTAAAATTTATTTTCGTAAATTATAATACTCAAAATACTTATCTCTGAAGTAACTCAATGGTTGTTCTAATCCGTTATCATCTTCGCCATACCAGTTGTCCCAAATGTTGTCAGGGTTGCGGTTTGTCACAGACCTTGTAGCTTTTGGGAGAGTTTCAAAAGTTCCTTGATGGTTTTCAATCAATTTTATACGACCATCTCCCAATAGCATAGCTTTAATAGTTCCATGTTTTTCTGTATATTTTTTCATAATAAAGTTAGGTGGTAATATCCCTACATTTAATAAATGTTTAGGTTGAGGTCTTTTCATCCTTTTTTGTTCCACTTTAGATTTTGAATCCATATTATTACTGTTGTGTTCTTGAATCTCTACTGTTTTAATAACCCTTACAATTAGTTGTTTTTCTGATGGTGTTAGCTCATTTAATATTTTTTGAAACAATATACTATACATTTTTCCATCGCCTAACTTACTATATTTCAAATAAGCATTTAAGTCTGAATTGAACTTACTTTTAAACAATTTCTCTTGATGAAGAGAAATTGAGGAATTTGGGTCAAGATATTCATCAATAAAATGTAATGCTTTATTTGTTATTAAGTACCTACTCAAATTTAATGGTATATTTTTCTTTACCAAATTTTCTTAAAATATCAAGCACTGATTGTTCTAATTTTTTATATGTCTCATAGGCATCAAATGGCATCCAAGTATATTTGAC
>JAUHXA010000055.1 GCA_030427245.1 Bacteroidia bacterium | reverse complement strand
AAGAATCAAAATACAAAACATTTTCTAAAAATGAAAATAATTATATATAGAAAATGACATTATTTAATGTGTTTTAGAGCAAAAAAGAAGATAATTTATTCATTACCTGAACTTTGAGAATTGCTGACAAAAAAAGCGATTACAAGGCTGAAACTTTGCAATCGCTTTTTCATCATAAACAAATCATACTGTAAAAAAAGAGAATAGGGAAATGTACATTTCCCCCCCTCTCTTTTTTTTACCAAACTAAGGTCACATTCCCTCTATCCAAAATCTCCCGCTCCCTACCATTCTCATCCTGATATGTAACCAACACATAATAGGCATACACGCCCATGTCCTGCAAGTCATTGCCAACCTCACCATTCCATTGACCATTCACATCCATTGAAGAAAACACCATTTTTCCCCAGCGATTGTAAATTTGACATTCAAAAGAAGTAACAGGAAGATTTGTCCAAACTCGGAAAAAATCATTCACTCCATCACCATTCGGAGAAAAAGCATTTGGAATCGCCAAGCGGAAAGACTCAGGTTCTTCACACACCTCAATCATCACCTCCACCTCGTCCGCCACCGAACCACAAGCCGCATTGTCGCCAAACACCTCCACCGAATACACGCCCGATTCCGTCACCTCAAAAGTCGGATTGGTCGAGCCATCTTGCCATTCAAACGAAATTACATTGCTGACAGTAGGTTCTAAAACAACACTTTCGCCTTCGCAAATCGCAATATCAGTTCCCAAATTCACCGTAGGTAATGCCAAATAATCTACCACGATTTCACCCGTCAAAACACAGCTACCTCTCGTCACTGTCACCGAATACGTACCTGCTTCGGTCACTTCAAAAGTCGCATCCGTCGAACCATCCTGCCATTCAAAAGTCGCATCGGGAGTAGCTGCATCCAAAGTCAAGGTTGCTCCTTCACAAAGCGTTGCATCCTCACCCAAATCCACCGTACCCGCACTGTCAAAACCAATGGTGATTTCGTCCGAACTACTGCAATCATTGGCGGTCACCGTCACCGAGTAAGTCCCAGCCACAGCCACCTCAAAAGTCGCATTCGTTGAGCCATCTTGCCATTCGTAAGTTGCGCCTACTGTTGCCGAAGTCGCATCCAGCGTTCTCGTTTCGCCCTCACAAAGCGTCACATCTGCGCCCAAATCCACTGTTGGAGCAGCGTTTACAATTACTTCAATTTCATCCGTTGCCGCACAATCTCCATTTGTAGCCGTCACTGTATAAACGCCCGATAGGTTTACTTCAATATCACCCGTAGTCTCGTTTGTACTCCAAAAATAGGCATCCGCCAAAGGCGTACTCAAAGTCACACTTTCCCCTTCACAAACCGAAACATCTGCGCCCAAATCCACCACAGGAGCCGCATTGACCGTAGCCATCACTTCATCCGTAGCACTGCAATTGCCCACCGAAACCGTCACCGAAAACGTACCCGACTGTGTGATATTGAAGGTCGGATTCGTCGAGCCATCTTGCCATTGGTAGGTCGCCCCTGCAAAAGTCGCATCCAACATCGCATTTTCGCCTTCGCAAAATTCCAAATCTGCGCCCAAATCCACCACAGGCAGTGGCGCATAATCCACTTCAATACTGCCCAGCAACACACAACCGCCTGCAATCGTAACCGTTACCGAATACGAACCCGCCACTGTCACTTCAAAAGTTGCGTTCGTCGAACCATCTTGCCATTCGTAAGTTGCGTTTGGAGTTGTCGCATCCAGCGTCCTCGTTTCGCCATCACAAAGCGTCACATCATCACCCAAATCCACCGTACCTGCACTGTCAAAATCAATGGTGATTTCATCCGAATTGCTACAACCATTTGCCGTTACCGTCACCGAATAAGTGCCTGCCACCGTCACATCAAAAGTTGGATTGGTCGAACCGTCTTGCCACTCATAAGTCGCTCCCACAAAAGTCGCATCCAAAGTCCTCGTTTCACCCGTACAAAGCGTCACATCCGCCCCCAAATCCACCGTTGGAGTTGGATTTATCATCACTTCAATTTCATCCGTTCCACTGCAATTTCCATTCGTAGCCGTCACCGTATAAATACCCGATTGGTCGACATCAATACTTGCCGATGTTTCATTCGTACTCCAAATGTAGGCATCCGCTATGGGTGCGGTCAAAGTCGTTGTTTCTCCTTCGCAAACCTCCACGTCCACGCCCAAATCCACGACAGGCAAAGCACTGACCGTTGCCAAGACTTCATCCGTCGCACTGCAATTGTCCACTGAAACCGTCACCGAATACGTACCCGATGCAGTGACATTGAAGGTCGGATTCGTTGAGCCATCTTGCCATTCATAAGTCGCCCCTGCAAAAGTCGCATCCAAAACCGCATTTTCACCTTCGCAAAATTCCAAATCTTCACCCAAGTCCACCGTAGGCTGTGGAGAATAATCCACTTCAATGCTACCCAACAATACACAACCACCTGCAATCGTGACCGTCACAGAATAAGAACCTGCCGCCGTCACTTCAAAAGTTGGATTGGTCGAACCGTCTTGCCATTCGTAAGTCGCATTTGGAGTAGTCGCATCCAATGTCAAAGTTTCCCCTTCACAAAGCGTTGCATCTGCGCCCAAATCCACCGTACCTGCATTGTCAAAATTAATGACGATTTCGTCCGTCGCACTGCAATCGCCAATACTAACAATCACCGAGTAAGTTCCTGCTGTTGTGACATCAAAAGTCGGATTGGTCGAACCGTCTTGCCATTCGTAGGTAGCACCAGCAGTAGTCGCATCCAAAGTCAAAGTTTCCCCCGTACAAAGCGTCACATCTGTGCCCAAGTCCACCGTTGGATTAGGGTTTACCGTCACTTCAATCTCATCGGTATTCGTACAGCCATTTTCGGTAATCGTCACCGTATAAACGCCCGATTGATTTACGTCAATGCTCGGTGTCGTTTCGTTGGTACTCCAAATATAGGCATCTGCCGTTGGCGCAGTCAAAGTGGTGTTTTCGCCTTCGCAAATGTCAATATCTGCCCCCAAATCCACCGCAGGAGGAGCGGCAATGTTTACTTCAATTTCATCCGTAGCACTGCAATTGTTCACAGTCACAATCACCGAATAAGTTCCTGCCCCCGTCACTTCAAAAGTCGGATTGGTCGAACCGTCTTGCCATTCATAAGTAGCACCAGTCGTTGTCGCATCCAAAGTGACCCCTTCGCCTCCACAAATCGAAACATCTTCGCCCAAGTCCACCGTTGAGTTGGGTGAATAAGTCACTTCAATGCTTCCCGTCAAAAAGCATCCGCCTGTATTGACCGTCACCGAATATGTGCCTGCCGCAGTCACTTCAAAAGTCGGATTGGTCGAACCATCTTGCCATTCGTAGGTTGCGCCAGCCGTTGTCGCATCCAAAGTGAAGGTTTCGCCCTCACAAAGCTCCAAATCGTTGCCCAAATCAATCGTTCCTGCTGCATCCACATTGATGATAATTTCGTCAGAGCTTACACAGTCGTCAGCCGTCACAATGACCGAAAAAGTACCTGCTCCGCTCACTTCAAAAGTCGCATCGGTCGAACCGTCTTGCCATTCATAACTGATATTGGAGAAAGAAGCTGCATTAGAGGGAGTCGCATCCAAAGTAGTGCTTTGTCCTTCACAAAGCGTCAAATCTTGACCCAAATCTACAATTGGAAGTTCTGTAACTGTCACGTTGATTTCATCCATTGAAGTACATCCATTTGCAGTCACCATCACTTCGTAAACTCCCGAAGTATTCACTTCAAAAGTCGGGTTAGTCGAGCCATCTTGCCACTCATAGGTTGCGCCAGCAGTTGTAGCATCCAAAGTCACCGTTTCACCTTCACAAATCGTTTGGTCTGCGCCCAAATCGACCACAGGCAAAGCTTGGTAAGCAATGCTGATACTGCCCTCCAAAATGCAGGAATTGAGCGTAACCGTCACCGAATATTCACCAGCCACAGTCACTTCAAAAGTCGGATTGGTCGAACCGTCTTGCCATTCGTAGGTTGCACCTGCCAAAGTCGCATCCAAAGTCAAAGTTTCCCCTTCACAAAGCGTTTGGTCTGCGCCCAAATCAATGGAAGGAAGCGTGTCGAAATTGATGTCGACCTCATCCATTGAAGTACAGCCATCGGCGGTTACTGTTACTGCAAAAGTTCCGCCTGTGGATACATCAAAAGTTGGATTGGTCGAGCCGTCTTGCCATTCGTAGGTAATCGTTCCAAAATCTCCCGCATTTGAAGGTGTCGCATTCAATAAGGTGCTTTCACCTTCGCAAAGCGTCAAATCTTCGCCCAAACTGATGTCTGGCAAAGCATTGAAGTCAACCGTGATTTCGTCTGAACTGCTGCAATTGTCAGTCGTAATCGTTACGCTATAAGTACCTGCTTGACTTAACTCAAAAGTCGCATTGGTCGAGCCATCTTGCCACAAATAAGAATTTGCTATTCCAGCGTCTAAAGTAGTCGTTTCGCCTTCGCAAATCGTCAAATCTTCGCCCAAATCAATGGTCGGTAATGGATTGTAGAATACTTCAATTGTCCCTACGCCACTGCAATTGTCGGTTGTAGCTGTGATGCTGTAAATACCTGCTTCTGTTACTTCAAAAGTAGATTCAGTCGAACCATCTTGCCACAAATAGGTATCAGATGTTGGAGCAGTCAGAATAACAGATTGACCTTCACAAAGGGTAATGTCTTCGCCCAAGTCAATGGTAGGGTTGTCATTGAAGCTTATTTCGATTTCGTCCGAACTGTTGCAATTGTTGGTGGTCACTGTGACACTGTAAGTTCCTGCTGTACTGACTTCAAAAGTGGAATTGGTCGAGCCATCTTGCCATTCGTAACTGTCGGCTGTTGGAGCCATTAAAGTTGTGGTTTGCCCTGCACAAAGGGTGATGTCTGGACCTAAATCCACTGTTGGCAGAGGATTTACTGTTACAAAAAGATTATCTGAATTGCTGCAACCATCAGTTGTTATTTGCACAGAATAATTTCCTGATTGAGTGACATTGAAGGTGGGATTTGTGGAGTTATCTTGCCATACATAGGCATCGGCGGCAGGGGCGGTAATCGTGTAGGTTTCACCCACACAAATGTCTATATCTGGGCCCAAATCAATGGGAGGAAGTGGGGCGTGATTAATGTTGATTTCATCAGTAGCAGAGCAACCGCCTATCGTAATTGTGACCGAGAAAACGCCGCCAGGAGGAAAGACTGTAAAGGTTGGATTGGTCGAACCATCTTGCCATAAATAAGTGTCGGCAGTTGGTGAGGCAAGTACAAATGGAGCTGTACCACACATGGTAAAGTCTGGACCCAGTGTAATGTTTGGATTGGTGTTGTAATTAATGGTAACCTCATCGGTAGCTGTACAGCCTTGGTCGGTGACGGTTACTGTATAAGTGCCTGCTGTATTGACATCAAAGGTTGGATTGGTTGAACCGTCTTGCCATTCGTAACTGGGAGAAACGGCATTGGAGGGAACAGCCGATAGGGTAGTGGTTTGTCCTTCACAAATTGTTTGGTCTGCGCCCAAATCAACGATGGGCAAGTTGGTGTAATTGATGGTGATTTGGTCGGTTTGGCTGCAATTGAATTCTGTGACAGTGACTGTATAAGTTCCCGATGCACTAACATCCAAAGTTGGATTGGTTGAACCATCTTGCCATTCATAAGTTGGCGCAGTACCGCCTGATAGAGTGGCATCCAAAGTTGCTGTTTCGCCGACACAAGGGCTAGTATCTCCTATAATATTGGCAACAGGTAGGGGATTATAGAGTATGGTGACTTCATCGGAAAGGCTACAACCTTGGTCAGTCATAGTGACAGTATAGGTGCCTTGTGTATTGACGAGTAAGGAGGAGTTGGTAGAGTTATCCAACCACAAAAAAGTTGGAGCTACTGTTCCTACATGATCGGCAGTGAGAGTGATGGTTTCTCCTTCACAAAGAACCTGATTTAAACCCAAATCTACTGAAATATTGGGTGCTGTAACGGTCACTACTTGTGTATCACTGCATCCTTGTAAGTTGGTGACAGTGACGGTATAAGTTCCTCCTGTTGCTGCGTCAATACTGGGAGTTGTGGCATTGTTGGACCATAAATAAGTTCCGTCTGTAATGGTGGCATCTAAGGTGACGAAAGGCTCAGGAGGACATAGAAGTGCTTGATTGGACAGTGGAATAGTGGGATTTGGATTTACGGTAAGTGTCATTTGGTCGGTCGTTGTAAGGTTACAAACATCGGTAATGCTCACTGTATAAGTGGTGGTGGTGGCTGGCGAAGCTATCGGATTGGAGATGGTTGCATTGTTCAAATCTGCACTTGGACTCCAACTAAAGGTCAATTCGGGTATGTCCTCAATCCCTATTTCGATGGATTCTCCTTCACACATTTCTTTGTCTTCAAATTCATAAGGGTCAGAAAAGTTGGTGGAAATAATACAGACATCATGTATATTATTGACTCCTCCTGTGCTGGCGGTAAAGCCCCAAAAAACATCTGGGTTACCTCCAAAAATGTTGGCAACAATGTCATTGGTATAGTTGATGACTTCTACACAATCAAGAGAAACGAGTAAATTGTTGGTCGCAGCGTTCCAGATGATTCGCACCTCATGGTATGTAAGGTCTTCAAGGTTGGGAACTGTTGTGTAATCCCCAATAGCATGAACGGGCGAACCATTGGTCAAGACAGCAACATGGTCGTCAAATGGGTCGTTGTTTAAACCTTCTGGTACACTGTTGTTTTGATAGGTATCAAATTCGACAATAACAGAAGGAGTGATGGTTTCGTAACCTATTCCACCGCCACCAAGTCCCAAGGCGGTATTTCCTTGAGATTGCAGCACAAAGGTCATTCCGTCAGCACCATCTTTTACTCCAAAAAGCATTTCGGTTTGAATCTCAAAAGATTGATTGAGGTCAATTTCATCTGTACTAAATATAGAGCTCAATTCCCAATTGAAGGTCTCTGTTAACCGATAGCAGCCTCCACCTGAATCGGATGCATCTCCATTTAGTTGAAACTGTCCGAAAGTAGAAGAAAAAGGGAGAAGAGTAGCTAAAAGTAAGGTGAATGTAGCCAAACGAAATTTACTATAGCGACTGCTAACTGATGAAGGGGGATTGGTGTTTGGATAAATTGATTTGGTATCTGTCTTTTTTTTCATGATGATGATATTTGCTATTGAAGTAATCAGCCATATTTGTTTGGCAGACATATTTTTACCTCGTTATACTTACTCTAAAGAAAATGGGGAAATAATGGTGAAATGGAAATATAAAATAAAACCCTCCTTTCAGGTCGAAAAGAGGGTTTTGCAATAAAAGTTTATTTGTCAATTGTCCAATTTAGGTAGGTTAGATCCTAAATGGATTATGTGATTTAAATTTCACTTTAGTGTGTTACCACCAATTTGATATGTTTGGTCTCGCCAGAAGCAGTTGTTAGTGCTGCAATGTAAGATCCTGTCGGTAAGTCATTCCCAAATTGGAACTGGTAGTCGGTTTCTGCATTCGCATGACCATTGAAGAGGTCTGCTACTTGCTTACCTGTAATGTCGTAAATGTTCAAACTTACTTGCTCTTCAGTCGCTAAATTGAAAGAAATCAAAGTATGCTGACTAAATGGATTTGGATAAGCTTTGAAAATAGCCTCTTCTACAAAAGCCGCTTTACTACCTCTGCGACCTCTACGGTTTCTACTTCTATTCGGAAGTAGAATGGTACGGCTTGTTTCTACACCTGCACAATCTGTTACAGTCAAGGTATACTCACCTATGGTGGTAAGACCGGAGATGTCTTCAGTACTTGCTGCAAAAGCCTCTGGACCTACCCAAGAAAAAGTCAATGGGCCACAACTTGTATCGCCTCCTGTCACGTTTACACCAATAGAACCTGTTCCTACACCACTAGCAGGAACACCTGCAATGCCCGTAACCACAATTTCTACTGGGTCATAACAGTCTATGGTCATTTCATAAGGACCCACGTCACCTTCATAACCACTTAGATAGATGTAATAATACGTGCCAGGGTTAGACTCAAAAGTAAGCACAGAAGTCCAACCAATTGAAAAGGTCTCGCCACTATCTTCGTCTCCTGCTACACAAGTAAGGTTGCCGCATGTTCCAGTGAATACTTGAAGATTTGTATCTGTTCCGTCCGTACCTAAATGATCGGTAGATAGGGTGATGTCATCTCCTGTTCCTTGGAACAAAAACCAAACACCTTCAGCAGGGCCGTCAACGTCTCCGCAATCAAGACCTGGATTGGTATCTGTGGCATTACTTGTATCACCTATAAGCGTATCGCCACAGAAAACAACTTGCCTATCGTGACATAGATCGTTACAAGGAGCACACAAAGTACCTCCACAGTCAATATCTGTTTCGTCACCATTCAATACTCCATCATTACAGGTTTCGCAACTGCCATCATCTACCATTACTTCCGCATCGTAGTTGTGAGAATTAGGATCGGTACAACCTTCATTACAAGGAACGCAATTGGGATTTGTGCCCCCACAATCAACACCTTTTTCACTACCATTTTGAATTCCATCATCACAGGTTTCGCAATCGCTACCAGTGTAGGGAGTTCCAAAGTCGAAGAAAATAACTACTCTGTCATAAGTTTCATTGGTATTAATAGGATTGTTGCCATTATTGAAGTTAAACTCCAGTGTTTCCCATCCCATAGCAACAGTAGTAGTAGCTGATACTTCTGAATTTACACCTGCATTAGCAGAGTTTTCTATTTTCAAAAGCACTGTGACCCCTGCTTCTGGAGACCATACACGTACACTCACTTTTTTGTTAGCGACAGTAAAAGGAATAGGAGCGTCTAAGTCTGTAAAAGTTCCTGCAAAAAGCTCAGCAGGAGCAACCTTGGAAGTTTCTACAACTGTGTTTTCAGCATCAGTAGGATCGGCTACGATTTCAGAGGTAGTTCCATTAAAATCTACTAGACCTGCACCCGCTTCAAAGTCTTGTAAAACATCTATTGTCGTTTCTTCATCTCCCAATGTACAGTTTACCCCAAAAGGGATACCAAAGTCATTGGTATTTAATTGCCAGTTTCCAGGGAAGGATTCTTTGCTCCACAACACATTTAGGAATACTTCAGCAGGAGGATTGTCCCAAGTCAATGTTTTCTTTATTTGCCCAGGTACAGACAAATCATCAGGAGAAATAGCTGCTCCACTGCCTCCTGGTATGACCAATACATCAACAGGATTGGTTTCGTCAGGTGATTCTATAATCACTTCCATTGTGTTTGCATCAACAGTGTTGATGGTCAAAAGAACTTCTGAACCTGCATCACCGGCAAAGTGTGTTACTTGTGTGCCACAGTAGGGAGAACTTGCACCAGCCTCATTGATAAATGATACATCATCCCAATAGAAAGTCTTAAAGTCAATGCCTTTTTGTGCTTCCGCTCTTGGTCTGAAGTTGTGAGCATTAGGATCCATACAGCCTACGATTGGGCAAATGTCACAAGAGTTGAAGCATACAGGAGGAAGAATTATATCTGACGCTTCTGCATCAACAGTAACCCCTCTATTTCCGAAAGGTCCACCAGGTATATTGAAGGCAACATCACATTCTTCGGGAGCATTTTCCGCAGGGCCACAGCACCAACCAGGCCCATTGATAAATTTGTATTCGTAAGAACCAGATGGAAGCGGGATAGTTACTTCCCAAATATCTGAATCTCCTACCTGAAACAGTTCAATATTACCACTCCAACTATCAATATTAGAACCCATATTTACGCCATCAGGGTGAACGTCTTCCAGTGCCATGTTTACTCTAAAAGTGACATCAATTAATGTTGGACATCCTTCACTGCAAGTACCAAAACAAACGGGAGGAAGAACTATGTCTTGATTCAAGACAGATACACCTCGGTTTCCGTTAGTTCCACCTGTCACATCACAGTCTAAGGGAGCAAATTCAATCGTCCCGAAATCCCAACCTGGTCCATTGATGAATTTGTATTGATAAAAACCAGGTGCAAGGTCGAAAGTGACACTGTATATTCCATCCTCGTCTGGGTCAGACATAGAAATATCTCCACTCCAACCATCAATATCACTACCCATATTCACTCCTTCTGGATTTGGGCCTTCATTGTTCATATCTACTTGGAAAGTGACAGAATAGGTTTCAGGACAAGAACCATCCTCCGAACAAAATCCAAAACAGGTGCTGATGGTTTGATCGCTGTCTCCTACTATTATTTCACGGTCATTGAAGTGTCCAGCATTGGCACAAATTTGTCCCCCGATTTGCTCTTTGCAATTAAAATCACCAGGACAGTTTCCGTTTGTGAAGGTATAATAATCTCGGAAGTCGGCAGGAAGACTTAAAGTAACGCTGTAAACATCGTCTTCATCTGGATCTGTTAGTTCGATGTCGCCGGGTTGTCCAAACGCTGCTCCACCTGCTAAGAAAACCCCACTTTCCGCTACGTCTTGGGTTGTCATATTCAGGTTGAAGGTGACATCTACCAATGAACAGTCTGTTGTTTCTGAACATACACCAAAACAAGTATTGATGGTCATATCCTCTGTACCTGCTTGAAAAGAACGGTCGTCAAATGGGCCAGAGCTACATGCTTGTCCTATTATTCTTTCTTTGCAACTGTAGTCTCCACAGTTTCCATTTAGAATAATGTACGGGCTGAAAAAATTATCTGGAACAGTAATGGAACCTGTATAAATTCCATCTTCATCAGGATCGATTAATTCGTTGTCTCCCGGATTTCCAATATTACCTCCTGCTACATAAACTCCACTGCCATTAACAATGGTGTGGTTCATATTGACATTGAAGGTGATAGTAACATCTGCTTGTGCTATTTGAAAGCAGGTAAGTAATGCTAAAAATAAAAGAGTAGAAAGTCTAGACATAATGTTTGTTTGAAGTTTAGATAGATATTTTTAAGTATTCAAATATAATATTGATTTTGTTTTCATTTGCAGATTATATACAATCGTATTCAATATTTGGAGGGCTAATATATTTATCATTTAAGTTTTATGCAAATTTGTTACAGGGTTTTAAAAATAGTAAAATAAGGAATAAGGGTTTAAACTTTGCACAACAATAGCACAAATGCATTGTATTTGTTTAATTTTTGGCTACATCAATACTACTTCAATTGATTTTTTATTGATTTTGTTTGAAATAAGATGCTGATTAATAGTTGTTTGTGTTTTGTGGGTTTCGTAACCTAAATTGCACAATCCATAAATGAATAATTTTGCCCGATTTAATTTTTGTATTTTTGACATGGCAAATTTGAAAAAAAATGAAATGCCTATGATTAAATAATTATTAAAACCCAAAGGGAAATGGTTATTTTATTCATGGTATGTTCCATCTGATCTTCAAAAATATAAACATAACCAGATGAAGCCATTATTTTACTTAATGCTGAGTTGTTTTTGGGTGAATGTGCTTCAAGCACAAATTCCGCCGGCCTACTTCACAGATGTTTCAGAGGAGGCGGGATTCTTAAGCACTGGCAACAATCAAGGAGTTTCCATTGCAGACTATGACAATGATGGAGATGAAGATATTTATGTTTCGGTGCGAGATGGTGTCAATAAGTTGTTTCGGAACGATGGCGTATTTCTGTTTAAGGAAGTTGGAGCGACAGCAGGTGTAAATACTTCAAGGGCTACTTTGATGAGTGTATGGGGAGACTTAGACAATGATGGAGACTTGGATTTGTTTGTAGGTAATTATGGAGAGCCCAATCAATTGTATCGGAATTTGGGGGACGGAACTTTTGAAGATATAAGTGTTTCGGCAGGAATCACAAACACCAATAGGGTACAGGCGGTGACTATGGGAGATATTGATCGGGATGGATGGTTGGATGTATATGTTGCCAACCTATCGGAGCAAAATCAAATGTATAAAAACAATGGAGACGGCACATTCACCAACATTGTATTTCAGTCAGGTACAACGGATACCAAAATCGCTATGGGTACAGTCTTTTTTGACTACGACAACGATGCAGATTTAGACCTTTTTCTTACCCACGATGCTAATCAAGCTTCTATTTTTTACGAAAATGATGGAACAGGAAAGTTCACAGATGTCAGTGCGGTTTCGGGCGCAAATGTCTCTATACAAGGAATGGGGGTCGATATAGCAGATTTTGACCACAATGGATTTTTGGATATTTATGTCACCAACTTAGGACCCAATGTATTGCTGCTAAACAATGGAGATAAAACCTTTACCAATGTAGCTGAAATGGCAGGTGTAGACAATGTAGGAATGGGATGGGGAGCGGTTTGTTTGGATTACAACAACGATACTTGGACGGATATTTACACTGTAAACAACTATAATTTTGCACCTTATTCCAATCGTTTGTACCACAATAAAGGCGATAATACTTTTGAAGTGGTCAGTCATGATTCACCCTTGGAGGTAAAAAGGGTATGCTATGGCACGGCGTGTGCAGATTTTGACGAGGATGGTTTTGCAGATATTGTTCTGTCGAATTGGGGAGAAGTAGGTTTGCAGCTTTTTAGAAACGAAGGAACAATGGGTAATTGGGTAAAAATCAACACAAAAGGGACTCTGAGCAACCGTTCTGCAATTGGTTCTCGCATACAGGTTTACCACAATGGAATCATGCAAATGGATGAAGTCATGGCGGGAAGTAGTTGGTGCTCTCAAAACAGCCTGACCTTACATTTTGGCTTGGGAGAAGCAGCAATAATTGATTCGGTGATGATTCGTTGGCCGAATGGTTTGGAGGAAAAATATTATGATTTGGAGGTGAATCAAAGTTATAATTTTACAGAAAATGAAGGCGTTGTGCTTACTTCTATTGAAGAAGAATCTTTTTTCATGGAAGCCTTCAACGTTTCACCGAATCCTTTTAGAAATACTTCCCTGATTGAAGTGGATTTACTTCAATCATCAAACGTTCATTTAACGGTTTACGATTTGAAGGGACAAAAAATAGCCGATTTATTTGAAGGTCAATTGAATAGAGGAAAACACAATTTTGAAATCAACGACCAAACTTTGCAGGAAAGTGGTGTATATATTTGTCGTTTAGAAAGTAGGGGAGAGGTCGTAACCAGAAAAATTGTGCGATTTTAGGCGAGTATTTTTAAAATTAAAATCCACAAATAATCGTGCATCTTAAATCATACTACTTTACAAAATGATTTTTGAACCACAAAGGTATCAAAAGGGCATAAAATGTCCTACTGCAAACTCTTGACTTTGACAGTTGCACTAAGAAATCATGAAGTTGAAATTTACTAACTCATTGATAATTAGAGTTTTTTCTTGATTGGTTGTTTCAGTTTCGGAAAAAGTATAGTGGCAACTTTTTCTTTTTAAAACTCTCAAACACTTCATTTATCTATTGTTATTATTTGAATTATACGTGTTATTGGTGTATATTTGCAGTATGTTCATTAAAGTAACTAAATCTAAAAATTATCATTATCTACAACTTGTTGAGTCTTATAGAGAGGATGGCAAAAATAAGCATAAAGTCATTGCCAATCTTGGAAGATTCGACCAATTGGAAGGGAACAAGACCATTATGGGCTTGGCAAAGCGATTGCTTCACATTGCAGGAGCTACTCCGCCACAATTGCCTACTCATATTGAAGAGCACAGTCGCCTTTACTACGGACACATTGTTTATCAAAAAATATGGGAGAAATATAAGCTGGATGCCTTGTTAGACAACCTATCTTCTGCTTATAAAATACAATATGATTTTCGAGCTGCTATTTACTATTTGGTAATTCATCGCTTGCTAATAGGAGGTTCAAAGCATAAAAGCTACAGGGAACAACCTCGTTTTTATGGGCTTGAACAACACTTGGAACAACAACATATTTATCGGAGTTTGGATATTTTAGCTGCTAATAAAGATACAATTGAGCAACAACTTTTTGAAAAGCAACGCAATTTATTCAACATGAAAATTGATGTTGTTTTTTATGACTTGACCACCTTTCATTTTGAAAGTAATTTGGCGGATGAATTACGCAATTTTGGTTATAGCAAAACAGGTCATTTCAATGAGGTGCAAGTAGTTATGGGTTTGCTGGTAGATAAAGAGGGCAGACCCATTGGTTACGAGCTATTTGAGGGCAATATGTCGGAGACCAAGACGGTCATAGAAATGTTAGAACGGCTTAAAAAACGCTTTGCAATAGATAAAGTCGTTTTTGTAGCCGATAGGGGCTTGAACAGTGGTCATAATCTGAAGGCAATAAAAACCGCTGGTTATGAGTATATTGTAGGATGCCGCCTTAAGAATCAATCTAAAAAAGTACAAGAGGAAATATTTAATTCTAAAGGTTATGTGCAAGGTGCTGTGGACGAAGATACTGGGAAAGCCGTTTTCAAGTACAAAATTGTCAAAAATCACATCGTTAATTACAAGGATGTAGAAGACAAAAAACAGAAAATGACAGACCAACTACTCATTACTTGGTCAGAAAAACGTAGAAAAAGGGATGAGTACAAGCGAAATAGACTCATTGACAAAGCCCAAGAAATGATACAAAATGGACAGAAGATATCTGGAAAAAAGGGGGCTAAGAAGTATTTGAAGACCATTGGAGAACAAAAAGTCAAGGGTTTGGATGAGCAAAAAATACAAAAAGATAAAAAATGGGATGGATACTATGCGATTCAATTTTCTCAGTCGAAGGTATCTGCTGCTGATATACAAGCAGCTTATCACACACTTTGGAAAATTGAAGAATCCTTTAAAGTATTGAAATCCACTATGAAAACACGTCCTATCTTTCATTGGACCCCCCAAAGAATTAGAGGGCATTTCATGGTATGCTTTTTAGCTTTTTTAATTGAAAGGCATATAGAGTATAGGTTGAAGAAAAGTAACATTGATACTATTTCAGCAAATGGAATTAAAGAAGCAATCCAATCTTTGCAATTATCTGAAATTCAAATAGATAATGAATATTTTTATTTAAAGGGTAAGCATAATAGTTTGGCATCGCACATACTACGAACCTTCAAAATTAAACAACCAAAAAATTTGACCCCTATGACGCAAAGGGTTTTCTGACATAGCACCCTCAGTGCAGTAAGCAACGCTTATTTATGTTGAATTGCATTTATCTCCTATATGATGGCTGATTATAGGAGTGTAGTGGCAACTTGCACTTTTTTCAAATTTCAAACATTTGATTAATAATACATTAAAGCTATTCAACTGTCAAAGTCAAGAAGAAGAATCTTTTTTCATGGAAGCCTTCAACGTTTCACCGAATCCTTTTAGAAATACTTCCCTGATTGAAGTGGATTTACTTCAATCATCAAACGTTCATTTAACGGTTTACGATTTGAAGGGACAAAAAATAGCCGATTTATTTGAAGGTCAATTGAATAGAGGAAAACACAATTTTGAAATCAACGACCAAACTTTGCAGGAAAGTGGTGTATATATTTGTCGTTTAGAAAGTAGGGGAGAGGTCGTAACCAGAAAAATTGTGCGATTTTAGGCGAGTATTTTTAAAATTAAAATCCACAAATAATCGTGCATCTTAAATCATACTACTTTACAAAATGATTTTTGAACCACAAAGGTATCAAAAGGGCATAAAATGTCCTACTGCAAACTCTCCAAATATCCATTCCGCAGTTTTTCCCCAAACTGCTGCCCTTTCTTCGCATCTGCTAAAGCTTTCGATTTGTCCCCCAATGCCTTGTAGGACTCAGAACGACTAACATAGAACTTTCCATTTTGGGGTTTTCGTTGGATGGCGGTGTTAAAATCTGCAAGAGCAGCCGTATGGTTGCCCATGTTTTGAAGGGCCAAACCCCGCCAATAGTGAGCCATATTATTCTTGGGATTGAGGCGAATCAGTTCATCAAAATCTAACTTGGCTTTGTCGTATTGCCCCAAAACACTGTGAACAATACCCCGATTCAGATACCCTTCCATATAGTTTTTCTTGAGTTCAAGTGACTTGTTAAGATCGTCTAATGCGTTCTGATATTGCCCCATGCGATAATATATTGCACCTCGATTGCCTAATGCACGATGGTTTTTAGAGTCAATTCGGAGGGCCGTATTGTAATCTTGAAGCGCTTGTTTGTCTTTGCCGAGTCGAAAATAGAGGTTGCCACGATTGTTATAAGCATCCTTAAAACCAGAATTGACCTTTATGGCACTACTGTAATCCGCCATCGCTTTTTCGATTTGATTGTTTCGACCATAATAATCTGCCCGATTCGAAAAAGCTTGCCAAGCACCAGGATAATGGTCAACCGTATAGGTCCAAAGGGTTGCGCTGTTTGTCCAAACCTTAGAATGTTGATAGGTGTATGCTGCAAAAACGAGTAGGTATGAGGCCGTCAAACTCAAAGTAACTACTCGCCACTTTGGAAATTTCTGCATCAAATAATCCACGCCCATACCCATCGCAAAAAACAAACCGAGGTAAGGAATATACGTAAAACGGTCAGCCGAGAAAGCTGCTCCTGCGCCTACTATCTGCAAAAGAAATACAATGTTGAACAAAAAGAACAAGAAGCCAAATGCCAATACACGAGTGCGCTTCAAACTCCAAATCACTGCTGCAATGATTCCCAAAAGGAGGAAGGGAGTGATGTAGTAAATAGTGGGTAATCCGCCGTTAATTTTCACAGGGTAAGGGTAAAAAGTCGACATCGGATAGGGAAAAAACAGCTTATAGAGATAGACACACAAATTGTAGGGTGCAAACAACAATCGCTCACTCAAAGGAAAAACGGCATTGGAACCCAAAGCCCCAGATTTGTCCAAGAAAAAAACACCTGCCAAACCAAAAGCCAACGACATCAAGAAAAAAGGTGTTTTTTCGAGCAACACTCTAAACCGCAAACGGCGCTTGAAGTAATAGTCAAAAACCAGCAGAGAAAGCGGCAAGGAAACTGCTTGTATTTTAGAGAATAAGGCGGGAATAAACAAAGCAAAACACCACCAAAAATATTTATTTGCCTTTTGAACATTTTTGTTTTTCAAAGCTTGGATTCTGTAAACATACGCCACTAAGGCTGCAACATAGAACAAACCAAACAATACATCTTTGCGCTCCGTAATCCAAGCCACCGACTCCACTCGCATCGGATGAATCCCAAACAATAAACTCACCACAACGACCACATACCATCGAACCCGCATCGCCAACATCAACCAAAAGACCAAAACCGTCACCATCAAATGCAGTAAAACGTTGTTGAAGTGAAAAGGAAATGGATTGAGCCCAAAGAAGTGTTTTTCAATGGCAAAAGTAAGAATGGGGAGTGGATTGTAATTGCTACCTACCGTGCTGGTGAAAATAGTGCGTATAGTCTCAAAAGACAAAGGCTTCAACTGTGCATTGTCGGTCACATATACGCCATCGTCCCATGTGCGAATAAAGTCGCTTGTTAGGGTAGGAGTGAAGCACAAAAAAGTCAGTAGCAGAATAGTCGCTAAAGCTATCCATTGCTGGTTTTTTTGAGGGAAGGCTATTTTTGAACGGTATAACATACGTAAATATTGGCTGATTTACACAAACCTAATAGAACGGACAAATATAGAAAATGAATACGGATTTTACTTTTCTATTCTCAAACGTAATAAATGTTACACACCTCAAAAAGAAAAAAACTACCTTTACAAAAAATATATGCCATCAAAAAAATCGGAAACATATTATTTTTTGTAGCAGGCTTTTTCCTCTTTCTACACAACGTTACGCCTCATTTGCACCACAGCGAAATGAGCGAACGACAGCACAGTCAGGAACATCAAATGGCTGACAATCTGTTTGATTGGTTGTCCCTCACTTTTCACAATGATATGGGAGAAGGGCATTTAGAATGTTTTTCGCAGGGCGACCATTTTGAATTTCAGTCTAATTTCCAACTCCTTCAATCAGACATTCTCCCTTTATTTGCACACTTGCAGAATCTTTTGATGGAAGATGCTGCTATTAGCTTTCACTTTGAATACCAAAAAAAGGACAGACTACCTGCGCTTTATTATTTCTCTCCTTCTCCACTTCGTGCGCCTCCTTGTTTCGCTTAATTGAAGAACCATTTTTCTTATTTCTCACAAATTTGCAGTCCAGAAAACACTCGTTTTCAAAGCTGTACATTTCTTGGTCTTTCGACGAATTAACAGATTAAAATATTTAGTCTTGTATCTTTCGTCTAAAATTAAAGCGTACAAAAAATATGTTTGATAATATCATTCGTTTTTCATTGGCAAACAAACTTCTGGTGATGCTCGGTACTTTGGCACTGATTGTCATTGGCGTTTTTTCTGCCTCCAAAATTCCTTTAGATGCCGTACCCGACATCACCAACAATCAGGTACAAATCGTCAGTACCGCCCCCACTTTAGCCCCGCAAGAAGTCGAACAGTTGATTACCTATCCGCTCGAATCCGCCATGACCAACATTCCGAATGTAGTAGAAGTGCGTTCCATTTCTCGCTACGGACTGTCAGTCATCACCATCGTTTTTGAAGAAAGTGTACCCATCATGACAGCTCGGCAATATGTTCAAGAACAACTCAATGTAGCCAAAGCCGAACTGCCAACAGGTTTGACCGAACCCGAATTGATGCCCATTACCACAGGCTTAGGCGAAATCTATCAGTATGTCCTGACCGTAGATAAAGCACACGAACACCAATACGATGCCACCAAACTACGCACTATCCAAGATTGGATTGTGAAGCGTCAACTCAATGGCACAAAAGGAGTGATTGAAGTGAGCAGCTTTGGAGGTTATTTGAAGCAATACGAAGTTGCCCTCAAACCCGATATGCTCAAAACCTATGGACTGACGATTCCCGATGTACTACACGCTTTGGAGGAAAACAACCAAAATAGCGGCGGAAGTTACATCGAAAACGGTCCCTACTCTTTCTACATCCGCACCGAAGGGAAGGTTGAGACCATCGAAGAAATCAACAACATCTTGGTAAAAAACCAAGCAGGTGTTCCCATCAAAGTGAGCGATATTGCAGAAGTCCGTATAGGCAGCGCCAAGCGTTACGGTGCAATGACTATGGACGGAAAAGGGGAAGTCGTAGGAGGCATTACCTTGATGCTCAAAGGGGCAAATTCCTCCGAAGTGCTTCAAAACGTAAAAGCTCGAATCGAAACCATCGCCCAATCCTTACCCGAAGGCGTGGCGATTTATCCCTACTTAGACCGCTCCAAACTCATCGGCAAAACCATTGACACCGTTCGAACCAACCTTACAGAAGGTGGTTTGATTGTGATTTTTGTTCTGCTCTTATTGCTCGGCAACCTTCGTGCAGGCTTGATTGTGGCATCCGTCATCCCACTTTCCATGTTGTTTGCCCTCATCTTGATGCGTTATTTTGGCATTTCCGCCAATTTGATGTCTCTGGGAGCGATTGACTTTGGGATTGTCATTGATGGAGCAGTGATTATTGTCGAAAGCCTGCTGCACACATTGACCCTCGGCTATCTCGGCAAAAAACTCAGTCAATCCGAAATGGACGACATCGTGCAAGTTTCCACTTCAAAAATTTACCGAGCTGCAGCCTTTGGCGTATTGATTATTTTGGTGGTTTTCATCCCTATTCTCACCTTAGAAGGCACCGAAGGCAAAACCTTTCAACCTATGGCACAGACTGTAGGTTTTGCCATTATCGGTTCGATGATTCTCTCCTTGACCTACGTACCTGTGATGGCATCGCTGTTTTTGAGCAAAAAAATCAAAAGCGAAAAAAACTGGGCCGACCGATTCATAGACCTTTTGAAGAAAATGTACCAACCTACCTTGCGTTTTTCCTTCAAAATGCCAGTGCTTACCGTATTCGCCGCCATCCTTATGTTTGTGTTTTCTCTGTTCTTATTCAGTCGTTTAGGAGCAGAGTTTGTGCCGACATTGGAAGAAGGTGACATCGCCATGCAGCAATCCATCAAACCAGGGAGTTCGCTCAACGAAAGCATACATACTTCTACAATGGCTGAAAAAATCCTTTTGGAGCATTTTCCCGAAGTCGAACATGTGGTTTCCAAAATAGGAACTGCCGAAGTTCCGACCGACCCTATGGCAATTGAAGATGCCGACATTATGATTATTCTGAAAAACAAGGAAGAGTGGACTTCTGCCGATTCGAGAGAAGAATTGATGGCAAAAATGAAGGAAAAACTCGCTCCCATCACTTGGGCAGGGTTTGAATTTACCCAGCCCATCCAACTCCGCTTCAATGAGTTGATGACAGGCGCAAAATCGGATATTGCTATCAAAATATTTGGCGAAGATGTTGCTCTGTTAAAAAGCAAAGCGGATGAAGCCGCCCAAATCATTCAGCAAATCAATGGGGCCGGGGATGTGAAAGTGGACCAAACCGATGGTTTGCAGCAGCTTTCGGTACAGTACAATCGAAAAAAATTGGCGCAATATGGCGTGAATGTTTCAGAGGTCAATCAGGTCATTCGAGCAGCGTATGCAGGTGAACAAGTCGGAGATGTGTTTGAAGAAGAGCGAAAATTTGACTTAGTAGTGCGAATCGCTCCTGAATATCGGCAATCCTTAGATTTGGCGCAGTTGACCATCAACACCGTCAATGGGCAGCAAATTCCTATCAATGAAATTGCCAACATCGAAACCATAGAAGGTCCGATGTTGATTTCGAGAGAACAAGCCCGCCGTTTCATCACCATCGGAGTCAATGTGCGAAACCGAGATGTAGCGAGTTTGGTAGAGGACATTCAGGGACAATTAACCCAACAATTGAAACTTCCCGTAGGTTATGAAATTCAATACGGTGGACAGTTCGAGAACCTTCAAAACGCCCGTAATCGCCTGTTGATTGCCGTTCCCATTGCATTGTCACTCATTCTATTATTGCTCTATCTTGCCTTTTCTTCGGTGGTAGATGCCTTGATTATTTTTATGGCAGTGCCTTTGTCGGCAGTTGGAGGAATTTTGGCATTGTGGATGCGGGGAATGCCTTTTAGTATTTCGTCGGGAATTGGTTTTATCGCCTTGTTTGGCGTGTCGGTATTGAACGGAATTGTTTTGTTGAGTGCTATCAAACAACTAAAATCCTTTGATTTTGAAGACCTAAAGAGTCTAATCAGTACTGCTTGTTTGTCACGATTGCGTCCCGTATTGATGACCGCATTGGTAGCAGCATTGGGTTTTCTACCGATGGCGATTTCGACAGGCAATGGCGCAGAAGTACAGCGACCTTTGGCAACGGTCGTGATTGGGGGATTGATTAGTTCTACGCTGCTGACCTTGGTCATTTTACCCACGCTTTATTATTTGCTTTTCAGAAAAAAATGGCTCAAAAAAGCGGTCTTGTCCTTGCTCTTTCTTTTGGGCTTCAATGGGATTTCTTATGCCCAAAACCTCGAAAATTTTGAAGAGGTATATGAATATGCTTTGACGCATCACCCACTTATCCAGAACCTTGCGTTAGAGAAACAAAGCGAAGCCTTGAACAAAGAGGCAATCGGTCAATGGTCGCCTTTTTCGATGGAATACCAAGGTGGGCAAATCAACGATTCGGGCTTTGACCACCAAGTCAACATTCGTCAAAACATCAGTCCTTTGCTTCAAAAAAAAACACAAACAGCGGAAAGAGAATTGATTGACAGCAAAATAGCCTTGTTGGATGTCGAACAAAAATGGATGCTCAACGACCTGAAATTTGACCTGCAATCCGCCTACAATGATTGGCAATACTGGAACAGCAAACAACAGTTGGGTGCAGACATTCTTCAATTGTATGAGGCATTGCAGCCCAAAATCGAATTGCAGCACCGAGTTGGAGAAATTGACATCGTTGATTTTGAACTGTTTAACAGTGAAAAAATCAGCCTTCAACAGACTCAAAACGAAACGAAAAGACAGACAGCATTGGCAGAAGCGCATATCCGAAAATTGGCTTTATTGGAGGATAGTATTTCATTGAAGGCGACAACTTTGCAGCCTTTAGCCAACAACGAAGTGATTTTGGATGCCAAGAAAAGTATTTACCTGCAAGTGTATCAACGCAAAAAGGAAGCACTTGACAAACAAATTCAACTGGAAAATATCAGCTCTAAACAAGCTCATTGGAGTGCAGGATATTTTGCCCAATCACTTCAAAAAGCCTTTGTTTTTCAAGGCATTGCAGTTGGTGTTCAAATTCCGATAGATAGGCGAGCGAGTAAGGTGAAAATACAGCAATGGGAGATAGACCAGCAGATGCTAAACAACAAACAAAACCTTCAAATCCAACAATTTGAATACGATATTGCGGCCTTGAAGAATCATTTACAAAGCCTTGACCAATCCATTGAAGTCCACATAAATACACTCCTCCCCAAACAAGCCATTATTTTGGAAAAGGCGAGAAAACAGTACGAACAGGGCGAGATTGACTTTTTGCGCTTTAGCCAAATACAGGAGCGTTTGCTCGCTCGTCAAAATGCCTATTTGGAGGAGGTGAAATCCTTCAATGAGCAAGTACTCCAACTCAATTACATAACACAAACTAAATAAAATCAGCGATGAACAAAATATATTTCATTCTAATTATCACCTTATTTTTTCAGGCTTGCCAACATTCGAGCGAGCCACAGAAAACCACTGCAATGGTGGAAACCACAGCCGAATCAGAGGAAGAAAACGCTCCTTTGTTGGTAAAAGACGTTTTGGCGGCTAATTCTGCGGTCAAAATTGGAGGGCTGCAAACCAAAATTGTTCAACAAGATGTGAGTTGCACAGGGCGCATTGAAGTGCCGCCTACCGAGTTGATGTCGGTACACAGCAAAAGCGAGGGTTTCATCGAACACCTTCAATATTTGCCTGGAGATTATGTCAAAAAGGGAGCGTTGTTGTTTACGATTGTGAATCCCAACTTAATCGAAAAACAGCGTATTCTGCTGGAAACCAAAGCCGAATTGATATTGTCACAAAAGGACTATGAGCGCAAACGTTTGCTACAATCGGAAAATGCTACATCCCAAAAAACTTTTGACGAAACACTTTCTCGAAAAGATTTTTTGACCGCCAAATACAAGGGATTGAGGAGTGAATTGGAGCTATTCGGTATTGCAGTAGAGGATTTGGAGCAGAGCCAGACCTTTCAATCCAAAATATCCATTTATGCCAATCAATCGGGCTATGTGCATGAGGTTTTTGTGAACAAGGGACAGATGATACAACCGCAGGATAGACTAATGGAAATATCGAATAACGACCACATTCACTTGGAGTTACAGGTATTGTCCAAGGATGTGCCTTTATTGGAAAAAGGGCAGAAAGTGCTGTTCAGTTTGCCCGATAGCCCCAAACAGTTTAAAGCGGAAATTGTGAAACTCAATCCTATGATGGACGAAGAAAAGGGAACACTGAAGGTGCATTGTCACATCAAAAAAGGACAGGGCGAAGTAGCCAAAGCAGGGATGTTTGTGAATGCGAAAATCGAAGTGGCGGCACACGAGGTATCAGGCTTGCCTTTGGAGGGAGTCCTGAAGGAAGGAGAAAATTATTATGCGTATTTAATTGAAGGAGATTTTTTCAAAAAACAACTGTTGGAGAATGTAAAAGTGAGTAGTGATTTTGTGACCTTCAAAGAATTAACCGCCGAAAAAATGGTGGTTTCAGGGGCGTATTATTTGGAGTAGTAAAAACGATTTTATAAGCGTAATAAATGTTACGCACTAAAAACTGAGAACACCTTATTTTTGTGATGAAAAAACAAATGAATTAAATGAAAAACATATTTTTTGCTTTCGCTCTTTGGATGACTATAGGGAACATCTATTCACAAATTCCCTTCAACCTTCAATTAGAACCCGTTGACATTGAAGGAGTAGGTGGCATACAGTCCTATGCTTTTGGACAAGACAATGGCAGATGGTTCATTGTTGGGGGGCGTTTGGACGGATTGCATCAGCGACAACCTTTTGCGGCTTTTGATGCTTCGGGCAACAACAATCAATTGGTGGTGATTGACCCCGTAACTCAACAAAAATGGACTGCTTCACTCAATTCTTTATCCGTTGGGATAAGAGAGCAGTTGAGTTCCACCAATATGGAATTTCAACAGGAAGGCGACTATTTGTATGTCATTGGAGGTTATGGGGATAGCAACACGAAAGGCGGGCATACGACCTACGCCAACCTCACCGCTATCCATGTCCCTGCTACGATAGAAGCGATTGTGAACGGAACTGATTTTGCAGCGAATTTTAGGCAAATAACAGACCCACAATTTGCAGTGACGGGCGGACACCTCAAAAAAATAGGCGACATTTACTACTTAGTCGGTGGGCACAAATTTGAAGGAAGCTACAATCCGATGGGACCCGATCACGGCCCGGGATTCACCCAAGAATACACCAATTCCATCCGAAAATTTGAAATAGAGGATGATGGAACAAATCTAAATATCAGGCACTTAGAGAGTATTACCGATACCGACAACTTGCATCGTCGAGACTACAATGTAGTACCGCAAATCATGCCCGATGGCGAAGAAGGTTTGACGGCTTTTTCAGGTGTTTTCCAAAAAACTGCTAATGTTCCCTTCCTCAACTGCGTGAACATTGATGCCGATGGATACGAGGTAAACGATTTATTTTCGCAGTATTACAACCACTATCATTGTGCCGTGTTGCCGATGTTCAGTGCCAATCAAAACGAAATGCACACCGTATTTTTTGGAGGTATCGCACAATACTACGAAGAGAACGGAATCTTGGTGCAAGACGACGAAGTGCCTTTTGTCAAGACCATCGCAAGAGTTACCAGAACGGCAGATGGCACAATGACCGAATACAAACTCCCTGTGGAAATGCCCGCTTTGTTGGGCGCAAGTTCGGAGTTGATTCCCATTGAAGACTTGCCAAGGTATGATAACGGAGTGCTGAAGTTGGATGATTTAGAAGCGGATACAACTTTGGTGGGCTATATATATGGCGGCATTAGCAGCTCGGCAAAGAATATATTTTGGAGCAATACAGGAACGCAGAGTGAGGCGAGTAGCCAAATTTTCAAAGTACTTGTGGTAAAAGAAAAAACCGTTGGAGTGGATGAAATCAACCTCCAAAGCATTGCAGACTTGCGGATGCAAATGTACCCCAATCCCTACAATGGCGTGTTGAATATTGACTTTCAGATGGCTTATCAAAGCGAAGTTGAGCTTCAAATTTTTGACATTGAAGGGAAAATCGTGTATGAGCAGAAAGTTCCCAAAAAGGAAACAGTTGTCGGGAAGAATCATTTATCCTTGACAATCAGCGAAGTAAAATACGGCACAGTTCTCTTGGTCAAGTTGGCTACAAAGAAAGACCGTCTTACGCAGAAACTGATTATCAATGAGTAGTGAGCTAAAAAAACAGCTTTTGAGCAATTCGATAGGTATTGGCATGGGCTTCAATGATGCGAGACAACTGGGCTGAATAACCACCGCCCATGCTAACAGCCACAGGCAAATGATTGTTTTTGCAGATAGTCAAGACCATTTCATCTCGATGCTTACAACCCTCCAAACTCAAAGACAAACGCCCCAATTTGTCGGTTTCCAAGACATCTACGCCCGCTTGGTAAAATACAAAATCGGGTACAACTTCTTTTATTAGACGGTCTAAGGTCTTCAAAAGTACCGTTAAGTAGATTTTATCTCCCGTGCCATCCTCCAAGCCAATGTCCAAATCCGATTTTTCTTTCCGCAAAGGATAGTTCTTCGCACCGTGCATACTGAATGTAAAAACCTGAGAATTGTTCAGAAAAATTTCAGCCGTACCATTTCCTTGATGCACATCCAAGTCTATCACCAACACTTTTTTCGCCAATTCTTTGTCCAACAAATAATTGGCTGCAATCGCTATATCGTTCAACAAACAAAATCCTTCTCCCCGATTCGTAAACGCATGATGTGTGCCTCCTGCAATGTTCATTGCCACGCCATACTGCAAGGCAAACAAAGCAGCATCTATTGTTCCCTGTGCAATCGTGATTTCACGCTCGACCAATTCAGCAGACAAAGGAAATCCCGTTCTACGTTCTTCTTGACGGGTCAATTCGAGGTTTTGCAGTTTGTGCCAATAATCAGCACAATGCGTATGGAGAATGTACTGTTCGGCTAAAGGTTTTGGAGTGAAAAAATTTTCCTTCTGAACCGTACCTTCATACAGCAATTGCTGCGGCAACAATTCGTATTTTGCCATTGGAAAACGGTGGTTTTTCGGCAAAGGATGGGCATAAATGGGAGAAAAGGCGATTTTTAGCATAGTTGTTTTACAGCACTAATTTTAAAAAAGTACCGCAAAACTACTTCATAAATATCATTTTTGGTTAAAGCACTCGAATAGCAAAACTTTGTCAACGGTCGCAGACCTTGACAACAGTTGAAGTCGACAAGCCATAATACTCCCAAGTTTTTTTCTTATCTTTCTACAAAAATTCATTTGGCTTCTGGATATTTGAAGCGAGAAATCAACACGAATAAAAATTTCTTGCTTCTTACATCCTACCTCTTGCTTCAAAAAATACCACTATTTCATGAGAAAACTACAATTACCCATTTTCTTTTCCTTTATCCTGTTCATCTCCTTCAACTTCAATATGCACGCTCAAAAAAAGCAACCCCCTGCAACAAAAGCCATAAAGCGCATGGCAGACTTCGACCAACGCCAAGCACTTCAAAAAAATGCAGTCGTTCAAAACGTTCCTTTTCGTTCGGTTGGTCCAACAATAATGAGCGGGCGAGTCACCGATTTGGCGGTCAATCCCAAAGACCCAACGCACTTTTATGTAGCTTATGCTTCGGGGGGATTGTGGGAAACCCAAAACAATGGCACAACCTTTACCCCACTTTTTGACAATGAAGCCGTTATGACCATTGGCGATATAGCCGTCAATTGGAACACCACACCTGCAACGATTTGGGTCGGTACAGGCGAAAACAATTCCAGTCGTTCGTCTTATGCAGGCATGGGCATGTATAAAAGCGTAGATGGCGGTAAATCTTGGCTGCAATTGGGCTTATTGGAGTCCCACCACATCAGCCGAGTTGTTTTGCACCCAACCGACAACAATACCGCTTGGGTGGCAGCTTTGGGACACCTCTATTCTCCCAACGAAGAACGAGGCATTTACAAAACCACTGATGGCGGAAACACTTGGAAACAAGTCTTGTATGTGGACGAAAACACAGGCGGAGTCGATTTGTTGATGGAAGGCAGCAACCCCGAAGTGCTGTTTGCGGCAATGTGGCACCGAAGCCGTAGAGCATGGGATTTTGTGGGTTCGGGTGAAACATCAGGTATTTACCGAAGCGTGGACAGTGGTGAAACTTGGACACTGCTGACGACTGCCGAAAGTGGCTTTCCGACAGGAAACGGAGTGGGTAGAATCGGTTTGGCGCATCACAAAGATGGCGGCATTTACGCCATTTTGGACAACCAAAATCGAAGACCCAAAGAGGTTGATGAAGACGAAAACAAGAATCAATTGACCAAAGACAAGTTGCGGGCAATGACCAAAGAGGTGTTCATGGATGTGCCCGTAAAGCAAGTCGAAGCCTTTTTGAAGGACAACGGTTTTCCGGAAAAATACACTGCCGAAAAAGTCCAAACAATGGTCAAAGACGGCAAAATACTGCCGATTGCTTTGGTCGAATATTTGGAGGATGCCAATTCACAATTGTTTGATACGCCTGTCATTGGAGCAGAAGTATATCGCTCTGTGGATGGCGGTAAATCTTGGAAAAAAACGCACACCGACTACATTGACGATTTGTATTATTCCTACGGCTATTACTTTGGTCAAATCCGAGTTTCTCCCCATACACCCAATAAAATCTATATCATGGGCGTGCCGATTTTGCGCTCAGAAGATGGCGGCAAAACCTTCGCTTCTATCAATGGCGACAATGTTCACGCTGACCACCATGCCCTTTGGATAAATCCCCAAAAAAATGGACACCTCATCAATGGCAACGATGGCGGTGTAAACATTTCGTATGACGATGGCGAAAGTTGGATAAAATGCAATTCACCTGCCGTTGGACAATTCTATACCGTCAATGTCGATATGGCTGAACCCTACAATATCTATGGCGGACTGCAAGACAATGGCGTTTGGAAGGGAAGCAGTAACTACAAAGCGAGTTCATCGTGGCACCAATATGGCGTTTATCCCTACAAAGGGCTTTTGGGCGGTGACGGAATGCAGGTCGAGATTGACAACCGAGACAACAATACGGTTTACACAGGTTTTCAGTTTGGCTATTACTATCGAATAGATGTCGAAAAAGACGATTATACCATGATTCGCCCAATTCACGAGCTGGGTGAACGCCCTCTTCGCTTCAATTGGCAAACGCCTATTCACCTATCCGTTCACCATCAAGACATCCTCTACATCGG
The DNA here is from genome assembly GCA_030427245.1 of Bacteroidia bacterium. Lineage (GTDB taxonomy): Bacteria > Bacteroidota > Bacteroidia > Chitinophagales > UBA2359 > JAUHXA01. The sequence continues at coordinate 21,089 of JAUHXA010000055.1, read as the reverse complement.
CTCCAACAAATTCCACCGCTCAATGAAAAAGGGCGATGATTGGCAAACTCTTTCGGGCGACTTGACCAAAGGCGGACGAAAAGGTAATGTTCCCTACGGCACTTTGACGATGATTCATGAATCGCCCTTGAAGTTTGGCTTGATATACGTAGGCACAGACGATGGCAATATTCACCTCACCAAAGATGGCGGTTACAACTGGACAAAAATCTCGGACAAACTGCCCGAAAATATGTGGGTCAGCAGAGTTATTGCTTCTGCTCATCAAGAAGGTACGGTGTATGCTTCGCTGAATGGCTATCGTTGGGACGACTTCAATTCCTACGTTTACGCCTCTTTCGACTACGGCAAATCTTGGAATCAAATCGGCAAAAACCTGCCCAAAGAACCTGTCAATGTCGTCAAAGAAGACCCCAAAAATGCCAATGTGTTGTATGTCGGCACCGACCATGGACTGTATGTATCGCTCGACAAAGGGCAAACTTTCATGGGCATGACCAAAGATTTGCCCGCCGTTCCTGTCCACGATTTGGTGATTCACCCCAAAGCCAACGACTTGGTGATTGGCACACATGGTCGTTCTTTTTACATCGCCAATGTCGAACACCTCCAAAAAACCACACCTTTTATCCTGTCCAAACCTTTGTATGTGTTTGACATTGAATCCATTTCTGCAAGCTCTCGCTGGGGCAACAAACGCAATGCTTGGCGTGAAGCGACTCTACCCAAAGTGGAAATTCCTGTGTATGTGAAAGATGCGACTACGCTGAAATTGAAGGTGCAAACGGCGGATGGTTTGGTATTGAAGGAATGGGAACAGGCAGCGACTTCGGGCTACAATTTTGTGGAATACGATTTGAGTTTGGAGGCGGATAAAGTTTCGGATTATGAGCAAGAATTGAACAAGGATTTGAAAGAAGGGGAGAAGGCTGCAAAATTGAAGAAGGCGGACAATGAGGTGTTTTATTTGAAGGCTGGGAAGTATCAAGTGGTGATTGAAGGGAATGGGGAAATGGTGGAAGAAGGATTGGAGGTGAAGTGATTTTTATTGAAAAGGAAACGAAATAATGAAATATTATACCCTTGAACAGTCGAAGGAGTTTTTATTATATAGTGTAGGACTTCCTTATGAGGAAGAAGAACGACTTAGATTATTTGAAGAAGAGAAAATTGGATATATGCACGCTTGGAAGAAGCCTGAGGTTATTCATTTTTTATTGTGGCAATACGGTAGTCGAAGTAGTAAATTTGAGAACCCTAAATTTTGTGATTTCCATACATGGGTAGGTGATAGTATTCATAACCCGCCTCTTATGGGGCAAATTAAAGGAAATATCTGGATAATCAGTCCAAAAATTAAAAAGGTAATGGAAAGATTCAATTTACCAGAACATCGTTTTTACGAAGCAAAGGTAAAGGCTCTCCATTCTCAAGAAGTTAGAGACTACTATATATTTCATTTGCTCTATACTCCTTATGATAAACTCATGTATGAAGAAATCACCTTCAAAGCTGAATTAAAATCATCTACTGATAATATGATTCGTATTTTTGAGAAAGGATGTATTCGCTCAAAAGAACATCGGCGTGAGATTGTACGTCCACTTATCAAAGAGTACGAAAAATATAGTGTAGAAATGAAGCCTAAAGTTTTTATTTATAAGAATCCATATGATATTTTATGGGGAGAGATGGGGCCTATCATTTTCAATGAAAAAGTAAAAACTGCTTTGGAAAATGAGAATTTGATTGGAGTTGAAATAAAGGATTGGAATCAATATCCAATTGTTACAGGATTTGAAAAGAACTTAAAGGTATAATTTGATTATGTTTTTTTATAGACCAGTGGCAAGTTATCAAGATGTTTTAGGATACAGTTTTACCGAAGAATCGCTAGAAAGATTGGCTTTATTGGGAGAGGATGAGAAAGGCTGGGCAAAATTTATGCGAAATAAAAAGCCTTTGAAAATTGAAGGAACAGACTGGGGGGCTTGGTGCACCGACTACTTTGGAAAAATTCCAGATTGGTTATTTCATCGTTATAAAATGCTTCCCGAAAAAGAATATCCATTGCAGTTAAACAGAATGGTGGTAGTTAGCGAAAAGATAAAAAACATCTTAGAGCAATTTTGGTTACCTCCAGCACATTTATTTATTCCTGTGGAGGCTTTCATTACTATAATCCGTCACGCAACAAGAGCATCAGAAGCTGAAAAATCTGAAGAAGTAGTGAAGAAAAACTATTTTATCTTGTTTATGCCCACTTTGGAACAATTTGAAAACATTCACTTTCCCTCAGTAGCTATTTGCATGCGTTATTATTATGACATATACGATAATAGGATTCTCAAAGAATATAAATGGGGAGAAATTACTTCTTATGAGGAATTTAAAGAAGAATATGAACGATTCAAGGCGAAATATACTTTTATTGATGTAAAAATTTATGGTAATACAGTATGTCAAAAGCCCTATGATTTGATTTTCATTGACCGCTTTTTGATTTCTAAAGAACTCAGAGAAGCCTTGTATGAATCGAAATTGAAGGGAGTTGTATTTCAAAAATGGAAAGATAGTGAAGTGATTTTTCTTTCTGATAATTGAAGGGAAAGCTAAAATTAACCCCATGAAAAAAGGATTGGAATTGTTTAATTGCAGAGCGTATGGTGAGAAACCCAACTTCAAATTATTGGAGGACAATGGGATATTTCTGCCTCCTTTGTATAAGTTGTTTTTTACTTATTTTGAAGTAGGTGATTATATGACTAATCTTTTTGATTTTGAAAAAGGCACGGATGAGATATATCGTATAACACCTTTTTTGACAAGTGTTTCCTCTAATAGAAATATGCCAATATTTGATTTATTGGATGATGAAGATGGTATTATTAACCTCAATAAAGCATATAAAACATTAAGTTATCTGGTAATTGGGGCAATTCAATCTGAAATGTTATTGGTGGGAATAGACACCAACAATGAGGATAGGATTTTTATGCACAGATTCAATGATAGAGTCGAAAATGACCCTTCTTTTGTGAAAATTGGAGAAAACATCTTTGAATATATACATCAATTGAAGGAAGTTGAAGTTGATTTTTGTAAGGAAAATAAGCACCGTTTGTATAAAAATTGGGGTGAAGATTTTTGGAGGTTGAGAGAAGGTGATTAGTCATTTTGGAGAATTTTATTATCACTATACCTTATTCACCAATGATTTGCCCAATGGCATTTATATGTGTGTATTGGTAGCAGACGACACTATACAGCAACAGGCAAAATTGATTGTACTCAAATAGTTTTTGACAATCATAGCAAACTAAGAAATTGATTTAGAGTTTCATTTTCTATTACTCGCCAAAAGTGCCTTTTTAAGTGAGATTTCGCAAGCAATAAATAAAATATCATGCACAACACTTTGGTTGGCACAGAAAAAGAATTTTGGCGTAAAACCAAACAAACATAGTTTGGGTTTGGTAGATTCCGAAGTGGTGATGGAAGATTTGTTTGAGATAATGTAAAGATATGCGTATTTTCACACCTTAAAATCAATCAACAAAAACCCCAAGAATCCCATGGATTCTTACAGCTATCGACCCCGTGAACATCGCACTACCATAGAACAAAAATTTTATTCCGTCAGTCAAAAACTGCAGTATTTTCTGGAAAGAGATTCCTTTGAATTGTTGGTAATGTGCACATAGAAAAGTGATTACAGATAAATGAAACTTATAGTCAAACATTAACCTAGCTACAATTTATGAGCCTCCTAAATTACAGACCCTCCAATTACCCTTCTCCAACAGACCACAAACTGAATGCTATTTCTCAAAAATTAGGACGTTTTTTGCGAAAAAATGAATCAATGTTTTTGGGGAATTACCTCACTGACGATGCCCGTTGGCAACAATTCGCCATTATGATTACCGAATTTGCCGAAGATGTATGGTGTGAAGTCGGTATGTGGAAAGCATTGGAAGGTTTCAATCAGCAAACCTTTGGTAATCCTCTCCCTTTTTCAAAGCCCGAAACAAAAAAGCTTTCGGACAATCCATTTGACAAATACCGTATAAGCAATATGTTGTGGAATACAATTTTGATTATGGAACAAGGCAAAAGGCTTGCTGGCAGTGAAATAGAGGCACTCCAAAGCTATATTCAAGATTCTTCTACAAGCAAAGATTTTATTTTGAGATTGGTCAAAGCCCAAACTACTATTTAATTTTCGCTTTCATTTCCATTTTGATTGCATAAACAATACCTTTGCAGCCGCAAAAAAGTAAACAACAAAACAACGAACCCAATTATGGCTTTAAAATGTGGTATTGTCGGCTTGCCAAATGTCGGAAAATCAACCTTGTTCAATTGTCTATCTAATGCAGAAGCCCTTTCTGCCAACTATCCTTTTGCTACGATAGAACCCAATATAGGTGTAGTGAACGTGCCTGATGCACGTTTGACCAAATTGGAGGAATTGGTGAATCCACAAAAAGTGATTCCTACTACGGTCGAAATCGTGGATATTGCAGGTTTGGTAGAAGGTGCGAGTAAAGGGGAAGGTTTGGGCAATCAGTTTTTGGGAAATATTCGGGATACGGATGCGATTGTGCATGTAGTTCGTTGTTTTGATGACGACAATGTGGTGCATGTCAGTGGAAGTGTAGATCCTGTTAGAGACAAGGAAATCATTGATATTGAGCTGCAATTGAAGGATTTGGAGTCGGTGGAGAAGCGCATCGAAAAATTGTCGAGAAGATTAAAGGCCAACGACAAAGATGCCAAAAAAGGAATTGAAATTTTAAAAGTCTATAAAGAACACCTCGAAACAGGTCAGTCTGCCAGGACTGCTCCAATAGATGAAGACGACCGTGCATTTTTCAATGATTTACATTTGTTGACCAACAAGCCTGTTCTCTATGTCTGCAATGTGGACGAAGATTCGGCAGTAGATGGCAACGAATATACAAAGGCATTGGAAGAAGCGGTGAAGGATGAAAATGCAGAAGTTCTGTACATTTCGGCGGGCATGGAGGCGGAAATCATGCAGTTGGAAACTTTTGAAGAGCGTATGGAATTTTTGCAAGAAATGGGTTTGTCGGAGCCTGGTATCAACAAATTGATTCAATCTTGCTATCGTTTACTCAAATTGATTACTTACTTTACGGCAGGGGTAAAAGAGGTACGTGCTTGGACAATTACCGAAGGCATGAAAGCTCCACAAGCGGCAGGTGTGATTCACACCGATTTCGAAAAAGGATTTATTCGGGCAGAGGTAATTGCTTATCAAGACTACGTGAAATATGGTTCTGAAAAAGCAGTGAAAGAAGCTGGAAAAATGCGAGTAGAAGGGAAAGAATATTTAGTGGTGGATGGCGATGTAATGCATTTTAGATTCAATGTGTAAGTATTTGGCTTGTAAAAGGGAAAATTGCAAACTAAACACTGTCTATCTTACTCCGTACAAACAATAATTTCGAAGTAAGGTGTAGAATCATACTACTGTACATTTTTAATTCAACCACAAAAGGCACAAAGAAAACAAAAGTAAAGAACTGAAATTCAAACATCTCTTTTGTGCCCTTTTGATACTTTTGTGGTTCAAAAATCATTTTGTACAGTAGTATCGTGTAGAATATTAGATTTTTAAATACAATTTTTTGAATTCACAGTCAATCACTCCACCGTACTGCAATAAAACATCTGCGCCAATAATGCCATCTACCGTTTTTGCACCCATCTCTGAAAAAGCTTGGTTGACATGGTCAAGGTCAATAATGGTCATTTGGTAGTCGAAAAGTGCGTAGTCCCCAAAGCTGATTTTGGGGATAACGGTGGTAGAAATCGGCATGTTTGCGCTCCCAATTCCCGTTGCCTTGTCTTCCATTTCCTTCAATGTCCAGCCGAGTTGCTCCGCTTTTTGGAGGTCAATGCACGTTTGACCAGCTCCTGTATCTATGATAAAACGAGTTTTTTCGGACTGTTCACCATTGCCTAAGGCCACTTCAATGACCGCATGATTGCTTCGAATACACTCAAAAGAAGTGCGATTTCCGAGAGCCAACTGCAAAGTTTGGTAGTCCAGCACCGCATTGAAATCTAACAAAATATCTGCTCCGATGATGCCCTCTACAGGCCCTTCTCCAATACCTTCCAATGCTTTATTGACACCTGATAAGTCCAGTCCCGCTATTGTAAAATCCTTTACCCTCCAATCTCCAATAGACATCTGTGAAGCTTGTACTTCAAAACGTTCCATGTAGCCCTCTCCAACTCCTGCGGCAGTATGTTCACTTTCGGTTCTTATTAGGTTCATTTCTATGGCTTTGCTCAATCCCATACAACATCGTCCTGCACCTGTATCCAAAATGAAGCGTGCGAAATGATCGTTGAACTGTCCTTCAATGAGAAAATGATTGGTGGGAGCAATGGTAAAAGGAATCGCTTTGTGGGTTTCGATGTTCATATGGGTTCTATCTTGATTAGAATGTATTTGTTTATTTCCACTTCAAAAGTATTCATTTTTGACCATACTTCACCTTTCTGAGTGAGAATTAAACTTAACGATAACTTCATTTTTCATTAACACACAAGGAACAACAAACAGCTAATTTCGATGTAGTATCCTTAACCTAAAAACGATTAATTTTATATGGATCATTCGATGATAAAAATATTGGTAGCAGACGATGAAAAAGATGTGTTGGAGTTTGTGGGTTATAACTTACGTAAAGAAAATTTCAATGTAACGACCGCCAAAAATGGACAAGATGCCATAGATAAGGCCAAAGAAATCAAGCCACATTTGATATTGTTAGATGTGATGATGCCTGTATTAGATGGTATTCAGGCTTGCCAAGAGATGCGTTTAATAAAAAGCTTCAATCAAACGATGATTTGTTTCTTGACAGCAATGAGTGAAGAATTTACTCATTTGATGGCTTTGGATTCGGGAGCAGATGATTACATCATCAAACCTATTCACCCTCGTTTGCTGATTACTAAGGTCAAATCTTTGATACGTAGAGTAGTAGAAGAAGAGGAGATGCCCACCATTTCTATTAGAGATCTAAAAGTCAATGTAGATACTTTTGAAGTTTTTCAAAATCAAGAATTGATCGAATTCGTTAGAAAGGAATTTTTCTTACTTCACTTACTGATTTCGAAGCCTGGGAGGGTATTTTCACGAAAAGAAATTTTGGAAAAAGTATGGGGTGGAGATGTGATTGTAAATGACCGAACGATAGATGTGCATATCCGCAAAATTCGTGAGAAACTGGGCGATGAATATATCAAAACAGTCAAAGGTGTAGGATATAAATTTGATGCTTAGTAATGGTAAAAAATAACTCCCCGCTTTTTTTGCTAACATACCCCAACCCCTTTCAAAAGGGGAGTATTGGTCGGGAAGTTATTTTTTCTTTTTTACTTAACATAAGAGAAATGACCACCTCTAAAATTAGATGAGTCACGACCTTAAAAGGAAACGTGACTCATTTAAACTTTTAGGTAATTGGGTTGAAAATTTAACCGTATTGGTGTATAACAAAGACAAATGATGAACTCAGCATTATGAAGAAGTGACTCGTCAGCTTGAATTTAAACTCGAATATGGAGTTTGAAGTCATAAATCAATCTTCTGCCATCCGCACAATCTTTGGGTGAAAAGTACCCAAGACCTCCACCAAATCTTGCTGTGAGCGCATGACCTCGTGTATATCTTTATAGGCCATTGGAGCTTCATCCAATCCACCTCCAATAAGAGTCACCCCTTGTTGTTTTAAATACTTACGTACATCACTATTGGTCAAAGAATCTTTGGCTTTTCGGCGAGACATTTGACGACCTGCACCATGTGAAGCAGAATTGATAGAATCAAATTCCCCTTTTCCACGCACAATGAATCCAGGAGCAGTCATAGAACCTGGAATGATTCCCAAAACGCCCTTGCCCGCAGGAGTTGCGCCTTTTCGATGCACAATCACATCTGTACCATCGGCCAATTTTTCTTTCCATGCAAAGTTGTGGTGATTTTCGACCATCGCCACAGGTTTTTCACCAATCGCTTTGGCAAGACGCTTGTGGATTTGGTGGTGACAAGCCGAAGCGTAATCGCCTGCCAAATTCATGGCTATCCAATACTCTTGCCCCAATTCGGTATCCAAATCCAACCACGCCAAGTGTTGTGCTTCTCTTGGAAGTGGACAGTTTTGACGAGCCAATTTGGTATAATGATTGGCTATTTTTGCGCCCAAACCTCTTGAACCAGAGTGAGACAAAATAGCAATGTATTTTCCAATCGGCAAATTCCAGTCGTTGTCGGCGGTCAATATTTCGACCATCCCAAACTCTACAAAATGGTTGCCACCACCTGACGTACCGATTTGTTTATAAGCGGTTTGCTTCAGTTTTTTTACAAAATCAATCTCTTGAAACACCTTGCTCTCCAATACTTCATCATCAATCCGTTCAGGCGCATCAAATTCGCAGCCCATCCCAAATCGAGTATTGTCGACCAAATATTGCTTCAAATTCGTATGATAACGTTTGATGAAATTATCAGGTAAATTATACATGGTCAAGCACATACGACAACCAATATCTACTCCAACTCCATAAGGAATCACTGCATTTTTGGTAGCCAACACACCTCCAATAGGTAGTCCATAGCCTTGATGAGCGTCAGGCATTAAAGCACCTGCACACACAACAGGCAGTTTCATGGCAGTGTACATTTGTTGGATAGCACCCTTTTCGATTTGCTCTTTGCCGTATACTTCGAAATCTAAAGATTTGTTTCTCAATGGAATTTCCCCATAAGCGGTTATTTTTCCCGCTTCAATATCGGCCTGTTGCAGCAAATCTTTGGCAATCATACCAAAAGCTTCATCCTCTTCATAGTTTTTAGGGTTTTCCAATAACTGTGAGGCCATTTTCAGTTTTTCATCTTTGCTGTTATGTTTAAAGTGTTTTTGCAGGGCATTTAGCAACATTCCTACCGCACGGCTTTGTTTGAAGCCCAACTTCATCAAATCTTTTCCTTTTAATTTTGACTTTCCCATGATTTTCTAATTGTTAATTTTAACCGACTTAATTACACGATTTTGCTGCAATTAGTTTCATTGAAGTAAAAAAAGTGTTATTTTTTCACATAAAAACCAATAGAAATACTATTTTTGAATCATACTTTTTTATACCTAAAAATCAACGTCATGGAATTTCAATGGACAATTATGGGACTCTTAGGGCTGACAGGAATGTTGGCTGGTTTCGCTTATGGACTGAGTAGTGGTGTTTGGGTGTTGCCACATAAAGTAGGGCCAAACCGCTACAACCCAGGTTGTTTAGGAGACTGTTTGTTTGGCCTGTTGGGAACAGCAGTTATTTTCAGCATATTACCGCTCGGTCTTGAAAATTTGGATGATAAACCTGCCAATCTTTATTATTATATTCGTCTATTCGGCTTTGCAGCCTTAGGAGGATGGGGTGGCAAAGCTCTTATTGACAGTGTGTTATCTACGACAGTTCGCCAATTGCAGCAAAAAATAGAACAAAAAGAAATTCAAGAAATTCAAGATGCCAAAACATTGGAGATGGCAAATGATTACCTCAATTCCTCAACTGAAGTTGGGATTCCAGATAAGGACTTATTGGAGGCTATTGAAAATGCTTCTCCTAAAACGAAGGTGGAGATACTAAACGAAGCGAAGGAAGTGAGAAGCGAAAATTGGAAAGACGATAAGGACAAAATGGAAAAAACCATTCCAATATTTGAATCTCTTGCCAAAGCAACACAGGAAGTGGAGTCTCATAGGGTCTATGGTCAGTTGGGTTTTGCGCTCAAAGACCAATCAAATCCTGACTATGAAGGAGCTATCAAAAACTTGGATAAAGCAATCACTATACGGGATAAGATGAAGGTCACAGGTTTTTCATGGTACGAATTTAATCGAGCAATGAGTAAGATTTATTCGGATGTGGCATACCGCAAGGGCTTGCCTTCTGATAAGAGTATGCAAAAGGTAGTTATAGCCGACTTGAAGGTAGCTTTTTCAGATAGTTTGGTGAGTGAACGGTTGCAGAAAAGTGCAACGACTAACCAGGATAAGGATATACAAGCATTGACCGATTGGTTGGATTACAATGCGATTCAGCCGAGTACGGTTAATGCAGGGTGGTTGACTCAGGCAGCTTAAAAACTCAAGTTCATACTCAAACTTTAACCTCCAAAACCAATCGAATAATGAATAAGTTATTAGTTCCCAGTGATTTTTCGGAAAATGCAGTCAATGCCTTCAAATATGCTTTGCACATTGCTGCCAAACAAGATGCAGAGATTACGACCTTGCATGTTTATAGCCTTACTATTTCGAGCTTAGAAATGGGGACTCCTCCTGAGTTGATGCAGTCGATTTTAGAAAATCAAGAGACAAGGGAAGAGGAGCACTACAAGGAGTTTACGAAAAAACTGCATCAGGAAGCAACTGCCGAAAAGTTAGCACATGTATCTGTTAAACACAAACTTACAGAGGGTTTGGTGGTTGATGAAATTGTGCAAGAGGCCAAAGAATACGAGCCTGATTTGATTGTATTGGGAACAGATGGTGTAGATAATTTGGTGGATAGGTTGTTTGGTACAACAACCTCCAATGTTATCGAAAATGTGGAATGTGCGGTTTTGACAGTGCCTGCAGATGCCAATTATCACGGAATTCACCGAATCGCTTATGCTACCGATTTTAAGAATGCTGATGTGGAAGCATTGAAGGAAATTTTGGAATTTGCAGCCTTGTTTGGAGCTACAGTCCATGTGGTGCATGTGAGTGAAGAAAATGCACCAACAAATGAAGACCAACGTCGTATGGAGGAATTGGAGAGGCATTTTATCAGCAATGAGGAAGCAGGTAAAGTGGTTTTCGACCTGATTAAGGCTGATGACGTTTTAGAAGGGTTGGAACAGTATTTGGAAGACGAGGCTATTGATATGTTGGTGATGTTCAAAGAAAAAGAGAGTTTTTGGGAACGTATGTTCAGCCCTAGCTTGACCAAAAAAATCGCTTTGTACGGTAAAAAACCTTTGTTGGTATTGAAGCGGAAGTTGGAGATTAGTTGATGATTTATTGATCGTCGTATTTGTCCATCACCTCTTCTTTTTTATCTTCTGCTTTTTCGGCTTTCTTTTCTGCCTTTTTGACTTTGGCCTCTGCTTTTTCCAGTTTTGCTTCCAATTTTTGGATTTCAACTTTGGCTTTGGCATCAGCGAGTTGGAGTTTTTCAAGTTTCAATTTATCGCCTGCTTCAGGTATATCTACGCCTTCCAATTTTTTTTCCTGTTTTGCAGCCTTAGCTTCCGTTTTTTTAGATTTTTTTTCTGCCTTTGCCAATTGCTTTTTGATTTTGGCAACCTCCTTTTTGGCCTTTTCTTCCTGTTTTGCAGCTTTTTCTGCTTTTTTTATAGCCTTGTCTTTTTCCTTGATTTCTTTCTCTTGTGCCTTGATAGTTTCTGTATTATCAACGACATCGGAAGAATCTGTTTGAGCAAGCAAAGAAGATATATTCAAAAATGCAAAAGATAATACGATAAGTATTAGGTAGTTTTTCATGGGGTTTCTATTTTTACAGTAGATTTAACAAAAAAGAAGTACAAGATAAGCATTTCGAATTATACAAATGATGAATTGGAGAACTTTCTTTGTTATCCTCTCTTTATTTTCTATATTGTTCGCAATAATAACAATAAATCATCAAACCTTTTTAGACTAAGAGTTTATGAGTGAAAAACATACAGACAGTAGCAGTGAAAGTGGATTGCAAGATCATGCTTTGTCTGCTTCAATAGATCATATTTTACAAGCCGCTTATGTTCTTTATAGTAAGGACAAACTTAATTTAATTCATTCCTTGCTAAAAGGAAAACGCATCAGTTCTGTGTTGGTATTTACAGCCTCTAAAACCAACGCTAAAATGGTTGCTCGAGAATTGAGGAAATTGGATTATGAAGCCTTTGATATACACGAAGATTTGGATCTTGAAAAGAGAGAAATTGTATTAGAAGATTTCATAGATAAAGAGTTTCAGATTTTGGTCATTTCGGATATATTGGTTCGTGAAGTGAGTTTGTCAGATATCAATCTCATCATCAACTATGATTCGCCTACTGGAGCGAGAGATTATGTAGCCCGAATTGTGCAGAATACTGCTAATAACAATTCTGCAGTTGTGCTGACCTTAATTAATGACCGAGGTCAGAAAAAATTCAAAACCATTGAAGAAGTATTAGGCAAAGAAGTATTTAAAATTCCTTTGCCTGAAGATTTGAATGGGACTTCGACAGCAGGGGATGTAGTAAAAAAGAAGAAGGTGAAAAAGCGAAAACGTACTTAATGAATCTTTAAACTCAAAGCTCAAATTCAAACTTAAGAATTGATTGATTTAGAACTATTTTGGAGTTGAGCTATTTTGAGGTTTTGCTGAACAAGTGATAAAAACTAATCGTAAGTAAATGACTTTTAATCTCTCACAAAGACCCACTCGCTTTCGTTAGAGAGTTTTTCATTGAAGTAGTATCCATCTGTGTTAAAAGACTTAATATCATTTATTTGAGTGATTCGATTTTGAATGATGTATCGAGCCATACTGCCACGTGCTTTTTTAGCAAAAAAACTAATGACTTTATACTGCCCATTTTTGAAGTCTTTGAAGATGGGTGTCAATATCCTTCCTTTCACCAATTTAGGTTTTACGGCTTTGAAGTATTCATTGGAAGCCAAATTCACCAAAACCTGTTCTTGTTGTGTTTCTAAGATTTCGTTGATTTTTTGGGTGATACGTACATCCCAATACTTATACAAATTGTCCTTAGTAGGGGTGACTTTGAATTTAGTACCCATTTCGAGCCGATAAGCCTGAATTAAATCCAAAGGACGCAACAATCCATACAAACCAGACAAAATACGAAGGTGCTTTTGGGCAAACTCAAAGTCGTCTGTCGAAAAATTTTCTGCCTCTAAACCAATATAAACATCTCCTTTGAAGGCTAAAACAGCTTGTTTGGCGTTTTGAAGGGTGAAAGGTGTATGAAAATGAGCAAATCTTTGGTGATTCAATTCGGCAAGTTTATCGCTAATATTCATCAAGCTACCGATTTTCTTCACTGATAATTTGCGAAGTTTTTTGATCAGATATTCGGCGTTTTCAAGCATAGAAGCTTGGGTATAGCTTGTAGTAACCGACTCATTTTCAAAGTCGAGTGTTTTTGCAGGAGAAATAAGCGTCAACATTATTGTGATATTTGGGTTATAATATAACTATTCTTTGGTCTAAAGTTACATACTTTTTGAGATAGCTGATAAATTACCCAACCGTTCAAAGCTAAATTTGTTTAATTGCATGTAAAACAGTAATTTTAGTCTGCCCAATACCAGTAAAAAAACCTAATGAATATTCCTTACTTGAAGATATTAAAATACATAACGGCTGTTTTTTCAGTAGTTATCATCCTATTTCTGTCGTTTCAGTGGGGGGTGAGTCGCTACCTGTACCCCTTTGTGGTGAACCAACTACAATCAAAAGTGCAAGATGCTTCTGACGATATGTATGGTCTCTATTTTGACAAACTGTATATCAATGTTGCATCCAAAAAACTACGTCTTCACAACATATCTATTCGCTCCAATACTACACAAGTCCTTCAAAAATACGAGGATTGTGAACTTTCTACGCATAACATCTTTGATTTAAAAATTCCAACATTGACCTTTACAGGTATTGATATTTACGATGCTATTTGGAAACAACACATCAACATCAACAACATCGAATTGGATAATGGGACTATCAAGTTGCTTCAATTGGAAAAGCAAGATTGTTCGACCGAATTATTGGCAGATTCCTGTGATGTAGAGCAGAATTCGGAAATTTTAGAAGATCTTCATTCTTTTTTTGTAGGAGATATCCTTATCAAAAACACGAAATTAGAATACTTGAAAGTGAAAAAAGGAGATACGCTTCAAGTAGCGACTACCGAAGACCTAAATGCTCACTTGACCAGCCTCGAAATGGCGACTCCACAATATATGGGCGAAACCTTTCAGGATTTACCCATCAAAGCAGGAAATATAGAATTTGATATCAACGGTACAATTGTTCCAATGCCCAAGAGCCGCTATAATTTGGGGATTGGTTGCGCCTCTTTTTCTTTAGATGAATCAGTATTGCGCCTAAATACTCTTCAGCTTATACCTAAAGACGGAGGAAATAAAAACGTGCAATCAGTAGAAATTCAGGAGGTTACTTTGAATACGTCAGATTTTTTTGATGGCGATTACAAAGCCATGATGAAGTCGGAGGAATGGACAATTCCTGCTGTAGAACTCAATGAACCAAAAATCGTACTGACCAAAGATACGAATATAGATACGCCAACAGACTGGAAGAAAAAGGAAATGAAGTCGGTGGATTTCCAACAAATTCTGACTCCAAAACTCAGCACTTTTGGTATAGAATCCTTCAATATCAACAATGCCTCCTTAACTGTTTTGGATGCAGAGACCAAAGAAGAAATCTTAACTGCTCACCCAATTAACCTATCTATCAACAACTTCAAGATAGATCATACGCTTGAAGAACAAAAAGACAAGCTATTTTATGCGGATGATTTTAAAATAACCGCTCAGAATTTTCGGCGAAAGCAAGCCAAGCAACTCAATACACTCACAATTGACTATCTAAGTTTGGATATGGTCAATGAACAAGCAAGCATAAAAAACATGGCACTGATTCCTGACTACCCTAAGTTGGAGTTGGGACATGTGGTAGGACATCGTGCAGGTTGGACTCAACTTCAAAATGTAAATGTTTCTATGAAAGGATTGGATATTAACTCTTTGCTTACGAGAGGTTCCTTGAATGTAAAAAAAGTCTTGGTTTCTGATGCTTCGATTGAAGCTTTTATGGATGAAAGGTTGAGGCATCCAAGTGAGCGAGTCTTGCAGATGCCCCAAGAAACTTTAAAAAATCTGCCTTTTAATGTCTATATAGATCATATTGAAGTGAAAGATGCCAAAGTAGAATATACGACTTATGGTGCGGTAGGTGCTAAAATGGGTCTTTTTACTCTAGACAAACTCAATATGAATATTCGTAACCTTACCAACAATAGTTGGATAATTACAGATGATTCTAAAATGACTTTGGAAGCCAATACGTACATAATGGGAACAGGTTTTTTGAAACTCGATTTTAGTTTTCCTTTGAATAGTAGTGAATATGGGCATACTTTTTCGGGGTCGCTCAGTGGAATGGATATGGTGGATTTGAATCCCATCTTAGAAGTTGTTCCTGCACGAGTAGATGAAGGCAAAATAGATAAAATCACTTTTTCGGCTTTTGCAACCGACAAGCGTTCAAGAGGAAAACTCTACATGTATTACAAGAATTTGAAACTCAAACTGAAAGACAAAGATACAGGGAAAGTAGGAGCCAAGCAGGATATTCTTTCTTTTTTAGCGGATAAACTATTTATTAGAAACGACAATCCAAAGAAGGGAGGCGATTTTAGAGAGGGCATTATTGACTTTGAACGAGACGAGAGTAAATCCATCATTAATTTTTGGTGGAAAAGCTTGCTCACTGGAATTGTATCTACGGTCAGTACCAAAAATCTGATAAATGATGAAAATTCAACCGAAGAAGTATTGGGCAAAATGCAGGAGAAAAAAAAGAAGAAAGCCCGCCGAAAAGAACGGCGTAAGCAACTCAGAAACAAAATTCAACGTCTTTTAGAAAATCCCTTCAAATAAACTCCATAATCTAACAGGGACTCTATTTTGTATTTGAAGCCTGATTTAGTGACTTTTGCAACCCTTCAAAAGTCTAAAAAAAAGCAGTCACTCCATCAAATTGAGTATAAAACCAACATCCACTTCTCTTATCTTGTTAAATTTGTATTTTCATTTTTATTTCAAATATTTTCACATGAAAAAAGTAGTCGTATTATTTGCAGTCGTGAGCATGTTCTTTAGCTCTTGCTCATCTGGACAAGAAATTCTCAAAAGTGTGGGGGATGTATTGGGAACTTCAGGTGATACACCTGTCACCGAACTAGAAATCATCAATGGCTTGAAGCAAGCCCTAGAAGTAGGAATTACCAAAGGAGCAAGTGTAGTATCCAAAGTAGATGGCTACAATGGCAATGCCAATATTCGTATTCCTTTCCCGCCTGATGTTCAAAAAGTTGAAAACACTCTTCGTGATATTGGATTGGGAAAAGAAATAGACAAACTAGTGGTCAATATCAATCGTGGAGCAGAAGAAGCTGCAAAAGGAGCTGCAAAAATTTTCATTGCGTCTATCAAAAAAATGACCGTAACGGATGCTATGAACATTTTAAAGGGAGAAGACAATGCTGCAACCAATTTTTTGAAGCGAACAACCACACAAGAACTCTACAATTCCTTCCGTCCTACTATTGAAACTTCTTTGAACAAAGTGGGTGTAACTCGGAACTGGGAAGATATTGTGGGTAAATACAATAAAATTCCTCTTACCAAAAATGTAAATCCCGACCTAGCAGATTATGTAACCAATCAAGCATTGGACGGATTGTTTTTTATGGTTGAGAAGGAAGAAGCCAAAATTCGCAAAGATCCTTTGGCAAGAACAACAGATATTTTGAAGCGAGTTTTTAAATTGCAGGATAACTAAGTCAAATTCAGAACTATAAGCCCAAATGCAAATTCAAGAAAATATGCTTGAATTTGCATTTTTTTTATTTTAAATGGAGAGAGTATCAATTCATGAATTTCCTTTTGTTTGATGCGAATTGCAGGAGAAGCAACGACCGAAAAACATGGGATTTGGAAAAATGGTGAATTGATTCCCTTTCCCCAAAACACTATCTTTCAAAAGATTTAAGCGAATCTCCAATAAAAGGTCGGATTTCATCATCAGAAAAAGGCATATTGTTACCTCGCCCCTTCTTTCCTTCAATGTCGTATTGATACGAAACTCGGTGTTTGCCTTCGTATGCTTTCGCATAAATGCCCATCACCCAAACAGGTTCACCATTTATCGACAAAAGAATTTCTACCTTTTGTCCTTCGTCAAAGGATTTTTGCAACAATCCATCGTAAAAACTAGTAGTAATGTTTCCAGTAAAAGGTCGAATATTTTCATCAGAAAAAGGCTTCAACTGTCCATATCCCTTCCAACCATCAATATTGTAGGTATAACTCACTCGGTGTTCGTTCTTATCAAAGACAACATACATTCCTTCAATCCACACATCTTGTCCATTCACAGGAATTTTGATTTCTACCTTATCTCCTTTTTGGTAAGGAGAACCCTCCACTTTTGCTTTGTTAGATGCTGTTTCATAAAAAGAAGTAGTTATATTTCCTGTAAAAGGTCGGATTTCGTTGTCTTCAAATGGGTGATATTCACCCCCTCCTTTCCATCCATCCACATTGTAGGTATAGCTTACACGGTGCTTGCCTTTTTTGTATTTTTCATAGATGCCCGCAGCCCAAACTTCTTGGTTGTTTACTTCTAATTTTACTTCAACTTTATCACCCTTGTCAAATTTTTGACGAGCAGACAAAGGATTGCTACTTAACAATATAAAGGTGAAAATGCTGAAAGAAACTAAAAAGAATTTAAAGATTTTCATGGTCAATAATTTTATGAGGTTAAAGCGTTCTTCAACTATTAATGACCTTCAATGATGAAATGTAAACACGTAAAGGCGTTTTACTAAAACGTCTCTACTCAAATACCCAAACACATCTATCAGCAGATAAACTTTCTAAACATAATCATACCGCACTTCTGACAAATACAATCCTTGAGGCGGAGCAGAAGGATGAAAAGGAAATGTAGCTTTTTTGTCCATAACCGCTTTAAAAGTCTTCAAACTGATTTTTTCTTTGCCCACTGCAATCAACATCCCTACAATCCGACGCACCATTCCCCGCAAAAAGCGATTGGCTGCAATGTGAAACCTTAGCCCATTGCCATCTTCGTCCAAAACCAATTCAGTTTTGAAAATCGTGCAAAGAGTGGTTTTGTTGCTACCTCCAGTTTTGCAGAACATCTCAAAGTCCTCATATTGAAGGAGCAAATCAGCCGCCTCACGCATGGCTTCAAAGTTGAGAGGAAGCCAATTGTAGTACCAACTGAGTTCGTCTTTAAAAGGATTTTTATGAAAATGGATATGATAGTCGTAGGCTCGGTAAGTTGCATCAAAGCGAGTATGAGCTTTTGCAGGCAGATCTTCAATGATGCGTTTAACGGCAATATCTTTGGGCAAAAACCGATTCAATCGCAAATCAAACAGTTTGGGTAAAACATTCTCTGCTTCAAAATGCAAGAAAAATTGGCTTGCATGAACGCCCGCATCTGTTCGACCACAACCCACACAGTGAATCGGTTCATTCAGAATCGTGCTCAATGCCTGATTGATCATAGCCTGAACGCTTACGCCATTGGGTTGTACTTGCCAACCACAGTATGCTGTGCCTTTGTAACAGATTTCGAGAAAATAACGCATATAAAACTCAAGTTCTTCGATGAATCGGGATTTAAAAACAAGTTGCAAATTCAAGTTCAAGAGAACTTGGTTGATTTGTAGTCTATTCTTTCGATGGATATTGCAGCGAAAATAGAAAGAAAAATATTATTTGTTGAACAGAGATTTCTAACTTTGAGAACTGTTTAACCAAAAATTGGAGTCAAAAACCAATGAAAAAAGAAACAAAACAAGTCCAGCGAAGTTTTAGCTTATTTAGCAGAAGTATTTGGAAATACCTCAAAGAACTAGTGGATTTAAAAGAAGATGTCGACCGACAGGGGACGATAGATGCTGTTCGCAAATATATTCCTGTCAAGGGCTACAATGTTTGGATTTTGATTGCAGCAGCCATGATTGCTTCAATTGGTTTGGATACCAATTCTTCCGCAGTCATTATTGGAGCGATGTTAATCTCCCCTCTGATGTCACCCATTTTAGGGATTGGTATGTCTATTGGTATCAATGACCGAAGTATGTTGTCTCTTTCTCTCCAGAATTTTTTCATAGCCATATCTGTTAGTATATTAGCCAGTTATCTTTACTTTGAATTCATTACCCCGCTTGGTTTTTTGACCAGTGAATTGGAAGCACGTACCAAACCTACTATTTTGGATGTAGGAGTAGCACTGTTTGGAGGAATTGCAGGGATTGTAGCAGGTTCGCACAAAGATAAGACGAATGCCTTACCAGGAGTTGCGATAGCAACGGCTTTGATGCCGCCTTTGTGTACAACGGGTTATGGCTTGGCAAAATCTAATTGGGCGGTTTTTGGAGGAGCGATTTACCTCTTTTTCATCAATGCCTTTATCATTGCGGCAACGACCTATTTTATCGTCCGATTTTTGAATTTTCCGCTTACCAAATACATTGACGCTCGTGAACAACGCAAAACAAACCTGTACATTTCGGCTTTTATTATCCTCATTAGTATTCCGAGTTTTTACATTCTCTTGAATACCCTCAACAAAATTTCGGTGAACAATAAAATCAACCAATTTGTCGAAAAAGAAATCAACGATGATACACATGAAGCCTTTGATAGAGAGCTTGAAAAAACAACGGCGGATAGTACAATTTTGAAGATTTACTTGGGAGGCGAGAGTATTGCAGAAAAAAGGATTCCTGTATTGCAGCATAAACTACGTGCCTATTTGGGTAAGGACAGCACAAACATACACCTCAAGCTGATTCAAACGGGTTTTTCGAGGGACAAGCTCGACCGCATGAAAAACGAAATCAATGCGGAGGTCAAACAGAATATGGAAACGTTTATGCAGTTGCACGAAGAAAAGGATGCTCAAATTGCTGCCCTTCAAGACAAGGTAAAACTATTGGAAACCGACTCGATTCCCATTGAAGAAATCAAAAAAGAACTCCATGCACTGTATCCCGAAATTCAAAGCATTAGCTGCGCCAATCGTACAACGGTGACTTTTGATAGCATTGAAGTAAAGTCAAAACTGCCTGTCATTGAATTGGATTGGGTGGACTCTTTACTACTCAGCGAACCACAAATAGTCGATTTTGAAAAACGCATTTACAAATACATGCAGGTGCGGTTTGGATATGATACTTTGGTTTTAGAATAATAAAACAGAACATTTATTGGCAAACCTCATTTTGAAATCACTTTTACTTTCATTAAACAAATGGCTTTCAAACACCTTGCTCTTTTTTTAACCTTACTTTTCTTCCTTCAATTCTCCTCTGCCCAAAACCATCAAGCAGGTTTATTTTTGGGCGCATCCAACTATGTAGGAGACTTAGTGCCAGGTGTTGTGGTACTCAGTGAAACTTACACAGCCGTTGGAGCGTATGGACAAATTGGCTTGCATCCTTATCTTTCCTTTAGAACATCGCTGATGTATGGAAAAATTTCGGGTAGTGATACCAACAACAAGGATGCTCAACTGCAAGCCAGAAACCTAAGTTTTCAGTCGTCTATCCTTGAAGGAAGTTTTCAGTTGATAGGGCATATACTGGGCGGAAAACGAGCGTTTGACCCTTATGTGTTTGTAGGAGTTGCAGGTTTTCGTTTCAATCCAGAAGCCCACTATCAGGGAGAATGGATTGAATTGCAGCCTTTGGGAACAGAGGGGCAAGGAACGGTTTTTGGAGGTGAACGCAAATACAATCGGGTGCAATTGGCCATTCCTATGGGCGGAGGTTTTCAGTTTCACACCAAAAATGCACTGGTTTGGGGCATCGAAATGGGCTACCGCAAAACCTTCACCGATTATTTGGACGATGTGAGTACGGTCTATCCGAATCGCTCTCGACTGTTGGCTGCAAATGGTGAATTGGCAGTGGCTCTTTCAGACCGTTCGGGTGAACTCTCGGGAAATGATGGGTTTATGGAGGAAGGAACGGAAAGAGGTGGCCCAGAGTATAAAGATGGTCTCAGTACAGGACAAAACTAAAAAAGGGATAGAAAAAGAAGTTGTATTTTGTGATTCCTAATTCATAAAACAACTTCAAATTAATATCCCGTGACCAAAGATAATCAAAAAGAATTACTGAATTT
>JAUHXA010000054.1 GCA_030427245.1 Bacteroidia bacterium | reverse complement strand
CTTTGCGGACAAACATTCGGCAAAAATACAGATATTTTTTATTTTTTGCAATAGCTTTTCCCACTACAAACAATTTGACAGGTGCTGATTTTGCATTTGTTATCTCAAAAACCTGTCAAACTCAAGGCATACTGTTTATGATGCGCAATGCTTCAAGAACAAAGTCTCCATCACTCTCCTGATGAAAATCATTCACTTTAGCATTTACCACATTTCCATATTCATCCACTATGAATTCAATATACACAACCCCCTCTTTATTGTTGGCATAGGCAAGTGCAGGATACTGTAAGTTTTTATAGATGTACTGATGTAAGGCCGCTTGTCCTCCCGGGAATTCTGGCATTGTCTCTGCAGTTGTATATATCTTTTTATTTTGCATTTTTATGTCAGAAGAATAGGGTTTATTTACCACTCTTTGCGGAGACTCATCCACTTCGGTTTGAGGTGACTGTACACTGGGTTTTTCTGTATTGCTTTTTGGAAGCGCAAAAGGATTATTGCCTTTAGGTGGGTTTTGGTAAGCTATGTTTTGATTGGAAGTAGACAGTTGTGTACAAGCCAAGTCTTCAAATGTCTCTAACATTCTCTTGGCACGTAAATCAGTAGGTTGTAATTCCAATTTCTTTTTGAAGGCCTGATTTGCCGACCAACAATCCCCCAACACCTTAAAATAACACTCTCCTAAGGCATCATAGAGCATGGGTTCTTTGGGAAACTTCCTTATACTCAATTTATACAACTTAATAGCTACATTTGGTTGGTTCTTGGAGATGTAGTCTTTTCCAAGAAAATAGAGTGGCCACGGATTCAAAAGGACAATATGGTTGTCCTCAAGAATGGTTTCGAAATTGTCTGCAACATAACCAATTCCCTTAGTTTCTATCATTTCCTCCAATACAAAACTGACTGCAGAGTTGGCAACTGTTGAAGTATGTGTCGTCAAAATTTCTTCAATTTTATCACCTATCATAGCCGCTGTTCCAACGCCATAATTGGAGTATATAATCACCGTATACCCCTCTTTTATGTAATACCTCAAATCGGTGCCAATGCCTCCTAACTGTCCTCCTTGTTGTAGGATTTTGAAATTATTGGATTCCTTTAGGCGCAATCCATATCCTATTTTTTCTTGTACATTGTCTGGATTGGTCAGATGTGGAGTCAGCATCAAGTTTTTGGCTTCTTTCGAAAACAATGTCCCTCTTTGAAAAGCATTGTTGAACTTGACCATATCTTCAATAGAGCAATGTATTCCGTCTGCGCCATAAGCAAGTGCGCCCCAATATTCGGGAGCTTCCTTGGGTTCGTTTTTTCTGTTTTTGAGATATCCAACTGCCTTTTGTTCGGCAGGGTCAAACCAGTTATACACGCCTGATTTTTTCATGTCATTTGGAGCGAATATATTTTTTTCGATGTAATCTTGATAGTACATTCCTGACACCTTTTCTATTAGGCGGCCCAAAAAAAGGTAAGCAGACGCACTTTTTTTGTATTGAGTACCTGGTGTAAATTCTAAAGAATAGTCCTTGACTATATCTATTAGCTTTTCCATGCTGTCAATGTCATAAAACCCTTTTCGGTATTCGTCTATATCGTAGTAATCCTTCAATCCTGAAGTATTGGTGAGCAGTTGATGAATGGTGATATTGCTCATTTCGGCAGGTAAATCGAATAAGTACTGCCCAATTTTGTCACTCAGACTTAGCTGACCTTTATCCAATAACTGCATAATGGAAGTAGCAGTAAATATCTCGGTAATGCCACAGGCATTGAATTGTGAGGCAAGGGAACAGCGAATTTTGTAATCTAAAGTTGCGTAATTGGTTGTAAATTTGTGAATGTACTCTCCATTTCGTGTGACAACGGCAACCCCTGAAAACCTGCCAATTGTGGCATATATATTCAAAAGCCGTTGTATTTTCAACAATTTTTCTATTGGGGTTTCAAATTCATGTTTAGCATCCTTGACGGTTGTATCTAAATTTTGAGCAAAAATAGGCTGAATCATAGTTGTGCTATACAGAAGCATCAAACCTAAAACAAGGTAAACTCTTGGAAGCATAGGTAATCTAAATTAGGAAATTAACTAATCAAATTCGGGGTAGGGAGTTAATTTTTAAAAAAAGACCTTTGTAGATCTAAATATTTGGGGAGCGGATTAATCTATTTGGCTTTCCTATTGTGAAGAAAAGTGCTGCTTATGCTTTGTTTTTGCACTAATTTCTTCAAAAAATCACATTTACAAATAAATTGTTTTCTGCAAATTTATCATTTTTTTCATCCTTATCGCAAGTATTTTGAATAATCCCTAAATGTATATTCCCGTCTTCTTCACCCATAAAATAAAGTTATCTATATAATCCACAATTAATCTAATGAATAACGCTTAAAAATGAGTTTGCGATTTTATTTTCATAAATAATTCTTTGTAAGCTACCTATTCCCAAGTTACTTCAATACCATCTATTTTAGTCTTTTATTATTGCATTTCTTGCGGATTAAAAAATAAACTCTATTGGCCTTTTCGCCAAAAGTATCATCTGTGGCACTTTTTTTGAATACTGTATTTGAAGACCGATACAAAATGACATTTTTATGGCATTTGTCTCAAACACTTATCACGAACACCATTTCAATAAACACCTAAAATATGCTATGCAAAAAATTATTATCCAATTTTCATTAAAATACAAACCTTTTTAATTTCCTAGGTCATGAGTCAAAAAATCCCCCTCATTCTTTTATTGTTCATCTGTTCTTATTCTTTAACTGCCCAAATATCTGAACTTCCAGAAAATGCACAAGCTGGCAAGTGCTATAAAAAATGCTTCAAGCCTCCAAAATATGAGACGGTATTTGAAGAAGTGATAACAAAAGAAGCCTATACAAAAATAATGGTAGAACCTGCCGAATACGATACCATTTATCGAGAAATCGTAGAAAGAGAAGGCTATAAAGTATTCAATGTTATTCCATCAGAATTTACGACTGCAGAAGTTCAAGTAGTCATTGAACCCGAGCATACGGAATATACGTTTGTCCCTCCTGTATTTGAGCAACAACCTGAATTTATATTATTAGAACCTTCTCACCTCAAATGGAAGCGAAGTATCAGCAACACTTCTTGTATCACCAACGAGAGCTTCGATGATTGTGCTATCTGGTGTTGGGAAGTGATTCCTGCAAGGGTAGATACCGTATTTCAGCAAGTAGTCAAAGTACATCCAAGACCTATTGAGGTAGAGATTCCTGCCGTTATTAAACATTTTGAAAAAGCCATAGTGCTGAGCCCCGCTTCCATAGAAACAAAAATCGTCCCTCCAAAAAATCGAATAGTAGCGGCTCTTAAATTGGTGAAGCCTGCCAGAATTGTTGAAGTAGAGGTACCTGCGGAATCTTCAATGGTAAGCATACAGAAAATGGTAGAAGAAGGCTCTCTTGAAAAATGGGTGGAAGTAGATTGTAATAGTATTACTTATATAGAATAGTTTGTTGCTAAGTGGTTTTTGAGCATGAATCGAAATAGCGACCTAAAGAATTCAATTCCTAATTCGATACTTCAATTCATGCTCATTGTAAATCCGTAGCTGGTGGTGGCAGTAAGTTATAAACCCTTTTTTCTTCAACTCTCTCAATACCAAGCCTACTGCTGGCAAAGAACAACCTGTCAAAGCTGCAATATCTGTTTGTTTGAAAAAGGGAGCAACAAAGTAACCGTATTTGCCTACTCTGCGCCCCCTTTTCTTTGAGAAATGCAGTAAAAAATTAATAATGCGTGTACGTGTGTCTTGTATTTGTTGGGCAAGCAACCGGGATTCGGTAGCTTGTAATCTTTTGTTAATTGCTTCCAATACTTGTTGACGTACCATCCAATTTTGCTGTAATAATTGCTGCATTGGCTCTACTTCAATAGCATAGTATTTTACGTCCTCCAATGCTTGTGCGAATCCATTTAAAAGGCTTTGACCAAATAAAATCAATTCTCCAAATAGTTCACCTTCCCAAACTATATGCTGTAAATGCTGTTGGCTTTCATTGACTTGCGTGCCTACTTTTACTCGCCCTTTTTGGAGGAGGTAGAGATGAGTCTGGTTTTGATTGGGGAAGTAGAGATATTCCCCTTTTTCTCTTTGCTGCAGTTGATAGGGTCTTTGGCTTGGAAACATAGGCAAAAAAAAACGTAAAAGGCGTTTGAAAGTGAGACCTTCCATGGGAAAATGATTAGTCGTCATGACTTTTAGTTTTGAGGTGAGAAAATGAGGTAGAGGCAGACATCCGCTTAAAGAGATGTCTACCAAATCTATTAAAGTAGCAGTCAGTAGTAATTCTTTTATTGTACAACAAACTGCATGGTTTTAAAGCAATTTCTGGTCTCTAATCTGCAATAAAAAGCTCCTTTCTTTAGGTAACTACCATCAAATAATAGTTGATATTTGTTAGGTGTGCGAATATCCCCTTCAATAAGGTTGGCTATTTTTCGCCCATTCATATCAAAAATATATAAAGAAACAGGTGTTTCTTTTTCAATTGTAAATTGAATATTTACCAGTCCTTTTGATGGATTGGGAGATATATTTGCTTCAATTTCATTTGAATTTAAGGCAATCGAATTTTCATTTTTTGCTACTTCTTGCTTTAAAACATGTTCTACCATCAGGCTTCCTTCCCCTGTTAAACAATCTTCAATTTCGATTATAATGACATTATTACTTTGAGAATCAAAACCTTCAGTTAATAAAACACTTTTAGCTGCTTGAGCATAAAAATCATTATTTATCTTGCCATTCACCTCTATATGACTACCAATAGCAGATTCAGGATAGTTAACAGGATAACTAATCGTGACTGCTAAATCCATTTCACAAGGATTGTAATTTGGGTCTTTTTCCATTGTCAGTATTATATCTATATCACTATTCAATGGCTCCTCAGGTTCATTGGCAATCAAGCCATTAAATACATATCCTAAAGCTGTAGCGTTGATTTCTCCTTCCCATCCTTCGGGTAATGAAATTTCACATTGTCCATTTATATTGGTAAGACATCCTCCACCTCCTTCAAAGATTATATTTGCACCTGTAATCAAAGTAGTTGTTCCTTCTCCATTGTCGTGTAGAACAGTTGCTCCGACTGTATAAAAAGTGAGCGAATTGTCTATAGTAATCGTATTCATTTGTACCAAACTGTAACGCCCAAACTCATCTTTGGCTCTTAGGCTAAACAAGTATTCACCGTCTTCCAAACCCGCATTTTCTGCTAAAAAAGCAATGTTTACCTTCTCTTTCAATGGCAAAGGTATTTTTGTACCATTGTCAAAGCCTGGGTCTTCATCAAAGAAATACTCCAATTCTACCAAGTTGGCTGTTTGAGGTTGGTAGTTTGTGTTTTTCACGAATAAACGACTATTGGTTAGACTCCAATTTCCATATTCATCTTTTGCTCGTATATACAGCGTATGAACACCATTGGGTAAATTGTCAGTATCCAATATTTCATCAATGCTTACATTGTCAGCAGGAACGAAAGCCAAAGGTATGCCATTTCCAAATCCAGGGTCAGTGTCAAAGAAGGCTTCAATCAGTACAATGTCTGCTACTTCTGTTCCTGTACTGGAAGATTGTTTGATAAATAAACGGCTGTTGGTCAAACTCCATTGG
The DNA here is from genome assembly GCA_030427245.1 of Bacteroidia bacterium. Classification (GTDB taxonomy): domain Bacteria; phylum Bacteroidota; class Bacteroidia; order Chitinophagales; family UBA2359; genus JAUHXA01. The sequence goes on along the minus strand of JAUHXA010000054.1, from coordinate 44,885 downwards.
TTGTTACTATCCATAGCCCTTATGTAAAGGATATGTACGCCATTGTTTAAACTGCTAATATCCAATATTTCATCAATGCTTACATTATTAGAGGGAACGAAAGCCAAAGGTATGCCATTTCCAAATCCAGGGTCAGTGTCAAAAAAGGCTTCTATATCGGTGATAGAAGATAAGGGACTTGTATTCGTGCTGATAATCTCAAAAGCAATGTTACTGGAATCAACCAAGTCGCCCTCAATAGGAACGGCTTTAATAAAGTAATAGACAGGTGTATTTTTTGGTAAGTTGGGGTCTATATAAGTGGTAACATTTGGCAGTACTTCGTCTAAAAACTCAAAGTGTTGGTCATCTCCAATAGAACGCCAAATATAAAACCCTATCTCATTGTCTGAATTGTCCAACCAATCTAACTGTATAGAATTATTCATTACGATGGTGGTGCTTAGATTGCTTGGGGGAATAGATATGGGAAATGTAGTAAAACTGATTTCATTGGTATAGCCTGTTTCTACCTCTCCATTTTTGGCTTTCACTCGTACATAATAAGTAGTATTGGCTGTCAGGTTCTTCAATGTAAAATTAGATACATCTAGTTCTACTAATTCACGTTCTTGATAATTTGCATTGTCATTTTCAGAGACTTCAATGACAAAATTGGCTTCACAAGTGCTATTGTCTTGCCATTCAATATCTGCTTGGGTAATTAGTATTTCAGTAACATTTAGATTTTCAGGAACTTCAATAGGATTCAATGCTTTTGTGACAGCGGCATGGGCATCTACTTTTCCCCACCCCCAAGTATTGCTTCCTTCTGGTGGGATTATTCCTGTAAAAGCATCAGTTTGGGCTGTAGAGGTTAGAATACATTTGGCAAGATCAGCATTGATATCTTTATTGGCTTCTAACATTAGGGCTACTATTCCTGTGACGATTGGAGCTGCTTGTGATGTACCTCTCATTGCTGCGTATTTCCATGTTCCTTCACTATTTGAATATTCATCCACTATATTACAGGCCGAACAAGGTATTGGAAGGGTGTTACAATCTTCTACTAGTTCGCATGTAGTAAGAGTAATTGAATTATAAGCGAAGTCAAAACTATTCACAGAAGATATTATAACATTACCAGGAGCACATATTTCAGGTTTAGTAATATTATCAACAGTTGGTCCCTTACTTGAAAATGGCGCAATACTATTAAACTGATCGGGATATGAAATTGTAGTTCCATCAGTATTTGAAAATACAGTATTTGTTGAATATGCTCCTACTGTGATAACTTTTTTAGTTCCGCCGATTGTAGAACTCACTGTAAAATCTGAATCCCCACTTATTAACTGATTTGATTGGGGGGTATTAGAGAAAAAAATACCTTCGACCCCCCAACCATGTATAGTATTATTTAAACTTATAATCTCTAATTTCACCCTTTTATCTGTAAAAGGATTTAAATCATTAAAGTAAATATTTATAGTCATGTTAGGTTTTTCATTTATATTACTAATAGGAGTATTAATAAATGAAATACTAGTAAAAGGAAAGGTATATGGTGTTGATTCATCAAGTACCGAAATAAAAGGAGTTTCATCTAAAATTATTTCATTTCCATCACTATCATAGCTTATTATTTTTACGGAAGCTTTAAATTCTGTAAATTTTTCAGTCCCCCATAAATCGATATATCCATCTATCTTTTCTAAATCACTTTCTTCATCCTCTTTATCTTCTATAAGTATTCCGATAGTCTCTGTAGAGCTGAATGAATATGAAAGATGTCTATTACTTTCCCCTTCATTTCCTGCAGCTCCAATAATTATCAAATTTTCATTTTCTATATATGAATCTAAGACTTTATTAATAGGCAATGTGCCATCATGCGGTCCTGAATGACTACCAAAACTTAAGTTTACAACTACCCTTTTATTAGATATTTCTGCATATTCACTAAAATACTGCAAAGCATATACTACCTGAGAGTAAGTTAAATTACTGTTTATAAGTAATAATTCAGAATCGTAAGCTACACCTCTATATTTGGCATTGCTTTCTATTGTTCCCCCCCTTCCTCCTGCAATACCCCCAACATGTGTACCATGTGAAAAACTTTGCATTTCACTCCATTGAGAAGAATGTTTCTTATTAAGTATTTCTGATGAGTTTGATAACCAAACGCCTTGAGCCAAATCTTCTACTAAATCACTGGGAACAAAATCAGGTAATGATTCTAACATTGGAGGGTTTCCTACTCCGTTATCCATCATATCCCATACCTCCTTAATTCTTAAATCTCCATTTTCATCTCTAAAAGTAGGATGCGTATAATCAAAACCTTGATCAACAAGCGCAACTGTAATTCCCTCTCCTGTATAAGCTTGTGGCAACGTAGATTCTATTGGAGGCGAGTGAACATCCGTCACCTTCGCACTACTCAAAGCTTCATCCAAAGTAGGTTCTAAATACTGGTCTATATCCACATAAGCAATTCCTTTGACCTTTTCCAATTCAGGGATTTTATCAATAGGAATCGTAAACAGCCAAATATTATCTCTGACAATCGCAATTTTGACTCCCGCTTTTCTCAAAGCATCATAGTCCAATTGCTCTTGTACAACCTCCATCAAACCATGAATATACTCTCCTCGTTTTTCATCACTGCGAACAGGATATTCCTCTTTCAGTTTTTGAAAGGCTTTGGTTTTGGAATTGGCATCTTTATAGATAGCTGCTTTGTAAGTCATTGCTTCTTGGTAGAAAAGCCTTGTATAAGGAGAGAGTTTGGAGTGTTGGGCAAGTAATTCTGTTGAATTGAAGGTAAACAGTATAAAAAGGGCATAGCAAACTTGTATAGCTGTGTTTTTCATAATATTGGAGATTAAAGTGTGGAAATGCAGTTTGAAATTTTTGGATGGATTTGGAGTGTGGAAAATGCTATTTTTGGGTTTTCGCTCCAAATCCTAAAGGAATACTTCCACCAGTATTAGAAGGAATCGTTAACGAATATATATGTGGTCCAGAAGGAATTCCAGAAGGTATGTAAGGTGTATCCCCTCCATATATGCCACAATCAACTCCATTTTCGCCTGCGCCAATTGCAGGGGAGTCTGCTTTTAGAGTGAAGCGGTTTTCTGTATTGTAGCCTGTTATATCGGGATAGCCAACGAATACTTCGGACATGTCTTGTCCTGTAACATTATCAATTCCGTTTCCTGCTCCTGTAGAATTATTACCGAATATATTATTCATTACTGTATTCCCAGTTCCATTATATACTATATTTGAAATAAAAATATTATTTTTAATCACATAATTGCTTACAGAGTAAGTTGATCCAGCTAATATATTATTGTAAATCATTCCTGCAGATGTACAGTTTTTACAGAGTATCGAACTATACCCACTAGACCCACCTGCACCTGATATATAATTATTTCTTATTATCAAATTCGGCGTATCGCCTTCTAAATAAATAGCTCCTCTACCTGAAGATGAGCTTCCTATACCACCATAGTAGCTAGAGATATAATTCTCTGAAATCAAAATGTTGTTAGCATTGTTTAAGCGAATATATTTTGTGTGGTTTCGAATTATGATAATATTATTTGTAGTAATGTAAAGCCCTTCATCAATTTTTAATCCTGTGATTGAGCTACCTTCTGAACCCATATCAAAAGTTATCAATCCAAATACTGAGGGAGATTTATTTGCTTGTGTATTTGGATTGTCAGATAAGTTATAGCCCGTTCCTATAATTGTAAGCGGTTTACTGATTGTCACATCTCCGTAATCACCAGGATGAACCTGAATAATATCTCCATCACTAGCACCGTCATGAGCGTCCTGAAAATTATAATACACATTGTTGTCTGCACTTGTGTAAGAAGTATTAGGTGTTAGAATGAGGGTGTTTTGTGCTAGGCTGGATTGGAAAACAAAAAATAAACAGAATGAAATGAATAGTTGTCGTTTCATGATTTGTGAATTAAATTGGTCAAGATATATATACAGTGATAACGAAAACATTGTCTCATTAATCATTATCATCTGCAATATGCAGAATAACCTATTTATTCACAAACTTATTTGTTACGAGTGGGATGAAGTCCACAAAAAATGGGATTTACTCCATAAATCCCATTTTTAATGGTTTCTAAATTTATCTTTTACCATTTTACGGTATGAGGAGGCTACCTCAAAAACATGATTGTTTTCCATTAGAATAGTCTTTGAAGATGGTTTTACACTCCTAATTTGTTGGATGTTTACAACGGTGGATTTATTTATCTGTTGAAATAAAGAATGTTGATTTTTAGCATTTGTTTGTTCTACTACTTGTTTGATTGTCATGCGTTTTTCTACTGCTTCTTTTTCACCTTCTACATAAATCAATATTTTGTTAGATCCCTCTTTTTTGATAATATACAGGATACTTTCAAGTGGAATTTTTTGGTTGTTTACCTTTAAAAATTTGTGAATAAGGGATACAGAACGATTCATTTCTTTTTCCTCTTTTAACCTCAACAAACTTTCTACGGTTTCGCTTAACAATTGTTCTAAATCTTTGACTTTGTATTCAATAGGGATTCGAATCAAAGTTGCCTTCTGTCTTTCTGAGGCTAAGGCTTTAAGCAAAGAAATGTATTTTTTGATGCAGAAAAGTGCTTCTTTGTATTTTTCTTGATTTTCGTATAACGAGAACAAATCAAAATAGCTGTTTTTCAAATCCTTCTTATTTTTAATTTCAATACACAAATCCACACTTTTTTTGAAATAATTTTCTGCTGTTGTCCAATCTTCTTCTTGAATTTTCAAATACCCATAGATTGCAAAAACAATAACTTGACACTCTTTTATCTTCGAGTGCTCGCTTAGTTCTATCGCTTTTTTTATATTTTTTTCAGATTGCACCTTTTCTCCAAAAATTATTTGAATTTTAGCTAAATACCCCAATGCAACTGACAAGGCGGGTATATTTTTCGCTTTGGTCAATAGAGAAACCCCCTCTAAACAATAATTCAAAGAAGATTCATATTTTTTATGTTCAAAAGCTATTGCACCTAAGGCATAGTTGGATCGTCCTAGTAAATCAATATCTCCTCGCTTTTGAGCTTCTTTTAAGGTGTCTTTAAAGCAACTTTCTGCTATATCAAAGTCTTCCAAATAGTAATGCAAACTAGCTATGTTAAACAAAGTTTCTATGTAAAAACTTCCTTCCTCAACATTTTTATCATAAAAGCGTAATGCTTTTGCATAACATTCCATTGCAGGAATTATTTCAGAAAGCCCTTGATGACATGTACCTTTATTATGATAAGCAGTAGCAATTCCATTGACAATATCTTTATCCTTGTATTTTCTTTTTCCTTCGTGAAAAGTTTTTTGCATCAAATCGAAATATACCAAAGCTTTGTTCGCTAGTTTTATGCCCTCATTTGGATAACCTGCCATATTATATAGATTAGAAAAGGTGGCAGCCCCTTTTGCCTGTCCCTCTAAAAAACCTTTGCTTTCAGCTAACTTTAGACTACGCTTTCCTACCTCAAGAGCTTTACTTACCTCCCCTAATTTTAAACTAATAAAAGCAGTATAAATAGATGCTTCAATAAATTCCTCCATTAACCCCGTTTTATGAGCTTTCTCCATAGCCAATTCTCCATATTTCAACGATGGTTTATTTTTACCCAAGTAATAATGTTTAAGTTGTAATTTGAGAAGCAAACCTACTTTCTCTTTCTCGGTTTTGGCATTTTTTAAATCTTCCTTCAATTTTTTAATTTGCCGTTCTAACTCTTCTTTGGTCATAACACTATCTTTTATACTTAGGTAGGTGGTAAAATGAAAAGTGAATTTAAGAAACTTTTCACCTGATATAACAATAAGTAAACTAATTTCATATCAAAGGTTCAAAAAAAGCACCCACAATCTCTTGCAGGTGCTTTCTTTTTACGATTATTCTCCACTTAAAATCAATCACTCATTGAAGCATCACATCAATGAACAATCAGCACTTTCTCTCTCGCCAAAAACCGACCATCAAGACCATCTTGAACAGTAATCAAGTACGTTCCAGCCATCCAATCACTCGTTTTGACTTCATAAGGCGCATTTCCATTTCCATTGCCCATAGTAGTAGTTGTATATTGGTCAATTGTTCTGCCTGTCAAATCAAAAACCGTATACGTCACACTTTCAACAGTTTGTTCGCTGCTAAACACAAGATTCAATTGGTCATTTGCAGGATTTGGGTAAGCATGTAGTTGATGCAAGGAAGCAGTCAATTCATCAATACCTGTACTCAATTCATCGCTTACAACCTCAATATCCGAAGGTAGACCATTTAGCATTGCAGTATTGCTATGGAAGCTGCTTGCAGAAACGTTGCTCGGAGGCGTAGAGGTTACTAGATAGAAGACGGGTTTGCCCGCATTGATTTGAGACTCCAAAGTATAAGCGCTCAACAACAATTCGTTTTCTTCAAACTTGTTCCATGCAAAGTTGATTTGTGCGCCATTGTTGACACTCGCCAATTTCACCTCTTCGATGTCCAATTCTTCGGCATTGAAGGACAAACGGAAATCCACTGCATTGATGGCTTTTTCGCCATCGTAATACACAGGAATGTAGTATTTGTCGTCAATAGATGCCGCCATACCTTCCAAGTCAATCACCAATTTGCCAGGCGCTTCTACTGCAAAAGCATAGTCTTGATTCCAAGTATTGTCCAAGTCGCCCTTCAAAATCGCTACATAACTGCTGAATGTGTAAGCGCACGTATCGCCCATATTTTCAGGTGTGTAGTGACATTGGCTTGCCAAAGGAACATGGTTGGCATCTGCACCTCCTGTACCGTAAGGGTAATCAGGATCCATCATCCAAGAAGAATCTTGGGTCGCTACTTCGTAACGCTCAAATTTCCAGTCGCTTGTATCCTTGTCTGCTTGCACAGGATAGCTACAAATAGCACCTACCGAGCGAGCCAAAATAAGTGAAATATCCGCACCATCTACCGTTCCATTGTCGTTTACATCTGCCGCCGTCAAAGCGTAAATGTCAGGAATATAACTTCCATCTCTCGCCACAATTTTGGCAGTCAAAAGCGCATCTTCGCCATTCACCACAGGATTCAAAGGTTCGCAACCTACCCAGCGAGTCGCTTTGAAGTAGTCAGAAGAACCGATGATTGCCGAGCCATTTTCGTCCAAAAGCGCATTTTCGTTGCCTGTTGCCGCACACTCTTCATCAGCCGAATAGATAGACGTGATTGGGTTTTCAGAATCGTCGGTCAAAGGAAGATTTTCGTCTCCACGAACCCAGAACGCCAACTCATGACCGGGGTCAAAGTCAATGGTCAATAGCCCATCGTCCACACACATTTCTTTGGTTTCCAAAAGATATGATTCTTGGAAAGAATGGATGCTGAAAGCTGCTTCGGGCCAGTCACTGTGAAACTCTTCTACAAAGTGGAATTCTACACATCCCAAAGTACCTGCGCCATTGATAGTTCCTGCGGTGATCTCGCTCAAATACACGACTACATTCAAAGAACCATCGGGAGCAACACTGCTGAAACTCGCCAAATTACTTACATCGTCCACCAAGTCATCGCTGAATTGGAATCGAGCAGAAGGCTCAGCATCCGCCAACATCGTACCCTCAGGATAGCCCATATTGAAGTTGATACCGATGACTTCACTCAAAGTATCTACGGCTTCAATACACATCGTATAAGAAGGTGCATTACATTTCACTTCGTTTTCTGCAATTTTCCAACTGCAAGGAATCGCAGGACATTCTTCAAACTCCACTTCAAAAGTCGCCTCACAACCATCGTTTTTCACCACAATTTCTCGAACTGTTTCACCAGAACCCGCTTCTTGGGTAAATTCTGTTTCGCTCAATACATCACTCTCACAAGCTGCAATGACTTTGTAAGCACATTCTTCAGCCGCTTCTATTCCATCCACTCTTTCAATTACAGGGGCTTTTGGACTTGGATAAAGGCCATAACTTGCCGTTCCGCCTTCATAACTGATGGTAGAATCTATGCTGCATGTAATGGTCAAGGCAAACTCATAGCGAACCGCCTCACATTCTTTGTTGTCTTCCAAAACAACCGTTGGCATTGCACCTTCTCCAACTTCAACCATAGGTGCGCCATTGTCTATTTGAGTCCATGTAAATACCGCATTGTCAATGCTTTCACTTTCGATGTTCAATTCTGGAAGAACAACCGTATTTGAGTCGCTGTTGCAGATACTTTCCTCCACTGCCAATTTTTCAAACTCGTCTTCCAACACACAAACCGCAGGACACTCTTCAATTGCCAATTCAAAAATACGTGCTTCACATCCTTCATTTGACACTTCAAATACAGCAAAACCTTCGGGGGTATTGTGTGTTTGGTCGTCCAAAACTTCGGGTGTTACCACATCGCCTTCACAGAAAGGAATCACCAAATAGCTACAAGTACCTGTTGCTTCGTCTTGCGACATTTCAATCATTGGAGCTTGAGGCTCGGGGTAAATTTCGTAGCTTGCATATCCACCATACCAAACAATGCTTTCATCTTTAGAGCAACTTACAGAGGCTTCAAACTCGTACAATACGTATCCACAATCGGTGTTTTGAGGCAAAGTCACCGTTGGAGTTTGACCCACAGGAACTTCAATTTCTACTCCTTCTGGACTGAGTAAATGCCATGAAATAACGGCATTTTCGACTGCTTCTCCCATCACTTCAATTGCAGGAAAAGTAACTGTCGTACCTTCAATAGAAGTACACAAATGTTCGTGGAAATCTACGGTAACAATTTCATTCTCTTTCGGACAGATTGGAGGACAAGCTTCAAAAGGAACGAAGTATTCGTAAGGATTGTCACAACCTTCATTGCTCACCTCTACTCTGATTTCACCTGCTTCTGTGTCGGGTGCTTGCACCAAGTCTTCTGGATTCATACTGATCAAGTCACCTTCACAATGCTTCACTACCAAATAGTTACATTCATCATCAATTCTTTCGATGCTTGGAGCTTGTGGTTCAGGATACAAAGTGTAGGTCACCGTACCACCTTCCAAAAATGTACCTTCATCTACACTACACGCAATGTCCAAACGAAACTTATATACTCGTGCTTCACACTCCATATTTTCAGGAAGTTCTACGACGGGAGATTGGCCTAAGGCAATTTCAAAGTCGGGGTCTCCTATCAAATTCCAAATCAAAACGGCATTGCTGCTGTTATCGCCATCAATATCAACAAAAGGCAAGGTAACAGTATTCGTACAAGTCTCGGTTTTTATTGAAGTAGGAGAAACATCTGATTGAGTAGGACATTCATCCGAAACCACTGCTGGACAAGCCTCGTATTCCACTGCAAAAACGCTTGCAGTAGGGCAACCTTGATTGCTGACGCTTACATCTGTTGTACCTGCTTCGCCGCCTTGCTCTACAAAAATACTGGTCGGAGAAACTTCGTCAAATTCACAAACAGGCATTACGGTGTAATTACACGCTTCATCATCACGAACCAAAGTTGGAGCTTGCGGCTGTGGAAATACCAAAAATACGGCACTTCCGCCATCCAAAATCACTGTGGAATCTTCCACACAGGTAATGGTCAAATTGAAGTGATATTCGCCAATTTCACACTCCAATTGTTGTTCCAAAGTCACTTCATTGTTTGCACCGATTTGTACTTGAATCAGGTCGTTTTCGTCTTGTGTCCATGTCGCCACTGCATTTGCACCAAAATCACCACCGATTTCTACATTTGGCAACTGTGCTATATTTCCGTTTGGATTGTTACAAGTAGTTGTCGTTTGAGCCGCAGGAGTGAAGTCTTCTAAGCTAGGACAAAGGGCTTGAACCGCATCTTCAACGACAACGGTTTTGGTCATAAAACTGGTTTCATTACATGGATTGGTTGTTGCCAAAGTCACTTCGTAAGTACCCGCTTCTGCATATTCGTGCGTAGGATTTTCTTCGGTGCTGCTGTTTTGGTCGCCAAAATTCCATTGATAAGTATAGTCCTCACTGACATCCGTAGGAGAAAAAACAACTTCCAAACTGCCCATTGAATAATTGAAGTCTGCATCTGCCGCACCTGTCACAAAAACGCTTTTAATCATCTCGCTGCTGCACTCTTCACCTTCGCCCGTTATCACCAATTTGATGCTGTGTTCGCCTGCTTCGGAAAAGATGATTTTGGCGTTTTCATCGTCTGTCAAAAACTCATCGTTTACAGACCAAGCAAAAGAGATTCCATCTATTGAAGTATTCTCAAAACTCTGAAGTGTATTCGGACAAATCACGCCCGTTGGCGTATTGAAGTCCGCCTCTGCCGTACATTCTTGCATTGCTAACAATGCTTGATATACATTCAATCGTCCATTTGTCGCTACTACTCCTGATAGAGTTCCTGCTGCATCTGTTGAGTTTAAAATCGCCTCTTTTACCTTTGTATAACTTGCGTTTAAATCTTGTGACCACAGCAAAATGGCAGCACCTGATACGTGAGGAGTCGCCATGGAAGTACCGTTTGCGCCGCCATAACTGTTGTTGGGCAAAGTACTGAAAATCGCCACACCAGGGGCTGCAATATCCACGCTCGTTGCACCATAATTGGAAAAACCTGCTAATTGGTCACTTGAATTGATAGCCGCTACTGCAATGATGTTGTCCAAGTCAAAACTGGAAGGATAGTTGGGAATAATGTCGTTGTCAAGTGCATTGTTACCTGCTGCTGCAATGAACAATTGATTGGCTTCTGCGGCTTGTTCGATTGCCAAACGAAGAGATTCGGACATACCTGTACTTCCCCAACTATTGTTGGTCAAATAGACACCTTTACCCATCGAATAATTCAAACCTTTGACCGCATCAGAAACGGCTCCAACTCCATCACTGTTCAAAAAACGCAAAGGCATGATTTTTACTTGATGGCTCACGCCTACTACACCTAAACCGTTGTTGCCACTTGCCGCAATCGTACCTGCAACGTGTGTTCCGTGGTCGTTCAAATCATCTGGATTGTTGTCGTCATTCACAAAGTCCCAACCAATGAAATCATCAACATAACCGTTTCCATCGTCGTCAATTCCGTTCATATCGTCCGGGTCCATCACCCATTCACCATTGATTTGCACCAACACGCCATCACCGTCTGTGTCTTCCCCTTCGTTTTGCCAAATGTTGTCAATCAAATCGGGATGCGTCCAGTCAATGCCCGAATCCAACACACCTACTACGATACTGTTGTCGCCTGTCGTGATTGCCCAAGCTTCCAAGGCATCAATGTCAATATCGGGTGTTCCACCTGTTTGACCAGTATTGTTCAATCCCCACAACAGGGTAAAGTTTGGGTCATTGGGAGTAAAGGTTGTGGGAGAAGCACTCATATAGTAGTTGGGTTCTGCAAATTCGATGTTCTCGTTGTTGGCCACCATATAGGCCGCCAATGCTTCCATATCTGTTACACTGTTGGTCGTGAAGCTTTGTCCATCGACACTGACTTCATTGGGAAGTGTCCATTGTTGAATGGCTAAATTTTCAAAGCTTTCGACTATGTTGGCGTTCATACTTTGAATCGTATTTTCAGCTTGTGCGCTTGCTACACCTGCTTTGAATTTCACCAACAATTGATTGGGAACATAGGCTTCGGTTTGTGCTACCAAGTAATTGCTTACAAAAAGTAAAAAAATACAGCACCATAGCCGTTTAAGGGTAATTGAGTTGTTCATAAGTTCTTTTTTAGTTGATTTTATAAAAAAATGGGAGTTAAAATTATTTTTCCATTTAGGTATGGGCAAACCAATTCCAGTAATACTTGCAGGTTTTTCTGCTGTATTATAGGCTGATTTCCTATCCTTAATGACTGATAAGTGCTGTTATATCTTTACGAAATGAAAAGGGTAACTGCTCTTTTCATTAAAATCATCTTTTATTGGAGGCAAATAATTTAAATAGAATCTTAACCAGCTAATAATCAAACATTTAACAACAAAAACTTTTTTTTAAAAAAATATAAAAACGATGTACACCTTTTGGGCGAGGACGGTATTAATAGATTAGGATAGCAATTACACTTTGACATCCTTTTAAACCTCAAACCTATCAAAATCATGAAAACACTTTTGAAGATGACCTTCGTTCTTTTTGCTCTTTTCACTTCAATGAAAACACATGCTCAATCTCTTGTGGGATTGTGGTCAGAACCGACTTTTCAAATGCAATTGCAGCTCAATGCCGATGGTTCATATCAACTGCAATATGCACAGGGAAACAGTTATGGACAGTATGCGCTGCAAGGCAATCAGTTTTGGCTGCAAGATGCCTACGGCAATGCGATGGTTTATACAGCGCACCAATTGACACACAACAATTTTCAAATCAGCGATGCGAATGGAACGGTGATGAATTTTGTGAATCAAAATCCAACTACTGTAAGTCATTCTTCTTCTACTTCAATGGCATCAAACACAAGTGTAGCAGTTCCTTGGGAACAAGGTCAATACAATAAAGAACTTGCGAATAAGGATGGGCAAATATTGAAGGAAAAAGAAGTGCGAATTTACACCACCCTTTTGGAATTTTTGATTGAAGCCAATTTGCAGCCGTATCAGGTTAAGCAATTGCAGCAAGCAGTAGTAGCGGATTTTCAAGCAAGTCCTGCTGCTTTATTGCAGGATGCAAATCAAGTAGGCAATGCTTTGAAGGTGATTTATGCCCAAACCGACTTTGTGCAAATTGGTGCAGCGCGCCAAGAATTGTTTGCAAATTTACATGGATATGCCCAGCAAAACCCGACATTGAAGCAAAGTCCATTTTTTCAGATTTTGTACCAACATTTGCAGGTGTTGGCGTATGATTCGGCGAATAAGTTGGTTTTGACGGACAAAGATGTGGCGGCTTATATCAGCTATGTTGAGTTTACAAATAATTTGGCAGGAGTAAACCAAAGCATTTCTTCACAAGAAAAACAAACTTTTCAGCAGCAGTTGGTAAGCGGTTTTGCTCAGTTGCCTTTAGAACAGAAACAGGTTTTTTGTTCGGCTCGTTTGTTGTGGCAGGTCGTAGAGGCAAATTGGAATCAAATGTCGGCAGCTCAACAGCAACAGATTAAATCGCAAATGATGGCTAATTCTTACCAAAATCAGCCTGTATCCAACCATTCTTCAAACGGTGCGAATTATGGTGGTTACAACGAAGCGGTCAAGGATTACAGCACTATGTCAGGGGATGAAATCATGGCGGATATGAATAAGGATTTGAAGCGATGGGCAGACGAGAAAGGTATGACCATAGAAGAGTATTTAGAATATCGAAGAGGCTTCAACGCTTCTATGCCGATTCTTCAACGAACTTCAATGGAGAGTCATGCAACGATGATGAATGTGATTAACAATATGGGTGGAGGTAATGATTATTGGTCGGTACATGATACGGACTCGGCAGGGAATATTATTTGGTGAGGTGTCAGGTGCCTCCTTGCTCCTAATCACTACACCTCGTCGGAAAATCAAATTTATCATAGGGTTGGTATTCCCGTTCAGTAGCGACCTTTCCATAACTCGCACCCTGTGCCGTAGGGTCGCAAAGCACGTATTCTTTTCCTTTGTATTCGGTGTGTTCCAAATCGTTCAAAGGGACATCAACATGGGGTTTGTGAGGAACAGCGACGATTACATGATCTTTGGGTTGTTTGTATTTGATACCCAATACTTTTATATTCAACAGTCGCTTGGCTAAAGCAGCAAATAGAATGGCTCGGTCTTCACAATCACTTTCATCATTGGCTAAAGTCTCTTCTGGAAAGAGGGTCTGACGGTCGGCATTGTATTTAAAGGAATTGTTGGCGCTTGTGAAATCCAAAAGCAAGTTTATTTTTTCATGGTAAGTGTTTCGCTTTGCTAAAAGGGAGGCTAAATCGTGTACCAATTTGTCGTTGTATTGAATAAAACAACTGGCTTCAAAATAGATTTCTAAAGTGGTAGGTGGTATATCTTTGTAATATTTTAATCTATTGAGGTTTACATGCCCTTTAACTTGTTCGATGTTTCCGTTCGTCGTAAAATAATAAGTTCTACTGCTGTAATAATTTGCATTGTGTAATAGTTTGGGCATTCTTCGCACGAAGGAAGCAATGGGCTTCATAAATACATTGGGAGGTTTGAAGTTGATGCTTGGAGTAGTGGTTCTTCCGATGTTTTTGATGGAAGGAGTTTTGAAGTTGTAGTAGTAATAATTGAAGTTGTCGAATTCATATAAGGTATTGAGGATTTTATCGTTTGTAACCAATAATAAATTGAGATTTAAATCATTGTCATAAGTCATTTTGGAGTAGAGTCCTGAGTGATTGAGCATGAAGCAGGTAAATAGAATATTTGCATTTTGATTGTGTAGATAAATGTTTTTCCCAATTTTGTGTATCAATAAAGCATATCCCCAATCGTCAAACTTCAATTCAAGAGCAGTGGCGTATTCTTCTATTTGCTTCAAAAAAATATTCCATTCACTTTCGCTCAAAGCCTCCCAAAAATTACCGATGTCCATGGGAGAGGTTAAGGGATAATTTTTCACTTTGTGGTCGTAGTAAATCGGAAATTCATAACCATAAAAGTTGATGTTGTCAGTAGAAGCAACTTCCCCCACACACTCCCTGTATTTTTGCTTGAAGTCGGTGGGAATTTGCAGTTTTTCAGGTTTAAGATTGGGTTTTTGACGTGTTCCATCTTTTATAGAAGCAAAAGGTGGAATATCTTCTTTTCCAATCTCATCTGGAAAAATAGGTTTTTCCATGTCAAATGAATCCGTCTTGGAGAAATTGACCTCTCGCCATTCGCCACTCCGCAATTGTTCTGCAAAGAAACGGTCGTAAGCCCTTATTTCTTCGTTCTTTGGCAAAATCCCTATAATAGAATGGTCTTCTATGACATTCTCCTCCAATTCAGCCATTCTATCTCCCGTTTGTTTTAGTTCCAAAGCCTTCCAAGGCTTCTTGAGTTCTTCTCCGAATTTTTTATCGTATTCTTTTATCTCACTACTTTTCGGAATGGGTTGTGCCTGTATATTGATCCAACTTACTAAGAAAAAAAAGCAAATTGTCAATGATATATAGTTCTGTTTTTTCATGATTTATTATCCATTTTTTCCGTTTTTTGAAGCAGACGTCCATTTTTATAATCTCACAAATCGGTCAGATGTAACTCTCAAAAATCAAAATAACCATTAAAATGAAGATAATGTAAAAAAAAAGATTTGGGTGGTTACAGTTTGTAAAAGAAAGCGATACTAAGGGTAGAAATGAACAATTACTAAGCTTCCTTTACAATATGATGAACATTTTACAGGAAATCAAAAATGGGAATGAATCCGTGTTGGAACACATCTATCAGAGTCAATGGCTCTCTTTTGTGAAATGGGCAAGACAGGTTTATGCTTGTTCGGCAGACGAAGCCAATATTGCCTTTCAAAAAACTTTGGATATTTTCCGAAAAAACGTAATTAGCAAGCGAGTTCACCAATTGGATAAAAGTTTAGAAGATTATCTACTTATGCTTGGAGATGGTAATTTAGTAATTAGCTTGATTAAAAATGGTGATGAGCGAATCATCACAAAAATTTACGAGACTTATCGCAACGATTTTATTCGGTATGCCCGAAGTTCGTTTAGTTACGACCATGAAACCGCCGAAGATGTCTTTCAAGAATTGATGATTGCCTTTGTTCAGAATATCTATAAAGGCTCATTGATAGAATTGCAGGTTAGTCTCAAAACCTACTTGTTCAATATTGGCAAGAAAAAAATGATTACCCTAAAAAACAGGGAAAACAAACGCCCCGATATTGAAGAAGGGTTCCAATTCAAAGTGGAGATGTCTTCTTATACCACCGAAACTACTCCCCTGCAAGAAGAGGTCAAAAACATGATTCGGACTTTAGACGAAAAGTGTCAAGAAATTTTGGCACTCTATTATTGGAAAGGATTTGCGATGGAGTCTATTGCCAACGAAATGGGCTACAAGGACGACCAAAATGCCCGAAATCGAAAATCAAAGTGTTTGAAATTGCTGCGTGAGAAATTAAGGTTTCGTCAAGATTAAGGGTGTATTTTTTTAAAATTAAATGGCAAACAAAATGAATAATCTATTCAATAAAATTGAACTCTATATAGACAATCAATTGGAAGGTGAGGAGCTGGAAAGCTTTGAAATCGCACTGCAAACGGATGCTGCACTTCAAAAAGAAGTCGAAATTTATCGAACCATGATTACAGCTATTCGTGCCAAAGAAGCCGATAAACTGCGGCAAAAATTTGCAGTTTTGGATGTGGTTTTGGATAAACAATTGGAGGAGGAAGATAGACGAGAAATGGAAGAGAATGTAGAAAATTTGCGCCCAAAAATAGTCTCTATCTCTACCCGCAAAACTTTCTTATTCAGGGCAGCAGCTATGGTTTTAGTAACCTTTGCAGCCTATACGCTTTTTAGTTATTTTGCCAAAAACTCTAACGATGTTTCCTCAATAGTTTTCGAAAAATATGAAGTAGAATATTCAGGCTGGGTAGAACAAAATATACCTAAACAAACAGAAACAACGGAGGCTTATTCAAACCCAGATAAGATTGGCGAAAATACCCCAACTAAAAATCGCCCTTCAATCATACAAAGTGACCACAATACATCAAGGAAAAACCAAAATCAAGAGGGAGTTAGTTTTTCTAACACGCCAAAGACTCCCTCTATTTCTACAAAAAGTGAAAAGGCTTTTGCACTTCAATACGAGGATGCCAATTATCATTTCAAGCGCAAAGATTATGCAAAGGCACTCAATTCATTGCAACAAATAGAAGACACTAATTTGGCTCGAAAACATTTTCGATTGGGAATGGTACACTACTTCAATGGGAAAGACCTAAACCAAGCAACTCAAAATCTAACAACTGCGATAGAGAAAGACAACCTGGAACTATCCACTTATGATTTGGCTACTGCAAAATACTACTTAGCAATGGCTTATGCCAAACAAGGAAATTCGAGTGCAGCAAAACCTTACTTCAATGACTTGGCGAATAGTGCGAACGATTACAGTCAAAAAGCGAAAGATGTATTGCAAGCCTTGAAGTAAAAAAGAGTTTGAACTTTGGATGTTTCTATCCATTTCGCATTTCTAACAGTTTGTTTTGCTGCAAAAATCCAGCAATAATCGTGTTGATTTTCTCAAATTCTACCAAAAAACCATCGTGACCATAAAACGATTCAATTTCGAAGTAACTGCTGTTCGGAATATGTTGGTGCAAAAACTGCTGCTCGGAAGGCGGAAACAACCAATCTGAACTGATGCTGACCACCAATGTACGAGCCTTTACTCCCGTTAGAACCTCCGAAGCCTCTCCCCTATTTCGAGCTATGTTGTGGGTATCCATCGTTTTAGAAAGCGTCCAATAAGAGTAGGCATCAAAGCGCTTCAGTAGTTTTTCTCCTTGATAGGCTTGATAACTCGAAGCTTTGAAATCATCCACCTTATCTTCTTCGTCCAACTGACTTTGTAAAAAAGCATCATAATGTCGGTAGGACAAAATGCCAATACTTCGAGCTGCCTTCAAACCTTTTGCACCCGCATCTAACCGAGGTTCTCCAAAAGTACTGTCCGCTTCAATCGCCAAACGCTGACTTTCATTGAAGGCTATGCCCCACGGTGAATGTCGGTGATTTCCCGCTACTAAAAAGATACTTTCAAATAAATTCGGTTCTATGATTGCCCATTCCAACAACTGCTGACAGCCCATCGAACCACCTCCCCCAAAATAAATTTGTTCAATCCCCAAGTGTTTTCGCAACAAAATGTGGGCATTGACCATATCACGCACTGTAATCAATGGAAAATCTCGGTAATAAGACTGTCCCGTTTGGGGATTCGTGCTTGTTGGTCCTGTAGTCCCATAGCAAGAGCCCAACATATTGGCACACACAATAAAGTATTTAGTTGGGTCTAAAACTTTCCCTTCACCAAACAAGCCATACCACCAATCATGTACTTCCGAATTGGCAGTCAAAGCATGACAGATCCACACGACATTGCTTTTGTCCTCATTCATTGCGCCATAGGTATCGTAGGCAATTTGAATTTCGGGCAATGTTTCGCCTGATTCTAAGGAAAATTCTTGAAAATGTTGGAAAGTTTGTGTGTTAGTGTTCAAGTGTTTATCTGTTTATATGGTTCATAATCAGTATAGAAAGCAAATTAAACCACAAAATCAGCACCTCTTTTGTGTCCTTTTGATGCTTTTGTGGTTCAAAAAAAGCAGTACGGAATCCAAATCAAACCACAAAAGACACAAAGAACACAAAAGGTTTCACATAAAAGCAGTAACTCTTTTGTGTCTTTTTGATACTTTTTAGACTTTGGACAAAAGAAGTAGAACGTAAGATGCAAGACATAAAACGCTGTAAACCAAACACTTAACCAAATTGAAGATTTAGTCGCAAAATGTTCATTATCAAAGGCTTAAATCCTGCTTATTGCCTCTTTGCTCCTTCGTCCAAAGTCTAAATACTTTTGTGGTTCAAAAAATCAGTATTCCGAAGACTTACGCTATCGCAAGCACTTCTGCTTCCACTGCTGCAAAAGCCCCTTCAAAATCTTCAATAATATCGTCAATGTGTTCAATACCCACTGCAATGCGGACTTGACCAGGCGCAACGCCCGAAGCCAATTGCGCCTCTGCCGACATCTGCTCGTGAGTCGTAGAAGCGGGGTGAATCGCCAAAGTTTTGGCATCTCCCACATTCGCCAAATGACTGACCAATTTGAGGTTGTTGATAAAAGCTTTCGCCCCTTCAATGCCGCCTCTCACTTCAAAATTCAAGACCGCCCCAAAGCCATTTTGCAGGTACTTTTTCGCCAAATCGTGGTAAGGGCTACTTTCTAAACCCGTGTAAGTCACCTTCATCACCAATTCATGCGCTTCCAACCATTTTGCCAAAGTCAGCGCATTCGATACATGTCTTTCCATGCGAAGCGACAAAGTTTCCAAGCCCTGCAAAAACAAAAACGCATTGAATGGACTCATCGCATTTCCATAGTCACGAAGCCCTTCTACCCTTGCTCGGATGATAAAAGCAATGTTGCCGAAAGGTCCATCTGAGCCAAAAATATCCCAAAATACCATACCGTGATAACCTTCCGAGGGCTCGGTAAATTGAGGATATTTTCCATTGCCCCAATTGTAGTTTCCACCGTCAATGATAACTCCGCCAATGCTCGTACCGTGTCCGCCAATCCATTTGGTAGCCGAATGAACCACGATGTTTGCACCATGCTTCAAAGGATTGAACAAATAGCCCCCTGCTCCAAAAGTATTGTCGACAATCAAAGGAAGGTCGTATTTTTTGGCAACGGCTGCAATTTTCTCCCAATCAGGAACATTCCCCTCTGGGTTTCCGATGGCTTCAAGGTAAATCGCCTTTGTTTTCTCGTCAATCAAAGCTTCCATACTGTCGGCATTGTCGCCATCTGCAAACCGTGCTTCGATGCCCAAACGCTTGAAAGACACTTTGAACTGATTGTAAGAACCACCATACAAGAAGGAAGTAGATATAAAATTGTCCCCAGCTTGCATAATGTTGGTCAATGCCAAAAACTGTGCGGACTGCCCAGAAGAAGTCGCCAAAGCTGCAACACCACCTTCCAAAGCCGCCATGCGCTGCTCAAAGACATCTGTTGTAGGGTTCATAATACGGGTGTAAATATTGCCAAATTCTTGCAAACCAAAGAGTTTTGCAGCATGGTCGGTATCTTTGAAATTGAAGGAAGTTGTTTGGTAAATCGGTACGGCTCTTGCGCCGGTAGTAGGATCAGGCTCTTGACCTGCATGAAGTTGAAGTGTCTCAAAACGATAATTCTCGCTCATTGTTTCTGGATTTTTAAGGATTGTGATGAAATATAAATTCTAAAAAGCACCGGATACCTTTCTGATTAAAAGCAAGTTGACTGATAGCCTACTTTTATGGTTTCGACCAAAAGGCATCCGATACTCTCATTAGATGATTTTTTTTGACAATTTGGAAAGTCCAATCTAAAAAAAAAGCCTTTCTTCTATATTTTTGAAGAAAGGCTCTTTGAGATTAATTGTTGTGTTGTTGTTTGACAATACATGCTTATCTTGAAGACCAAAGACCTTTCAAATTCCCACAACAACAACAGCAACGTACTATTGATACATCAAAAGAATTTTGGAAAAGGTTTAACATATTTGGTTTAAGTTTGAAAAAAAATCAATAAACAATATTCAAAATTACATTATCTTCAATAGAAATGCAAGTTTTTAACGTTTTGTTCAAAAATAATCCATAAACGTGAAATATCCTTTGTGATTTTCAAGGCATTGGCGTTCCGTTAGGCCTTCGGAAAAATTTCCATCACTTTCCCCAGCTTAATCGCCGCATTCACATCTCCTTTCACCTTCATTTTTCCCTGCATAAAAGCAGCCGTACCCTTCAATTGACCCGCAGCCATTGCCGCAAAATGTTTGTCCTTCATGGTCAGCGTACACTTTGCATCTTCGGTAGTACCTTCGTAAATCCGAGGCGGTGTGCTTTGAAGTTCAAACACCCAATTCTGGGCCTGTTTACCTGTTATTTCAAACTGATAGATGTCGTTTGAAGGAAGTTGTATCGTAGGATTTTTGGCCAAATAATCCGCCATAAATTGAAAAATAGGAGTAATATCAGATAAAGGAACTTCTTTTGAAGCCGCCTCTTTTGCTTCGTCCGATGCCAAAACTGCTGCCTCCAATTCGTTGGCACTTTCCCGCAGATAGCGGGTAAATTTGCTCATGTCGGGCATGATGTTTCGAGCCGAAACGGGACTCAATGAAACCACGCCATTGTAGGACAAAACGGTGATTAACAACCCCATCCCATCCATAACAGGAGCCATTCCCATATTGGTCAACAATTGTTTGCCGCCCATATAAATCGGCACTTGCGGGCCTGGGACATTGGTTATGACCAAGTTGAAAACAGGGTTGTGTAATTTGGATAGATTTGCTCGACTGTACAAACGAGCTGCCGTTCCTGCCAATCCAAAAGGAATAAACTCGCTGTATTCGACCAATGATTTTGCATTCACCGCTTGCTGTACGATTTTGCCGCTTACAGTGTGTTTGTTGATTTCTCTCAATCGCTCAATCGGGTCTTCAATGTCTGTTCCCAAAGGAATAAACATAGAAGAAACTTGATTCCCCATTGTTCCTTTTTCCTCCTTCGTGCGAGTCGAAACTGGCACCATCGCTACCAAAGGTTTTTCGGGGAGTTCATTTTTCTCCTGCAAATATCTCCTCAATGCACCTGCACAAGCTGTCAAAATCACATCATTTACTGTTGTTCCTTCAATGATGTTTTTGATGCTTTTGATGCGATCCAAAGACAATAAGGAGGTATCCCAAATTCTATCTGCCGAAACAGGCCCGTTGAGAATGGTTTTGGGGGCAGTGAAAGGCAAGGTCGGCATCGGCGCACTTCGCACTCTGGTCAAATAGCCCGCCTTGACGGTTGAAGTAGCTGTATCCAAAAGCAACTTAGGCAATTTGAAAGGGCGTTTGACAAAGTTGACGGCACTTCTTCTGACCAACTCTAAATCACTTGGCACGGATTCAATTTTTTTGGCAGGCGGTGGCGGAAACTTACGGGGTTCGGGGGTCATATCGTAAATAATGCTGTTGATATCTGCCCCTGACATTCCATCTATGGCTGCATGGTGAACCTTGCTCAAAACCGCTACTGAACCTGGAGGCACTTGTGGAATATTGTTGATTCCTTCAATGAAAACAACTTCCCAAAGCGGACGATTCCGATTCAAAGGCTGACTAAACAATCGAGAAGCCAATCGTCGAAGCTGTTTCCAATCCCCTGGTTGTGGTAGGGCAGTGTGGTGCATGTGTCGACTTAGATTGAAGTTGGGGTCGTCTATCCAGTACGGATAGTCCAAACTCAAAGGCACTTCTACCAATCTCTGTGTAAAAGAAGGGACAAGGTGTAAACGAGATTGAATGATGTCCCGAAAGGTGTCAAATTCGAGAGGTCCTTCAATGATGGCCAATCCACCAACGTGCATCGGTGAGTTGGGAGTTTCTAAATACAGAAAAGAAGCGTCTAAGCCTGTTAATGCTTGCATAAATTATCAAAATGAAAATGAAAATAATAGCGTTATTTACAAAAATACCGTCTTTTTCTTCATTCACCACATATATTTCACTTTTTTGACTTTTAAAATAATTTGGTGGGTCAAGTTTGTATAAGAAAAAATTAATACACCACCAACTTCTCCACCCCCAAACTTTTCCCTTCGTTTGTTTGCCAATGCATGATTGGAACAGGGAAACTTTGTCAACGGTTGGAGACCTCCGAGTTCTCGGAGCAGGCTTTGCCAACAGTTGACCTACCCACTCAACTGTTGCCAAAATTGGAAATTGTTGGCAAGTTTCGTTTCAACAACAGTTCTTAAATCAATGTCACAATCTCAATACACCACCAACTTCTCCACTCCCAAACTCTTTCCTTCGCTTGTTTGCCAATGCACAAAGTAAATGCCTGCTTCCAAGTCCGATGTGCTAAGACTACAAAAGTTTTCAAAACTTTTGTAGTCTAAATCTGACAGGTTTTTTTTCTTCAAAACTCGCCCCGCAACATCCCGCACCACCAACTCCGATTTCCCGATACTTCGGGACAAGCTCTTCAATGCCTCTCGAACATCCCCTTCGCTCCCTTCAAAGAGGGAATAAAACTGAACCGTCACTTCTCCTTGTGTAGGATTGGGATAAAGAGAAAACCGTTTTTGTTCAGATTGGGGAATTTCTTCAATGTGGGTAATCGTGCTACTGTCACAACCAAACTCAAAACAGCCGTTGCCGAGGCTATCGACTTTGAGCACCCAACCGAATTGAGGAAAAGGAGAAGTGCGAAAACCCGTGATGATAAAACCGCCATCATTCGTTTGATCGACATCTCGAATACCTAAATTTTCTTCTTCTGGTAGGTAATCAATGACTTTCGTCCACAAAGTATCTCGACAATAAGGGGTAAACCGCATCATACGAGGGCGTACAGGGGCATTTTTTTTGAGGCGATGATTGGCAAATCCCAAAAAACCGCCATCTTCTAAAGGAAACAACCTCCATGTACCAGTAGTATACCATTCTTCATAAGTATTTTCCTCCAAAGTATTTCCCTCTTGGTCAATATGTCGAAACATCAAATAGTTAAACATACTTTCTCTCGCGCCCTCAGAGCCATACAAAAGATAGGTGCTATCGGGATATTGATAAACATTAACCCCACTATCATCCCATTCAAGTGTGCCATAATTTCTTTCCCATTCAGCACTGCCCAAACTATCTATTTTGACGACATAAGCCTCTTGTTGGTAGGCTCCAGCAAAGTCCTCTTCCAAATGTCCATATCCACCCAATAAATAGCCTCCATCCAAGGTTTCGATGATGTCCACAGTCAAGCTGCTATTGCCTTCATCTAAGGTATAGCGTTGTTCCCATTGCTGATTGCCCAAGCTATCTGCTTTGACCACATACATCGTCCAATACTGAAAAGGAGTGATGCCAGAAACATAACTTTCATACCCTCCTACAATAAACCCACCGTCTTTCGTTCCCAACAGTATATGTGGATTTTGTTTTCGTTCATCTCCATATTTAGTTTGCCATAAAATCTCTCCCTCGCTATCAAATTGAATCATTCCTATATCTGTACTGTTGTTTTCTGTTCGTTTATTGTAAGCCAATAAAAAATTGTCTCCAAAGGGAATCAATAGACTACCTGTATTCATAGAAGGAGGATTATCAACGGATTGTTCGTCCAATTTTATCGCCCAATCAGAATTGCCGTCTTCATCGAGTTTTTGAAGATAAATTCCACTCTGGGTATTGGTAGTATAAGGACCTACCACAAAATAACCATCCTCAATAGGTAAACTTGCAAAAGAAAAAAGATTCACTGAATCATTCGATATGGTTTTGAAAAAATAATTAAAATCCTGTGAACAAACTATTGGTGAAATCAATAGCAGAAAGAATAAAAGTATTGTTTTTTGCATTGTATTTTAAGCTAAGAAGTAAAAAGAAAAATCCCTATGACTTGTGATAAAGTCATAGGGATGATTATTAAGGATCTATCGAATGATGACCAATTTATCGGATTCAATCAATTTTCCATTTATATGCAGTCGAATAAAATAAATTCCCGATTCTAAATCGCTTGTAGAAATCACCTCCAAATGGTCTATCTTAGCAGAAGATAAAACCTGACCACTCATATTCAGTATATCCAATCTTGTATCTTCGTCAGCATCTATTCCATTTAGGTCAATGGTAAAATAATCATTCGTAGGATTGGGATAAAGAGAAAACCGTTTTTGTTCAGATTGGGGAATTTCTTCAATGTGGGTAATCGTGCTGCTGTCACAACCAAACTCCAAACAACCATTGCCGAGACTGTCGACTTTCAACACCCAACCGAATTGAGGAAAAGGAGAAGAACGAAAACCCGTGATGATAAAACCGCCATCATTGGTTTGGTCGACATCTCGAATACCTAAATTTTCTTCTTCTGGTAGGTAATCAATGACTTTCGTCCACAAAGTATCTCGACAATAAGGGGTAAACCGCATCATACGAGGGCGTACAGGGGCATTTTTTTTGAGGCGATGATTGGCAAATCCCAAAAAACCGCCATCTTCTAAAGGAAACAACCTCCATGTACCAGTAGTATACCATTCTTCATAAGTATTTTCCTCCAAAGTATTTCCCTCTTGGTCAATATGTCGAAACATCAAATAGTTAAACATACTTTCTCTCGCGCCCTCAGAGCCATACAAAAGATAGGTGCTATCGGGATATTGATAAACATTAACCCCACTATCATCCCATTCAAGTGTGCCATAATTTCTTTCCCATTCAGCACTGCCCAAACTATCTATTTTGACGACATAAGCCTCTTGTTGGTAGGCTCCAGCAAAGTCCTCTTCCAAATGTCCATATCCACCCAATAAATAGCCTCCATCCAAGGTTTCGATGATGTCCACAGTCAAGCTGCTATTGCCTTCATCTAAGGTATAGCGTTGTTCCCATTGCTGATTGCCCAAGCTATCTGCTTTGACCACATACATCGTCCAATACTGAAAAGGAGTGATGCCAGAAACATAACTTTCATACCCTCCTACAATAAACCCACCGTCTTTCGTTCCCAACAGTATATGTGGATTTTGTTTTCGTTCATCTCCATATTTAGTTTGCCATAAAATCTCTCCCTCGCTATCAAATTGAATCATTCCTATATCTGTACTGTTGTTTTCTGTTCGTTTATTGTAAGCCAATAAAAAATTGTCTCCAAAGGGAATCAATAGACTACCTGTATTCATAGAAGGAGGATTATCAACGGATTGTTCGTCCAATTTTATCGCCCAATCAGAATTGCCGTCTTCATCGAGTTTTTGAAGATAAATTCCACTCTGGGTATTGGTAGTATAAGGACCTACCACAAAATAACCATCCTCAATAGGTAAACTTGCAAAAGAAAAAAGATTCACTGAATCATTCGATATGGTTTTGAAAAAATAATTAAAATCCTGTGAACAAACTATTGGTGAAATCAATAGCAGAAAGAATAAAAGTATTGTTTTTTGCATTGTATTTTAAGCTAAGAAGTAAAAAGAGAAACCCCTATGACTTGCGAAAAGGCGTAGGGATTTGTTTAAAAAGGTTTATCTGATAATGACCAATTTATCGGATTTAATCAATTTTCCATTTATATGCAGTCGAATAAAATAAATTCCCGATTCTAAATCGCTTGTAGAGATTACTTCTAAATGGTCTATTTCAGCAGAAGATAAAATTTGACCATTCATATTCAGTATATCCAACCTGGTGTCTTTGTCGATACCTGTTCCATTCAAATCAATGGTAAAATAATCATCTGTGGGATTGGGATAGATTTTAAAAAGTGGAACATTGGTGGAAAATGCCCTTTTAGCACTGGAATTCACTATTGGCATAGGGATTCTTTCGATGGTTTCATCAAAGTATTCTGCCAAAAACATCTCTGTCAATATCTGTGTATCAAAATAAGGACTCAACAAAGCAAAGCACTTACGGCAACTCCACATAGCTACCTTCTTTTTCTTCATCCGCCACATAAATCTTGCTTTTTGTGGCTTCCAAGATGATTTTGTTGGATAAGTTGATGTAGCCTGATTTGCTCGTTGAAGGGTCTTCACTGATGAAAACCATACTTTCATCGGCATCATTAAAAATCTTAATTGCTCCACTTTTCATATTAGAACGAATCTGTACTTTGTTGCTTGCCTCTTTGTTTTGAATCTCCAACAGGCCACCTTTTTCGTTGCTGTCTGCACTTAAAGAAAGCATTTCTTGACCAGCACTGTTGTAAACCAACAAACTCCCTGAGTGCGGCAATGCTCTCAATGACAGCATGGTTTTGCCATCGTCATTGACCAAATCTATGCTTTTGGCTTTGATTTTGGGTGTTACTTCGTCTGACTTCAAATGATTGGCACTGATCAGGAAAAATCCAATCAAAAGAATTGCACCAATAAAAGTGCATTTTTTGTACCATTGAAGTTGGTTTTCTAATTGAAGCAGGCGATGTTCGATGTTGTTGTTCATAGGAATGTTATTTTTGTTTTTATTCTTGCAAAATTGCAAAGAATACAGGGTTATAAAATTCATTACTCAGATAAAACATGGCACGAAGTAAAAAGAAATTAGCCGATTCCAAAGCCAAAACGACTTTACTGTTTAACATCTTTTTGCTGGTCTTGGTTGTAGCTTATATACTTTGCCTCCTGCACAAAGAGGGTAAACGCAAACCCAATACCATCAGCAATCGAGTAGATTTTGAAGCCCTTCTCGAAAATCACTACCCACTGTTGAAGTTTCCCTTTGAAGTATCGGCTCGTGATTTGAAGGAAAAGGTGAGGAGTGGTTTTGCAGGAAAAACGTCTCTTTTAGAAGCTTTTGGAAGAAAACACCTCATCTATTTAATGTCACCTGAGAGATTAGTCGAGTATCGAAATCAATACGGTAATCAACCTATTGAAAACAAAATTCAGTTTTTTCCGATTGGAAAACTCCCCACTCCTCTGCCGAATCACACGGTTTTGATTCACGCTGAAAAGCGTCTCGACAATGGACAAATTGAATATTATTTGAATGTCTTTGATGCAAACGGAACGTTGAAGGAGACTTTGCAGATTGCCCATTATGAGGAAAAGAGAGATGCTTTTTATATCAAACGAGCCATCATTGAAGAAAGTTTGTTGATTTCTTTGGAGGAAACTTTGCAGCAAAATGGAGAAAATCCATTTTTAAAGGAAACATTTTATCAGATTGAGGAATCGGGGAAGATTATGGATGCTAAATAGATGCTTTGGATGCTTCTGGGTGTTTTGTTTTCTCATTATCAAAAATCTTGCGAGCTTACCCAATTCTTAACATTCATTAAGTGAATATCCAACCAATTTTCCCTAATCTTGTGTCTCTTTTTGTAGGAGAAAGGTTGACGCTGTTTCCCCTAACCACAAATCATTGATTTTCATGCAAAAAATATTACAAACCTTAGTTTTCACCCTATTATTGACCTTGATGAGTATTCCATCGTTGTTACAAGCACAAAGCGGAAGTGCCATTATTCGAGGTTTTGTTTATGAAAAGGAATCGGGCGAACCGATGATTTTTACCAACGTTTTTTTGGAAGGAACAACCTATGGTGCGGCGACCGACATCAACGGTTTTTTTAGTATCAATAAAGTTCCTGAAGGTACTTACACTTTGATGAGTACAGGGATTGGCTACGATACTTCGAAGGTTGAAATCGTGGTAAAACCCAATCAAATTCTCAACGAAAAACTGTTTGTCAGCAAAAGCGACATCTTATTGGATGTTTTTGAAGTTGGGGCTGCCAAACAAGAAGCCCAAACGGAAGTTCGGACATCGGTTATCAAAATTACTCCCAAACAAATCACCAAAATTCCCGCTATCGGTGGAGAACCCGACTTGGCGCAGTATTTACAGGTCTTGCCGGGGGTCGTCTTTACGGGGGATCAGGGTGGACAGCTCTATATTCGGGGTGGTTCGCAGATTCAAACACGAGTCTTGTTGGACGGTATCACGATTTACAATCCCTTTCATTCGATTGGTTTGTTTTCAGTTTTTGAAACAGACTTGATTCGTAATGTGGAAGTTATGACGGGTGGCTTCAATGCGGAATACAGTGGTCGGATTTCGGCGGTGATTGATGTGACCACAAAGGATGGGAACAAAAACCGACACACTGGCAAAATTGCAGCGAATACCTTTTTAAGTAAAGCCATTTTGGAAGGGCCTTTGATGAAATTGAAGGAAGGCGGAGTAGGCGTAAGTGCTTCTTATATCTTATCGCTTAAAAGTTCTTATTTAGACAAAACTTCAAAAACGTTTTACTCCTATATTGACACTGCAGGACTTCCCTATACTTTTACCGACCTTTATGGAAAGGTGTCCTTCAATACCGACAATGGAAGTAAGTTCAACTTATCAGGCTTCCGTTTTGGAGATGATGCAAAGTTTGCAGGACAATCGGATTTTAGTTGGGATGCTACAGGAGTTGGTTCGACTTTCGTATTGATTCCAGGTCAATCCAAAATGATTTTGGATGGGTTTTTATCTGTTTCTGACTACAATCTTTCTTTGGAAGAAGGAACGGGCAATCCTCGACAAAGTTCTATTGGAGGCTTCAATGGAGGAATCAACTTCAATTACTTTTTGCCAAATAGCAGCGACATTACTTATGGTATTGAAGTAAGTGGCTATTCTACAACTTTTGAATTTATCAATCCTTTGGGCTTCAAAATTGAAGAGAATCAAAATACCACGGAGATTGGCGGTTATTTGAAATACAAGGCAAATATCAACGATAAATTGGTTGTCGAACCGAGTGTTCGGATAAACTATTATGCTTCGGCTGCTCAGTTCAAGTTTGAACCCAGATTTGGCTTGAAATACAATGCAAGTGAGGATGTTCGCTTCAAATTGGCAGGAGGTGTTTATACCCAAAACTTCATCAGTACGAAGTCTGACCGAGATGTAGTAAACCTATTTACTGGATTTTTATCCGCACCCGAAACAGCTATTTTTGACACGGAAGGCAATCGGGCAAGTGACAATTTGCAGTCTGCAACTCATGCGATTGCAGGAGTAGAGTTTGATTTGACCAGTTCGTTGTCCTTGAATGTAGAAGGTTATTACAAAAATTTTGGTCAATTGACGAATGTGAATCGAAACAAACTTTTTGGCAGCGACCCCAACTACATCATCGAAACGGGTACAGCAACAGGTGTTGACTTATTATTGAAATACGACTACAAAAATCTCTTTGTGTGGTTGGTATATTCGCTTAGTGAAGTGGATAGAGACGATGGTACGCAGATTTACAATCCTCACTTTGACCGTCGACACAATCTCAACTTCTTGAGTAGCTACAACTTCGGCAAAAACACAGATTGGGAGGTGAGTGTTCGATGGAATTATGGTTCGGGCTTTCCGTTTACCCAAACTCAGGGTTTTTACGAAAACCTCAACTTCTTGGACAGCGGTATTGATGTGGATTTGACTACGGAGAATGGCAATTTGGGAATTATTTTTGACGAGCAGTTGAATGGCGGACGTTTGCCAGATTATCACCGATTGGATTTGTCTTTGAAGAAGAAGTTTGCAATTGGAGCTAATTCTATCTTGGAGCTATCGGGAAGTGTAACCAATGTTTACGACCGCCCCAATATTTTTTACTTCGATAGAGTTCGATATGATCGCATCAATCAGTTGCCGATTTTGCCGAGTTTTGGAGGTTCTTTTACTTTTTGAGCAAGAAATCTAATAATCATAAATCATGCATCCCGCAGGTGGATGTATGATTTATGCTTAATGATATTCGACTTGTGATTTATTGATTAATGGTAACGAAAAAATTCACCAACTTATAAACCAAACATACTTTTAATGGCTTTTTCAAGGTCTTTGGCACTTAGATCACCGAAAAGGTCAATATCTTCATCTTCCTCCTCATCGTAATCTTCATCTTCTTCGTCATACATACCACTAAACATCATTTCTAAAGGCGAAATCAAGCCTGCCTTCATCAACATTTCGTTGGTAAGTGTCCCAGTTTTCAACAATTCTTCCATTACCCCTTTAATGGCCAACATTTGTTGGACAGCATTTTCCAGCTCTTCTTTCATACTCTCCACAAAATCACCGCCGTATTTTTTCACGCGTTTTGCCTCTCGGTGCATTTCCCCCGCATCCGAAGCCCTCAAATCTTTCACCTCCGACTTGACTCGCACCAACTGTCCCTCTAATAGATCCAACTCTATCGCTGTTTTTTCAATCTCTTGATCGAGCAAACTTACAATCGCTGATTCGTCAATCCCATTGCTTACTTCAGTTTTGTTATCAGCTTCATAGCTGGCATATTTGGCTTCAAAATCCAGCAAAGTCATGATGTCGTTGCGTTCATAAGCCGTATTGATTTGCTGCATGAGTTTGTGGAAAAATTCAGCTTCTTTGGGAGTTGCCGCTTTGTCGGGGTGAAACCTTGCCGCCAATTTGATAAATACCTTGCGGATGCTGCGTTGTTCGGCTTTGGGTGGTTCGACTCTGAATTGCTCAAAGAATGCAAAACGTCCACCTCTTCCTCCATTTTCCTCAAAATCTTCTTCGTTGAAGTCCTCCATATCGGGATTTCCATCATCCAATCCGCTCAACTCATCATAAAATTCCTTTGCTTGTTCTTTGCTTTCTTCATCTACTTTTTTGGAAGCCATGATTTTTTTCAACAATGCCAGAATTTCTTCCTTAATGGCCTTCATTTCTTCTTGCTTCTCCATCATTCCGTTGGCAACAGATTGCTGCAATTTGGTGATGTTTTCTTGCAAGTTAGCAAGCATGGTAGTGTTGCGCTTGAGTTGGGTACGTGTTTTTTTGAGTCGCTTTTTCAGAGTTGCTAATTCTCGTTCTTTGCGAATGCTGAGAGGAGTTTTGGATAATTGCATTGAGATTGTAAGTATGTCTTTATTTTTTAAGTGACTTTGTAACAACAAAAGTAGGAAAAAGGTTATTCAGTTTTTAATGATTTTATATTTATTGCATATGGTATGCAATGATAGAAGTTGGATATTTGATTTCTGACTTTAAAACTAGTACGGATCCACATCCGTCTGCACTACCACCGACTTAAACCGCTTATCCAACTTCATATTTGCAATCGTTTGGTGAATGTACTCCTTGTAATACACCACTTTGTTGTCTCTTGGAAGCTTGACGATGATGTGACGAAGATAATACAACCGAATCCGAGACACAGGTGGAACAGTTGGCCCCAAAATCATTTTGGGCAGTCCTTCCTTTAGGTATCGAGCAAGCAAATTAGCAGCTTCGTTGATTTTGTCCTTGTCTTTGTGCTTGACTGTCAGTCGAATCATACGCACATAAGGCGGATAACGATAGCGATTGCGGTCGTGCAGTTCGGTTTTGAAGAAATTGAGGTAATCGTGGTAGAGGACAAACTTCAAAGTCGGGTGATTGGGATTCAAGGCTTGAATCAAAACCTTACCCTGCTTCTTACGTCGCCCAGCTCGTCCACTCACTTGCAGCATCAACTGAAAGGCTCGCTCTGTCGCCCGAAAATCTGGAAAATTCAGCAAATGGTCGGCGCTCACAATTCCCACAATACTCACATTGTCAAAGTCCAAGCCTTTCGTCACCATCTGCGTTCCCACCAAAATTTTCACCTTGCCCTCTTGAAAACTGTTGATAATCCGTTCAGAACCATGTTTGGTGCGAGCAGTCTCCAAGTCCAAACGTCCGATTTTGGTTTCGGGAAGCTGCAATTGCAGTTCGTCTTCAATCTTTTCCGTTCCAAAGCCCTTGATTTTCAAATGTGTACTGCCGCAAGCATCACATTTAGAAACCAGTTGTCGGGTGTAGCCGCAATAGTGACATTTGAGGTGATTGGCGTATTTGTGGTAGGTCAGACTCACATCACATTGATGGCATTTTGGAATCCAACCGCAGTCATGACATATATGATAGGGTGAATATCCTCGTCTATTCTGAAAGAGAATTACCTGTTCGTTGTTTTTGAGTACCCGTTTGATTTCATTGATTAACAGACTGGTAAAGTGAGACTTCATTTCTTTTTGGCGCATCGCTTCACTCACATTCACAATCACAATCTTGGGCGGTTCAACTCCTCCAAAACGCTCGGTCATTTCTACCAACACGTATTTTTTGAGGATAGCAGCATTGTAATAACTTTCTATCGAGGGCGTAGCAGAACCCAAAATGGTTTTGGCACCATACAAATGCGCTAAATAAATGGAAGCATCTCGTGCGTGATAGCGAGGATTCGGATCATATTGTTTGAAGGAATGGTCGTGCTCTTCGTCCACAATCACCAGCCCCAAATCCGCAAATGGTAGAAACATAGAAGACCTTGCACCGACAACGACCTTGTACTCATTTCGCAAAACCTTCTGCCAAATTTCGATGCGCTCCTGAAAGTTGAATTTGGAGTGATAAATCCCGATTTCACTACCAAACACCTTGCGTAATCGGGAAATCATTTGGGATGTCAGCGCAATTTCGGGCATCAAAAACAAGACCTGCCGACCTTCTGCCACGACTTCCTGCATGATTTTGATATAGACCTGCGTTTTGCCACTTGAAGTAATGCCATGCAGCAATGCCACATTCTTTTCCTCAAAACCTGCTTTGAGTTGGCGATAGGCTTCTTCTTGGTGAACAGACAGTTCGTAGTTCAAAGTTTCTCCTTCAAAATCATCTTGCAGGCGACTCACCTCAACTTCTACGGCTTCAAATACACCTTTGTCAATCAAGGCTTTCAGTTGTGCGCTGCTCGCATTGGCTTTGGTCAGCACCGTTTTTTTGTCAAACAAGTCTTGCTTCTCCTTCTCATTGCTCAACTGAATGTAAGACATGATAATGGCTTGCTGCTTGTAGGCCCGACTAATTTCTTCAAAAAATGCCTCCAATGTACTTTCGTCTTTATAGGTTTCGGATAGACGAATACAGGTTTTGGTTTTGGGTTTGTACTTGTGCTGCAATTCCTCTTTAGCGATAATGACGCTTTTCTCAATCAAAGATTTGACGATGTAGAAAACGTTTTTCAGCTCCAAAATATCTTGGACATCTTCAATCGTGACTTCTTCTTGATTGGTCAAAGCTTCTGCAATGAGGTATTCTCTGTCGTCTAAAAGTGAAAAATCTTGGTCAAAATTGGGATTGAGTACGAGCTTGGTTTCACTCGACAATTTGAAGCCCGAAGGCAGGGCATTGAACATCACTTCCCCTTCCGTACACATATAGTACTCTGACAACCAATCCCAAAACACAATTTGTTTGGGAGTCAAAATGGGTTCATCATCCAAGACATTCAAAATGGGTTTGGGTTCATAATCACCTTCTTCCATTTCTTTTTCGTAAATTTCCTTCACCATTCCTGCGTAGATTCGCTTCACCCCAAACTGCACTTCGACCCGTTTGCCGACGGCTATCTTGTCTTTCCATTCGTCGGTGACTTCGTATGAATATTTGAGGGGAATAGCAAGAGGAAGAATGATGTGGGCGAGGGTTTTGGTCATTGGATAATGAAAATATTTAGACCTTGAACGAAATAGGAAAAACACAAAATAAAGGATTTATTATCAAACATTTTACCTTTTTGGTTTTATCTCCTATTCTCAAAATCCAAAATGAATAATTATAGTAAATTTACGTCTAATAAACTATTATTTTCAGCAAAAAGTTCGTTTTTTTGGGAAAATGTATTTTTAAATTGAAAAGAAAATGAAGTATATTTGTCGAAATCAAATAAACATATAAGAAAATATGGCACATTCACCACTACAAGTTTTTGAAGCCTTTAGAGCCAGTATGTTAGCCAAAACAGATGCTTGGAAGGAACTCCTTGCAGAAGAGGTAAATCTAATCGGGCCATTGGCACAAGTAGAAGGAAAGTCGCTTTTTATTGAAGTGAATACTCCTTTTTTCAGCTCTATTACCGATAGCACTCTGTACAAAGTCGTTGAAACGGAGGATTATATCATTACCCAAATTTCGACAACCGTTGCCGTTCCTTCAGGGGAAACGCTTACTTTGGAGGTCAGCGAATGGTACGAAATCAAAGATGGATTGATTCAATCTTTGCGGGTATATTTTGACACGGCTGAGTTTAGAAAGGCGGTGATGGGATAAATCTGTATAATAACATGAAAGGACTCATCATTGGAGGCGGTATTGCAGGGCTAACTACTGCTATTGCCCTCCAAAAAATCGACATTCAAACCACTGTTTACGAAGCCGTTCCCGAAATTAAAACCGTAGGAGCAGGAATATGGATGGCGACCAATGCCATGCAAGTTTTTAACAGATTGGGTTTTGCAGAACGTATTGAAGCACATGGTATGCCCCTCGAAAAGGTAGCGATTACAGACTCTAATTTGAAGGTGATTCAAGACACGAATATGCAAAACATTCGGCAAAAGTATGGTCATAGTATTACCGCCATACATCGAGCCAAATTGCAGCGCATTTTATTAGAAAAGTTGGGCATCGAAAACGTACAATTGGGAAAAGCGCTCCAATCTTTTGAGGAAACAAAAAACAGTGTAATAGCCCACTTCAAAGATGGAAGCAGTGCAGAAGCCGACTTTTTAATTGGGGCAGATGGTATTCACTCCAATGTGCGCAAACAATTGTTCCCCAATGTAAAATACCGCTACTCGGGTCAAACATGTTGGCGAGGAGTCACCCAATTTGACCTGCCTCCCTCCTACCAAAAAGCCACAATTGAAACTTGGGGCAATCAAGTTCGTTTGGGATTTTCTGCTATTGGAAATCGAGAAGTCTATTGGTTTGCCGTTCAAACAAGTCCGCCAAATGTACATGAAGATAGGTCAAAATGGAAAGCACACCTGAGTAATTTGTTCAAAAATTTCGCCTATCCTATTCCTGCAATTTTGGCCACTACCCCTCTCGAAAACATCGTTAAAACGGATATGTACGATTTCAAACCGATTCCGAAATGGCACGAAGGAAGAGTTTGCCTAATTGGAGATGCGGCTCATGCAATGACTCCCAATATGGGTCAAGGTGGTGGTCAGGCGGTTGAAGATGCCTATTTTTTGATGAAAAGTTTTGAAGTAAATCCAAATGCTGATTTTCCTTCAATATTTGCTCACTTTCAAGACAAGCGCTTCAAAAAGGTGAAAAAAATTGTGAATACCTCTCAGCAAATTGGGGACATGGCACACATCAAATATGGGCGTGGTATCCGAAATTTTATGTTTCGATTATTGCCGCAGAGTTTGGCAGAGAAGCAGATGGAGGCAGTTTATAGCATTGATTATTGAAGGTTTTTTGTTATCTTAGCTTATCACAACAAAATTTTATTTCACGGATTATGAATGAGTTAGCTTTAAAAAAGATAAGTTTCCCTGAGTATTTGGAACTGGAAGAAAAATCAGAAGGAAAACACGAATACCACGATGGTTTTGTTCGGGCTATGGCTGGAGGCACTCCAAATCATAGCACTATCAGTGGAAATATTTATGCAAGTTTGGCAAACGCACTGCGAAACAAAGAGGGAAAATGTCGTCCTTTCAATAGTGATTTAAAAATATACATTGAGTCTGTTAATAGAGGTGTGTATCCTGATGCGATGATGGTTTGTGGAGAGCTTGATTATTATTTGAATAGAAAAGATATAATTACAAACCCCAAATTGGTTATTGAAGTGCTGTCTACAAGTACTGCCGCTTTCGACAGAGGTGACAAATTCAGATTCTACAAATCACTCCCTTCCTTTCGAGAATACATTCTAATCCACCAAGACCAACCTTTTGTAGAAGGATATTATTGGGAAGATAGAGAACTTTGGCGCATTTCCCATGCGATAGGTCTGGAAGAGAATATCCAAATTCATTCTATTGATGCCGAAATATCTTTGAAGGACATTTATGCCTTCATTGAATTTTCGGGAGGTGTGCAGAAGAAGATGGATTTGTGAGTGAAAAATCGTTCAAAAATTCCCTAACTTAGCTTTCCGAAAACAACAACAATCATCAATTTATAAGCAGTCGACCCTACTCATTATCAGCGTCATCTGTATCATCAGCAAAATCTGTGATTAACATGCCCGAATTTTGTCACCTACATTGTCACACCCAATATTCTCTACTCGACGGCGCAAGCGACATCGGTCTAATGATGGACAAAGCCGTAAAAGACGGTCAAAAAGGAGTTGCCTTGACTGACCATGGGAATATGTTTGGCGCATTCAAATTTGTAGCCGAAGCCAATAAACGGAACATCAAACCCATTGTCGGTTGTGAATTTTATATGGTCAAAGACCGCCACAAACAAGCTTTCTCCCGAGCCAAAGGCGAAAAAGATGTGCGTTACCACCAATTAATGCTCGCCAAAAACCAAGTCGGTTACCACAATCTCGTCAAACTGTGTTCGCTCGGCTATATTGAAGGAATGTATGGTAAATATCCACGGATTGACAAAGAGCTTGTCCTTCAATACAATGAAGGCATCATAGCCACTTCTTGCTGTATCGGTGCAGAAATTCCACAATTGATTTTACATAAAAAACATGCAGAAGCAGAAGCCGCATTGAAATGGTGGCTGGATATTTTTGGGGAGGACTACTATATCGAAATTCAACGGCACAATGGATTGGAAAACATTGATGAGTCAGGCGTGAGTCAAGAAGACATCAATCAACATTTGCTGCGCTTGGCGAAAAAGTACAATGTCAAAGTGATTGCAACCAATGACAGTCACTATGTAGAAGAGGAAGATTCGGCATCACACGATATTTTACTGTGCGTCAATACGGGCAACTTATTGGAGGAAACCAAACGCTTCAAATTCCCTTCCTCTGATTTTTACTTCAAAACACAAGCAGAAATGGGGCAACGCTTCAGTGATGTACCTGTGAGTTTGGACACTACGATGGAAATTTTAGACAAAATCGAGCCGCTTCAATTGGCACGAGATGTACTACTACCCGCCTTCCCGATTCCAAAAGGTTTTGAAACCCAAGATGATTTCCTTAGACATCTCACCTACGAAGGTGCAAAAAAACGCTACGGAACGATTACTCCTGAAATTGAAGAACGCCTCAATTTTGAACTCGAAACTATTCGGAGAACTGGCTATCCTGGTTACTTCCTGATTGTACAGGATTTTACGACTACTGCAAGAGAAATTGGCGTAGCAGTGGGTCCAGGTAGAGGTTCGGCTGCAGGAAGTGCAGTTTCTTATTGTATCGGAATTACCAATGTCGACCCCATTAAATACGACCTACTTTTTGAGCGTTTTCTAAATCCAGAACGTGTATCCATGCCCGATATTGATATTGACTTTGACGATGAAGGGCGGCAAAAAGTGATTGACTATGTAGTGGATAAATATGGTCAAAAGCAAGTAGCTCAAATCATTACCTATGGTTCGATGAAAGCCAAATCTGCACTTCGAGATGTGGGACGGGTGATGAACATCCCGCTACCAGAAGTCGACAAAGTCGCCAAAACTTTTCCTGATAATCTCAAAGCAAGTCTTGGAAAAGTATTGGCGGAAGGAGACGTGGACAAAAAATTGAAGAGTAGTCTGAATTCGGATGAATTGCAGAAAGCGAATGAATTTCGCCAATTGGCAGAAGGAAATCAACCCATTGCCCAAATGATTCGTGCTGCCAAAAAATTGGAGGGTTCGGTTCGGAATACAGGTGTTCATGCGTGTGGCGTGGTCATTACGCCCGACGATGTGACCAAGTATGTGCCTGTTTCAATGGCAAAGGACAACGAACTGTATATTTCGCAGTTTGACAACAGTGTGGCGGAAGATGCGGGCTTGCTGAAAATGGACTTTTTGGGCTTGAAAACCTTGACGATTATCAAGGATGCAGTCCAAATGATTGAAGAAAATCATGGCGTAAAATTGGACATTGACGAAGTGCCTTTGGACGATGTGAAGACCTACGAATTGTTTCAACGTGGTGAAACGGTTGGCATTTTTCAGTATGAAAGTGCGGGAATGCAGAAGTACATGAAAGAATTGAAGCCTACGACCTTCAATGACCTCATTGCGATGAATGCCCTCTACCGTCCTGGTCCATTGGAGTACATCCCAAACTTTATCAATCGAAAGCATGGACGAGAGGAAATTGTCTATGATTTGGATGCGATGGAGGAGTACCTTCACGAAACTTACGGAATTTGTGTTACTGGTGATACACTGGTTTTTAATCCAAAAACGGGCGAAAGAACACGTTTGGATGAAATCGCAGATACTTCCGAAACATTTGAAGTACAGGGTGTTGATTCCGATTTGAATACAAAATTTGCGAAAGTCAGTTATTGGGTCTGCAATGGCAAAAAAGAGGTTTTGGAAGTCAAGTTGAGAAATGGCAGTAAGGTTCGGTTAACTCCCGACCACCGTGTTTTGACTGAAAATGGTTGGCGTGAAATTGGTGATTTGAAAGTAGGTGATGCGATTGCAACACCTCGAAAATTGGAGGTCGTTGAAGGAAAAGATTATGATAAGACGGCTTTGAAGGTCTTGGCGGAACAGCAAATTATTCCCGAATTTGTGTTTTCATTGAAGGAAGAGTTGATTGCGTTTTTTGTAGGAGAACTTTGGGAGAATGGTGATTTTTCAGATACTTCAAAAATAGCTTACACAACTGATTCCGAAAAGCTTGCTTTTGATTTACAGACGCTTTTGTTGAGGTTGGGGATTACTGCAACGATTAAAGAAAAGTCTGGAACTTATCAAGTTATTATTGCGAACTTCAAAGGGCAAATTCACGCTAAAACTCCCCCTTTGAAGGGGGTTAGGGGGGATGTTAGGTCAGGTGTGGAAAACCAATTAGGTGTTGAATTCCTACGGAGTTCTGAATCTATAAATCACAATAAGCCTACAAATATTAAAGTCTCTGAGGAATCGGGGCAGGCTCTAACAGACTTGACAATCCATGAATATATCCAATTATCTGCCAATAGCAATACGCTTGGTGATTTCAACTCACAAGATTCTTACAGAATGACAAAAAAGGGGAATATACTCTCCGAAAAGAGTCTGTCGTTCTATAATTCCTGCCTCGACACCTCGGGGAATCTTGTGGAGAATATCAACAGAAGCGATATTGGTCAAT
Organism: Bacteroidia bacterium; assembly: GCA_030427245.1. Taxonomy (GTDB): domain Bacteria; phylum Bacteroidota; class Bacteroidia; order Chitinophagales; family UBA2359; genus JAUHXA01. Next base: position 5,583 of record JAUHXA010000054.1, on the reverse strand, counting down.
CCTCTAAAGAAGGTCAAGCTATTCACTGGCAAGAAATCACCTCTATTGAAGCAGTCGGAAAGGAACTCGTTTACGACATCACTGTTGAAGACATCCACAATTTTGTAGGCAACAACATCATTTTGCATAATTGCGTCTATCAGGAGCAGGTGATGCTTCTTTCCCAAAAATTAGCCAACTTCTCCAAAGGTGAAGCGGATGTATTGCGGAAGGCGATGGGGAAAAAGCAGAAATATGTGTTGGACAAGATGTACCCTCAGTTTTTGGAAGGAGGGGCATCGAATGGGCATCCAAAGAAAATCTTGGACAAGGTTTGGAAGGATTGGGAGGCGTTTGCTTCGTATGCTTTCAACAAATCTCACTCGACTTGTTATGCTTTGGTGGCGTTCCAAACGGCTTATTTGAAGGCGAATTATCCAGCCGAATTTATGGCGGGGGTGTTGAGTCACAATATGAAAGACATCAAAAAGTTGAATTTCTTTTTGAGTGAATGTAACCGAATGGGACTGACCTGCAAGTCGCCCGATGTGAACGAAAGTAATGTCAAATTTGCAGTGAACAAAAAAGGAGAGATTCGTTTTGCGATGGCGGCAGTGAAAGGTGTTGGAGCGGCAGCAGTAGAGGATTTGATTGAAGAACGCAAAAAAGGCGGGGCGTTCAAGGATGTTTTTGACATTGTGAAGCGGGTCAATTTGCGGACGGTCAATAAGAAGGCATTTGAAAACTTGGCTTTGGCGGGGGCTTTCGACAATTTTGGTTTGCACCGAGCGCAGTATTTTTACGAACACAATGGCGAAGATGCCAACTTGATTGAACGCATCATTCGGTTTGGCAATCAATACCAAAAACAGGGTTCGACTCCTCAAATGAGCTTGTTTGGTGCAGCAGTCTTAGACCAAGAAGTGGCGACTCCAACGGTCTATGATTGTGAGGATTGGGGCTTGATGGAGCGATTGAAGCGAGAACGGGAGGTGACAGGGATTTTCTTATCAGGTCACCCTTTGGACGACTACAAAATGGAGGTCGACTTTTTCTGCAATGCTACTTTGGACGACATCGAAAAACGCCCAAATAGCGAGTTGTCTATTGGCTGTATTGTGATGTCTGCCGAACATAGGCTGACCAAAAACGGCAATGGATTTGGCAAATTTTTGGTCGAAGACTTCAACAATGCCTATGAATTGGTGCTGTTTGGGGATGACTATGTGACCTTCAAAAATTACTTTGAGGAAGGTCGTGCGGTACAAATCAAAGGTCAGTACAAAAACCGAGGTTGGGGCAACAATGACCGCTATGAGTTCAAACTCTCAAAGGTGCGCTTGTTGGCGACGATTTTGGAGGAGGAAGCCAAACAAATCACCGTCAGCATTCCGCTCGACATCATTGACAACACTTTCATTACCCGTATGCAAAACCTATGTCACCAACATCCTGGTAAATTGTCTTTGGCTATCAATGTGATTGACCGCAGAAATGGCTATGGTAAGGTGGAATTGTTTTCTAAGTCTTTGAAGTTGGATGCGAAGAAGGAGGTGTTTGAGAAATTGAAGGGCTTTGGAGAAATGCGGGTGAAGTTGAATTGAGGAGTGGGAATCGGGAGGTGAGACTTAAATTGGTATCTATCCTCCTAAACCTTACAGTCAAAATCGATTTCGAAAAAATAATGAGCTATGCTGGAGTTTATTTTTGAGATGATAGAAGTTTTTGGATGAAAACCCCATTTTTAGATACTATGGTAAGGTGGAATTGTTTTCTAAGCCCTTGAAATTGGATGCGAAAAAGGAGGTGTTTGAGAAATTGAAGGGGTTTGGGGAGATGCGGGTGAAGTTGAATTGACAACAGGAAATAACAAAGCAAACAAATGGACATACAGAATTTAGAACATAGCGACATACCTTTTATCTCAGACTTGCTTCCATTTGGTTGGGAAGATGCTATTCCGATTATTGCCTTTTATACCAACACAAGTTTTTGCTTTCCGATTAAAGTGTGTATGGACGAAAAAATAGTGGGTATTGGGGCAACAATCATTCACCACGATACTGCTTGGTTGGCTCATATTATTGTTCATTCTGACTATAGAAATCAAGGTATCGGAAAAGCAATCACCCAAACTTTAGTGGAAACCTCCTATTCCAAAGGCTGTGAAACAATCAATCTTTTGGCAACCGAACTGGGTGAGCCTGTGTATAAAAAGATGGGTTTTGAAATAGAAACAGAGTATTTAATTTTTAGGTGTGAAGGAGCAAACAACACATTTGAAGGTTCCGAGAATATTGTGGAGTTTAACAGTGACTTCAAAAAACAAGTTTTGGATTTAGACAGACAAGTTTCAGCCGAAAACAGGATTTTGCTTCTTGAAGAACACCTTTCAAACGGCTTTTTGTATTTACAGGACAATGAGGTGAAAGGTTTCTATTTGCCGAGTTTAGGACATGGTTTGATAATAGCTACTACAAGTTTAGCAGGAATAGAACTAACGAAGTTGCGCTTGCAATCCAAAGATTTTGCTTCCTTTCCCAGTGACAATTTAAGTGCAAGAGCGTTTATGAGGCAAAATAACTTCAATGAATTCCGAATAGAAAAACGAATGAGATTGGGAAGGAAAAGAAATTGGCAGCCCCAAAATATTTATGCTATCATTGGGGGTAACTTGGGGTAATGGATGCGAACAAAAGACAGCAGCAAATCATGGAAAAAAGTCAAAAAACGAATAAAGAGTTAGTTGTCAGCAAAAAAGATGCAAGTCCAAAGTATTGGATGTCGAAAGGTGAATACACAAACATCATTGTAAATGCCAGTCAAACCGATAATGAATATGTGATAACCGACGGAATAATCGAAGTAAATGGTTTTGTACCCAATCATTATCACAAATGGGAAGACCAAACTTTTCATATCATGGAGGGGGAAGTCGAAGCTAAAATTGGAGATAAATGGTATCAATTGGAGGTGGGCGATACGATTCACTGCCCAAGAGGAATACCTCACTTTATCAAAAACAATGGTAAATCAACCGCTCGACTCGTGAGTTATATATTCCCTGGCAATTGGGCAGAAGATTTTTTTGCCGAAACTTCAAGACAAAATCATGAAGGGCAACATGATAAACAATTGATTGAAGAAAAGTTTGGTGTGGTCTATGTTTAAGTTTTTCTACAAATGAGTTCTTTTTATTAAAAATCCATTTCCATTTGTGCGTCTTCCAAATCGTCAATCATGTAATAAATATCTGCCAAAGATACTTCACACTCTATGGAACGCAACTTGATAACACCTTCTAAACCATAAGCATGAGAGATACGCCATAGGTCGACATCTTCCTTATACCAAACCTCGACTTTTGCTTGCTTTTGTGAAATCAAGACGTATTCTTTGAAGGAAGGAATGGTTCTGTATTTTTGAAATTTCTTCCCTCTATCAAAATTTTCAGTTGAAGGAGAGAGCACTTCAATGATTAAAATGGGGTTTTTGACCATATCTGTACGGTTCTCGCCATATTCGGGTTTTCCACAAATAACCATTCCATCGGGATAAAAAATAGAATTGCTTTTTTCTACTTTTACCTTCATATCACTATTTGTTACCCTGCAATTTCTCTTTTTTTCTTTCAAATCACTCCGAATAGTGCCTGTTGCATTATTAGCAATAACGCTGTGATTCAATGAGCCACCTGACATCGCCCACACAACACCGTTGTAGTATTCACTTTTATGCTCGGCTTTTTCTTCTAAAGCCAAATATTCTTCAATCGTATAAAGTTTATCCTCGTTTTTGGGAACTGCTGACATTTTTGTTACCTTGATGGTTCATTACAAATATAGCAAATTCTATACAAACAATTGATACCTTTATTCCCTATATTCAAAACCTGTGACTCCAATATTCTGGTGAAATTATTTTCTAAGTCTTTGATTTGGATGTGAAGAAGGAGGTATTTGAGAAATTGAAGGGGGATTGGGGAAATGTGGGTGAAGTAAAATTGATAGGCTATATTTACGCTCAATTTTGTTATTTTTACAAAATAGGAAAGTCAGGCAAAATCATAGTTTTTACTCCTTATACTTAAGTTCAACTGAAATATCTGCGATAGTGAAGTTTGGTGTATTGATTGGAATGATTGGGAGACGCAGATATTCCTTTGAGCTCGGTAGCAATATAAAAAATCAACAATGTTAACAAAGCTAAAAAAACTGTTGTGTAAAGTTGGCATTCACAAGTGGGAGGACTGGGATGAATCTTGGGAAATTATTCCACTTCCATTATGGTATTGTACTCGATGCCACAAAAGAGTTTATGAAGAAGATTTAGAAAATTATTGAGGTGAATATGAAAAAATATACAGCAAATTATGCCTTTACAAATCCGAATTTTGTAGTCCAAAATCTTTTAGAAAATGAGATTGAGACACAAGATAAAGGATTGCTATTTGTTTTAAAGAATATTCTACAGAGAGGATTTCCGACCATATTATCAGCAATAGTCCGTGCAAAACTTGTTATTGTTAGGCGATTTTTATGTGTTCATTTGTCCAATATTGATAATTTTTTGGACAGTATTGTGACTTAAATTAAGCAAACATGGATTTTGGTCAAAAATTCCCTTAAACTCATGCTGAATGCTAAGTTGCTGGAAAAGAGTTTTAACGAGTTTAGTGTTATAAGCCTTTCTCACAAAAGAGTTTAGAGATTTTCTTGAATTGGGTTTTCTACAATGGTATTGATACAGATTCAAGGCAGCAAAACTCATGTTAAAATGGAAATCTAAGGCATCTTCTCCCCGAGCTTGACAGTGAGTAAGCCCCGTAAATTGTTTTGCATCCCGAAAAATAAATTCAATCTGAAACCTCAATTGATAATAGGACACAATCTTTCGAGCATCCTGTGAAACGTCTGTTGAAAAGAGCAATACATAGTGCTTGAACGGAAACTCTTAACTAATTGAGTGTTAAAACATAACTAAACACTTAAACAGACGAACTTTTTAAAGTTTCCCCATATATCAATACCTTCAATAAATTCCTAATAAATTAACATCAAGTTGCTATAAGAATATAAAAATTGAAGGAAAAAGTTCGTTTGTTTTAACCATTAGTTATGTTTTGATAGACAGACAATTATCTCTTTCCGTTCAGGCACTACATAAGCATTGGTTCTGGCATTCCACAAAAAAACGACTCGGATATTGCATTTGAATCGAGGGCTATATAATATTTGTGTGTAAATGCGTAAATGAGAATGCCTCTCATCTACCCCAACAAATTCCCATCTATCTAAATTTAATGCTCCCCAATTTACCTTTCCATCGTATTTTTTATTCCCATGAGCATCTGGATATTTTTTCCTGTCTAACAAATATCGCAAATTTGCATCTGGTCGAAGTTTGCTTATCAAATGTTTTTTCAACCCTCTAATAGCCTGTATCACTTTTACCTTAGCGTAAAAGCTATCCGCTGTATAAGTACCTCTTCAAATTTAATGGGCTAAAATGATTATTTTTGCTTAAATACTAAATAATTTAAATCCAATGCGTTATATAGATTTAGATAGTGTATCTTTAGAGATGCTAAGAGAGATGTGCAAA
>JAUHXA010000053.1 GCA_030427245.1 Bacteroidia bacterium | reverse complement strand
TCTAAAATGAAACAATCCATAGATGTATAAATTTGACTTTACCTCCAATTTTGTTATTTTTACCAAGTAGGAAAGTCAGACAAAAACCATAGCCTTTCCCCTATACCCAATTTCGTTCAACTGAAATATCTGCGCTAATGAAGTTTGCAGTATTATTGGAGGGGTTGGGAGGCGCAGACATTCCTTTGATGCTATAAAATAATAAAATGAGCCCACGATGAAATACACTGTTATAGTAATAATTTGTGTTTTTTATATTTTAGGTTGCTCTCAAAATGAGAATGACCATGAAATATTGAAATTATCAAGTGGTAAAGTAGAGAGAATTGAGAATTTTAAATCAAAATTTGTATCTCCCAGAAATATTGATGTTTGGTTACCAGATAATTATTCTGCCAATGAGGATTATGCAGTACTGTATATGCATGACGGACAAATGCTTTTTGACTCTACAAAGTCATGGAATAAGCAAGAATGGGGTGTTGACGAAACAATGAGCCAACTTTTGGAAGTTGGAGAAATTCGTAATTCGATAGTTGTAGGGATATGGAATACTGAATTTAGACATTCAGAATATTTTCCTCAAGAACCCTTTGAAGGTCTTCCCAAAAAGTTTCAGGATTCATTGCTAACCAATGGCAAAATACATCAAGAATCGGCACTTTTTAAAACTAAGGTATGTTCAGATGACTATCTAAAATTTATTGTAAAGGAGTTAAAACCATTCATTGACAATAAATATTCAACACTCTCCGATGTAAAAAACACCTTCATTGCAGGTTCAAGTATGGGAGGGTTAATTTCAATATATGCTTTGTGTGAATATCCAGAAATCTTCTATGGAGCAGCATGTCTATCAACACATTGGGTTGGCATATTTGATACACTAAATAATCCTATTCCATTGAAGTTCGCAGAATATTTAGATGACAATTTACCAAATGCTCAAAGTCACTCGATTTATTTCGATTTTGGAACGGAAACCCTTGATGCTTTATATGAATCTTATCAAGCAATTATTGACTCAATAATGATAAAGCATAATTTTAATAGCGAGAATTGGAAAACATTGAAATTTGAAGGAGAGAATCACTCCGAAAGAGCATGGAATAAAAGATTAGCTATTCCCTTGAAATTTTTGCTTGATAAATAGAAATAAAATACAGCAAGTAAAAAAGTGCATGATATTTATGTTGGTTAAAAGCCCGCCACGCCACGGCATCAATTAGAAACACCAAAAAATATACAAGATTCGAAATTGAGTATAAGACGCTAAAGCCACTTCACACCTATCTTTGTGATATTACTTTTCAAGAAAAAATAAGCAAAGATGAAAGCAACAGAATTTGGCAAAAAAGGCTGGACTCCCGAAAGAATCGGGGATTTGAGTGGTAAAACTTATGTCATAACAGGAACTACAAGCGGAACTGGATTTGAAGCGGCTCGAATACTACTATCAAAAGGGGCAAAGGTGGTAATGCTGAATCGCAACCCAAAAAAATCGGAAGATATCATCAACACTTTAAAGCAAGAACTTGGTAAAGATATCAACGTGGTGAACATACAGATGGATTTGGCAGAACAGGCTTCGGTAAGGAAAGCAGCAGCAGAGGTACTTGAAAAAGTGTCACGTATTGATGCCTTGATTTGCAATGCTGCTATCGCCCAAGTGCCTACTCAAAAATTGACGGTTGATGGCTTTGAAAGTCAGCTTGGTGTGAACCACTACGGTCATTTTACACTGCAAGGCTTGCTCTTTCCGATGATTGAAAAGTCCAAAGGGCGTATTGTGACAGTCGGCAGTATGGGCTACGATATGGGACTCAAAACCATCAAGTTTGACGATATGAACTGGGATAAAGATTATGCTGCAAATGATGCTTATAGTCAAAGCAAACTCGCCCAGATTATGTCTATTTATGAATTGCAAGATAGATTGAAAGAAGCGGGTAAGACTGATGTTAAAGCGTATGCTTGTCACCCAGGTTCATCGAGAACATCCCTAATCGCTACAAGTGGTAGCTTAATGATGCGGATTATTTTTGGTCTGATGAAATTGTCTCCACTAACACAACCCGCTGAAAATGGTGCTTATCCAATGTTGATGTGTGCTACTGAAAAAAACTTAGACCAAAGCGCTTTTTATGGTCCTACGGGTAGAAGTAACTGGGTTGGTCCTGTTGGAGCGCATGAATTGAAGCCACACGCAAAGAATAAAGTCGTTGCAGAGCGGCTGTGGAAAGTATCAGAAGAGGCAACGGGTTTTAAATGGAATTTATAAAATCAGAGACATGGATATTTTAAAAGCATCAACAGATTGGGCAAAAGCCGAACTTTTTTCAACTCCTTTTTTCATTCTTTTCGGAGTTCTATTTGTATTGGCGAGCATTGGCTTTTGGCAAATGGGAAAAACTGAAATGGCAAAAGCATACATCATTCCCACTTTGGTAGCAGGTGTTTTATTGATGATAATTGGATTTGGATTGTTCTTTACCAACAAATCAAGACTTGCAAATTTTCCTACTGCTTACGAGAATGATGCATCAGCTTTTGTAGAATCAGAACTTTCCCGTGCTGAAGCTACTTTAAAAGAATATCAAACCATTGTTTTTACGGCAATTCCTTTAATTATCGCTGCCTGTTCCCTTGTCATTCTATTCATTGACAAACCTATTTGGCGGGCAAGTATGATTACAACTATTGCCATGTTGGTCGTCATATTATTGATTGACGGTACAGCCTATGCACGAATTGATGCCTATAGTCAACAATTATTGTCAGTAGAAAAAGAATTGAAAGATTAATATGCAACACTTCAAAACGCTTGCAGCTTACTTAGAATACATGCAACTACCTCGACCTGAACATCCTATGTTGAGTGTCTTGTTTGCAACAGGAGAGGATTTTTTACCTTGTCCAAAAGAAAGCTCACCTCCGATTTCCAATGATTGCTATTCCATCAACCTAAAGAAAACAGTGAAAGGAAACATCAACTATGGACGGACAAAATATGACTTTACGAATGGCGCATTGATTTTCATTGCTCCAAGACAAGTTTTACAATGGGATAGCAGTATCGTTTTTGAGCAACAAGGTTTTTCGATAAACTTCCATGAAGATTTTCTGAAAGGAACTGAATTGGCGCAACAAATTAAGAAATATGGGTTCTTTTCCTACTCCGTCAATGAAGCCTTACACCTTTCACCAAAAGAAGAAAGGCAGATAGAATCCATCGTAGAGAATATCGAAATAGAATACCAAAACAACCAAGATGCCTTTAGTAAAGACATCATTATTTCGCAGTTGAGTACCCTTCTAAAATATGCCAATCGTTTTTATGAACGGCAATTTTTAAATCGAAAAGAGCTATCGAATGATTTATTGGAGCAATTTAACCAACAATTAGACACCTGTTTTGAGTCTGGACAACTGCAAGAAAATGGTATTCCAAGCATAGAACAATTAGCAGAAAAAATGTCGGTTTCGCAACGCTACCTTAGTGACACGCTCAAAAAGGAAACGGGTAAAACGTCCACCGAACACTTGCAGTTGTATTTGATTGACGAAGCCAAGAATATTTTATTGAAACCGCATAAAAGCATTTCTGAAGTAGCCTACGAATTGGGATTTGAATATCCGCAGTATTTTTCAAGATTATTCAAAAAGAGGGAAGGGGTGAGTCCGTCGGAATATAGGGAGAAGTATCGGATGAATTAGAAAAAGGTTTTTTGAAAACTTGATTGGTCATAGGAAAAAGATTCAATCACTTCTCGCCCTCCAATTTCTAAAATAAAACGTTCCGTAGATGTATAGGCTTTACCTCCAATTTTGTTATTTTTACGAAGCAGGCAAGTCAGACAAAAACCATAGCCTTTCCCCTACAGCCAACTTTCATTCAACTGAAATGTTTGCGATAGTGAAGTTTGGAGTATTGTTTGAAGGGGTGGCAGGGAATGACATTCCTTTGGGTTCGCCTTCATGAGAAAAAATAAAATAAATATGCAAAGAATGAAAGCTTCAATACGTCGTAGATATGTTTTGCCTAATCAGATAAAAATTGAACATATTGAAAAACCTGTTCCCAAAGATAATGAGGTTCAAGTTAAAGTAAAAGCGACTACAGTCAACAGAACAGATTGTGCAAATCTTACAGCTAAACCATTTATTATGAGGTTCGTATTGGTTTCTTTAAGCCAAGAAAAATAATATTGGGAACTGACTTTGCAGGTGAAATAGTAGCAGTTGGGAAGAATGTCAAATCTTTCAGTATTAGTGATAATGTATTTGGGTTTATAGATACAGGTTTAGAATCACAAGCTGAATACATGACAATAGCAGAAGAAAACTTATTTCATATTCCAGAAAATGTAAATTACAAGCAAGCTGCTGCAAGTTTAGAAGGCGCTCATTATGCTTACACTTTTGTTCACAAAGTGAATATTCAACCCGGACAAAGAATTCTTATAAATGGAGCAACAGGAGGGATTGGCTCAGCTCTCCTGCAATTTGTTAAACAACATGATGCTAAAATAACAGCAACTTGTAATACAAAAAATATAGAATTGATAAAATCTTTAGGTGCTGATAAAATTTATGATTATACCAAAGAAGATTTCACGAATGATAAAGAAAAATATGATTTTATATTTGATGCCGTAGGTAAAAGTACTTTTGGAAAATGTAAATCATTGCTAAAAGAAAAAGGCGTTTATATATCTTCAGAATTAGGCCCTTACTCCCAAAATATATTTTATGCCCTAACAACTGCGATTTCAAGTAAGAAAAAAGTAATCTTTCCTGTACCCTATGATAAACAAGAGTCAATTCCATATATTATTAATCTTCTAAAAAAGGGAAAATTCATGCCTGTAATAGATAGAGAATATTTACTGGAAGATATATCTAAAGCCTATGAATACGTAATTTCGGGGAACAAAACAGGAAATGTTATAATTAATATTTAAACATAAAACACAACAAAATAGATAACCTATAAGCATTGAACGCCTATGGGGATACCTCTCACTATCTATCCCGAAACATTGGAACCTCCTTTACATAAAATAAACATCATGGCAGAAGGATTAAGGATAACAGGACAATTTGGGAAATCTATTGCAGTACTCTTATCAAATAAAATTGACAATAAATTTAATGAACAGAAGTAATATCATGAGTTATGGCAACTAACACTTTTTTCAGCTTGTCTTTTTATTTTTTTAAATACGAGTTTTAGTATTCTCAATATTTTTAAGTATCTTTTATAAATCATTTAACATACTCTGTAAGAACTATGAAATGGACTTATATCATAAAAAATAAAATGTTGGCATCTGTAGTATTGCTTTCGCTATGTTTATTGGTTTTGTTAAGTAATTTTATTGACAGACACCATACAAAAAATGTAAATCAATCAATTAGCACATTATATGAAGACCGCTTAATTGCAGAGGTTTATATTTTAAAAATGACAAGCTCTTTGTATCAAATAAAAGAGGTGATAAACTCTGATACAAACAATATCAACAAAAATAAAAGTATTGATAGCTTACTTTTGGCAATTAAAGAAACGAGCAATGCCTACCATAAAACTAAATTTACTGAACTCGAAAAAATAAAAGCAGATGCCTTGCTCAATGTCTTACAAGAGATTGAACCTACTCAACTAAAAAATAATCAACTCAAATTGGAGTCTGCCGATAAAGCGCTTGTTTTACTCAATGAGTTATCTGGAATTCAATTAACAGAATCGAAAGAAATCATGAATTACGCTGAAAGGCTCTATCTTTCTGGAAAAATATCCTCTCAGTTTGTTTCTGTATTAATCATAATAATATTGATTGTACTTCAAGCTCTTGTATATACTTCAAAAACATTAATCCCAAAAGAGAAAACAAATTTTCCAAATCTTAACTAGAGTAAATTGGCTGAAAACATTCAATTTCTTTGTGTTAAATTTAGCTACTAGCACAAAAAAACAAATCATAAATTTTTAAATTCATATAGAAACATGTCGGATAATAAGGATTACTCTAAATTAACACTTGAAGAGTTGTGGGTAGAAGAAAAAAAGGTTAAAAAAAATAAAACCATTGCTGCAGTACTAATAGGGTTTTTAATAGGCGTTATGATATATGGAATTGTTAATCACGGTTTTGGTTTTTTACATATTTTCATTCCGTTAATCTTGATAAGTGGAATTTATAAGAATTCACAAAAACTCGCACACAATCTTACGCAAATACAAGCAGAAATCAATTCTAAAGACAGAGTGTGAAGGTTGGAAAGAATCACTCTCCAAAAAAACTATTCCCATTCGGTGCAACTTTCACATTCAGCACATCTATAAATGCACCCGAATCTGCATCGTATCGCTGCACTTCTCCATCACTTGCAAAGTCTTTTGCATCGCTGATATACAAATAGTTGGAAGCCGCATCGAAGCCCAAACCATATAAACTCACAATGTTGGTGCCGTCAATAAAAGGAGTCGTCTGTACAGTAGATTCTTCGATAGGTTGACGATAAACAACTCCTCCAAAATTGTAGAAAAGCATGGTCTTATCTGAATTGGTTACGAGGTCAAAATTGAAGTCTTGAACCGTTGCGCCCAAATCAAGGGTTTCTTCAACATCAAATGTACTGGGATTGATGCGAATCAAAGCCCCATTTTCATTGTCGTTTTCATCATAGACATTACCCAAACAAGCAACCCACACTTTCCCATTTGCATCTCGGACAATGCTTCTTGGGGAAAATCTCACCTCGATTTCGGCCAAAATCTCGCTTTTGATGGTACTGATAACGGCGACCTTTTTTTCTCGCCCAAATCCGCCCGAACACAAAACCCACGCTTTGTCTGCGACCAACAGCATCTTGTCGGCACCCGCAGGAGTAGCAATCTCATCAATGATACTCAGATTATCCATTTGAATAACTGCCACACTTGCGGTTACACCATCTGCTCCCCATTGAGATACATACGAAATATCTTGTTCTACACCCAGAAAAAAACGAGGCTGTTCCAAACCTGTGATGGTTCCTTTTAGCAAAAAATCTTCTGTATCTGCTTGCACAACTTTGTTTGCGCCATTCACCACCACATAAATGTTGTCATTAAAAATATTTACCGACTGAACATTGCTCCCCAAGGCTTCGGTATTCACCCTCGAAAAAATTTCATTTTCCACCACATTTTGCTCCCTATCATAAAAAGAAACCGAGCCCGAACCACTTCCAAACTGTCCTTCATTGGCTATCAATACACCTTTAGCATATAGAGGTGTTTCGTCTGGAGGCGGCAATACACAACAGTCGTCGTCTTCCCCACAAGAAGTAGCCAAACATAATATAAAAATAAGGAAAAAAGCATAAAAAATATTATTATTGAAGTTCATATTTTTATTCGATTGTTGTTTTTAAATATTGAAAAATAAGACTGCAAAGATAAACTATTCTTTGCAGTGGGTAAAACAAGATGGAAGAGAGACAGCGACCTCTTTTCTTACTTCAATGCCAACTTCAATCCCAATTCCCAATTCCTCAAAGGCATTGGTCTAAATGCAATCACTTGATAATCTTCATTCCACAAATTGTTTATTCTCAATTGAAGGTTAATAAGTCGGCTTTTGTTTTTTCCCCAACAAAAATGTTTTGCCAACAGCAAATTACCCAATTGATAGAAAGGCAAGTTATTGGAATTGTCGGTATTGGTGTAGCGTTTTCCAATCAATTGATGGGTATATTTGATTTTCAGAAGTTTGTGAGTGTATGAGAGGCCTATTTTCGTGGTATTCAAGGGCACATAAATCAACTGTTTGCCAACTGCTTTGTCGTTTAAAAATCTTGGTTTTTGATTGGTTGTGTGCGTATAGGCATACAATAGATTGGCTTTCCAAAGTCCTTTTGAAGTCTCTTTTTGCAGCTCCCCTTTGAATTCCAAACCTCTCGACCAAACTTCTTGCAAATTGCTGGGGCTGTAAACTCCATTGTTTGAAGGCAGCCATATTATCCAATCTTTGATATTGCTGTTGAAAACATTCAATAAAAAGGAAGCTTTTAGGTCTTTGATTGAAAATCGTCCATCTATTCCAAGCTCTTGATTCCATGCCAATTCTGCCTTCAAATCTGAGTTACCACCTGGCACCCAATACAAATCATTGAAGGTGGGCAATCGGTAGTTTCTCGAAATATGTGCCTTCAACAGAAGGTTTTTATTCAAATTATACTCCATTCCCAAAGCAGGTACAATGGGTGAAAGAGTCTTATTGTCTACCACTTCTCCCCTACTACTCCATACAATGTGTAAGCGTTCTGCTCCGATCTGGGTTTTTAGTGTGGTGAATAGGCTTGTTCGATTTCGATTGAACCCAACTCCTTCATACCCATCTGTTTTGGCATAATCAGATGTGTGATTGAGGCCTACTTGCCATTGAAGGTTGGGGGATAGTTGCCATTTGTGTTCGACTTCTGCAATGAGGGCTTTGGAGTGATTTCTTGCGACCAAATGAATTGCAGGGTCAATGTATTTTAGGTCTTCGTAAAAGTAGGCAAATCGAGCTTCCAAACTGCGATTGGCATAGATGCTTTTCCAGTTCAGAGCCGTTCGGTAAAACACATCCGATTGCTTGGATTTTGAAGAGGCGGCCAACATAATGGGTGGAATTTCTCTATCGGTAGTTTGATACCAAAATTGAAGTCCCAATTGGTGTTTTTCACCTATTTTCAAATAGTTTTGCTGCAATATGCCCTCTTGCTTCAATGCTGCATTTTGCTGAATTTGAGCTGGCTTTGCAGCAAGCGTGGTATTCGTGTAGGTAAAATCATTGGTGGCTTTTTGGCGATAATATTGAAGGGAGGATTGCCATTTTTTTTCACTCCAATCCAAGGTATAACTTTGGTGGTGTTTGCCAAAACTACCTATTGTCTGGGCAAAGTTTGCCGTCTTTCCTTGTCCAAAATTGGCCTGATTTTGAAGGTGAATCACTCCTCCAATCGCCCCGCTTCCAAACAAAGCGCTGCTGCCTCCATACTGAACTTGAATGTTGTCTGTTGTACTGACAGGAACTAAAGCTAAATCCAACAAACCGTTCATCGAACTTTGCAAATTGAAGCCATTCCACAAGATGGCGGTATGCGCTGAACCTGCTCCTCTTATGCTTGCACTTGCCAAACTTCCTAAGCCATAGGTTTTGACGAAAAGGGGAGAGTTTTCTTCCAAAATATCGGAAAGATTTTGGGACACAGCATACTGCAATGAAGTGGAATCCAAAGTTTGAACCGACTGCCCTGTGTGAAACTGCTGCAAACGGGTTTGGGTGATTTCGACTGTTTGAAGTTCAATCGAATCTATTGCCGACTGCTTTGTTTGTGCTTTTGTAAAAACCACAAAGCAAATCAGTAGAAGTCCACAAAGTAGGGTTTGTTTCATGATGGCAAAATTAAGTTAAGTTTGTGAATTTTATTTGCTTCTATTCAATTTGCTTTAGAAGGCCTACCTTTGTAAACAGTTATTTTTGTTCGGACTTATCATCAATTAATTGCAATGAACTTACAGCAGGAAATCAAACAGTCGACTTTTAGGAATGAGCGTCAGAAAGGAGTAATCAATCTCATTTATACCTACAACTGGGTAAGTGGACGTTTGAAAGAAATCCTGAAACCTTTTGGAGTTACTTTGCAGCAATTCAACGTTTTGAGAATATTAAATGGTCAGTCTGTTCCTATTTCTACCTGCGAAATTAGGGAAAGAATGTTGGATAGAATGTCGGATGTTTCTCGAATTGTGGACAGGTTGTACAAGAAAGGTATGGTGGAGAGAACGCAATGTAAGAAAGACAGGCGTTTGGTGGATGTGGCGATTTCTGAAAAAGGTCGTCTATTGATTCTGCAAATTGATAAACAGCAGCATGAATTGGACGGTGTTTTGGGAAATTTAGAAGAAAATGATTTGAGGGTTTTGAATGAGTTGTTGGATAAGGTGCGAACTTCTTAACGTTTTGATAATAATACTTATGGAACTCAATTAAGTTATTTTGATGTTGGATGATTAACTATCGAACTGTTGTTATATTAAACCAAGCCTATCATGATACTAACCTTGCCTTCTGATTTTCCGAGATATGACATCTTCATTTCTTTCTCAACCAAAGATAGAGACTTTGCCAACAAACTGTATGAAATCCTTCACAACAAATACAGCATCAGCCCATGGTTTTCCAGTATTAAGTTTAAAGATGGAATACTTGACTTTGTACTGTATGATATCAATGAAGCGATTAAACAGTCTAAATATTGCCTTGCTATCTTCAGTAAAAGTACCATACAGAGTAAGTGGTTTTTTACAGAAGTGGGCGCCTTTTTTGCCAAAGAAATGCTTGGTCAAAGAATGATTATTCCTGTTTTACATGATATTAGCTATCCTGAATTTGTCACTCATTTCCCTGTATTTGCAGATAGGTTTGTGATTAAGGACACTATGGGTATCGAAGCTATGGCAGCACAAATCTCCAAATATATTTGTGCAGAACAATCTTCTCTGATAAAACGCCTTATAGACAAAATGGAGCAATCAAAAAATAAGATATTTTCACCTTATCCATTTGATTTGTCTTTTGACAAAATCATTAGTTCTATAAAAAACACTTTGATAGAGAAAAATTTATGGGTTTTTCTATACAATGAAGATGGGCAAGTTTGTGATTTTCATGAATATCGTGACCATGTTGAAAATGGTGATATTGCCGACCCTTATTTATTGCCTACAAACATCACATTGGAGGATTTTTCTAATATTGAACCAGAAGATAATAATAGCTTAAAATTGAATTTCACAAAAATAATATCCAGCCTTAACGGTAAAATCTTATAAACTACTCATTTTTCAAATCCCTTCTATCAAAACTGCTTGGAAGCGTACCTTTCCAGCAGTTTTTGTTCTTCTTTTTGAAGTAGAATAAGATATTTTCGTCTATCTCCACATTGCTATCTTCCATATTCACCACTTGATGATTCAGCTCTTCAAAAGACACATCTTCCTGTTCTCTCACCCAAACCTCTCGACCGCCAATAGGCATTCCACTATTCGACATTCCTGCAAAGATACCCAACAAAACTGTTGGTTTTGCAGCCACTCCCAGTTTCATCACCATATATATTTGCCTATCGTCCTTCTCCCTTCCGTCCAACAGACACCTCAAACATCCACCTCGTAAACTCAAATCTGAATCATATATCACATTGTTTTCTCCTTTCATTTGAATAATGGTTTTACCATTTGACTCTGAAATCTGCAAAGGTGCTATCAATAGTTCTGACCTCCCCGAATTGGTGCGAACATAACTTTTCCAAGTTCCGCCACAGCGATTTATTATCTCATCCCCCATTTTGGATAAGGAAGTACCTGAGGCATCAATAGCATTGAAGTTTTCATACCCTGCGTACCTTGCAATTGTGTCTACATATTTTTTGTTTAGGTTCAAGTCCTCCTCCTCTCCCAAATTCTTAAACTGTCGGTAAATGCTGTCATAAATATACTTCTCTCCTATTCTCACACCGTTTAGTCTTCCTTCTTCAATATCTGCATTTATTTCGGCTGTCATTTCTGCCAGATCAGCATGATTGAGTGATTTATTGGTCTGTTGAACAGCCTTTGTTAGCAACTGCTCCAATGTTTTTACCTGAAATTTCATCTTGTTGCTTTTGGGAATATGGAAAAACTATGCAAAACAAATGAAACGTCCATGATTATTTAATTCATGGTAAGTTCCACCTAACCTTCAAAAAGAAAAATTGAACAAGTGAAAAGATGGATAAAAAAATGCACATAAACAATACCAAGGTCCTCGTCTTCTAACAAACGACATAAAAACTTTCCCAACGACATAAAAACTTTTCATTGCGCTAATTTTTAGTCCATAACAATAATATTAATCAATATCTATTACTCTGCAAAAACTATGCAAAGACCAGAAAATATCTGTAAAAGAAACACAAAACTCTTCAAAACATACGGAAACACTCTGTAAGACAACTCGTTACATCCCAATACCTTTGTAATAGTAATTACGACATTTCTAACATCTCTTTTTATTAATTAAATAAACATCAACATCATGTCTAACGTAACTCCTATTGCAGGTAATGCTCTATCTAATGTGTTCAGTGAATTTAGTCAATTCGCTATTTCTAATCTTGAAGTACTCAAAGGAGGAAATGGTAATACTGCCTCTGATGTCACAGAAGAACACGTTGATTTCTAAATCAAACCAATTCTATTTTAAATGAAAAGACCGCTAACAGGTATTGAATATTTTTGTTAGCGGTCTTTTTGATTTGTTTTATTTCGCTTTTGATTTCAGTTTTTCCAAGAGCCAATCTCTATGCACAAGTTTTTTGATTTCTTTAATTTCCCTAAGTAGGAGTTGATAATTGGTTTGGGCATCTTCAAATACGGTCATTTTGACTACTCGTCTAAGTAGTCGAACGAAGTTTTGATAAGATTCCGTTCGTTCCTTTAGTTCTTTTTTATAGATGTATTGTTTGAAGCTATCCAATTCATGTTCTAAGGTTTTGCTGTAAGGTTCCCCCAATTCGTAGTAGCACATAATCAATAAGGTTCTGCGCCAAAGTACAAAAAAAACAAATCGAGAATGAATTTGCCCCAAATAAGTCACTGTTTGTTCATAATCAGGTTTTTCTTGGCTAAAACTCAAAATGGCTTGAGCATAAGAATAAGAATCTTTGGCCCGATGAATCGGATGAATTTTGTTTTGATAATCTTTTGCAAATTCCTTTGCCCACTCCCATTTTCCTTCTTGAATAGCAATAATGATAATGTTTCGATATTTGCCATAACCTATCCTTCCATTTAGTGTGATTAAATCTCGCTTCAGTGAGTCTAAGTAAAAAGAATACAATATACCCCTGTATTCTGTTTCCTCTTTATTGATTCTTCTTACATAATAATTTATAATAAACTCACCTATATTAATTCTTTCTCGTGAAGAAATTTCCAAACCTGACTTGAGGAATTCTTTTTCTAATCGTTGATAGTGTATTGTATAATCCTCCTTTGTCAATCCCATCAACAGATGATAATACATCTTAAAAAGTGGAGAAACATCCGACATTGCCGTCTTAAACACTTCTAAATAATCACTAAATTCCTCTATAGACAAGTCGCTTATATCTCCATCAGTCGTTTTACTTCTATCCAATAAGATGCACAAGTATTTTAGTTTATCCAAAACATAGAAAAAATCCAGGTTTTCTACTATTTTTTTGAGGTAGGTATCTCTATTGAATTTATCTTCTGTTTTGAAGAAAACCCCTTTTTCGACTTCTAATAAATAGCAAGCATACCAATATTCAGAAGATTGTTCTTTCTCTTTAATGAAGTAGCGTTCAAATTTACTCAACTTACGCTTGAAATACTTGCGAGTATCTTCACTCTGTGAAGTTCTACCATTTAGATATTTCAACACTCGCGTACTGTTTAGCAAGGAAGAATCATCCTTTACCAAACGATGTGCAAAAAAAGTATTCAGATGGTCTTCCAACTTAGACAGGAGATTGGTAATCCGTTTGGTATCTATTTTTTCTTCTCTCCCATATAGTTTTGACCAAACATACTCATAACTGGGATTTTGAGGGTTCTCCTCTACTCTACTTTCAAAATATTCGTACAGAACATTGACAAAGGTAGGCAATATGGGCTCTCTTGTTTGAGGATTGAAGAAAAATGGAGATTCAAAATAGTACTTCAAATCTTGCCAATCTTTATTGTCAAAACCTCTTAAAATATAGAACGTTTGGGATTTCATGGAAGACATGAGCTAGGCTAATTTTGAGCTTTTGTTGAAGTAATTGTTTCTACAAAGATATTTGCATTTTTTTAAAAAGGTGTTTTTTGAAAGTTTAGCTTTCACAAAAAAAACATCAAAACTTGACTATCAAACATCTATGATTTTAGAATCTCCACAAAAAGAATTTACTTTCCCTATTTCCAGAAGTGCTTTTGCAAAAAAAGCTTATTGTAGATTTTTTGTTTTAGAAGTAACTTGCTAACGAATCAAAAAGCAAATAAAACTGATTGTGGGAATAGCCTTGCGCCTAAGAATAAGTGCGTAAAATAAGAAAGTGTTCTCAGAAAACTATTGTGAAAAACTATCATAAATCTGTTGGTAATTTAACAACCACTCTCATCTAATTCTACGTGAAAATAAAGTAAATTTGGCGATGTTCTTCCATAAACATCGCCTCTTTTATTGTTCCAAATCTCAGGAAAAATAGGCCCAAATTTTGACTTTGCTGTTTTCAACCTAATTTGTTAGTCCCATCTCTCAAATCAAAGATTCGGAAAAGTCCATTTGGCTTTCACATATAAAAAATCAACTAAATCTAAAAAACAGCCTACTTAACCACCAAAATTAACCACCATGCCCGAACTATTATGCTTTTTGATAGATGCATCTCTATTGTGTCTAACCTTACTCATACTCTACTCCATTAAGCCAGTACCGCTTTATATCGGCAAATGGGAAATAAAAAGACCCAGACCTCCTAGAGATATACATGCACAAGCTTTATGGCAACTTTATGAATTTCATTTTGAATTAACACCAGATGGACAATATTTTATTGATAGTGACGTATATAAAAAACATTTAAAATACAATGTTGTCGGAGGAGGAGAATATTTAATAATTGACTTTTCTAAAACTTTGAAACCTACTAAAGATTATAGATATACTTCTTCCGAAGCTAAAATTATGTTAGGAGAAATGTGTGATATTTTAATTTTCAAAATTTTGAAAGCTGAAAAAGATATAATGAAGCTTCAAAATATTCCCTTTACTAATTCTACTAACAAATTACCTTTTGCTTTTCAAATCAGAAGGCAAGAAATCGAATGTAACAAAAACAAAGTAAAAATGCATGAGGTCACACTTCATCGAATTCCTGAGTTTGAAGAACAGGAATACCCATATCGATCGATTTTTCCTCTACATAATTGGACAGATATTTTGCCTAAGTTTATACAACCAAAAGATTCTAAAAAGGATATCTTTGATTTACTCAAATAAAAAATGCAGTGCGGTGGAATTTCATTCAAAATTTCACCGCACTGCATTTTTTAAGCAAACAATTCCTGCAATTTCATGGCAACCATCATATCCCCATCAATTCGCACCTTCCCACTCATCACCGCACCCATTGGGTTCAGTTCACCTTTGGTCAAAGCCACAAAGTCCTCCAATGAAAGTTTCACCGAACAATCCGCCTCGCCATCCGTTGCCGAAACCACATTTTCTGCTCCTGTTCCGTCAATAAACAACTGTTCGCCTCCAAAATCAAACTTCAAAGTCTTACCCAAAGGCGAAGCTTTTGCAGCCTGTGCCTGAATCGAAGGTAAAATGTCCGCTACCGTCAATATGCCATTTGTTTGACCATTTGAAGTAGTTGCAGTCGCTTTCGGTTTTGCAGCAGAACGTGTCGTATTTGATTTTGAACTTGTATTTGAGTTTTGCCCCGCTTTTTTATAGCCCTGTCCATCAATCACAATCTTGGCAATAATCTCTCTCATAATCTCAGAAGAACCACCTCCAATCGTACCTACACGCACATCCCGATACATCCTCGCCATCGGATATTCCTCCATAAAACCATAACCACCATACATTTGCAAACATTGAGTCGCTACCTTTTCGCACAATTCAGTCGCCAACAATTTTGCCATCGAACACAATTTCACGTCATACACACCATCACCATACATTTTGCAGCACTGATAGGTAAACGCCTTCAATGCTTCAATTTCACTCGCCATCTGTGCGACTCGATGCCGCAAAACTTGAAATTTGTTAATCGGTCGTCCGAAAGCTTCCCGCTCCGACATGTATTGAAGCGTCAAATCAATGGCATGTTCCATACTACTCACCGCAGCAGGCACCGCACACAAACGCTCCAATTGCAGCCCATTCATCAAGTAGTAAAAACCCTTTCCTTCTTCACCAATCAGATTCATGGCAGGCACTTTCACATTGTCAAAACTCAACTCTGCGGTGTCCGAAGCGTGCCAGCCCAATTTCTTCAATTTGCGAGCCGAAACCCCTTCTGCATTCCTATCAATGACCAACAAACTCACGCCTGCCGAACCCAATTCTGGATTTGTCTTTACGACCGTTATGATAAAATCTCCATACACGCCATTGGTAATAAAGGTCTTAGAACCATTCACGATGTAATGGTCGCCCTTATTAACGGCTCTTGTTTGAATGTTTGCAGCATCCGAACCTGCTCCCGGCTCGGTAATTCCAATCGAACAAATCAAGTCACCGTTGATGATACCTGGTAAATATTTTTGCTTCAATTCCTCCGAACCATACTTCAATACATAAGGTCCAGACATGTACTGTGTCACCTGTTGGGTAATCGCAAAACCACCCGAATTGGTGCGTCCCAATTCTTCATTGAAGACCACATCGTAGAAGAAATCCAAGTTCATCCCTCCATACTCTTCTGGATAAGACAAACCCAAAAAGCCCATCTCTCCCATTTTCTTCCAAATATCTCTTGGAATCCTACGTTTTTCTTCCCATTCGTCAATATGTGGCATCGCTTCCTTCTCCAAAAAAGCCCTAAAACTCTGTCTGAATAGTTCGTGTTCTTCGGTAAAATAATAACTGCTCATTATGTTTGTTTTATTTGTGTTTATGTTTTTGTGTTTGTTCCGTTCCAACCGTTGTCAAAGTCTGCGACTGTTGACAAGGTATCCACTACTTCAAAAAAAAAGCTCTCCACCTCCCCATCTCTCCGTTCAATTTCCAAAACCAAATTGAGTCAAAAACCTCTGTGCTCCGTGCTCATCACCCTCTCTCCAACTTCTTCACCACCGCCCCCATCATTGCTCTCGCATCAGGATGAAACCAAGCCTCCAATTTCGCCTGAACACTTGCTTTTGGTGCATTATTGATTCGCTCTAATAAACTTCGCCGCATCACCTTTTTAGAATCCAAAACCACCTTATAAGGCAGCCTCAACAAACCTTGCACATACTTTTCTGCACTCAGCAACAAGTCCGCCATTTCATGCACTTCATCCACCAAATGACAATCATAAGCTTCTGCAACAGTCATCAACTTAGCCGTCATTAGATTTTGATAGGCCTTTCGACTCCCAATCCAAAACGCATACAACTCAAAGATGTAATCGGGAATCGTGATGCCTACGCCAATTTCATTCAGTCCAATCACAAACTTATCGCTTGCCGCCATCATTCGATAGTCGCAAGTAATCGCCAATACACAGCCACCCGCAGGACTGTAACCATTGACCGCCGCCACCATTGGCTTTGGAAAAGCCGCTAACTCAAAAACCATCGCCTCCCAATTTCGCCAAAAATCTGCCATTTGAAGTTCATCGAAATAATACAACTCCTTCAAATCCAGACCTACGCTGAAAAAACCATCGGTATTGCCTCGCCAAATAATCGCACGAGTTGTATCATCCATCGCCACTTCCTTCAATTTGGCTCGAATTGCAGAAACCATATCGTTGTTGATAGGATTTCCTTTGCCTCGATTCAATTCAACTATTTGATAACCTTCTTTTTGTATCGTGTTTAGCATTGTTTAGTGTTCATAGGGCTATCGCCATGATGTTAAAATATATCGCTCTATAGGAGCTTTTGTATTGCCCAATTCCTTCAACTCACGCCTTGTGAATTTTGGTAAGTTCTTGGAAAATCTATATTTAGAGAAACGTGTAGAAGCTGCCCCTTCTTGATTTTTGGTTCTTTTCATCAAGTTGAGCGCAAGCGAAATCCCGATGTAATCGGGGAAAAAGAACAGGCAAAAGAACTTACGTCAATACAAGAAGGCAAAGGAGGCATGTTTACCCCTTCATTGCAGCCATTTTCTTGGCTTTTCTTGCCTTCATCATCGCCTTCATTTCTCGGAAATAATCAGAAAAAATCGACCTTGCAATCATCAGTTTCATAATTTCATTCGTACCTGCATAAATCCTCGAAACCCTTGCGTCTGCCCAATACCTCGCAATCGGATATTCCCACATATAACCATAACCTCCAAAGAGTTGCAAACATTCGTCAATCATTTTGTTTTGCATATCCGAAGCCGAATATTTCGCCATTGAAGCCAATTCAGGAGTCAATTTGTGTTCGCTCAACAGCTCACTACACCTATCCACAAAAGCCGTATGAATTTCCAATTGCGTCGCCACTTCTGCCAACTTAAACTGTGTATTCTGAAAAGCGCAAATCGGTTGTTTGAAAGCCGTTCGTTCCTGTGTGTAAGCCACCGTTTCCTTCAATGCACCTCGCACCGCACCAATAGACTGCAATGCCACCGTCAGCCGTTCCCTCGGCAATTCCTGCATCAAATAAATAAAACCCTTACCCTCTTCACCCAGTAAATTCTCTTTTGGCACTTTCACATTCTCGAAAAACAACTCACAAGTATCGCTCGCCTTCAATCCCAACTTTTCAAACGGTTGTCCCTTGCTAAAGCCCTCTGTTCCAGCGTCCACCAAAATCAAACTGATGCCCTCTTGTGGTGTTCTTGGATTGGTTTTGCAGGCTACAATCGTTGTCTCCGAACTGTAACCAATCGTGATGAAAGTTTTGCTGCCATTGAGGAGATAGTGGTCGCCTTTGTCCACAGCCGTTGTGCGAATCGCTTGAAGGTCGCTACCTGTACTCGGTTCGGTCATTGCCAAAGAACCCACGATTTCACCCGAAGCCATTTTGGGCAAATATTTCTCCTTCAATTGTTTACTACCGTATTTTTCAACGTAGGGAATCACAATATCGGCATGCATCGAAATGGCAGGACTGACCATTCCCAATTCCGACAACAACTCAATGTTCAATGCCGAAAATGAAAAATCCAATCCCGAACCTCCATATTCAGGGTCAAGCGTCAATCCCAACAAACCCAATTCTCCTGCCTTCAACCACGCTTTTTTGTCGCAATATCCCTGCTTTTCCCATTTTTCTCGATAGGGTTCTACATCTTGTTTGTAGTACGCCTCTATCGTTTCCCGAAGCATTTGGTGTTCTTCGGAAGCGTAAATTTTTCGGGGGAGTTGGTATTTTGTGTTGTTCATGTTTTGGTATTTTGCCGCTTTAAACGTCGCCAAACCCTATCGGGTGTACCGATTGTTTCGGCATCTAAGATTGGCGAGTTTTTCGCTGTTTACTTCTGCTTTTTATCTAAAAAATTATTCTTCTTCAATTTTATTGAGTTTCAATCCCAACATGGTACAATTATAAGAGGGAAACAACTGCCATAACACAAAGGAAACCATGAGTTTTACTTCACGCTATGGCAAGGTTATTCCATTTCAGGAATAACCTAAATGTTGTTATTTAAGTCTCAATTCCAACATGGTACTATTAAAGTAAAATTTTAACATAAGTAGATATTTGATTTTCCAAAATCAAATAAAGTTTCAATCCCAAAATGGTACAAGTAAGAGTATTCATTTCAGGGATAACTTAAATTTTGTTGTCTAATAGTGTGTTTCAATCCCAAAATGGTGCAATTAAACTGATTTTTAAAAATTGAGTGATAATTCGCTGACATCTGAAAGATTCGGCGACATTAGAACGACTTCGTTCTCCACTTCAACTGTTGCCAAAACTCGTTCCGAAGGAATCTAAAGTGTTGGCAAAGTTTACGCTAATAACCAGTCATTAATCCACCAGTCACTACTTGCCCATCATCTTCTTAAACACTTTCGGCAAACCCATTATATCCGAATTCAAATGTTGCGCCCCATCCACATACAAGCAAATACCTGTAATGTAACTCGCCAAAGGACTCGCCAAAAAACAAACCGTATTCGCCACATCTTCCACCGTTCCAAATCGCTTCAAAGGCACAGCCTCACGAGCTTCTTCAAACATATCCTGCACAGGTTTGGGATAAGTCGAAAGCCCCGAAGATTCGATAGTGCCAGGAGCTACGCAGTTGATGCGAATATTGTACTCACTCCATTCTACTGCAAGCGTTTTCGTCAAATTTTCCACGCCAGCCCTTGCAGCTCCAGTGTGTGCCATACCAGGGAATCCTCTAAAAACATTAGCGGTAATATTGATGATATTGCCCTGTTTTTGGGGAATAAAAAAAGAGGTAGCCATTTGACGGGTCATAAAAAAAGTGCCGTTCAAATTGTTGTTAATCACGGCATTCCATCCTTTATTGTTGATGTATTCTGCTAAAGCCGGAAACTGTCCGCCTGCATTGTTCACCAAAATATCCAATAGTCCATGCTGCTCTTTAATATAGGCTGCAAGAGCTTTGATGTCTTCCTCTTGCCGAATATCACAAGCTTTGAAGTCACATTCTCCAAAGGCTTGCAGTTCCTTCGCCGCTTTCTGCAATTTTTCTTCTTTTCGAGAACAAATCACCACTTTTGCGCCCAATTGCAGCAGCATTTTCGCAATTGCATAGCCAATGCCGCTACGTCCGCCTGTCACCAAGGCTATTTTGTCTTTGAATAAGTCGTTTTGGAACATTTGTTTGGTTTTTTGTTTTAAAACTTTGACAACGGTTGAAAACCTTGTCAACAGTTAGCAGCAACAGCATTTCAACTGTTGCCAAAATTGGAAATTGTTGGCAAAGTTTCATTACTTCTTCTGCCTTACATTAAAGACTCCTCGCCCTTCTGTTAATACCTCCTCACTTCCTTCTTGTCTTATTTGCATACTCGTCACCACCGTCCGATAGCCCACTCTCAAAGCCTTTCCTTCTGCAATAATCGCTTTGTCTTTTGCAGGTCGGAGATAGTCCACTCGAATGTCAATCGTTGAGATTCTATCGAACAGTTCAGGGAAACAAGTTCCTGCCACCATTCCACCTGCCGAATCCAACATTGCCGACAACATTCCTCCATGCCAATGCCGATGCACAAAATTCCCCAATACTTCTTCCCGAAAAGGAATCCTCAATTTGACATATCCTTTTTCGATTTCCAACACTTCGACTCCCAAAAATTTATGGAGAGGAATCATTTGTTCTACTACTTTTTTGACTTGTTCGAGCTTGAAGTCCATTTGGCTTTTGTATAATCTCTACTATTCTAAAATATATCTGTGTATCATCTGCGAAAATCTGCGCTTATCAGTGTTCAATCTCTCAATGGAATCCTCAACATTTCCCTCGTTTCTTCAATCGTAGCCACTTCACGCCCCATCATATTCGCCAATTTCACGCCCCATTCCACACATTCGCCATTCGATTTTGCCATTTCGCCATTCGGCAAATAGAAATTGTCCTCCAATCCCACTCTAAAATTCCCATTCATCGTACAAGCAATTGCCGCCATTTGCCATTGTTTGCGGCTAATCGCTATCACCTGCCAAAACGCACCGTCAGGAACTTGTTTGATTTGGTGCATCAAGTTTTCAGGCGTTGCAGGAATGCCTCCCAATACGCCCATCACCAAACTATAGCAAGCATTGTCGGGAATCAAACCCATTTCTCTCAATACTTCGGCATTGCGAATATGTCCTGTATCGAAGCACTCCATTTCAGGCGTAGTTCCCGCTTCATTCATCACTTTGACCACATATTGCATGGTATCAAATGAGTTTTCAAACACACCGCTAAGGTAAAACTTCTTGGCTTTTTTGGAGTAAATCGCATAGTTCATCGAACCCATATTGAAGGCTGCCATGTCGGGTTTGGTGTGCGGAATGTGGTTCATTCTTTCCTCTTTCGAGATACCAATTGCACCTGTCGAATAGTTGATTATCACGTTCGGACAACGTTTTCGTACTTCTGCATGAATCTCTTGAAACACCTCCAATCTCCAACTCGGCATTCCATTGTCTTCTCGTGCGTGTATATGCACAATACTCGCCCCTGCATCTGCCGCACGTTTGGCTTCTTCGCCTAATTCCTTTGGGGTGTAGGGAATGTAGGGGCATTGTTTTCTTGTCGTTGCTGCGCCAGTGAGGGCGGCGGAAAGTATGAGTTTCTTCATTTAGAATGATTTTTTATATTAATGTGTCATTTTGAAAAAATCTTGTGGCTTACCTTTACAAAATTCATTCAAGCAAAAATGTGTGGGGAAATAGACTTACTGCTCTGACTATTAGACAGCATCAAATTTGTAGTAGCAACTCACAAGATGCTTACAGCATGACATTGCGGGATTGGTTGTTACTCCCCTGTCCATTCAGCCCTCCGTTTCTCTCGAAAAGCTCTCAACCCCTCTTGCCCATCCTTCGTCCGAATCGTTTTCTGCAACATATCATTCAGGTATTTATGCTCCGCAGCACTCGGCTGAATATGGTCATAAGCCTCCAATCCCAATCGAATCGCAGTAGGACTATTTTGTTTCAACTCCTCCACAACCACTTCAACAGCAGCATCCACATCCTCCGCTTTCACCACCTGACTGACCAAACCATAGCGTTCTGCCTCCGCAACAGGCAAATTATAACCTCGAATACACCAATCCACCACCTTTCGAGCAGGCATCACTTTCAACAAAGCCGCCATCACCTGAAAAGGATACAGACCCCGTTTCACCTCTGGCAATCCAAACTTTACATCATCTTGCGCCACCACGACATTGCAGCCCGCCAAGAAAAAGAAGCCACCAGCATATACATCTCCCGTCACTTTTGCAATCGTCGGTTTATATACCTTATTGAATAATTCTCCAATCAAAATCGGATTGTTTGGCTTCGGAACAGTCGAATCATTCGGCTCGACGAAACCCGCCATCGCCTTTAAATCTGCTCCTGCACAAAACACATTTCCATTTGCAGCCATTACCACGACCCACACATTTTTCTCATAATGAGCATACTGCAAGGCATAAGCAATTTCATTGACCATCTGCGGATGCAAGGCATTTTTTTTCTTTGCTCGATTGAGCGTCAAAGTCAATACATGGTCGGCTTCTGCTACTTCAATAAAAGCAAAAGTGTGTGAATGAATGTTTTGAGTTTGTTCTTTTGTGTATATATTCATGTTTATTTATATTTCCTTTTTCATTTCTTTCAAATGTTGCCCACTTCAATCGTTGACAAACTTTTCAAGTGTTGTCAAGATTTTCGTTACGTCTTACAATTGTCATGCTGTAAGCATCTCGTTATTTCCCTTTAAGATTTTGATTTGTTTCGACAAACTTCTATGAAATGATGCTCCGTTCAACTGTTGCCAAAATTGGAAATTGTTGGCAAAATTTCACTGCTTCATCCCTCTTCATCCTACAAGAAAAATTCCTCCGAAACCTCAATTCCTGTTCACTGTTCCATTATGCCACAATCTTCAACAACAAAAACCCAGCTTCCACACTCGCTCCTTCTTCCACATACACCTCTTCCACCAGACCATCTTCCACCGCTTCAATCGTGTTTTCCATTTTCATTGAAGACAAGACAACCAAACCCTCACCACTCTTCACCGACTGCCCTTCCGTCACCAAAACCTTCACAATTTGCGAAGGCATCGGAGCCTCATAGCCGCCCTTAACTTTCTCCACCTCCTTTGCAGGGAAACGCTCTTTTTCAATTAAGTGAACGTTTCCAATTTGCTCATTATGCACAAAAAAATCATTGCCGTTTTGCACCACGCTGAACGCATATTGCAGTCCATCAATCTCCAATCGAAGCCCTTTTTCGTTTACTTCAATCAATTGAAGGGAATAAGCATTTTCTCCCACAAAAAACTCAAAAGTATTCTTTTGATAGCGGTATTTCACCTTCAATTCTTCCTCACCAACCAAATAGGTTTCTTGTTGATAATCATTGAAGTTGTTGCGCCAACCCGAAGGAACAGAACGCAACAAAGTTCTTGATTTTTCCCTTTGCAGCCATGCGCTCACACAAGCAGCCATTGCAGCAAAATCGTAATCGGTTTGGGTTTTTGAAGCCGTTGAAGTGAGGTCAATTTTGTTTTGGATGAAATGCGTATCGTATTGCCCTGCTTGAAAATCGTTGTTCTCCAACAATTGCAGCAGAAAATCTTGGTTGGTCGTCATGCCCATGCACACCAAATTCCGTAAAACGTATTGCATTTTTCGGTGAGCTGCCGCACGACTATTGTCCCACACAATGAGCTTGGCAATCATCGGGTCGTAAAAAATCGAAATTTCCGAGCCGTCTTCTATAGCCGTTTCGATTCGCAATCCCTCCACTTTTGGAGTTTCAAAACGTTGTATTGTGCCTGTAACGGGTAAAAAATCATTGCTTGCATCTTCGGCATATAGGCGTACTTCAATGGCATAGCCTCGCCCCTTGACTTCCTCTTGACGGATAGAAAGCGGCAAACCCTGTGCGGATTCGATTTGCATTTGCACCAAGTCCAAGCCTGTAATTTCTTCGGTGACAGGATGTTCTACTTGAAGGCGGGTATTGACTTCTAAGAAATAAAAATCTTGTGTCGTGTCGTCAAAAATAAACTCGACCGTTCCTGCATTGTCGTAAGCTAATGCTTTTGCAGCCTTGACTGCAGCTTCTCCCATTCGCTTCCGCAAATCCTCACCCATAATCGGGGAAGGACTTTCTTCAATGACTTTTTGGTAGCGTCTTTGAATCGTACATTCTCGCTCCAATAGGTGAATGGCGTTGCCGTGTTGGTCGCCAAATATCTGAAATTCAATGTGTCGTCCCGAAGCCACGTATTTTTCGACAATCAATTCATCGTCTCCAAAAGCATTCAATGCCTCTCGCTTGGCAGCATTAATTGCTCCTTCAATGTCAGATTCTCGTTGGACAATTCGCATCCCTTTTCCACCACCTCCTGCTGTGGCTTTGAGCAAAACGGGAAAACCGATTTTGATGGCTGCTTGGGTCAATCTTTCGAGGCTTTGGTCTTTGCCTTGATAGCCAGGAACGATGGGAACATTGTGTTTTTGCATCAATGTTTTGGCTTCGGACTTAGAACCCATTGCAGCGATAGCAGCAGGATGAGGTCCGATGAAAATGATGCCTTCTTCGGCACATTTTTCCGCAAAACTCACATTTTCGGAGAGGAAACCATATCCGGGGTGAATGGCATCTGCCCCTGTTTTTTTGGCAGTTTGAATAATTTTGTTTTGGTTGAGGTAGGATTTTGCAGGGCTGCTTTCACCAATGAATACTGCCACATCTGCTTGTGTCACAAAGGGTGCATTGCGGTCTGCCTCTGAAAATATAGCGACACTTTTGATGCCCATTTTGCGGCAAGTGCGAATCACTCTGGAAGCAATTTCTCCACGGTTGGCAATGAGGATGGTGTTGATAGGTCGCATTTTTTTGTTTTGAGGTCAGAGATGAGACTACAAAAGTCTTGGAGATTTTTGTAATCTTTTTCTCGGTGTTTATTTATTAAGATTGACCACAAATATAGATAAAATTAGGCGATATTGACTAAAAAATAATTTTTGTTTTTTGGAAGAACACAGAGATTTTTCTTGTAGAATTTGGGATTGAACGAAGAGACAGAGAGGCGGAGAGATTTTTATTTTGGTACTAATTGGGAGGTCAAGTTTTGAAGGGAGTAATAACAAATATTTTTTCAACCTTTCTTTCTGATATTTGACTTAAATTGTATATTTGTAATTATTTCAATAAATTTCTACCCAAATGAGTAATCAAAAATCATTTTTCGCGATTTCAGGTGCTTTTCAAGGCTTTTGGTCTTTTTATATTTGATTTTTCTTAATATTAAGTCTGCTGGTTATTTTTTCTAAATTTTTTGGCGATGAAAATGTAAATGCTGTTGATGATTCAATTGGTTCTATAATGTTTATATTTTTTTGTTTAGCAGTTTGGACAGCAAGGCAAGTCAGTAAGTATGAACATAAAATGTTTAATATTATTCAAGAAAAACGGTTTCGTAATATTAGAAAGTCTCTAATTCTCTTTATAATTATTTCATTTTTTGTATCAATGATTGGAAGTGAGTACAATCTCTCAACTGGTTACGGTGATAGGGATATCATACTAATAATGAGTTTATCATCAATACTTTCACTTTTTATTGTCTTCGGCAGCCCTATACTCTACAGAGGTGTCCTATCATTTTTTTCAAGAAAAAGCAATCCACGAAATCCTTCCTCTCCGCCTCGAAGAAGTTGGTTTATGGATAAAATCGTTGCTCCTATTATTGTTGGAACAATCTTAGGAGTGATTAGCTATGCTATTACTGGAGCATTTCCTGTAAGTGGCGGAGTCACTTTGTTGAGTATTCCTGTTACATGGGTAATGGGGAGGTGAGGCTATTTGCTGATTTTCACTCGTTACAAAAGTTTCTCTATTTCACCCCTTCAATCGCTCCAAAGCATACATACAAGCCAATACTCTCGGCAAAAATCTTTTGAGAGATTCCTTTCTTTTCCAAGCTTGAACCAATTTTTCGGTTTACTTGTTCTTTTAAGAAACAATCGAATCATCTCTTATGAACAACATCAGCATAGAATTTTCAACTCACGAAATCCTAAAATTGGCAAGACAACTGCCACAGGAAATCAAACAAATGTTAATAACAGAGTGGTCTGTAGAACAATCTACTTCCTCCAAAAAGCAAATTTTTCCAAGTTTTCAAAACTTCCCCGATTTTAACAAACCTATTCAACTTCAAAACTATGTCGTACAAGAAAAAGACTTGGAGGGTTTAGTGAATTTGTGGGAAGACGAACTGCCTGCGGAAGAATTATGTAAAATGCTCACCAAATAAAACTGATGATTATGAATTACTTATGGGATACCAATTTGCTTGTTCATTATATTCGCACTTCCACAACCTATCAGAATTTAAATAGCCGTTACAATTTTTTTGGAGCAGAAAATCAGGTTTTTATTTCCATAGTAACAATGGGTGAAATTTACTCACTTGCCAAACAACGAAAATGGCAAGAAAAGAAGCTTCAAAAACTGGCTACTCTCATCAGTCACCTCAATTTATTACCAATTGCTCGTCAAGAAATTGTGGTGGCTTATGCGGAAATTGATGCGTATAGTCAAGGTAAATTAGAAGGAACTCCTCTACCAACAGGGATGAGTGCAAGAAATATGGGTAAAAATGATGTTTGGATAGCAGCCACTGCCCATCACCTGAATTTAACTTTGGTAACATCCGATAAGGATTTTGACCATTTGCAAACTGTTTTTATTCAGTTAGTGAGCTACTGATTATCAAATCTCTGTTTCTTTTCCACCTAACCGTTCCTGTTCACACCAAAGCAAAAACTTACCAATAATTAAATCTTCCTCCTCCAATACAAAAATCGTTTATTTACCCTTCTTCATTTTTTTCAAATCTTTCCTTTTGGTGCGTTGAACCAAGCAGTTAAGCCCATGTTCGGTTTGTCTGCATTCGCCCTTTGGTGGATGATTTCAGCAGCAGTTTTACCGCTAACTGCCCACAAAAATTTGTTTTGTACGACTTTGAAGAATTTCACACTCATATCCGATTTGGGGTCGTAATCTATGCTCGTAGTGTAAATGTCCTTGACTTTCTGATAAAATACTTTTTCACTGCTTCGAATATCTCGGATGCGCTCCAAAAGTTCATCAAAATAATTCAGTTGCTTTCCGCTTTTGAAACGCCTGTCGTCCAGTATAAAACCCTTGATGATGTATTCCTTCAACTGTTGAGTTGCCCAAATTCGGAATTGTGTACCTCTATGGGATTTGACCCGATAACCTACCGAAATAATGACATCAAGGTTGTAATATGCCAAATCTCTATTTACTTTTCGTCCTCCTTCATTTTGAACTGTTGCATATTTTGCAACAGTTGCCTCTGATGACAATTCGCCTTCTTCAAAAACATTGTTGATATGTCTTGAAATAGTTGATTTATTCCTTTGAAAAAGCTCCGCCATTTGGTCTTGTGTCAACCAAACCGTCTCTCCCTCCAATTGTACCTCAATACGGGTATCTCCTTCTTCGGTTTGGTAAATGAGGATTTTGGATTCGTTGTTTATTGCCATTATTGGGTTTGTTTTGTTTTACGAATGGACTAATTTAATGAATTTCAAATAGAAACGACCTCTTTTTCTTCAATAAAAAATTCCTCCGAACCCCCAAATTCTTGTTGCCATTACCTCTTCATATTCGCCACTACCTCCAATGCAAAAAATCGTTCATCCGTACCCTTTTTAGCGAGATAAGGCTTCAATTTTGTTTTCAAGCCTTTCTCTTTGTAAAACCACACCAAATCCGCCAACAACCTCAATGCTTCTGCCCGAAAACGGGTTCGTATTTTTGTTTTGTCGCCCTCCAAAAGAGCTAAAATATCCCACACATATTGATACAATTGTTGGTTGCGTACTTTTCGTTCTGCTTTGGTATAAGCCTCGGCTTCGTATTCATTGATTTGAAAAGGGAGTTTGTTGAGTCCCCTTAGAAGGTCGTAGGCGAAACCTCTACCGACTGCATCTGTACTTTTTGCCAAATTCAAAGAAAGGGCTATTGCATCTTCTAATAGTTTGTTTGGATGTTCTTGCATATCGTATTCAAGTTGTCTTTGCAAAGGTCGAAGCAGTTCTCTTCTGTCTTTGGTGGATTGAGTTTTGTTGTTGCAGAGGTTTAGGATTTGTTGGAATAGGTTGTTCATTGTTTTGTGGGATTTTGGGCTTAATTGGTTTGGTTTTGATCTCTCTTTGATTATTAAGCTTGAAGACAAGGGTTTATACTCAATTTTC
Organism: Bacteroidia bacterium; assembly: GCA_030427245.1. GTDB lineage: Bacteria > Bacteroidota > Bacteroidia > Chitinophagales > UBA2359 > JAUHXA01. The sequence goes on along the minus strand of JAUHXA010000053.1, from coordinate 21,946 downwards.
GCTTATTTTATGGGGCACTCTTAATAGATAAAAACCTCCAACTTCAATTGAACAAAGTCTTACCTAACCACCACCTTCTCAATCATCATTTTCCCATCCTCTCCATTGACCTCCACCAAATACATTCCCACTGCGAAACCTTTCAAATCCAATTCTATGCGACTATGAAAATTCGATTGGAGTAAAGCCTGTCCCATCAAATTGCGAACCGTCACAGAGTAATCACCGCTTTTTTCCGCCTTAATATACAGGTAAGAACTTGCAGGATTGGGATAAATGCGAACCGCCAAATCTTCCACTGGCGCATCTTCAATTGTTACGCCCATGCCTTTGAATACAGGCAAAGAAATAGAAGTTGGGTGATTGGGCGAAAAATAAATGCTTTGGGTGGCAATTCTTGGAGCCATTTCTACCCCATTGAAGTTGTAGGTTTGACCATCATTGGGTTGGCGACGGAAAAACTCGCCTTCTTCAATCGGCACATTTGCATTGACCTGATAACGGTTGTAGTTGCTACTACTAATCAACACTTTCACCTGATGACCAGCTCCCCAAGTATAGGCAATCGGCAACAACTGAAACTCATATTCATAGACCTGTCCAATGTTGATATTCGTGAAAGGGGCATTGATGTTTTCTTCCCCATCCGCCAAAGAACGAGCATATTCTCTCGCCCTCGCATTTACAGCTCCTTCTACCACAAACAACTCTCTACCATCGGGATAGACATCCAAAACCCGTATAAAAAAATCGGTATCGGTCAAGCCTGAACTTTCGCCATCGGGATTGGAAGCCGCAAAAATTTTGGCTTTGGGATAGCCCATAATGGTCAGCGAATCTTCAATGACCTCGCTCGTAAATTGAAGCACTCCGTCATTATTCAGCGTCATATTCGCCCAAGCAGGATTTGCCAAGTTCATTTGGCCTTGACTGTTGCGGCTATTATTGGGCGTTCTGACCAACATATTGCCGCCGCCTGTTGTTCGCACAGGATTATTAGGATCGTGTGTAAAAAACAAAACGCCTTCATTTTCGATCGGTATTTCCGTATTGAAAGTTTGATTTTCGTGCAAATAAAATTCTTCAAACTCTACTCCTTCTGTCTTTGATAATGGAAAAACATCGGATGAAAACCAGTAATTTCCGACATTCTCATTCGCTTCAATACCGTCGTTAAGCGGCCCTGCCACATAAAAGCGAAAATTGGGAACGTTGCTGAAATCTCGTTCTGCAATCGGGGACAAAGCTTCTCCAGGAATGTCCAACAAAGGAGTGGTCAATTGAGGAATCGGAAACTCCAAAGGAGTCACACCAAAGGGGCTGTTGAGTTCCAATTTGATGGCGGGCAGTTCGGTTTTACCTGACAAAAAATTGAGCATGTCCATCAATCCCACATAATAGTCTTCCGAAGGCACTCTCACCTCTCCAATAGTCGTTTGTTGCCAAACCTGACTTTCGGGAATCCGAACTTTCGGCTCACCCAAACCTTGTCGGTAATTCAAGTGTTGGCGATACCAAAGTGCAATCTCTGATTGCAGCAATTCTTCTACATCCACATTATCAATGCTGATATTAGAGAAGTCAGCATTGAAGACATCGTTTACATTTTCCTTGTAGATTTGGTCACCTGTTGTGCGGCTTCCAAGTGTTTGGTGGGCATAAGGACCTATCACAATTTTCTGAAAAGATTTATTTCCCTGCTCTTCGCTTAGGTTGTTCATCAAGCGATTATAGGTTTCGATTTGTCCACTCACAAAAATATCCCACCAACCCGAAAGATGGTACATCGGGACTTCCATGTTGGAGTAGCGGCTGTACAAACCATTTGCATCACTTTCTCCATTGGAGTTGACAGGCGCACGACTTGCATCAAAATCAGTTCGGGAAAGGCTGTTTGGATAGGCATTTGCTACGTTTCCTTCAAATTGATATTCACTCGAATATTCGACACAACGTTCTGCAACTTGATTCTTGTTTTCGAGGTTGTAGTCTGCGGCTGTGTGTATATTGTTTTGAAGGTCGTCATCTATGTCAATAAATTCATCCTCCAAATTCAAAATTTGCCCATACAACCATCCTCTCACCAAACTTTCTCGAAAAACGCCATTATTATATGCCGTACTATTGAAGTGTTCGTTGGTCGCTACGGCAGGCACCAGGCATTTCAAGCCCTTTTCGTTGGGATTGATTCGATGGGTTGCTGCTGCTTGATATTGCGTATTTCCCAAAGCCGAACCGCCCAACATTCCGACGCTGCCATTGCAGAAAGGTGCGGTTGTTTCGGCTGTTCCATCTCCGTCCAAATCAAAATCTCCTGTCAAATCATTGACCAAATATTGTACGCTATTGTAACCGTCTTCGTGTTTGTTGCCATTGAAGGGACTCGACAATTCGGTCACATCTGCTGCATGACTGTATTCGGGATGATAGGCGTTTTTTTGCCAACCATCACTATACATAGGAAAATACACTCCTTCTGATTCATACCGTCCCCTAAGGTCTTGAATGGCAAAACCATAACCTAATATATTCGCCACAAAACCGCCTTCTTCGGTGTCTTTGTCATAGGGTGTTCGCAAGAAAATAAAGGGTAATTGGAAAGGGTTTGGATTGGGCTCGTTGTTGAGGCTGTCGTAAACTATCCATTGAATGCCTCGTGGTATCAACTCCAATGAAATCGTCCCGATGCCTTCCAGCTCAAGCGGCAAGACCAACGAATCGCTCGTTATGGGCAAATATACATCGGTCATCAACTCTACACCATCGGGCATCGTGAATGGCATTTTTTGGACAGTTGAGAAGTCCTCAAAACTGTCGAATGTGCCATTGACATTGGTTTGGGATTGAAGGCATTGGAATGTAGATAAAAGGAAAATCAGAAAAGGGTATAAATACTTCATTGTTTGATATTTTGCTTTGCTGCAAAATAAAACAAATTAAGCCTTGAAGGAAATCTATAGCTGACAAAACTGCAATTGGAACGCAGAGAAACAGCTTTACTTCTCACTTACCACTCTTCAAATATTTATTGGGAATCCCGTTTTCTGGGGTAGCTGTTCCCCATAGAATATTCACCACCCACCATCTATCTTGATCATAAACAAGTTGGATGCTGTTGATGCCTTTGGTGAAAGGTTCTCCTTCTACTTCGGTGCGGGTTTCGAAGCTGCTAAATACTTGGGCGATGCCGTTGAATTCTTCGACTACTCGACCTGTTTCGACCTCATAAAAACCCGATTCCATGAAGAAGGGATCTGCTTTGCCAATGTATTCTTCTAATGACAAAGTTTGGTAATTTTTTTCGCCTTCTGGTGTCGGTACCAGCGCATTGAATTGGGCATTGGGTTTGCACAATGCTTTCAACCTGCTCCAATTTCGTTGCCCAGCAGGTCCCGAAATCACATCGTACAATGCGGTTGTGATTCCTTCAATTGTAGCCACCTCCTCTGCTGTATGTTGATAAGCCGGCGCATCCATTGGTGTCACAAAAGCTTTCAACCATGCATTCCTGACTTTCATTTGTCGAGCAGTAGGAGCATCCATAAATTTTATTTCGTGTAAGGCCGTACGTTCTACTTTGAAGGCTGTACCTTTCAAAAGAGTTTCCTCGGTTTCACCTTCTTCATTGGGGCGCAAAACAGTGATGGTAAATTCTTTACCTTCCTCCAAACCTGCTTTGAAATCTTGGATAAACTCTCGAATTGTGGCATCGGTGGGAACTTCTTCTCCATTCATTTTTATGATTTCATCACCTTTTTCATAGCCCAACTCTACCCCCAATTCGTTCATTTCTGCTGTATCATCTACCAACAAACGTTTGGTGTCGGGGTTGAAGCTCAGGGTCACATTGCCAAAAGAATAATCATCGTAAGAAGAAAAAGGCTTGTAACTCACACCCGCATAGGCAAAAGACTTTTCTAAAGGCAATGATTCTGGTCCTTCTACATATCTTGCAAAAAAGTCCTTGACTTCGGGATAGGTCATTTCTACAATTTCGTCAAAAAGTTCGTCGTCTTTGAAGGGTTTGTCTTTGCCGTATTTTTTCGACAAATCTGCAATCAAATTTTGCATTCCATATTTGCCTTCTGATAAGTTCAACAACAACAAATCGAGTGACATATTGATTAAAGGACCTTTTTCATACACGTTTTGGTATTGGTCGGCGTATTTATCGGCACAGTATTTACTCATTTCGGTGAAAGGCAAATTATCGTCATAGCTGTTTTTGGAGTTGATGATTTTGCCACGAAGTACGTCAAAGTATTCTTCGGGAGTAACCAAACCGTATTTCACCTGTACATTGCTTGCGAAATATTCGGTATTACCTTCGTAGAGCCAAAGGTGTTTGGAGAGTTTAGGGTCGTTGTAGTCAAAGTAATGGATTTCTTCTGAATGTATGTTTAGAGGACTGACAATATGAAAAAATTCATGCGCTGCAATGTCTCGAATAAAAGGCATTACCAAGGTTTGAGGATATTCGGGTAGATAGTAAAACGAAGAATAGGAATGTTCCAAGGCTCCTTGTACAGGTGCAGCATTGAAGGGCTCGACAAAGTACATGATGAAAGCGTATTTGTCAACAGGTAGCTCACCACCTAGGTATTCTTTTTGCGCCATCAACAATTCTCTGATGCCTTCTGCCAAGTAAGCCGATTCGATTTTATCAGTTGGGGAATAGACCGATACCAACACTTCTGCTCCTGCTACCTTTATAATCGTAGTATCGGGTTCGTTGTACATCATTGGTGCATCTGCCAAACGCATATAGTCTTCTACCCAATAAATGTCCTTGTCTTTTTCCACCTTTGAAGGTATCAAACCTGTACTACCATAGAAATTTTCGGGATGGGTTATGCTCACCTCATAAGGCAAGCTTTTCATTCCTCCAAAATAGCCAAAGAACCCATGCGTATTGATTACGATGTTTTTCTTATCTTCGATATTCGTTCCCGACATGGGGTAAATCTGGTTGTCGCCCATATCTGCATCAAAGGTATCATCTACCCAATAAGTAACTTTGTGGATTTTATTGGCTTTTTTGATTTGCCAGCTATTGTCATCCAAACGTTTCACCTTTAGCTGTTTGCCATTTTTATCGAAGGCTTTGAATTTTTTGATGAATCGTCCAAAATCGGAAATACTGTATGTTCCTGGGATGATTTTGGGGATGTAGTAGGTGATGACCTTTTCTTGAATTTGGGGAGTAATAAGGCTGACCATCAACTGGTCGTTTTCTACTTCATTTAGATTCAAAGAAAATTTATAGCTATTTTCATTGGGCGTATTGTTTACGTCTCCAAATATATTGCAATAAACGAATAACAAGAAAATCAATAAAAATGGGTGTTTCATTTGGTTTATTTTTCCGTAAAAAATGCTCGTAAAGATAATAGTTCTTTTTGGGGAAATATTGCATTAAACTACTTTTAACAGGCATTAACACCCTAAAATGGCATTTTTTGATAAAAACAGTACCTTTATTCGTCTAAATTCTTCAAAAAACATAAACATACTTCTAATGAAAAAGACTTTAAGTTCTTTATTTCTTATTTCTCTCTTGTTTTCTCAAATCGCCTTTGCCCAAGATTTTTACGATTTGAAGAAGATACAAGAAGTACACGTCATTTTTCCAATGAAAAATTGGGACAATGTCTTGGATTCTCTCAAACTCAACGAAGAAGGGGTGTCCCTAAATGCACGTATCAACATCAATGGCAATATGGTCGGAGATGCGGATATCATCTATCGAGGCAATAGCTCTTTCAATTCGGATAGGCTCAAAAATCCTTTCAATATTGACCTCAACGAAGCGGATAGTAAGGCCAACTATCAAGGCTACAAAACCATCAAACTCGCCAATGTGATAGCGGATCCCAGTTTTTTGCGAGAAGTCCTGAGTTATTCTATTGCAGGAAAATATGCGACTGTTCCAAAAGCAAATTATGCAAAAGTCAGTGTGAACGAAACCGCAATCGGTATGTATGTCAACATTGAAGCGGTGAATAAATCGTTTTTGAAAAAACACTTTGCGGATGACAACCCTGTTCTCTTCAAAGCAGACCCAAATTGGAACGCAACAAAGGCAGAAGGGTGCAACAAAACTACGGGTGCTTCTTTGGAGTACTTGGGAGATGATGTGGCTTGCTATCAATCTATTTATGAATTGAAGTCGGGTGATGAGAGTTCTTGGAAGTCCTTGATAGCCTTGACCAAGGCTTTGAAGGATGGAAAGCCTGCCGAAATCGAAGAACATTTGGATGTCAATGCTGCTTTGTGGTATTTGGCACTCAACAATGTACTGGTGAATTTGAGTAGTTACATCGGAAAAATTGAACACAACTACTATTTGTACCAAAAAGACAATGGACAGTTTGTTCCTATTCTTTGGGATTTAGACCGTTCTTTTGGAGGCTTCAAAAACACTGGTGAAGGAGCATCCTTAGATTTGGCAGGATTGCAGCAGTTGGATCCTATGCTTCATGTGGAGAATGAACATAAGCCTCTGATCAGTCAATTGTTGAAAAACAAGCAGTATCAAAAAATGTACACTGCTCACCTACGGACTATCTTGGAAGAAAACTTTTTGAACGATGCTTATTTGGCTCAAATCCGAGAGTTGCACGAGACCATCAAAGAAGAGGTGAGTGCGGACGAACACAAGTATTTTTCCTTCAATGATTTTATGAGTAATATGGAGGGTTCTATCCATGTTTCTGCCGAAGAAAGCGTTTTGGGAATCGTGGAGTTGATGGCGGCTCGTACTCAATTCCTCAAAAAACATCCTGAACTGCTAAAAGTTGCGCCGACTATTGAGGTTGCCAAACATTCCTTCAAAAATACGAAAGCGGACGATGATGTGTGGATAATCGCACAGACCCAAAAAGCGGAGAATGTGAAGGTGTATTACCGCTATAATTCCAATGATGTTTTTGAAGTGATGGAGTTATTCGATGATCGCAAACACAATGATGGAAAAAAAGGAGATGGCATTTTTGCGGGGAGTTTGAAGCAAGCCAAAAATGGTCAAAAATTAGAGTATTACATCTATGCTGAAAATGCGGGTGCGGCTTCTTTTTCTCCTGCAAGGGCTGGGAAAGAGGTGCATGTGGTGGAATAAACAAAATTTCAAATTCAAAGTACAAACTCAAATTCAATTTATTGAGTTTGTACTTTCCATTCAAGTCTCGAAACGGGTAGATATATGCTTTTTGATGTTGTTTAGCTATATCAAAATTCACAAATCAGGTAATCTTACATCGAAAACCCAAATAGAGTGCGCTTAATTTGTGAGTTCTTCATTGAAGGCTCGAAACTGGTGAATGTATGAAGTACGATAGATGATGTAAGTTTTTGTACCGTTTCACAATTCTTATTCTTCCTTCATCAACTGACTCGTTTCTGCTGCTCGTTGAGCAGGAACAATCGAAGCCAAAACCGAAATCACCATCACCGTCACAAACACCAACACAAAATCACCCATTCGCATACTAACCGGATACGCATCAATTAAAAACGAGGCTCCTTGCAGTTTGATTACTTCAAAATGTTGCTGAATCAAACAGATAGCTGTTGCCAAAACGCCTCCAATAATTGCCCCACTCAAAGACAACATCACTCCCTCCATAAAAAACACTCGACGGACAAAGTTTTTCGTTGCACCCATTGCCTTCAAAATGCCAATGTCGTGTTTTTTTTCGATGACCAACATGGACAGTGAACCGATGATATTGAAGGAAGCAACAATGAGAATAAAGGAAAGAATGAGATAGACCACCCATTTTTCAGCGGTCATGATTTTGTAGAGCGTTTCGTCTTGTTCATATCGGTCTTTCACATAGAAGCCCTCGCCCATAATCGTCTTAATCTGCTTTTTTACATAGTCTGCATCTTCCTCATTTTTCAGCGCTATTTCGATGGCGCTCACTTCTTTGTCATAATTCAACAACGCACGCATAAACCGAATAGGTACGATTGCATAGCGTGCATCGAAATCTTGTTGAATCGCAAAAACAGCAGAAGGATAAATCATTTCTTGTTTGAAGGCAGATTCAGGACGCATTCGACTGACCTTCACATCCCGTTTGGGCATATAGACCCGAATAGGTGTAAACTCGTTGTGGATATTGACTCTCAAAATGTTCTGCACTCCCAAGCCCAAAACGGCATAGTCAATCGCTCCATCTTCCAACAAAAAACTGCCATCTATCAAAGCTGTATCAACTTGCGAAACTTGGGTAAAATTATTGTCCACTCCCTTCAATCGAGCAATGAAATTGTTTTCTTCTCGGTACTGCAATAAAGCATTTTCTTCCAATACTTTAGAAACGGCTAAGACTTGTGGTAAAGCTTCAAGTTGTAGTACTTTTGAACTGTCGGGTGTAAAAACCTTTCCTTCTTCTGCGGTTATTTTGATATGTGGATTGAAGGTATTGTAGAGCGAGGTCACCAAATCTTCAAAGCCATTGAAGACCGATAAGACCAGTATCAAAGCCATTGTTCCGACTATCATTCCCATCACCGACACAAAGGAAATGACATTGATGGCATTGGTTGATTTTTTGGAAATCAGGTAGCGTTTGGCAATGTGAAAGGCTAAGTTCATTAAATTGTTGGATTGTTAGATGGCTCTATGGTTGGATTGCCAAATATACGATACTTGATTAAAATCCTCCTTCAAAAAGTACGTAATCGCACATCTTGTATCAAAACCGGTGGACACAAGATGTATGATAGACGATTTTTGAATTTATGATAATTGATTTAGAATATTATTCCTCACTATCGTCTTCCTCTTTTTCGGGCTGTATGTCTAAACCATCTAGGAGTTTATCCATTTTATATACTTCGTCCAAAGTATCATCCAGGTAAAACTCCAATTCAGGAATGTGACGTACTTTATTGCGAATTCGATTGCCCAAAAGCCGACGAATTCCGTACTCGTTTTCAGAAATCATCGTAATCACATCCTCTTTGTCTTGAATATTGTAAACGCTCAAATAAATTCGAGCCACAGATAAATCGGGGGTGAGTCGGACTTGTGTAATTGTCACAAAAGCATTGTTGTAAATATTGCGTCCTTCTTTGATAAAAATTTCGCTCAGTGTCCGCTTAATCAAACTGGCTACTTGTTGTTGTCTTATTGCACTCATGGTTAATTGATAATTAGGATAATAAATAATGAACGAACTCTTATTCTATCGGTAAGAGAAAACCACAAGCTACAAATAGTTACTTTGCATCCAGCAGTTCCTGTCCAAAAGTAGCAAAAAAACGTTTTCAACCTGAATAATGTTTGCCGTTGTGAAAAATCTTTACCTTTCCGTTTCTAAGTGTATAAACAATGACCCGACCTATCAATTGAAAACTTTGAATGATTTGATTCGAAACTTTCACCTTTTCCCCTTCATAATACGCCTTCAATCGCCCATCTATATCCATATAAGCGACTACTTTATCAAATGATTGTACTTTTTTGATACGCAAAGTTTCCAAAAGCGTTCTTGTTTTTGTTTCGGTATCAAATACAGATAGGTGATAGCCTGATTCTACTATGAGGCTATTGTCTGATTCCATTACTGCAAAAAACTCCAATCTCCTGCTATTAGAAATATAGGTCACTTCTCCTTCTGCGTATTCTTTCACATGACCAATGCTATTTCTATAGACCACAAAATCCCTACCTGTTGAAACCTCACTTACTTCGTTATGCTCCAAATCGTGAATCATGCCATTGTTAAACACCATACTACTGTACATTTTTAATTCAACCACAAAAGGCACAAAGAAAATAAAAGTAAAGAACTGAAATTCAACCATCTCTTTTGTGCTCTTTTGATACTTTTGTGGTTCAAAAATCATTTTGTACAGTAGTATGGTCAAACACTTTGAAGCGTCCATATTTATCCACAAAAGGCGCAATATTTTGAGCATCCATTGAAGAAAATAACAACAGAATTGCCAAAATCAACAAACTATATTGAAGTAGTGTATTGTTTTTCATTTGATTACAAAATTTTAACTATCACAATTACTTTTTCATAATAGTCTGCTCAATAGCGTAGGGTTTCATTGACGTTCAAAAATTAATCGGGTAATTTTAGTGTTGTGTTTTTTATTAGGTTTTATACATTAAATACAATTTATCGATATGCTCTCACAGGATATTTACAATATGACACGCTCCCTTTTGTCATTCTGTTAAGAATCCTGTGAGTAGATTAGATGAAATTTGAAACAGGCAAAGCGCTTTAAATGTATCGATTAATTCCAAATTAATAAATTTGTACTCTATGATAAGGAGTAAAACAACTTTTAGATGTACAAAATACCCGTTTATTTTTTGAACGTCAATGAAACCCTATACGCTATTAAGCAGACATACAAGAAATATGAATTATTTACTACCAGAGTTATTTTATTGCTTGTATTTTCGGACTAGGCAAACTAAAATATTAAATTAGGCATTTCTGCAATTTACTTTGCTCGCTTACAAAGTATTGTTTGAATTTGCATTTGAGTTTTTAATTTGAATTTGCCTAATCACCCCGAATAATGTTTTCCATCGTGAAAAATCTTCGTTTCATTGTTGCCGACCGTATATAAAATAACCCTTCCCTCCAATCGAAAATCCTTGACAATCTCATTCGACACCTTCAATTTCTTGCCTTCGTAATACGCCTTCAATCGCCCGTCTAAATCCATATACACCACAATCCCATTGAAGACTTCAATCTTTTTTGGTTCATACATTTCCAAAACCTCGTTTTTGCCTTGGTCGAATACATTCAAATATCCTCTATCATCTACATACGCCAAAGTGTTGTCTTCAATCGCCTGAAATTTGGGCGGTCTTGGAGCAAGTTCTTTCACTTCACCATTCCAATATACCATGTACTGTCCATTATCATTCACGAAAGCGGCAATCTTATCTCCAGCAACATACGCATCAGGTTCAAATTCGGTCAAGGTGGTCAATTCACCTTCATCATAAGCCACCAACTTCCCCATTTCGTCTATAAAAACCACAAAATTATCTCCCACATGATAGCTGTATCCATCTTCTTTTGTGGAAGGCTCTCGGTGAGAGACTTCTGCAATTTCTCCCCCATGAAAAATCAAAAAGCTACCCGAATTGTCAATATACGCCACTGAATTGGTACTCACTTTAAAATTGTCAGCATCTGGAAAACGTCCCGTCAACTCATCCGTCATTCCGTTGTAGAAGACACTCAAATACTGGTCAATATCTATGAAAACCAAAACACTATCTCCCACTTCAAAACCATCTCTTTGTAGGTCTATGGTCAACAATTCTTCCTCTCCCCCATAATAAACCTTCAATATTTCTCCTTTAAAGCCCTCTACAACACCCATCAAATACTGAGCAGGGTAAAACTTGATTTTTTGGTCGTCCGTAATGTGTTCCACTTCCCCATTGAAGTACCGCTTTGTTTGTTTGATATTGTCCTTATACACCACATAGTCCCCTCCAATATGAACTTCTGTTATTTCTTCGTGTTCTAAATCCTGTATTTTACCATTGTCAAACACCTTAAACCGTCCATGTTTGTCTGTAAAAGTGGCGATGTTTTGAGCAGTCATTGTAGCGTCGGAAAAAAGCAGCAATAAAAAAATAAATACCAAAGAAAAGGTAACTTTACTGTTATTTATCTTTTGGATAAACTCCCCTCTTGAAAGGAGGGTGGGTGAGATTGACTTTATCTTCATAATGGAATAATATTTGACGGTTAATAAATTATTTACGTTTTAAATATCCAATTTCTTTTTGGAAAATGCAAGTCCACTCCTCAAATTCCATAAGTTTTTCTAATTTTAAGCTGTTTTTCTTATATTGCAATCAAACAAATAAGTATCTCAAATAGAAATGATAAATCTAAAGAATTTAAAATCGCTTTTTATCGTTGAAGAAGAAGAAGGGCAAGAGCACACACCCAATGCTCCTATCAATGAGCAAAAGGATAAGCCTAAAAAAGAAGTCCAACAAGAAGCGACCCAAAAGCCTGAATCTAAAGAGGAAACGCCTCCTTCAAACAAAAAAAATAAATCCGATATGCCTCCTCCTCCAACACCAAAAAAACCTACTGTTACCAAAAAATACTACGATATGCTGATGAAAGCCATCGAAGTAAACAATATGGAAGGGTTTGATTATCTAGAGTTCAAACATTCTTTGACGGCCTTGAAAGACATTCCTATAGACGAGGCTGCAAAATTTCAATCTGCTTTTGCGACAGCTTCAACAATGGGGCTAACCAAACAAAAGCTCATGGATTCTGCAAACTTTTACAAAAAAGTATTGGAGAAAGAAAAAGACAGCTTTAGGAACGAACTTCAAAAACACATCGGAGGACGACTGCACAAAAACGAAGCACGAACCAATGATTTGACCCAAATGATTCAGAAAAAATCAGAACAAATCAAAAAGCTGACTGAAGAAATTAGTCAACATCAAGCAGAATTGGATAAAACCTGTAAACAAATCGAAGGTTTGAAGGAAAAAGTACAGGAAGAAAGAGACAGTTTCATCACAACTTACGACCATTTGTTGACCCAAATGGATAAAGATGTTGAAAATATCAATAAATATTTGAGCTAAAAAATCCAAATCCTGTTTTTTTTTGTTAATTTTTCACAAACAGGAAACTAATTGTAACCTAAATCGGATTATTCATTACAAACACAAAACAAATAATAACACTCATAAACCGACATTATTTATGCAAGAGATAAAAGGAAAGTCTTTTTGGAAAAGACCAGAAGGAAAAACGGGCGCACTGTTTGGCATTGCAATGGTTGGTGCGGCTGCTTATGGATTATTCATGTTCTTACCCGCCATCATTGCTCTACTTCAAAACACCATTACCGCCGCCCTGCTAATTGGTGTCTTAGCCGTTATGGTCTATGTGGTCGTTGACCCCAGATTCAGAAACCTACTATGGTATGGTTACAAGAGCATTATGCGATTCATCACAGGAATTTTTGTGCAGATTGACCCCATCGGAATCATCGAATCCTACATGGAAGACCTTCGCAACAACCTTCGAAAAATGGGCAAACAAATCTCCAATCTTCGAGGCGAAATGCGTAAGCTCAAAACCATGATGGACAAAAATCGCACAATGATGGAGCAAAACCTTGCTTTGGCGAGTCGGGCTAAAGAAAAAGGCAAAGAAAACATCATGATTTTGAAGTCCCGAAAGGCAGGTCGTCTTCGAGAATCCAACTTCAAACTCGATGACCTCTACAAAAAAATGGAGGTGATGTATCGAGTTCTAACCAAAATGTACGAAACTTCTGAAATCCTTTTGGAGGATGTTCAAGATGAAGTCGAACTGAAAAAACGAGAACGTGAAGCCATACGTACCAGTCATTCGGCTATGAAATCAGCTATGAACATTATTGCAGGAGACAAGGACAAACGAATGATGTTTGACCAAGCAATGGAAGCCATCGCAGACGATGTGGGACGAAAAGTAGGCGAAATGGAACGGTTCATGGAAATTTCCGACAATTTTATGGATTCCATTGACCTTCAAAACGGTGTCTTTGAAGAAAAAGGCTTGGCGATGCTCGAAAAATGGGAAAAAGAAGGCACTTCTTTCTTGTTGGGTGACGAAAAAAATACCATCATCAAAGAGGTAGAACAAGACAACATTACCATTGATTTGGATGCACCTGTTCAACCCAAAAAGGAACGGGAAGAAGGACAAAAGAGTCAATACAATGATTTATTCGATTTCTAAAAAATACAGAAATCCCAGCATAAAAGTCAGATTGAAGGTGATTTAATCTGACTTTTCTGTTTGCCCAAGTCCGTTAGAGAACCTCAAAAAATCAATACATGAAAAATTCAAAAACAATTTACCCCAAACTTTTCACCCTATTACTCGTCTCCCTCCTCTTCACAATCGGTTGTCAAACCAAAACGACAACAGATAAAGACGATAAAACTACAGAAGAAACCACCAAAGTCGACAAAAACGACATCATAAAAGTCCAAGCTTTTACTTGGGGTGGTTACGCAGGAGGTCAATACTTCAATGAAGGCTTCAAACATTCACCTGAATCTCGCTTTACGAAAGACTACGGATTGAGCGTGGACTTCATCTTAATGGATGATTTTGACGCTTCAAGAAGTGCCTGGAAAGCCGACGAAGTACATTTGTTGGGAACAACTGCCGATGCACTTTCGACCGAAATGGAAGGATTGAAGCAATACAATCCGCAAATCCTATTTCAAGTCGACTGGTCGAGAGGAGGAGATGCAATTGTAGCCAGCAAAGGTATCAACAGCATCAAAGATTTGAAGGGCAAAATGGTAGCGGTTACTCCATCTACACCCTCTCAAACTTTCTTGATTTGGATGTTAGAAGAAGCGGGAATGAGCTTAGAAGACATCAAAGTACAGGAAGTTCCTTCGGCAATTGATGCAGCAACAGCCTTCAAAAGTGGGAAGTTAGCCGCCGCAGTAGTTTGGAGTCCAGATGATGAAATCATCACCAGAGAAATGGAAGGTACAAAGGTCTTGAAAAGTACCCGAAACAAAGAAGCGGCTCACATCATTGCGGATGTGTATATTGCCAAAAAATCATGGGTAGATGCCAACCGAGACAAGGTAAACAAACTCTACCAAGGCTTTATGATAGGGGCAGCCGAAATAAATGCTTCTCCCGATGCTAAGAAAAAAGCAGCACAAATCATGGCAGAAGGAACAGGTATTTCGCCAGAAGATGCAATAGGCAGCATCAACAATGTTCGCTTAACCACACATGGTGACAATCTCAACTTTTTTGGTAAAAACTCAGCCTACAAAGGCGTAACAGGTAATCAGCTTTATACTAAAATGGCTGATATCTATGAAAAATTGGGCTTTGCAAAAGAAGGCTGGTTGGATTGGCAAACCATCTACTACCCCGGGGCAGTGACAACTGCAAATTTGGAGGGTGACGAACACCAAGCAGAAATGAATTTCGTGGACGTATATTGATTCTATAAAAAAAAGCAGAGAATAGAGAGACAAAAAATTAGAATCACATTTCTCTCTACGCTTTCCAAAAAAAATACTCATAAATCATCATTAACCTTATTAAAATATGGCAGAGCAAAGAACTCGTTTGACTGGCTTTTCTAAATTCATCATCACTCTACTCATAGTAGGTGGAATTGGTGGCGGACTGTATTACTTGGCAAATAATACAGATATCGGCAAAGAAATCGCTAAAAAGGAAACAATCGAAGATATTAACGGCAAAGACCCCATTACAAAAACTTCAAATGGTGATGTCATCAAAGTCCAAGCCTTTACTTGGGGCGGTTATGCAGGTGGACAATACTTCAATGAAGGCTTCAAACATTCTGCAAAATCCCGCTTTACGAAAGACTATGGCTTGGACGTAGATTTCATGTTGATTGACGACTTTGACGCTTCTCGAAGTGCGTGGAAAGCCGATGAAGTACATTTGTTGGGAACAACAGCCGATGCACTTCCGACCGAAATGGAAGGATTGAAGGAGTACGACCCACAGATATTGTTTCAAGTTGATTGGTCAAGAGGTGGAGATGCGATTGTAGCGCGTAGAGGCATCAATAGCATCAACGATTTGAAAGGAAAGACCGTAGCAGTTACCCCTTCTACTCCCTCTCAAACTTTTTTGATTTGGATGTTGGAGGCAGCAGGCATGACCTTAGACGATGTGAAAGTCAAAGAAGTACCTTCAGCAATTGACGCAGCAACTGCTTTCAAAAGCGACCGTTTGGATGCCGCAGTGGTTTGGAGTCCCGACGATGAAATCATTGTACGAGAAGTTCCCGGTGCTACAGTACTACAAAGTACACGTGATGCTTCTCACATTGTAGCAGATGTTTATATCGCCAAAAAATCTTGGGTAGATGCCAATCGAGACAAAGTGAACAAACTCTACGAAGGGTTCATGATTGGTGCAGCAGAAATCAATGCTTCAGAAGCTGCTAAGAAAAAAGCAGCCAAAATCATGGCAGATGGAACAGGAATTTCGGAGCAAGATGCATTGGGAGGAATCAACAATGTCCGCTTGACCACACATGGCGACAACCTCAATTTTTTTGGTAGAAATCCCGACTACAAAGGCGTAACAGGCGAAAAATTATATACCAAAATGGGTAAAACCTACGAAGAATTGGGTTTTGCGAAAAAAGGCTGGCCCAATTGGAGAACAATTGCTTACCCTGGTGCGATTAGTGCCGCAAATTTGAGTGGCGATGCCAATCTTGCAGAAGGCGGCAAAACCTTCAAGGCTCCTACTGAAAAAGAGAAAACGGCTCCTGCGATTGCTTCAAAACCCATCAGCATCAGCTTTCCTACAGGCAAATCTGAATTGGGTGAAAATGCAAAAACCATCATTGACCTTCAATTTGGAGACGTTGCCAAAGCTTTCTCCAATGCTCGTATTCGAGTGGAAGGAAACACCGACAACGTTGGTTCTGCAACGATGAACAAAAAACTGTCTCTCAAACGTGCCGAATCCGTAGCTAAATATCTCGAAACGGCTTACAATATGGATGTGAATCGCTTCATCATTGTAGGGAATGGTCCCGACAAACCCGTCAAAGGTTGTGAGAAAAACGATACAGAGGCTTGTCGTTCTAAAAATAGGAGGACGGAATTTCAGCTTGTAGCGGAGTAAGGTTTTTATGGTTATATGGTTGAATTGTTTTATTGTTGCATTGACGCAATAGGTATACCTTTAAAAAATACCTACCAGTACAAGTTTCCTAACTTGTACGAAACCAAGTGGCAAGTCTCCAGATTTGAACAGGCGCAAATCATTTAGCAATTCAACCATATAGCCATCTAACAATAAAACAATTCAAGCATCTAACCATTCAGCAATTCAACAGTAAAAACAATGCTAAGTCGTTTATTCAA
This sequence comes from Bacteroidia bacterium, assembly GCA_030427245.1. GTDB lineage: Bacteria > Bacteroidota > Bacteroidia > Chitinophagales > UBA2359 > JAUHXA01. The sequence goes on along the minus strand of JAUHXA010000053.1, from coordinate 5,022 downwards.
ACTTCGAGGAACACTTGATACCCGCACCCGATTGATGCTCGAAATCATCGGGATTTTGTTGTTGATTTTGATTTGGCACATCCTAACCGTAGGCGAAAATCCAATAGTACGTTCAGGTATTTTGCCGAGTCCGTGGGCAGTCTTAGCATCCTACAAAGAACTCTATTTTGACAACGACCTCTTCAAAAACTTGTGTCGTTCGATGGGTTTGAATTTGGCGGGTTATACCGAATCCATAGCGATTGCGATTCCCTTGGGTTTTCTGATTGGTTTGTTTCCTTTGTTTAGAGGAACACTCCAAAAACAAGTAGATGCCTTTCGATTTGTGCCATTGACTGCGGTGACAGGATTATTCATTATCTGGTTTGGTTTGGGAACATCCATGAAAGTCCATTTTTTGGCATTTGGGATATTGATTTACCTACTACCTGTGGTCGTTCAGCGAATTGACGACATTGAAGATGTCTATACCAAAACTGTCTATACTTTGGGGGCAACCAAATGGCAAACCATCAAATCGGTCTACATTCCCGCAGTTATCTCCAAACTCTCAGACGATATTCGAGTCCTGACAGCTATTTCATGGACGTATATTATCATTGCCGAAAGCTTGGGGAATCAAGGAGGAATTGGAGCATTGATTTGGAGAGTCGGGCAGCGGCAAGGACGTGTAGATAAGGTCTTTGCTCTTTTGGTCGTTATTGTGATTATCGGTTTCCTTCAAGATAAGTATTTCACCTACCTCGACCGCCAATTTTTTCCGCATAAATACCAAACCAAAGATGGTTACAAAAAAGAAGCCCCCAAAACCAGTGTTTTTTCTGCAATATGGTCTTATGCGAGTAGCGTAGCTGTTTATGTGGGATTAGGCATTTATATTTTATTATTCGTCAATCAATTCACTAAAACCCTTTTGATGGGTAGCGACGACGAACCCATTCTGACGTATTTGTTTGGAGATACGGCGGGATTTATTCACCTCTATGTATTTTTGGCATTGGTGTATAAGGGGTATTGGTTTTTGAAGCGTAAGAAGATTGTGTAGTTATTTACTTCTTCTTCAACCTATCGGGATTCGCCGCCAAAAACGCTTTCCAATTCTTCGCTTTGTTTCCTCCAATTGGCAAGGGAGACTGCAATTGAAGGTGATGACAAACCGCCACGCCGAGCGCATCCGTTGCATCAAAATATTTCGGCATAGCATCAATTTTCAGCATGTGCTTCAACATAGCCGAAATCTGCTCCTTTGAAGCATTTCCATTTCCAGTAATAGATTGTTTAATTTTTCGAGGAGCATATTCCTGCACATTCATGCCATGCATCATTCCTGCCGCAATCGCCACTCCTTGTGCCCTTCCCAATTTGAGCATAGACTGAACGTTTTTTCCGAAAAAAGGAGCTTCAATCGCCATTTCATCAGGTTCATAAGTATCTACCAGAAACGTAATTTTTTCGTAAATCACCTTCAATTTGGTATAAGCATCAGGATATTTATTGAGCCGCACAACTCCAATGCTGTGGATTTCCAGGTCATTTTTGCCGAGTACCTCAATCACTGCATAACCCATCACCACTGTACCAGGGTCTATTCCTATGATTTTCTTATTTTTGTCCATACAAACATTTAGATTTCAAAACCAAGTCAACCAATATTGTCCAATCCAGATTTTAAAAAGAACCTGACTCGATTCCTAAAGATACTCATTTTTAGTGGTTTGGTTTGGGCAATTTACCAACAGATTGCTCGTCAAGAGAACGTTGAAGCCATTATTTGGACATTTTTAATTTCCTTCAAATTTCACAATGCAGCTTGGATGATGGGAGTTTGTAGTTTTACTTTTGTCAACTGGGGCATTGAAGCCCAAAAATGGCGGCAACTTTTGACAAAAATGGAACGTCTTTCTTTCAAAGATGCTTTTCGAGCGATTTTGTGCGGTATTACCCTGTCGCTATTTACACCCAATCGAGTAGGAGAATACGGAGGACGGGTGCTGATATTGCAGCACGCTAACAGATTGCAGGCGATTGCTGTAACCTTGGTGGGCAGTTTGAGTCAAATCATTGCAAATGTCACCTTGGGAGCGATTGGTTTTTTAACTTTTGCAGGGTTTTATTTGAAGTGGAACGGTTGGCAAATGGAATTGGCGATTGCAGGAGCAGTCTTGCTGATTGTAGCTCTTTTACTAGTCTATTTTCACGTTCAAAAAGCGGAACAATGGATGGGAAAAATTCCTTTTTTCCGACGCTACAAAAGCTATTTCAAGCCCATTGAAACCTATTCTCAACGAGAGTTAGCTCAGGTTTTGGGTTGGTCGTTTTTGCGAAACCTCGTTTTTACCCTTCAATACATCGGTTTGTGTTGGGCCTTCAATATGGAAGTCGGACTTTTGACCGCTTGGATGGTGGTAAATACCATCTTTTTTGTGCAACTTTTCATCCCAAGTATTGCCCTTATAGAGTTGGGAATTCGGGGAAACCTTGCTATATTTTTTTGGGGCTATGTGACCACCAATCATCTCGCTATCATTGCTGCAACGTTTAGTCTTTGGTGGATCAATTTGATGATGCCTGCTATTGTAGGTTGGTGGCTGATCAGTCGTTTGAATGTATTGGAAGGGTGGGAAAGTTGAATTGTTGTATTGTTGTATTGTTGTTCATTCAATAAAATTAATGGAACAATGTAGGGGTGAAATAATAAACCAATCAACCTAAATTTTGTCTAACAAAAAAAATCTATCCTTTGATGAAAAAATGGATATGGCTCTGTTTAGTGATTTGTATGAGTGTTGTTTACCATGTTCATGCAAAAAAAGGAGGAAACAATGAGGCGACTTCTACTGCTTCAAAAGATGCTATTTGTTCGTTGCCTTTGGATTACAATACTTTTCAATCGGGTGAAAAACTGACCTACAAGATTTACTACAATTGGTCGGCAATTTGGATGAAAGCAGGCAATGTCACATTTGAGATTTCGGATGCTTATATGAACAGCAAAACGGTGTATCATGTTGATTGTGTTGGCAAAACCGCTTCCGCCTTCAATTGGTTTTACACAATAGATGACCATTACGAAAGCTATATTGACCCTTCGACTTTGCTGCCATTGAAGTACATTCGAGATATTCACGAAGGCAAATTCACCAAAAAGAATCAGTTTCGTTTTTTTCACGACCGAAATGAAGTGGCAATTGATTATCGAATTCGCAAAGGAGAAGTGAAGGCAAAAGACGAAGTCGCAAGCATCAAATCTTGTACACAAGATGTCTTGTCAACGCTTTATTATGCACGAGCTTTCGACTTCAAAAAAGGCCATCTTGCAGTGGGCGATACGATTCCAATAGATGTTTTTTTAGATGGAAAATCTTATAACGTTCATTTACGTTATAAAGGAAAGGACGAGTTAAAAACCAAAATGGGTAAGTTTCGTTGTCTCAAATTTGCGCCCATGTTGTTGTCGAGCTATGCCTTTGGTGAGGGTGGCGAAACGATGGTGATTTGGGTGACAGACGATGCCAACAAATTGCCTTTGCTGATAGAATCACCACTCAGGGTAGGTTGGATGAAAGCCTATCTAAATGAATACGAAAATCTTGTGCATCCCTTAGATGCCAAAATAAAATAACAATCTCATGAAAAATCTATTTTTCTTCCATAAGCTTCGTGACTCCTTCAAATCATTGTTTCTTGGTTTTTGGGGGATAAAATTCGTGGTACTTTTAGCCGTTGCATCTTTTATCTTAATGAGCAGCAGCGTAGCAGTGGGCAACAAAAATGCAAGCCAGAAAAACGATGTTTGTGGTTCTTATATGGACTTCAACACCTTTGAAGTAGGAGAAACACTTACTTACAAAATCAACTATAAATGGACTGCAATCAATATGACTGCCGGAAAAGCAACCTTCCATCTGAATGAAACTACCTACAATGGTAAACCTACTTACCATGCAAAATGTGTGGGACGTACTGCTTCGGCCTTCAATTGGTTTTATGAGGTGGATGACAACTACGAAAGTTATATTGACAAACAAAGTATGCGTCCTGTGAAATTCTCTCTGGATATCAACGAAGGAAAATATTCTGAGCAAACACAATACGAATTTTTTCACGACAACAATAAGGCAAATGTTAATTTCCGCATCAAAAAAGGAACGGTAAAAACAAAAAATGAAGATGTAAGCATTTCAACTTGTGCTCAAGACATCGTTTCGATTCTATACTACACCCGTTCTTTGGATTTCTCCAAATTTAAGGAAGGTGAAACAGTTCACATTGACTTATTTACGAGTGAAAAAATCAAACCCGTTTATTTCCGCTATCTCGGCAAAGAAGTGGTCAAAACCAAAATTGGTAAAGTGCGATGCATCAAACTGTCTCCTTACCTATTGGAAGGGGATGCTTTTGGTGAAGGTGGTGATGACAAAATGATCATCTATGCTACTGATGATGCAAACAAACTCCCTGTTTTGATTGAATCTCCTGTTACCATTGGAAAAGTAAAAGTACATTTGACAGACTATAAAGGACTGAAGCATCCGATTACAGCGATGGTGGACTAATCGCTGTGTTTAGTTGGTAGTCGTGTTTGAGTGTGTATGAGATCTATTGTGTCTTATGTGGTGGTCAAAAAAGGATTTCGTCGTTTTGTAGAAAACACCCTCCAACGACTATCGTCAAACGCTCCTTATTGTAGCAGCATTATGATCTTGGAAATTATCCAATCGCATATTGTTTCCCTATAGTTCAATGGAACTCACCAAATTGAGAATAAAAAACTCAAATAGTTTCCTCCAAATCCGCTATCAAAATTTGGGTATCATTATACGTTCCCTGCAAGTTGTCCGCATCTGCAACAGGCGCAAACAATGCCATTTCACAATATCGAATCGTCTCAATAAGTTTCTTGAGTTTGACAGGTTTTTGAGATAACAAATGCAAAATCAGCACCTGTCAAATTGTTTGTAGTGGGAAAAGCTATTGCAAAAAATAAAAAATATCTGTATTTTTGCCGAATGTTTGTCCGCA
>JAUHXA010000136.1 GCA_030427245.1 Bacteroidia bacterium | reverse complement strand
CTAAATATTCCAAAAAACTGATTTTTTGGCTTACTAAATTCTTCATAATTTATATGATGCAATGTTATTGTGATAAACTAAGATAGCAAAAAAACTTACTTTTGCACAACAATTCAACCATTTAACAATACAACAATTCAACAATGAAAACATACCAACACACTGCAAAAGAGCGATTTCTAAAATACGTTCAAATAGACACACAATCTGACCCCGATTCACCGACTTGTCCTTCAACAGAAAAACAAAAAAATCTGGGCAAAATATTGGTAGAAGAACTGCAAGGAATGGGCATTTCGGATGCTCACTTGGATGAACATGGGTATGTGTATGCCACAATTCACAGCAATACCGACAAGGAAGTTCCTGTCTTGTGCTTTTGCTCTCACATGGACACATCACCCGATTGTAGTGGTGAAAATGTAAAACCGATTGTCCACAAAAAATACGATGGTTCGGACATCGTTCTGCCAGATGATACCGACCAAATTCTCACCCTTCAAAATCACCCCAAACTGCAATCTCAAATCGGCAACGATGTCATAACGGCAAGTGGAACTACCTTGTTAGGGGCAGACAACAAGGCAGGTTTGGCAGCTATCATGAGTGCTGCAAACATATTGATACAACATCCCGAAATCAAGCATGGCAAGATTCGCATCTTGTTTACGCCTGATGAAGAAATTGGTAGAGGCGCAAACAAGGCAGATATGGAAAAGTTGGGCGCAGATTTTGGCTATACGATTGATGGTGAATCGGCTGGCACTTTGGAGTGTGAGACTTTTTCGGCTGATGGCGTAGTGATTCACATTGAAGGCAAGAGTGCACATCCTGGTTTTGCAAAAGGCAATATGGAAAGTGCCATCAAAATTGCAGGGGAAATCATCGCTCGCTTGCCCAAAGACCGCCTTTCTCCCGAATCAACCGAAGACAAAGAAGGCTTTGTGCATCCTACCGATATTTCAGGTATGGTCGAATCTGCAACTTTGAAGTTTATCATACGAGATTTTGACACCGAAAAATTGAAGCAACACGAAGCGGAATTGGAGGAAATCACCAAAACGGTTTTGAAAAATTACCCCGAATCGAGCTATCGTTTTGAAGTGACTGAACAATACCGCAACATGAAAGAGATTTTGGACCAATATCCACAAGTAGCAGAATATGCTGTTGAAGCCATCAAAAAAACGGGTTTGAAGCCTGTCCAAAAGAGTATCAGAGGCGGTACGGATGGTTCTCGTTTTTCGTTTATGGGTTTGCCTTGTCCTAATATTTTTGCAGGAGAACACGCTTTTCACTCTAAACACGAATGGGTTTCGGTGCAGGATATGGAGAAATCTGCGGAAACGATTTTGAATTTGTGTCAAATTTGGGAGGAGAAGTCTTGATTGAACACGGAGATATAGAGGATTTTACTCACTGGATTTGGGATTTTGAACGGAGAGAATTTTCTTTCTTGTATTTTCATACTGTAAGTATCTTTTGGTTTTAAGGACAGAGTGAATTGATTAATAAAAAGTTGTTGGTCATCAATTAAAATCGTCATAAATCCCCACAAGATTTTTCCAAAATGACAAATCAAAGAGGAATCAAAAAACAGTCAGACATCTACTAAGTAAGGGTAAAAAAATAACTCCTCGTTTTCTTTTGCTAACATACCCCATCCCCTTTCAAAAGGGGAATATTGGTCGATGAGTTATTTTTTCTTTTTTACTAAGTAGCTATTGACCATCCAAAGCATCATAAAAAAATGAACAAACCTTCTTGGTTCAAACGCCTCTTCATCAACCGCAATGTTTTCAACCTTTTCACGGGACAGACCATCTCTCAATCAGGTGATTCTATTTTTGAGATTGCTTTATTGTGGATGTTGTTGGAGTTGACAGGCTCGAATGCTGCAACGGGTTTGATAGCGATGTCGGGTTATTTACCAAGTTTGTTGTTTGGCTTATTTAGTGGCGCATTGGTGGATAGATTCGACAAGCGGCGGATTATGTTGTTGGCAGATGTGGCGAGGGCGATTTTGGTGGCGTGTATTCCGATTTTGTATTATGTAGGTGGTTTGAATGGTTTGATTTTGGGGCTATTCACCTTTGCGATTGCTTCCTTCAATACTTTGTTTAATCCTGCTCGGGATGCTTTGGTGGGTAAAATTGTTTCACCTGAAAAACAACTGCAAGCTAACTCTTTGATTCATACTTCGTGGCAATATGCACTTTTTGTTGGGCCTGCAATTGCGGGATTTTTGTTGTTGTTTGTGAATGAAGTGCAGCTTTTTCTATTGGATGCGTGTACTTTCTTATTGTCGTTTTATTTTATATATCAACTAACGGCAGACGGTGGACGACGGACGACAGACGGTGAGCAGACGCTGAACGGAGATATGGAAGCACAGAGTGGATTACCCACTGGGCTTGAAACTGAACGCAGAGACGGGGAGATGGAGAGGGATAAGCGAAAACTTTGGCAACAGTTGGAAACTTTGCCAACAGTTGAAGCGGTAGAAGAGAAAGGCAAGCGGAAAAAAATCAAAACCATTGTTGCTGAAAGTCTTCACGATATGAAAGAAGGCTTGGAGTATGTTAAGAGCGATAAACGTTTGTTGACTTTGGTGTTTATGACGATTTCTAACAATTTTTTTTTGATGGGGCCTGCGGTGATTGGTGCGCCGATTTTTGTGCGAGAGGTATTGCAGGAAGGAGTGGAAAGTTATGCATTTGTGCAGATTGCGTATGGAATTGGGATGGTTTTGGGAACGCTGTTGTTGAATTATTACAGCCGATTTTTCAGGAGAGGACAGATTCTTTTGTGGGGCATTGCTTTGGATGGGATTACCTTTTTACCCTTGTTGTGGGTGACGAGTTTTGAAGGGATGTTTTTGACCTTGGTGATTCACTGTTTGGCGATTCCGATGATTATTGTGACCCGACCGACGATTATTTTGCAGCTTGTGCCTAGTGAAATGCAGGGCAGGGTGTTCAGTATGATTGGAGTAAGTGTGCAGGGAATTACCGCCGTTTCGATTGCGCTGACGGGTATTGCTGCTGCAATTGTTCCGATTAATGTGATTTATGCGATTATTGCAGTGGCGGCAGCATTGACGGCTTTGATTGGGGCGAGTGTGAAGGAATTGAGGGAGTTGTGAGGAGCGAGGAACTTTTAGAGAAACTTTGGCAACGGCTTACAGTTGAACGATGGTCTGAACTGGAACAAAAACATGGAAAAAACTCTTTTTAAAAGAAAATCAAGCGATTTTTAATAAAAATTAGGTTTTTCAAAAAAAAGGTTCTATATTTGCACTCTCTTAACAAAAAGAGAATAGTTCTTATAAAATATCGCGGAGTGGAGCAGTAGGTAGCTCGTCGGGCTCAAAGAAGCGCAGATTTGGTGTTGGATAGGTGAAACACTTTCATTTATTCGTTAAAATCAAGTTTGTTTGGGCGGCATAAAAAGAAATTTTTATGTGTTTATCTGTCAAATTCGGGGAAATCTTTAGTGTGATAATCCCGAGCCAAGTTTTGAAAGTGAGCAATTCTTTTCAAAAAAGGTGTAGAGACTGGTTGGCAGACATCTTAACAATTCGGTTGAAGATGAAGGGACAGTCCAGACTACAAATCCCGAGTAATCGGGAGCAGTGAAAACTGTAGTGGTAGGCATAACCCGAAGGTCGCAGGTTCAAGTCCTGTCTCCGCAACTAAGCTAAGATAGCACAAACCCTTGCAAATTAATTATTTGTGAGGGTTTTTTAGTTTTTACTCCCCTATATTGTATTTTCAAAAAAAATGAGATTCTCAAATTCTCTCCAGAAATAAATTAATTGAGGTTTTTACACATTGAATCACCGATAGTTAAGTTTCGCATCCCAATATCCCCTATCCAATTATTGTTTTTTTTTCAAAATTTTTCCAAACCCAAAATCCCATGCGTCTAAAATGGGCGAAACAACGACAATAATTTTTTTAAAAACTTAAATACCTCTTACCATGACAAATTCAAAAAGTATTTTCAATCAAGTATTCACATTAGTAATTCTTTTTGCTTTGACTACATTATCTATCTGCAATGTCTCAGCACATACGGCAGACAACAGCTTTGAATTCAATCAAACCGACTTACAGTTTGCAGTAGAAAACGACTTCACCGATGCTGCAAGTCCTTTTGCCCCAGTAAGTTCAGCTTTTTATAACCCTGCTGCAATGGGCATCAAAATTAAAATCATTATCATCATCATTATCAAGAAAAAACCAAAAAAAGGTGCAGTAGAAGTAATCGGTACAAGAGTAGCTGAACAAGGAATGAAAACAGAATTGAAGGCTAACGAAGTATTGGCGGAAGCTACAAGAGATGGAAACAGCTTCATTATCATGCCTATCAAAGGAGTTCATGCAAATAGTGAATATGGTTTCCCACCAAGTTTTAAAGTATCTAAAGAAGTATCTGCGAAGTTGGGAATTAGAGTTCCTTTCGGATTGAAGGCTACAAGAATGGAAATGGGTGTGAACAAAATGGGCAACTTTGAAATTCAACGATAAATAGAAATTGATTCTTTTGAAATCGAGCCCTCCATTTTACGATTATCGTAAATTGGAGGGCTTTTCGGTTATTTATACAGACTACAAAAGTGTTTTAAAACCTTTGTAGTCTATCCAACCACCTCCCATTCCTTCCTATTTTCAGGCAACAAACTCAAGACCCCAAAAGTCATCAACAACAAAGCCAATACAATCAATCCCCACTGCGAAAGTGTAGGAATACTGGCTTCAACGACAAGCCCTGTCGCTGCACATCCACTTGTATTCAATTCGCCATCGCCTGTTTCATTGTAAGCAATTCCAGGATCAATGTTGTCTCCGTCCACATTCGCATCTTCAATGCAAATTGTTCCTGCATTGTTGATAGTCTTCGACCCTGGTCCAAAACGTCCAATTCCATCTGCTCCTGTTCCAGCTCCCAAAATGTTTATTTGCCCTCCTGCTAAATTATGGATAGTACTAAGCCCACCCATTTTAATTCCACTTGCACCCATATTGATTCCTACATTGAGGTGTCCACTATTGATAAATGTTGACTGTCTCCCAATAAACATTCCATTCACTGCTATATCATTCACATTTATCACTCCATTGTTTATAATGATGGCTCCAAAAGATAGCGAAATCCCATCACCTATAGAATTGGCAACCATCAATTCGGCACCTGTATCAATCGTTAAAGTAGCACTATTAGCTACTCCAACAAAATGTGCCAATGCTTGGTAGCCCAATGGAATAATCACATCAGAGCCGGCACCTATTATTCTTACTACGCTGCTGACAGTTGGAAGGGCATCGGTACTCCAATTGGCAGGCGTATTCCAGTTGTCGTCTGCTCCGCCGCCATCCCAACTGATTTCTTGTGCCTTTATATATTCACTGCCAAAGAACAAGCAAAATAAGAGTAGAGCGAAGGTTTTGAAGTTTATCTGTTTATGAAGAAAAGCAAATAGAGTTGTGTTTGATTTTTTCATTGTGCAAAATTTTTATTGAACCAAAAAAATGTGCCTTCGCTTCTTAGTTGCAGCTTTGGAGAAAAGGTTAACTTTTTTATGGTTTTTTCTGCAATCTTTTTCCAAACCGAAAAATCCATGCGTCTAAAATGGGCGAAACAACGACTACAATACTTCAACAACGAAAAGAAGGAATTGCAGTCCATCACAAAAACAACTTTAAAAAACTTAAATACCATTTATCATGACAAATTCAAAAAGTATCTTCAGTCAAGTATTCGCTTTTATTGCAGTTTTAGTTTTGACTACTTTATCAGTAAATAATGTATCGGCTCACACAACAGATGCCGTTTTCACTCAAAGCCAAACGGAAGTACAATTTGCAGTAGAAAACGACTTTACCGACACTGCAAGCCCTTTTGTGCCAGTCAGTTCAGCCTTTTACAACCCTGCTGCAATGGGTATCAAAATCAAAATCATCATTATTATCATCATCAAGAAAAAGAAAAAAGGAGCAGTGGAAGTAATCGGAACAAGAGTTGCAGAGAATGGAACGAAAACACAATTGAAGGAAAATGAAATATTGGCGGAAGCTACAAGAGATGGAGGCACTTTTTTCCTTATGCCTTTGAAGGGAGTTCACGCCAATAGTGAATACGGTTTTCCACCAAGCTTCAAAGTATCTAAAGAAGTATCCTTGAAGTTAGGAAGCAAACAACCTTTCGGATTGAAGGCTACAAGAATGGACATGGGTGTGAATAAGGTGGTGAGATTTCAAATGAAAGATTTAGAAAGTCAAGACAAATAGACTATCAAAACATAAAAACAATTAAAGCACTCTCAATCAATAATTAAGAACAGAATTCACCCCTGTATCCCTATGTCTTAACGCAATGTTAAGATATAGGGTTTTTTTAATTTTTGCCATTTCCGTACCTTCGTGCTACAAATTACCTACCTTCATAAGATTGAAGGCAAACAAACTTTCAGTACAGCAAACTACAACAGATTGGTCATTTAATTTCTTAACTTTTATTTATTCCTATGAGCATTATTACGGATATTATTGCAAGACAAATTTTAGATTCGAGAGGAAATCCAACAGTCGAAGTAGAAGTACATACAGAAAATGGCGCAGTAGGGCGAGCTGCTGTTCCTTCTGGAGCTTCAACGGGTAAACACGAAGCCGTTGAACTACGAGATGGTGTAAGTGATTTCTACATGGGCAAAAGTGTATTGAATGCCGTAGAAAATGTCATGACCACCATCTTCAATGAGTTGGAAGGTGTCAGCGTTTTTGAACAAGCTGCAATAGACAACCTAATGATTGAATTGGATGGCACTCCCAACAAGGGAAATTTGGGTGCAAATGCCATTTTGGGTGTTTCACTTGCTATTGCTCAAGCTGCGGCTGCCGAAACCGAACAGCCTTTGTACAAATACCTCGGAGGGTTTGGTGCACACACGCTTCCGATTCCGATGATGAACATCATCAATGGTGGTTCTCACGCTGATAATAGTGTAGATGTTCAGGAGTTTATGATTTTGCCCGTAGGTGCAGAGCGTTTTTCGGATGCCTTGAGAATGGGCACAGAAGTTTTTCACAACCTCAAAAAAGTATTGCAGAGCAAAGGTTTTTCGACCAATGTGGGTGACGAAGGTGGATTTGCTCCAAACCTCAGCTCAAATGAAGAGGCGATTCAGGTGATTTTGCAGGCGATTGAGAAAGCTGGTTATCGACCTGGTGAGGATGTGATGTTGGGATTGGATGTGGCTTCTTCTGAGTTTTACTTGGGCGATGAAGGTTTGTATCATTTCCACAAATCGAGCGGCGACAAATTGACTTCCAACGAAATGGCGCACTTTTTGGCGGATTGGTGCAAAAAATATCCTTTTGCTTCCATTGAGGACGGCATGGACGAAGATGATTGGGATGGTTGGAAAACTTTGACGAACCTTGTAGGTGACAAAGTTCAATTGGTGGGTGACGATTTGTTCGTGACCAATGTAAACCGCCTCCAAACGGGTATTGACCAAGAGATTGCGAATGCAATTTTGATTAAGGTTAACCAAATCGGTTCACTAACGGAAACCGTAAACTGCGTTCAGTTGGCAGACAGAAATGCTTACAACAGTGTGATGAGTCACCGTTCGGGCGAAACCGAAGACGTGACAATAGCGGATTTGGCAGTGGCTTTGAATACAGGTCAAATCAAAACGGGTTCACTTTCTCGCTCGGATAGGGTCGCTAAATACAATCAATTGTTGAGAATTGAGGAACAATTGGGTGATTGGGCGTACTATCCTGGGAAGGAGTATAAGTTTGTGAGGTAATTAAATGGGGTATTCATCCCCTAAATTCTCTTCAAAAGTGGAACATAGAAACGTTCACCCTTCAAAAGGCATGTATAAACATTCCTCCTTTGAATAGGAAATCTGATTATTGTCAGCAAATTGCTGTTTTGAGGAAAATGACAGACATTGTTTACAAGGTCAAATTATTAAAAAACACATCATTATAACCTAAGACAAGGGGGTTAGGGGGATGTTAGGCAAAGTGTGTAAAACCACGAATTAAATATCGAAAGTCAATTAAACCCTGACAACAGTTGAATGATTACTGCCCTCACTTGAAACGGAGTTGTTCAAACGTCGACAAAGCTTGTCCCAAGACCTTGGGGTTTTTCAAACGTTGTCGACGTTTTCTCTTATATATAAGATGATGAAGAAAACTCTTGGATGCAAGTTTCCAATTTGAGTAAACTTAGAATCGCCTTTTTTGGCTATCCACAACTGCTAATTCAACGAAATCCTTCTTAAATCATGGGTGGACGTACATAATACAATATCGAAAAGTAGTGGCACATAGCCCCTGCAATGACGAACAAGTGCCAAATAGCATGATTGAAAGGGATGCGATCAACAACATAGAAAACGATGCCTACGAGGTAAAACATACCTCCCAACATCAATAAAAATACACCCCAAAAGTCAACAGTTTCTAAAACGGGCTGTATGAAAAACAAAATCATCATTCCCAAACCTGCATAAAAAGCGATACTATAAGATTCATATTTTGACAACTGATTGCGTATCATCCACTTGAAAATAATTCCGCCAATGGCTAAACTCCAAATAACAACCAACAAAGGTATACCCCAACCTTCTCGCATATTACCAAGTAGATAAGGGGTGTAAGTGCCTGCAATCATCAAAAAAATAGCTATGTGGTCGAAGACTCTCAAAGTTTTTTTCCACTCAATATGTTCTACCCAATGATACATAGTCGAGGATAAAAAAACAGATATCATACACAAACCAAACACTCCAAATCCTGCCAACACTCCCAAATCCTTGTAATCTAAAGCGAAATATATCAAGATAACAAACCCTATCAGACTGACAATCGCACCAATACCGTGTGTGATATAATTCAATCGTTCTTCAAGTTCGGAATAAAAAGGGGTTTTCATGATATAAAAGTTTGAGAAGGTAATCAGAAATGTTTATAAAGTTATGCAATATTTGACTCGAAAAAAAGAACTTTGTTTAACTC
>JAUHXA010000135.1 GCA_030427245.1 Bacteroidia bacterium | reverse complement strand
ATTTGGTTTTATAGGGAAAATGGGTTCAAAAATGAGAGTTATGAGCTTTAAAGATGTTGTGAATATAACTAAAAGCCTTCGCAAATCCTATTAAAAAGGAATGAAAGGGAATTTTTAAGGTATGAATCAGGTTAGCGTGGGGGTGAATAGGATTAAAGCGACTTAATGTTTCTAAAAATAAGATCTAAGCGGCGCATCAAAATTCTTTTCTTGCCTCTTGGAGCATACACAAATCCAAAAAGTGTCACCTTTCTTTTGTTGAGAGGGTCATTGAAGGAATATGCTACAAACGGTCCTCCCATAAAGTCGTTTTCCATACTCCATAGTCCCAAAGTTTTGACCGATGCTCCTGCTTGTGTTTCGACCATTACTTGTTCAAAGGGAATATATTTGTTGGTAGGATAGAGATAGGAACCTTCATTGTCTGTTCCAACCAATTTTCCCATTTCTTTGACTTTTTCAATCGTATAATCGTGGTTAATAGGAGTTGTCTCTCCTGTAAAAGGTTCTATCAACGCCATGATATTGCTGACTTCTTCATTGAGTTGATTGTCGTGACGTACCCACATCAAGGTGTCGGTCTTCAATACTTCTCGGTAAATACTGGGTACTTCAAAATCCAGAGAATAATCCTCTTGATATGTTTTGGTGAGACCTTTGCTTATGCCAGATACATACGCATTGTTTTTGACTTTGACATCTTCTATTTTATACAACAAATTGATGAATGTTTCTTGTAGTTCCATTAATTTGTTGTTGAGGCTTATGGCATCTTCTGCATAGATGTAAGTAACCTGTTGAGGAGCTGCCCACACATCTTTTCGCATAAAATAAGGTGGACGCTCCTTGCCTTGATTTTCAAATCTTGCCAGTTGTTCTCTGATCATTCGAGCCGTAGGGTGATCTTTGGACAAATCTGCAATCACCAATATACTCGCACTTCGCTTGAGTAAGTCTGTCACTCCCTCCATTGGCACTTGACTCAAACTAAAGAGGGGTTCTGGCTGAGGGAGTACCTGAAAATTTTTCATAAATACTTTTCGCACTGTTTCGCCTTCGCTACCTCGCCATTCGTCCTCGTCCATGATCAATAAAATTTCATCTACTCTTCCTGATGAGTGGGGTTGGTAATTGACCGCTTGTTTTACTTCGTTGTTGGTACAGGAAGGAAACAAACAAAAAGTGATGAATAATAAAAAAAAGATATTTCGCATTGTTGTTTTTTTATAAGCGACAAGGTAGTACAATCCAATCAAAGCGACAAAGACAAAAAAGTAATTGCAGCGATTGAAGTAGTAAGTGTTTGAAATTTTGTAGTAACTGTGTGAAAGCTAAAAACGGGCAATATTTAGCCGACCGCATTCCCTGAAAGGATTACTTAGTAAAAAAGAAAAAATAACTCATCGACCAATATTCCCCTTTTGAAAAGCCTGCCCCGATTTCTCGGTGGGGGATGGGGTATGTTAGCAAAAGAAAACGAGGAGTTATTTTTTTACCCTTACTTAGTTTGCTTTTATCACAATGTTTTTATAGAGTTTTTCGTGTTCTTTAGGAACCATAATGATGAGTTCTTGCCCGATTTTCATTCGGCTTTCGTCTTCAATGTTATTCCATTGACGTAGATCTTCAATGGTGCAGTCAAATTTTTGAGCAATTGTACCCAAAATATCTCCTGGCTGTAGTGCGTAAGTCAGAGCAACATATTTGCCTGATCTTCTAGTCTCTTTGGGCTTGTTGTAAACATTTGTTGAAGTACTTGAAGGAATCACCCCATAATCATTTGAGGGCTGCGCCCATGCATTGTCTTTTGGAAGTGGAATCTTCTTATTGCTGTCCAATATGGTTTCTTCGTTTACTGCATTTAGGTTGCGTTCGTAAGATTGCGCCCATCCCACCTTGGAAATAGGCAATACAAGCGGATATCCTCTTTTTGAAGGAGGGATTGTATCACGCTTGATGGCAGGATTCAAAAATTGTAATTCCTCTGCCTTCATATCCACAAATTTCGCAACACTCTGTATGTCAAATCCTCGTGTAATAGTAGTGGTATCGGTCAAATAAAAATTGTAAGGAGCATTGTATTGATGCAGATTGTGATCGGGATAATAAATCATTGTATAAACAGCTGCAATAAAAAGCGGGACATACGCCTGCGTTTCTTCTGGCAGGTACTCTGCAACCGCCCAGTAATCTTTCTGCCCGCCTGACTGTCGAATCGCCTTATTCACCGTTCCTTCACCACCACAAAATGCGGCAATGGTCAAATGCCAATTTTGGTATTTATTCCACAGATTTTTTAGATGTTTTGCAGCCACTTCCGACGAAAGCATAGGGTCTCTTCGTTCATCAATATAGTCATTGGATTCCAATCCATACAAACGAGCAGTGCCATAGGGCAACTGCCACAAACCTGACGAACCAGATGATGATTTGGCATGTGGAGTTAGAGCGGATAAAATGACTGGAAGGTATTTGAGATACATAGGTAAATCGTATCTGTCCAAAGCCGCTTCACATGCAGGAAAATACAACTCCGTTCGAGACAACATTCGCTTTACTTGATCTCTTTTTTCATTCACATACATGTCAATGAAGATTTTTACAGACTCATTGTAGGTCAGTGGAATTTCGGAATGTAAAATGTCTAATTTCAAGCGATATGCATCATCATTGTAACTTGGTATTTGATTCAATGCAAAACTTTTGAGAGGAATCATTTCTGGCTGAATCAATTTATTGTTTCGTAAAAAATTACGAAAATTTTGTTCTCTATTGATGATTTTTTCAGGATGAATCAGCCTATCTATCTCTTCACTCGTATAGGTTCTTACCGCTTTCTCTGGCTCTGTCATTGAAGCTATGTCGTTAGCAGGTGGAGTATCGGTAAGGGGATTAGTGGCGGTATCGTCTAAGAAAATTTGTGGTTCATCGTATTTAAAGCTATTCATCAACTCATCAACCGACATGGTAGCCTCATCAGTCGTCGTCGTATCTTCTTTTTGAGGAGCTTCCATTCTCAGTATTTTCTCTTGATCGGGCTTATCCAAGGAGCTGTTTTGTGCAAAAATTGTGATGGAACACAGCATCAAAAACAGAAACAAAGTTGATGGCATCAAAACTTTCATGGTTCTCATAATTTCTGACAAATTGAAATGAAAAAATTATTTTACTGCAAAGGTCAAAAAATACAAACAAATTCGCAATGAGAAAAGTATATCAGTCAAACATTTTTCTGCTTGCTTAGTCGTATTCCAGCTTCTAAATCGAAGATTTCAGCATCAGGTGTGAACAATTAGGCATCAGATGATAAACAAATATCTGTACTTGGAATTCTTAGACCTGACCTATCAATACCTGCAAAGCAAAATTAGGCATTTTGCAAATCAAAACAAACGACTCTGTTGGAAGGAGGTAGTAGAAGTGCGGGAAGACGGTTTTTTTTGCTAAAAATAGAGCTGTGTCGTTTCTGTCTGATAAAACATGACAACCAACTATCTGCTCAATGTATTTCGCTTACGACTTCTCTCCCACCAGTTCTCACTTAGCTAACAAACGAAAGGATTGACGGTGATACTCACAACTTCCATAGACTTCAATGGCTTTTCTATGCGCCAAAGTCGGATAGCCCTTGTTTTGATTCCAAGCATAATGTGGATATTGCAGGTGAATTTTCTGCATGAAATCATCCCGATAGGTTTTCGCCAAAATCGAAGCGGCTGCAATAGACAAAAATTTACTGTCTCCTTTCACGATACATTCGTGGTCAATATCAGGAAAAGGGTTGAAGCGATTGCCATCTACCAAAATCATTTCAGGCCTGACTTTCAGCTTCTTTACAGCTCTGTGCATGGCTTCGATAGATGCGTGGAGAATATTAATTTTGTCAATTTCCTGGGCCGTACAAAACCCAACGGCATAGGCCAATGCTTCTCTTTCGATAACCTCCCGCAACAGGTAACGTGTTTTTTCGTTTATCTTCTTGGAGTCGTTTAGTTGAGAATGGACAAAGTCTTTGGGTAGAATTACTGCTGCTGCAAACACAGGGCCAGACAAACAGCCTCTACCTGCTTCGTCACAGCCTGCTTCAATCAAATCGGGATGTAAAAACGGTGCTAAACTCATTGAAAATCGTAAATAAAAAATGAAAAATATAACCAACTCTAAATCAATACCTTTTTAAGATGGAATAAGTGTTTTAAATTTGAGTTTCCAATAATAGTTGGTGAACTAAAAAATTAGTTTTATTTTTGTATGGATTCATCGAAGATTTCAAAATTTATCATTCATCATCGAAAAAAACTTATGCCTGATAAATCTCAAAACAAAACAGACTTACTTACACCTTTAGAACTAAAGGTAATGAACATACTATGGAAGGTGAAAAAAGCCTGTGTCAAAGACATCCTGCAACATTGGGAAGAAAAACCTCGTCCTGCCTACAATACGGTTTCGACGATTGTACGCATATTGCAGAAAAGTGAAAAAGGCCCCTACGTAGGACACGAAGCCGTAGGAAGAAACCATTTTTATATGCCTTTGATTTCAAAAAACACCTATCAAAAAAGGCTCATCACCAATGTAATAGATAATGCCTTTGGAGGTTCTGCCAGCTTATTAGTGTCTGCCTTGATGGACAACGAAGCAATAGCAGACGAAGAACTCAACGATATTCAGGATCTAATCAATAAATCACTCGACGACTAACTTAAATAGCCAAAGAATGGTCAACTATTTTCTATTAACGTATGCCCTTTCGGTCGTTGGAGGCTTGTTTTATTATATTTTTATTCGCAAAAATGCCCGCCCCCAACTTCAAAAAGCTCTGCTGTTGAGTATTGTAGCATTGAGCTTTGCCTTGCCGCCCATCATAGATTCGGTATTGATGGAAGAAGAAAAAGTATGCCTTCACCAAAACGAATACATCTCCGAAACAGTCTATTACAATTTTTGCCCCGCTCCTGGAGAAGAGATGAATATGTGTTTGGACATTGCTATGAAAGAAGACCATTTTTGTGAATGTTCTGCGGTTTTGCCCAATAATCTATTGGTTTACAAAGCCGAACCTCTCTACGACTTTTGGTTTGTTTATGGTAATGTCGTGACCAATATCCTCAAAAGTATTGCTTTATTTTTATTTCTTTGGTTTTTGGTTAAAATGGCCTCTCTGCTCTGGATTATTGCCAAAAGCGAACAGAAAAATATCGAAATGGATGGACAAACCTATACCCTTCTATTTCCTTCAAAGCCGCTAT
Organism: Bacteroidia bacterium; assembly: GCA_030427245.1. GTDB lineage: Bacteria > Bacteroidota > Bacteroidia > Chitinophagales > UBA2359 > JAUHXA01. Next base: position 3,870 of record JAUHXA010000135.1, on the reverse strand, counting down.
CCGTGGGGTCTTTCAAATTGTGGAATGAATACATTATCTGGCAAGAAGAAATGAATTACCTCACTGAATCCGAGAGAATGGGCGTATTGTGGCACGAAATTGCCCACCTCCACCAAAAAGATACGTGGGTCAAAATTACTTTTGAACTCCTGCAATTGGTTTGGTGGTTGAATCCCGTGTTTTATCTATTCAGCAAAGAACTCGACCAACTCAACGAATTTTTAGCAGACGAATTTGCCGTTCAAAAAGTGGGCAACAAACAGTTTTATGCTACGCTTTTGGTCAAAATGAAACGCTACCAAAACCTAGCAATGGTGCATCACTTCAAACCCTCAAAAGCGCACCCCCTCAAACTCCGAGTTGCTCACCTGCTTCAATATGAACCACTCCAAAAATCCTTCAAACACGTCACGACTTTCTTCATTGCTGCCATTATCAGCCTCCTTTCTTTGACGGCTTATTATGCCATTCCGAGCATTGATGAGCAGATGGACAAAGTAGCAGTGTATCACGAGCTGTTGATTCAGCAGCAGGTAAGCGGGAAGTCTATTTTTTGTAAAAACTGTTTGTTGAAGAGTTTGAAGTAGTTTCATTTACAAACTTCTTTACTTCAATGCACTGCCTTATCAAACACCTTCAGGATTGTTGCTGTCGAATCTCTTATTTCTTCCTCCGAAATCGTCAAAGGAGGAGCTAATCGGAAGGCATTGGGGCAAGACAAAAACCAAAAGGTAATCAAACCCGCCTCCAAACAGCCGTCGACTATTTTTTGAACCAACTCTGCACTCTCCATTTCTATTGCAAAAAACAATCCCCTGTATCGAATTTCTCTGACCAAAGAATGTTGAATCAACAAATCATGCAACAGTTTGCCCTTTTTATTCACCTCGGTCACCAAATCTTTGTCCAACAAATACTTCAATCCCGCATGAGCTGCCGAACAAACCAAAGGGTGTCCACCAAAAGTAGTGATATGCCCAAGCATGGGGTTGAAAGTGAACTGTGCCATATTTTCCTTTGAACTGACCAATGCACCAATCGGTAAGCCGCCGCCCAATGCCTTTCCCAAGGTCAGAATATCTGGCACAATCCCATAGTACTCAAATGCCCAAAGAGTTCCTGTACGCCCCAATCCTGCTTGTATTTCATCAAAAATCAGCATCGTTCCCATAGCATTGCAGCGTTCTCGCAAAGCCTGTAAAAATTCTAAAGTAGGAATTCTGATACCCGCATCACCTTGTATGGTTTCCAAAATCACACAGGCACAATCTTCGTCTATTTGCTGCAAATCTTCCTCCTCATTCAATCGAATGAATTCGACTTGAGGCAACAATGGGCGAAAGGGATATTTTTTTTGTTCGTTGCTGCTCACCGAAAGTGAACCGTGCGTGCTTCCGTGATATGCCCCCACAAAAGAAATGATTTTTTTGCGACCTGTCACCCTTTTTGCAAGCTTCAAGGCAGCTTCATTGGCTTCCGTTCCTGAGTTGACAAAGTAGCAAGTATCCAGAGATTTGGGCAAAGTACTGGTCAATAATTTACCGAGTTCCAACTGTGGTTTTTGAATGAATTCCCCATAAACCATGACATGCAAATGTTTGTCAATCTGAGCCTTCAATGCTTCATTGACCATTTGATTGTTGTGTCCCAAAGCCGAAACGCCCAGGCCCGAAATCAAATCGGTATAGCGCTTTCCCGAAACATCGTAGATATAGATTCCATCGGCATGAGCGACTTCAATGCCCATATTGTAGGGAGTAGTTTGTGCTAAGTGTCGGTCGAGGTAAAAATTGGATGCTTTCATCGGGTAAAGATAGGGGAAAATGGACTTTTGTTTTGTAGTATGAGGGCAAATCTGTGAGGATTCATTAATTATCTACTCCACTTCAAAATCTATAAGAAACCTGAATACCTCCCAAAAAGATAGCCCCTTCGCCCACATCCGAACCTTCTACCTTGATATTCCATTCCCAGCCAAAAGCAACAGAAGGCGCAATCAAAATACGGTCGTTCAATAAAAGCCCATACCCACCTTCAATAACAGGCTGCAATACCACAATATCCGTTGTTCCTCTCACTTCATCGGGTTGATTGATAAAGTCTATCCAGTCTATCGTATTGAACCACAAATCGGTGCGAATACCCAAAAACCAATTAGACTTATTAGGGCTTGTATAGTGCCGATAACCCAAAGTCCCTCCCCAACCACCTCCTGTTTCGTCTTGATGAACACCAAAATCTTCATGCCTCGCAAAATTGTAGCCGACCCTTATATTGAAGGTATTGTAGTTTCCCACTCCAATGTCAACTCGTCCACTCAAAATATGTCCTGCAGGATATTTTTGTGCTTCAATACCGATACCAATGTTTTGTGCTTGCAGATAAGTGAATCCAAACAGAAAAAGGAAAAAGAAGGAAAGAAAATATTTCATGGTTTGAAGTTTGGAATAAAGATAGCAAAAAGCACAAGAACCCAAATGAATACTACGGACATTCAAGATAGAAGGAAAATGGACAACCAAAAAAGACAGCTAAGTTTTCACCCAGCTGTCTTTCAGATAAAATTTGAACATTTGTGTTAAACAACCAATAGAAGATTTGAACTTGTAGTTTGAGTTTGAGTTTGAGTTTGAGTTTGAGTTTGAGTTTCTCAATACTGTCCTTGTGTCAAATCAAAACCCTCTTCTTCATCGAATTTTCGTTCCTCCATTCGCAATTCTGTTTCAAAAGGAGGATCCACCTTCTTGTCTAAAATGATTTCCTCTTCCTCCTCATTCTCAAAGCTAAGTTTGGCTGCAATGATGTAATACAACACCAATGCCACACCTCCAAAGATAAACATCATCGAAAAAATACCTAAAGGTTCTTCCAAACCAAAAATAGCTTCAATGATACTGCCTGTCAAAATTCCTGCGCCAATACCAAAAAACATCAAACCAAATTTCAAGGCTCTATTGGTTTGTCTTTTTTTAGGCTTGAAAACCGTCATGTCACGCCCACTTTCAATCAACGCCATACGTTCTTTGTGACGTGTCGAAAAATAGGTCTTTGCCAAAAAAGAGATAGTGCTGAAAAAAGAAGTCACTATCACAATGATTGCTACCATTTCAAATACGTGCATACTGTTATTTTTTTAAGAGTTTGTAATTTTATTTGTTGTATTTGATAGTTTAGTCGTAGTAATTTTGAAAGAGGTTACAGCAGAAAGAAGAAATTTTTGGTACTTAGTTGAAATGAAGTGTATTTTTTTAAAAAAAAAAATCAATCAAAATCTTCAAAACACTCTCCTCAAACCGTCTTTTAGAAGTAGAAGAGGTTGAATACAATTTTCAACCCGTTTTAAACTTTTAAATGTATTTATTATGTCAAAGAAAATTTATGTAGGCAACTTGCCTTTTTCTGCAACTGACGATGAAGTCAGAGACTTATTTAGTGAATATGGTACAGTTGACAGTGTTAATCTGGTAACAGATAGAGAGACAGGAAGACCAAGAGGTTTTGGTTTTGTTGAGATGTCAAGTGGAGCAGAAGAGGCGATTTCGGCTTTGCATCAAAAAGAAATGGGGGGAAGATCTCTAATGGTCAATGAAGCCAGACCACGCCCCAAGAGCCCTAGCGGTGGCGGCGGATATCGTAGTTGGTAATTGATTACCGTTCTGACAAAGATTCGTTTGATACTTTTTTTAAAATTTTTAAAACACAATTGTTATGGCAGAATTAACAGCAGAAAGAAAAAAAGCATTTGAAGCTATTGATACAGATGGCAGTGGCATTATCAGTTTTGACGAATGGCTCAAGCATTTTGAAGCAGAGCAAACTGCGGGCGAGATGACGGAAGACGAGCTTTATTGGATGTTTTATGCCTACGAT
>JAUHXA010000052.1 GCA_030427245.1 Bacteroidia bacterium | reverse complement strand
TTCTTGTTCAAGCATTGTTTTTGTATCTTTATTGAAAAGAGTGGCTATTAATATTTGCAAACTGTTACAGAAAGTCTGCTATGGATAAAATCTTGAATTATATTCGCAACTTATTTGAGGTGAGGGGTTTTGGTGTATGCACATTTCTCGGTGAAAAATTGGGGATTCCCTATCACCGCATTCGTTTGTTTTTTGTGTACAGCACATTTATTGCCAATTGGTCGCCGATTATTATTTACCTTAGTATCGCTTTTGTTGTAAATATCCGAAAATATATCAAAATTGGCAAACGTCAGATGTGGAATAGCTAGGCAATTTAAAAAAAATAGTTAGTCATACATGAGAATTTCTTTGACTTTCTGAGGTTTGATAGTCACAAACCATTTTCCAATAGAGTCATTTAGTCTATCCATTACTTTTTCATGTAACTTCATTGCTTTTGCAGATAATTTTTTACCAGTTTGGTAAACTTTATCCCACACTGTTACTTCGGCTTTTTTTCCTGCCCAAACAAAACTTTGAGCAAACTTAATGACTGTTTCTTTGCTATCTAAAATGTCTGCATTCCAATGTTGTTCCAATCCTCCCCATACTCTTTCAATTGGATTGTACTTGCTATGATAAGGCGGATAATAGGCTAATCGAACCGTCACATTATTTTTGTGAGCGAACTCACAGATTCTTTTAATAAATTGAGTTCTTCTACTATGACATTCAGGACCATTGTCAGAGTTAATCAGAATAGTATCAATGCCTAAAAACCGTTCTTTGCGTGTTTGCCAAAAATAATCTAACAAATCAACAATGCAGTCTGCCGTTATTTTAGACTCTGCAAAATATAAGTAAGTTTCCTTCCATTGAGGAAGAAAAAAACCAAAAGGAGTAATATGACTTTTGGTAAAATCATGGTCAGAAGCTTTTAGTTCTGTCCAATTTTTACCCCCTCGTGAAAAATCTCCAATACCTATTTTATCTTTTGCATCATAAGATATTCGCAGAATATTCTTTGCTTTGTCTGCTTGATCATTCTCTTTGGCTAACTGATTGAAAATTGCATCTGTTTCTTTTATTTTTTTTTAGGTTTTGTTTTCCCTACTTTTCGGCGCTTGTAGCCCAAAGCATACAACTTATTCCATATCGTTTGGTTACTTGGCAAGTCCGCATCTGAATAACCTTGTCTTATCAATTGTTGTCGTACTTCATTTACACTTAAGCGAGTATATAAACGAGTGCTTTTGAATTGAGGGTCTGTTTGACTCGCTTTATCTACTATATCTTTTATCGCTGCTAATAATTTAGGATTTAACTCTTCTAAAGGTTTTCTACCTCTATGGCTAAATTTATCTTCTTTTATTTCTCCACTTTTAAGTTCTTGAACTCCCTTGCGTAGGGTCTCTCGACTAATTGGAAGATTTTCTGATACTAATAATTGACCCCCTAAGCCTAAATCTATGGCTAATTGTCCTAAAAATAAACGACGTTCTTGACCCTTCATATAACTACAGGCAAGCTCTAAACTTGGCAATAAAACCTTAAAATTCTCTTTCGATATATTCATAGCTCAAAAGTAAAAACTATTGCCTAATTTTATTTTTTAATTTGCCCTAAACAAACTCAAGTTCAAAGCTCAAGTACAAATTCAATTTTAGGAGTGAAAACTCTTCAAGCATTTACCGTTTTCTTACCAACATCATCCCATCTTTTACTGTCAGCAATACATTTTCCACTCGGTCATCCATCTGCACCAACTCATTGAAGGTCTTTACTCCCATTGTATATTTATCCTTTGCTGAGTCCTCCAAAACCTTTCCATTCCACAACACATTGTCTACAATAATAAAGCCGCCATTTCTGACTTTTCCAATTATCAATTCAAAATATTGTGGGTAATTGGCTTTGTCTGCGTCAATAAATACCAAATCAAATTCGTCCTTCAATGTGGGAATAATCTCCAAAGCATTGCCAATGTGAATGTGAATCTTGTCCTGCAATCCCGCCGCTTCAAAATATTTGCGTTGAATATCTTCCAACTCCTCATTGATTTCGATAGTGTGTAGCATCCCTTTTTCCTGCAATCCCTCTGCCAAACAGATTGCAGCATAACCAGTATAAGTGCCTACCTCTAAAATCTTTTGAGGTCGAATCATGTAACTGAGCATCCGCAAAAACGTTCCCTGCAAATTGCCCGAAATATTTCTGGGGCGCACGATTTTGAGGTTGGTTTCTCGGTAGAGTTGCTGCAATAGGAGAGACGGTGGGCTTGTATGGGCTTCGGTGTATTCCGCAAGATTGTGAGGTACGAGGTCTTTCATTGAAGGTTTGTTGTATTTTGGTTGTTTATGTGTTTAGGTATTTGTGAAAAGGTGATTGAAAGCTATAATTCCACAACCTCTGCCTTATTTCCGACAAAAACAACGACATAAGCCCTCAAATCCTTCAAATCTTTGACCTTGTCATCCTTCAAGTATTCTTGGAGTTGCTCAACAGCTTCTTTTTTGACTTTCTTCAAATGATTATCGGTTGCTTTTTTCAGGTACTTCAATTCAAAAATAAACTGATAGGGAACATCTGCTTCAAAGGGCGCACGACGGGTAAGCAATAAATCTATTCTGCCTTTCTCATTGTCTTTGTTCTTCTTCTCCACCTCCAATTCGCTGTAAATATTGTAGAAGCGAGTGATGTAGAACCAAGAAGCAAAAATGGCTTTGGGGTGGGTTTCATTGAAGGCGGCTTTGTCGTGATGAACAGACAATTGAGATAATACAGATTCGGTAAGTTCGATGATAGGGTTGATGTTGTTGTATTTAGCCAATTCTAAAACCTTCGCCCTGACATCTACTTGTGAGGTATTCAACTTGGCATCATCTAAAGTCAGCCGCATGAAAAACTGAAAATACAATTGGCGAATTACATAATTGGGAATCGTAAAAATCAAACTATCTATATCGCTTTCTTTGATGGTCAAGAACCCCAAATAGTACAAAAGACTGATGAAATGATGTTCTTCCCAATTTTCTTCAAAATTAAATTTTTGCACCAAAATAGAAGCTATTTGATCATTCGCCAAAATCTTTCGCAAAGTTTGGAGGTTCTCTCTCTCTTGGTGTGCAATGCGAAACATGGATTGAATCTTATGGTAATCAGTAGCGACACTAGTTGCCAATAAGTTTTCAGGATAATGATTTACCTTCAAGTATTCCTTAATGAAAAACAGCACCATTTCAGAATTGTAGACAGCTTCGTTGGAGTTTTTATTAAAATTATATCCGTTATACCAAGACTTCAAGTCTGTCATTGTTTCCTCCAATACTTCTCCTTCAATCCCCATATTTTCAATCAAGCCCCTTACCTCAATATCCGTAAAACCCATCATTCCACAAAACTCCAATTCCGTACTAATATCGTAGGCATTGCTAAATCCACTTGTCAAGCTGTCGAAGGTAATAGGCGTAACTCCTGTGATGAAAGTCCTGTCAATGATACCTCTGTCTGCCCCAATTTTTAGCGTTTCATAAAACTTTCGCACCCAGCCATTTCGCCCTACGATTTCCTTGAATTCTTCAAAGCGATAGGCGACAAGTTCGTTGGTGAATTGGTCGTATTCATCTATCAAGACATAGACTTTTTTACCCTTTCCCTCTTGCCTCACCCAATTCCACAATTGTTTCATTATCTCCTCAGGAGAAGACATACTGGATAAAATACTCAAATATTCTGATGTAAATAAAGTAGAATAAGTAGCCAAAAAATCCTCTACTGCCAAACGGACACTGGTTAAAAATCCTTGATAGGTACTGTCTTGAGTAGTTGTATCAATACCCGAAAAATTGAAGCTCAAAATCAAATAACTATTTCTCAAAGACGTAGGATGTTGACCTGCATAAAAACCACCAAAAGATTGGTCAAATGTGTCTTGATGTTCTAAACCATAATAATGATGCAAGACAGAGATAAACAAACTTTTTCCGAATCGACGAGGGCGCAAAAAGAACAAATGCTTCTCGCTCAAGGTTTCTATTTTTTCGAGGTAATGGGTTCGGTCGACATAAAAGTAGCCTTGATTAACCAAGTCATTGAAGGTGACTACACTGCCATAAGGTACTTTTTTCATTCGAGTCTTTAGGTTTGATATTGAAGTAGAAAGATAGTGCTTTTTTACAAAACAACTCCTTTTTTCAAAAGTTCTTGGGAGCTTATATCCTTTAATATCTCACAAATCAAGCCTCATTACTCGTAAATCGCACCTCTTGCAAATAAGCGGATATATGATTTTTGAAGTTTGATTTGTGACTTCTGTCAACATAGCCCATAAACACAAAATTACCCTTTAATCAATTTCTGATAGGCTCCTTCCGTCAAATCATACCACGGATTCGACAATTTCTGAAAAGCACGATAACTCTCATAAACCTTTCTACTCATCTCATCCCCTTCAATCACCTCCTCCAATACTTCCTTCGACAAAACCCTGAATTGGTCGAGAACCTCCTTCGGAAAAGTTCGCAATTTCACCTTGCCTTCCTGCAATATCTTGGCTAAATACAAGCTATTCAAACGGTCAAATTCGCCTATCATCCACGCTTGAATCCGCATCGAAGCCGTAAACAAAGCTTCTTGCAAGTCGGCAGGTAAGCTTTCATAAGTTGGTTTGTGAATTGTAAATTCGGTTTGACCACTCGGTTCGTGCCAACCGGGAGAATAGTAGTAAGGCGCAATTTTGTGGAAACCCATCAAATAATCGTGGTAAGGACCAACCCATTCGGTAGCGTCAATGACTCCTTTTTCGAGATTGGTGTAAATTTCGCTGCCAGCAGTTGTCATGGCAGTTGCTCCTGCTTTTTGCAAAACCTTACCCCCCAATCCAGGCATTCGCATCTTCAAACCTTTGATGTCGGCAAGTGAATTGATTTCTTTGCGAAACCAGCCGCCCATCTGCACACCCGTAGAGCCTCCCAAAAATGGAATCAAATCGAAAGGGGCATAAGCTTCTTTCCACAAGTCATAACCATCACCACTGATAAGCCAAGACTGCATTTGTTGGGCATTCATTCCAAATGGAACAGCCGTAAAGAAAGGGGCAGCCGCCAATTTGCCTGACCAATAAAAAGACGTACCATTTCCCATTTCCACCGTTCCACTCGACACTGCATCAAACACCTCCAAAGCAGGAACCAATTCACCTGCCCCATACACTTTAATGTCAAGTCTGCCGTCAGTCAAAATTTTCACCCAATCTGCAAAAAGATTGGCAGATTCGCCCAAAATCGGAAAATTAGGCGGAAAACTTGTCACCATTTTCCACCTATATTTCTTGCTTTTGGAAGTGTGAATATTGGGGGCAATGACAGTGGTGTTTGTCTGACTTTTGTTGTTGTCGTTAGAGCAGGCTAACAGACTTGAAGCACCAAAAGCGAGCAGAGTGCTTTTTTGGATGAATGTTTTGCGGTTCATGTTTTGTAGCTATTGGAAGTTGGAAGTTAGAATTTTTTAGCCTAAAATCGAATTATACAAAGTCTTTTTTAGAAAATCCAATAGAAGAAGACGGAAAAGTGAGTCTTTATTGCGATGGTCAATACCTTCGATTTGCCTCTATGGTTCATATTGATAGAAAAAGAACAGCATGGATTCAACAGGTGATTCTAAATCAAGGGAATGATACTTTAGCCGTATTTAAGCGAGGTGAAAAAAGTGAAGTCTTTGAATATCAGTCGAAAATGGGGGACAACTATTTAGAGAAATAACTTCTTACGAATTGGTAAAAGTGGCGATTCCGTTTGAAGGAGAAATTGAAGATAAGCATAAAAAATGACTAAAAATTAATGTAGGTGATTTTGAGGGAAACGCCTGTATTCTAATAAGATTGGTTGTCTAAATAAAAGCTATGATTCATTTTACAATTAAAAAGCATCAACATGAATGTATTAAAAGTGATTGTCCTTTTATTGACAAGCCTAAGCGTATTTGCACAAACATAAGGGCTAAAACTAGACGACCGACTTTATATTGAAGTCACTGGAACTGCTGAAAAAGAGGTTGTTCCAGATGAAATTTACATTTCTATTAAAATCAAAGAGCGGTACGAAGGCAAGGAAAAAATTACAATTGAACAACAAGACATTGCTTTTAAGAAAGCATTGGCGTTTCTTTAGGAAATCTTTCTCTTCCTGATACAAATGCAGATTACAGAAAGGTGAAATGGAGGGAAAAGATGTGATTAACAAGGTAAATTATTTGTTGAAGATAGGTAATGCGTAGACACAGAAAAAAGTCGAAGCTGTTTCCAACTTCGACTTTTTGCTTTGAGATTTTAGAAGAAAAAAGTAAAAAATCTCTAAAAACTCATTATTTATTTACTAATCAACATTTAACTCAATCTTGCTCTTCAAAGGTTTTTTTCAATTCCTCCATTCTATCCACCAATGCAACAATTTGATCTCGTTGTTTGGTTACAACTTCTTTTGTACTGTCGGGTAGAGTCGTTTCATAAAGAGCTTCATTGTATTCCTCCAAAGCTGCTTTTTCACCATTGATGCACTCTTGCAAAACAGCGGCATCATCATTGCCTGTAAACAAAGTTTTGAAGTCAATCCAAGCTCGATGTATTGCGCCTGCTACACTGCTACCTTTGTCAGGTTCACCACCTATTGCAGCAATCTCAGCTTTGATAGCATGACCGAAGTCGTAACGTTGTTGAGCACATTCTTGAAACAAACTCTTCAGCAATGGATTTTCTGCCTCTTCGGCTGCTTCTTTATAGCCTTTCTCTGCATCATAATTCTTTTCAAGAATATCATTCAATTCCGATACAATCTTGTCATTATACGTGTCTGTAAACATGGTTAAAAATTTTTGGGTTATGAAATATAAAAATCAGAATTAAAACAAAAAGAGTTGCTTAATGTTCACTAAAGTAAAATAATAAATCGATTTTTATTTTGAATAAATGAAAATAGGTTCATTTATTAAGATGATAAACTATCTTTGCTAATGATTTGATTTTCGGGGACAACTTCTTTTTGAATCACTCGAACGGCGTGTTCATCAGGTACGATTTGAGAGCCATATCGTTTTGCCCAAACGAAGGTGAACTCTGCTCCTAAAAATAAAATTTGTGAACTGTAGTACGTCCAAATTAACAATACTGCAATAGATCCCGCAGCTCCATAAGTAGTCGTTATGCTGCTATTGCCAATATATAGTCCAATCAAATATTTGCCGATAGCAAACAATACTGCTGTAAAAAAAGCACCCATCCAAACATCTTTCCATTCGACAACAACATCGGGTAGGACTTTGAATAAAAAAGCGAATAAAATCGTAGTAACGAGCAAAGAAATGAGTATTGTCACCACGATAATAAAAACCTCTCCAATTCCAGGCATCATATGGGCAAACTTCTCACTAAATGCAATCATTGCAGCATTCAATATCAAAGAGGTCAGCAACAAGAAACCCAAAGTAATCAAAGTACCAAATGACAATAATCGTGTGATGATAAATCCAAGAATACTGTTTTTGGGTTTGGCTTTGATTTCCCAAACCGTATTAAGTGAATCCTGCAATTCTCCAAAAATACCCGTTGCACCGAAAATCAATCCGACAACTCCAATGATTGCCGTCCAAATACTTGTATTCTGAACATAGCTGTTTTCAATCATTTCTTGAATCTGCAAAGCTGCAAAGTTTCCTAGTAGATTGTTCAATTCTGCATAAACTTCTCCCCTAATTGCCTCTTCTCCAAAGAATAATCCTGCCAGTGTAATCACCACAATAATGACAGGGGCAAAGGCAAAAACGGTGTAATACGCCAATGCTGCGCCCAATTTAAGCGCATTGTCTTTGCTGTAGTTGTCCCACAATTCAATGGCAAATGATTTGACTTCTTGAAAAGAGACTTGCATGAAGGGTTTTATTTTAGGTTCGGAATTTAAACCTAAAAACAGCAGTTTTGTTGAGTAGAACGGGTATAAAATTACTCACTTAATTTCACCTCACTACCTATTCGTTGGTCTTGTGGAATGACTTCTTGCTGAACAACTCGAATAGCGTAGTTTTTGGGAATGATAGCCTCTCCATATCGTTTTGCCCAAACGAAGGTAAATTCAGCGCCCAAAAATAAAACCTGTGAACTGTAATAAGTCCATATCAAAAGCACTGCAATCGAACCTGCTGCTCCATAAGTAGTTGCAATATTGCTGTTTCCGATGTATAGACCTATCAAATATTTACCAATAGCAAATAAAACAGCAGTGAAAAAAGCACCTGTCAATACATCTCGCCACCGAATTTTAGCATCCGGTAAAACCTTGAATATGAGTGCAAAAAGGAAAGTTGTAATCACCAAAGAAACAAACATGGTGAAAGTTCCTAAAAATAAATCACTTAGACTTGGGAATAACTGTATAAGCCTTTCTCCAAAAGCAACCATTGCAGCATTCAAAACCAAGGATATTAACAATAAAAAGCCTAATGTTATAATGACTCCAAAGGAAAGCAAACGATTGGTTATAAACCAAATAATATTGCTTTTAGGCTTTACTTTTATTTCCCATATCGTATTGAGTGAATCCTGCAATTCACCAAAAATAGCAGTCGCTCCCAACACCAATCCTATCACGCCCATAGTCGCTGTCCACAAACTGGTGTTTTCAACATAGGAATTTTCGATTAACTCTTGAATCTGCAAAGCCGCCGAATCTCCCAACAAGCTATTCAATTCCAGATAGACTTCGCCTCTAATAGCGTCTTCTCCAAAGAAAAAGCCTACAATACTAATGACAATGATAATGATGGGAGCAAAAGAGAAAACAGTGTAATAAGCCAATGCTGCTCCTAATTTCAGAGAATTGTGTTTGTTGTATTTTGCCCACAGTTCCGATGCAAATGATTTGAATTCTTGTATAGAAATGGGCATGAGAGATTTGGTTTATTGATTTAAACACCAATAGGGTTTATTTGTTTGGATAAAAATACTAAATTTGGAGCTTACATTCGATTTAATTAACCAACTAATTACCAACCATGAACGAAGATTTTCTCTCCTATTTGTGGAAATTTCGCTTATATAAAAATGAAAAACTGCAAACCACCAAAGGAGAAGCCATTGAAGTACTGCAAACAGGTGAACAAAACCATCAAGCAGGACCTGACTTCTTCAATGCAAAAATAAAAATAGGAGATACCATTTGGGCAGGAAATGTAGAAATTCATACCACAGCTTCCGATTGGCTCAAACATCAACATCAGAAGGACGAAGCTTATGACAACGTAATTTTACACCTTGTCTATGAACCCGATACCGCTATCAAACGAAAAGACGGAACACCGATTCCGACCTTATCCCTGTTCAAGCGAATCCCGCCGATGATATACCAAAACTTTCTGTACCTCAATTCGAGTAAAGATTGGATTCCCTGTCAAGACCAAATCACCCAAATAGACTCTTTTACCATTTCTACATGGCTCGACCGACTGTTGATAGAACGTTTGGAACGCAAAATCAATCCTATTCTACAAGCTCTACAAGAGAATCAAAACAGTTGGGAAACAACTTTTTATTACTTTTTGGCGAGGACTTTTGGAGGAAAAGTGAACAGCGCACCTTTCCAGTTATTAGCTAAATCCTTGCCTATGGAAGTCTTGGCAAAGCACAAAAATCAATTGTTTCAAGTTGAAGCATTGTTGTTTGGTCAATCGGGATTATTGGATAACAAAACCTTTGAAGAAGATTATCCCAATGCCTTGCGAAAAGAGTACGATTTTCTGCAAAAAAAATTCAAGCTCACTCCACTACAAGGACACAGCTGGAAATTCGCAAGAATGCGCCCGCCCAATCTGCCCACTATTCGCATCGCCCAATTTGCCACGCTCATTCACCAGTCGAGCAGCCTGTTTTCCAAAGTATTAACTGCCCAAAAACTGGAAGATTTTCACCAACTTTTCCATGTCGAACTGTCCGATTATTGGCTCACCCATTATGTTTTCGACAAAGCTTCCAAACAAAGAAACAAAAGTCTTGGCAAATCTACGATTAACAGCATCTTGATTAATACAGTGGTTCCGATGCTTTTTGTCTATGGAAAAAAACGGGGTGAAAGCGATTTTTCGGATAGGGCATTGAAGCTATTGGAGGAATTGCCTGCCGAAAAAAACAGCATCATCGAAAAATGGACAGCTTTGGGCATAAAACCTAAAAATGCCTTTGAATCTCAGGCTTTACTGCAATTGAAGAATGAATATTGTAGTGAGAAAAGGTGTTTGGAATGTGTGGTGGGAAATAAGTTGGTGAGGAGGTGAGAGAGCTTCAATCAATTACAGAAACTTTCGCTTGACCCCAAAAAGTGGGTAGAATTATTTTGGTCATCATACTACTGTACATTTTTAATTCAACCACAAAAGGCACAAAGAAAACAAAAGTAAAGGACTGAAATTCAACCATCTCTTTTGTGCCCTTTTGAGACTGTTGTGGTTCAAAAATCGTTTTGTATAGCAGTATGATTGGTCATGTACCAAAGAAAAACGACCTGCTTGAATGACAACCAAACCGTCTTTTTTGTCCATATAAGAACAGAGCTTTTCTTCAATTCTCGATAGATATATCGAATTCATTTTCAGTTGAATAAATCAATTTTTTATTGAATCGAAATACTCCTTGAATCGGAGAAAACAAAAACGCCAACAAAAACCAAACTCCCACCATTGTAGCCATTGCTCCTGCAATAGAACCATTCACCCAAACCGCCAAATAATATCCACTTATCGCCGTCAAAACACCAATCACAGCCGAAAGCAGCAACATAATTTTGAAATTATTGGTGAGTAAATAGGCCGTAGCCGCAGGCCCAATCAAAAAGGCAACTACCAAAATCGCACCCACAGATTCAAAAGAAACTACAGTCGTCAATGAAACCGCAGCCATCAACAAATAATGCCAAAAAGCAGTCGAGAAACCCAATGCTGCTGCATAAGCAGGGTCGAAAGTCGTCAAAAACAAACCTTTATAGCCCACAGCAATCATGGTAAGAATTAAGGCCAAAACGACTCCTCCAATCCAAACAGCTTGCGGCCCCAAATTGATGCCATTGAAGGTAAAAGTGTCGAAAGGAACAAAGGCAATTTCACCATACAATACACACTCTTGGTCTAAATCTACTTGTTGCGCATAAGCTGAAATGAGTATGACTCCAATCGCAAAAAGTAAGGTGAAGGTCAATCCAATTGCGGCATCGGATTGTAGTTTGGCTTTTCGGGAGAAAGTTTCAATCAACAGGGCTGCAATAATACCCAAAACGGATGCCCCAATCAAACTTGGTATAGAACCATGTCCTGCAATCAAAAAAGCAAAAAAGATGCCTGGCAAAACGGCATGAGAAATTGCATCACCCATCATCGCCATTTGCCGCAAAATCAGATAGCAACCCAACAATCCGCAGGAAACGGCTATTAACGACCCTGTTAGTATAATCCAAAATTCATTCATTGCTCAAACTTATTGAAAGAGAAAGTAATATAGGGTAACGCTTGGAGGAAGACGATGGTTTGTAAATATTGCAACAGTCTAAACTCAAATACGCTCCAAAATCATTGCATGACCATGCGCTCCCGCTGCACAAGCCGCCAACAAACCATATTTTCCGCCCTCTGCAATCAGTCTATGAGCCGTAGTTGTCATTAGACGTGCGCCCGTTGCCCCAAAAGGATGTCCAATCGAGAGTGAGCCACCCCAAAGGTTGAATTTGTCCATAGGTACTTTACCAACGGCTTTTTCTCGACCCAAATTTTTTTGTGCAAACTCGTCGGATTCCAAGCATTGAATGTTGGAAAGAATCTGGGCGGCAAAGGCTTCGTGGAATTCTATCACATCCATGTCGTCAAAACTCAAACCCGTTTTTTCAAACAATTTGGAAGTTGCATAAGTCGGACCCAACAACAATTCATCCTCCAATCTTTGCCCCGTAAAGGTAAAATCCACTACTTTAGCAATGGGCTTCAAACCCAATTCTCTTGCTTTTGCAGCATTCATCAACAAAACGGCGGATGCGCCATCGGTCAAAAAAGAGGAGTTTCCTGCGGTCAAAGTGCCGTGTTTTCTATCAAAAGCAGGACGCAATCTGGATAGTTTCTCCATATTGGTATCAGGGCGAATGCCATTGTCACGTTCTATTCTATTGAAGTTGGGCGGTAGAGAAACAGGCGTTACTTCTTTGGGTAGATGTCCGTCTTCGTAAGCTTTGGCGGCAAGGTGATGTGACCGCATTGTGTATTCATCTTGTGCTTTGCGGCTGATGCCAAATCTTGCAGCCATGATTTCACAATCTTCCCCCATCGTTCGATTGGTCGTGTATTCGGCTACGGCAGGGCGTTGAGGTAAGAAATCGCTGGGGCGAAGACTGGTCGCAAATTTTACCTTGTCGCCTAGGGTTTTCAATTTTTGCGCCTTGAAAAGTTTTTTACGCATAGCCTTGCTGAATCCAATAGGAGAATCGGAAGTATTGTCAACTCCTCCTGCAATGGCAATGTCTGCATGACCAACTGCAATGGCAAGAATGGCATCTGCAATGGCTCGATTAGCGGATATACAGGCTTGTGTGACAGTGTGGCAAGGCGTACTTGCAGGAATTCCCGCAGTAATTGCAGCTTCTCTCGCCACGTTGCTCGTTTTGACATTGGAAATGACCGTTCCCATTGTTACTATATCAATGAGTTCAGGGTCAATCCCCGTTTTGGTCAACAAACCTTTGATAGCGTGTTGCCCCAATTGATAGGACATCAAATCCATATAGTCTGTTCCTGAACGCAAAAATGGTGTGCGAGTTCCCTCTACAAGGACAATGGTTCTGTTGGTGTTCATATTGGTTGGTTGCTGTTTTAATATTGAAGCATGAAGCTAATCATTTCTATCATAATCCACAAAACCGCATTTTTGTTTAGAATGGAAGCAAAGAGGTGGGAAAAAAAGGAGGATAAATATATACCCAAAACCAGCACCGTCAATACCACAAAACTGTAATATTGCGACGGCGCTGTTGTGCTTTAAGCGTGCTGCACAGACAGATTGGCTTAAAGAGTAGTTTCTTGGGTGAATTGAAGTGTATCTTTGCCTCCTATTTGGGAGACTAATACTACTAACATTTACGTGAAACTTGACTATAAAGTTTCATGTGAGTAATAGGTATCTGTTAATGTTTTGTTAATAGACTGAAAACCTATTTTTTAGAATAGTTTTTGAATTAAATTTGTAGATAGTTTATTTACTTTTGTTTATGATAAATAGCCCCAACATTCGAATAGCCATTATTTTTTCGGCGTTGGCACTCATTGCCTTAATGGGGGTACAGTATTTTTTGGTGTCCAATACCTACCAACTAAAGGACAAGGAGTTTGTCATTAAATATCGAAATTCTATTTTTGAAGCTTATGAAGACTGCACAAATGGCGGTGTGTTTTACAATGATGCTTATAGCTTGATAGACAGCATTGCCACTAATTTGACGGTAGCTTTGACGGTTATTGGTTCAGAGAAAGAGCTAGAGAATTTGAAAAGGGATTTTTACCAACGTTTGATAAGGGATTTGCAGAAATACAACGATTTGGATGCTTTTTTTGAGGGCTACAAATATACAAATGATATTCAATCGGATTTTGAGTATCAAATAGTGGTGAGGCACATTGGGATTTTGTTGGGAAGTACGAGTGAATTGGTGATTTATGAGAAAGAAGAAGAGGAAGAAGGCTTGGTTTTGTTAGGGAGTTTGGAGGATTTAAGTCCAACCAATCACATTGTTGATACTCGTTCGGTAGTCGGGAATAAGTGTTTGATTGAGTATGCACTGTATGTAGATACACCTGCTCGAAATTACCTCCTATTGCAGGAAATGTATGGTATTTTTGCCTTGTCGCTTTTGACCATTTTGACAACTTTGGTCGTGTTTGTTTATACGATTTACCATTGGCAGAAGCAGAAAAAGATGTCGGACATGAAAAGCGATTTTATCAACAATATTAGTCATGAACTCAAAACGCCCTTGGCGACAATTGCTGTGGCGAACAAAAGCCTTCAAAATGGGAAAATCGCAAGTAATCCTATTTTGGCAGCCAATATGGTGCAGGTCATTGACCGTCAATCCAAGAGATTGCAGCAATTGATCAATCAAGTGTTGGACCTGACGATTTGGGAAAGAACCAATCCCATTTTGGAGAAAGAAAAAGTGGAGATAAATGGTTTTTTGGAGACTATTGTCGCCGATTTTAGATTGAAGCAAAAGGATAAAGCATTGGATTTGGAGACTCAATTTCATGTCCCTTCAATAGAACTCAACATTGACGAGTTTCATCTAACAACGGTTATTTCTAATTTATTGGACAATGCGGTAAAATACAGCAATGGAAAACCTGTGATTCGCCTCAAAACTAAACAGAAGGATAATTTTCTTCAAATCTATATTGAAGATAAGGGAATGGGAATGGACAGTGAGACACAACAATATATTTTTGATAAATTTTACAGAGGGCAAAAAGGTAATTTGCATACGGTCAAAGGTTTGGGCTTGGGCTTGTATTATGCTCGAAAAAGCATTGAAGCACATGGAGGAACGATCGAAGTCCAAAGTAAAAAAGGAGAAGGAAGTACTTTTGTCCTTCAATTGCCGATTTGAAAAGGAATTTAGGGTTTCGGAGGAATCAACTCAAACACCCAAAACAACTACCAACACAAACATACATAATTTAAAACCATGAAACATCTATTACTTGTTGAGGATGATACCGATTTAGGCAATGTGATGCAGCACTATTTAGAGGCACACGAATTTGAAGTAGAGCTTTGTCGAGATGGTTTTGAGGGGTGGCAGAGTTTTCAGAGAAGTGAATTTGACCTGTGCATTTTGGATATCATGATGCCTGAAATGGACGGTTTTGACTTAGCAAAACGAATTAAAAATCTAAACGATGAAGTTCCATTTATTTTTTTGACTGCAAAGGATCAAAAAGTGGATAGATTGACGGGATTGGCTTTGGGGGCGGACGATTACATCACCAAACCATTTGAGATTGACGAATTGGTTTTGCGTATTCAAAACATTTTGCGTCGAACAGCTCGCTCAAATTCTGTGGAATTGCAGCAGATAGGAAATTTTTTATTTGACCGTAGCAATCTTTTATTGAAGGGAAATCAAAAGGAATTTTCTTTGACATTGCAGGAGGCTAAATTGTTGCAATTGTTGTTGGACAACAAAAATGAGGTGGTGACTCGAAAGGCGATTTTGACCCGACTTTGGGGCGAAAATGATTATTTCGCAGGGCGAAGTATGGATGTGTTTATCAGCAGATTGAGGAAGTATTTGAAGTCTGATAGAAACGTTCAAATTGAAAATAGGAGAGGAGTAGGATTTGCCTTGAAGGTAAAGGAGTGATAGACATTACAGGTAACTATTTATACAAGTAAGCCCTCAAAAATCATTTATCGTACATCCTATATCTACCTTAAACGAGAACCGTTTTTGCCCATATAATTAAGGGGATTTAAGATGTACGATTATATGATATATGATTATTGATTTTGAAAAACCTATAAGAAATAGATAGAAAAAAACAAACTATTCCATGACAAGAGAACCCATCTCTAACCCACAGACTCAGGTTCTTTCTCCATAATCACCTTTTTGAAATATTCATACGTTTTCGCAAAACCCTCCTTTCTGCCCACTTTGGGTTCCCAGTTAAGAATCGCTTTGGCTTTGGTGATGTCAGGTTTACGCTGTTTGGGGTCGTCTTTCGGTAACGGCGTATAAATCACCTTGCTATTGGTATTGGTCAAAGAAACCACTTCTTCAGCAGATTCTTTGATGGTGATTTCCTCTGGGTTGCCAATGTTGACAGGCAAGTGATAATCGCTCAACAAAAGACGATAAATGCCATCTACCAAATCACTTACATAGCAGAAAGAACGCGTTTGAGACCCATCTCCATATACAGTGATGTCTTTGCCCGTAATGGCTTGGTAAAAGAAGTTGGGCAATGCACGACCGTCATGAAGTCTCATTCGAGGGCCATAGGTATTGAAGATGCGGACGATGCGAGTCTCTACACCATGAAAAGTGTGATACGCCATGGTCATAGCCTCCAAAAATCGTTTGGCTTCATCATAAACACCTCTTGGTCCAATTGGATTCACATTCCCCCAATATTCTTCCACTTGCGGGTGAATCTCAGGGTCGCCATATACCTCCGAAGTTGAAGCAACCAACATTCTTGCGCCTTTAGCTTTTGCCAATCCCAACAAATTGTGCGTACCCAAAGAGCCTACTTTCATGGTTTGAATAGGCATTTTTAGGTAGTCTACAGGACTTGCAGGGGAAGCAAAGTGCATGATGTAGTCTAATTTACCCGAAATATGGACAAACTTGGTGACATCATGATGATGGAAATGAAACTGTTTTAGCGGAAAAAGATGATTGATATTGTCCATATTACCCGTCAAAAGGTTGTCCATCCCAATGACTTCGTACCCTTCCGCAATAAATTTATCGCATAAATGAGAGCCTAAAAAACCAGCTGCTCCTGTAATTAATACTCGTTTCTGCATATCGTTTTTTTGATAATAAGATGAAGAAAGAAAAATGATGAATGGCAGATGAAAAAGGCAAATTCAAGGCTCAAATACAAACTCAAGGATTACTTGAATTTGTATTTGAGTCTTGAATTTGAAGATTATTTACTCGGTGCTTGTGAGCCCAAAGTAGCTTGATTGGCTTCGACCAACTCTCGACCAACACTGCAATAGTAATAGCCATTTTGTTCCATGACATCCAAACCATACAAGTTTCGTCCATCAAAAACGACTTTATTTTTGAGCGAATTGTTCATCACCTCAAAATCAGGCGTTCTGAAAACCTGCCATTCAGTACAAATAATCAAAGCATCTGCATGTTGTAGTGCTTCGTATTGGTCTTCCGAAAACTCAACGCTTTCTGTTGGAATCGCATCATGTTGAGCAACATATTCAGCTACATTTTCCATTGCTTCAGGGTCAAAAGCTGTGACCGTTGCACCCGCTTTGATCAGTTCTTCAATCATATAAAGCGAGGGGGCTTCTCGAATATCATCCGTATTGGGCTTAAACGCCAATCCCCAAATGGTAAAATGTTTGCCTGACAAATCATTGCTAAAATAATTATTGATTTTAGGCATCAAGCTCAATTTTTGGTCATCGTTCACTGCCAAAACCGAATTGAGAATCCTAAAATTGTAGTCATTTTGGTCAGCAGTTCGCGCCAAAGCCGATACATCCTTTGGAAAACAACTGCCCCCAAATCCAATGCCTGGAAACAAAAATCGTTTTCCAATTCGGCTATCACTTCCCATACCGATGCGAACCATATCCACATTTGCGCCTATTTTTTCGCACAAATTGGCAATTTCATTCATAAACGTAATACGAGTAGCCAAGTAAGAATTGGCCGCATATTTGGTCATTTCTGCTGATGCCTCATCCATGAAATAAATGGGATTCCCTTGTCTCACAAAAGGCTCGTACAAGGTTTGCATCAACTTTCTGGCACGAGTAGAATTCGTACCAATTACCACACGATCAGGACGCATAAAATCGTCAATAGCCTTTCCTTCTCGCAAGAATTCGGGATTGGAGACTACATCAAACTCTGTTTTGGCATTGGCTTCAATGGCTTTGCGAACTTGCTCAGCCGTTCCAACAGGAACGGTGCTTTTATCCACCACTACCTTGTAGTTAGTGATGATTTTTCCCAAATCATCTGCAACTCCTAAGATGTAAGACAAATCAGCCGAACCATCTTCACCAGGAGGTGTCGGCAGAGCCAAAAATATAATGCTTGCAGACTTTACCGCTTCTTCTAGGTTGGTTGTAAAGTGCAAACGACCTTGTTTTACATTGCGCTCAAAAATTGGTTCTAAACCTGGTTCATAAATAGTTACTTTGCCAGATTGAAGTTTTTTTACTTTAGATTCATCTATATCTACACAAGTGACGTGATTTCCTGTTTCAGCAAAACAAGTTCCGCTTACTAAACCAACATACCCTGTGCCTACAACTGCAATATTCATTGTTAATTCTTTTGGTATTTAAATAAAAATAATTACAAACATATTGTGTGCCAAAATCCTATTAATGTGTCGTTTGGCATAAAATTTAGACCAAACATTGCAGAAAAGTCTCGCTGATATAACTCAGTTGGTCTTCGCCCAATTCGGTGTGCATAGGCAAGGAAATAACTTGTTTTGACAACTGTTCTGTTATCGGCAAATCTCCCATTTTGTAGCCATATTGCTGATAAGCTTTTTGAAGGTGAAGCGGAATTGGGTAGTAAATCATAGAGGGAATACCTTTTTCTTGCAATTCGTTTTTAAGTGCATCTCTATCTCCATCAATGATTAGTGTATATTGGTGAAAAACATGGGTAGAATTGGCCGCACGATAAGGCACCTGTATTTTTGGATGATTGGCAAAAGCTCGATCGTAAAAATCAGCAGCTTTCTGACGGGCTGCAATGTAATCGTCCAGTTTCTTCAATTTCGCCCGTAAAACAACTGCTTGAAAACTGTCCAAACGAGAATTGACTCCAATTTCATCCGAAGCATATTTTTCGCGCTGTCCATGATTCGCCATAACGTGAATTTTTTCTCCCAAATTCGCATCATTGCTAAATACCGCACCTGCATCCCCATAGGCGCCCAAGTTTTTAGAAGGGTAAAAAGAGGTGCAACCGATATGTCCCATTGCGCCCGTCTTGCAGACCTTACCATTGCTAAATGTATAATCAGCTCCAATTGCCTGTGCATTGTCTTCTACAACTGCCAAATTATGGCGTTCAGCGATTTCCATTATTTTTTCCATATCCGCACTCTGCCCATACAAATGAACAGGGATAATACACTTGGTTTTTGGAGTGATAGCAGCTTCAATTTTATCAACATCTATATTGAAGGTCTTTGCGTCTATGTCTACAAAAATGGGCTTTAAACCCAACAATGCAATCACCTCAGCCGTTGCGACAAAGGTAAAAGCAGTCGTGATGATTTCGTCACCGGGCTTCAAATCCAAAGCCATCAGCGCAATTTGCAGCGCATCTGTTCCATTACCACACGGAGTCACATGACTGACCGAAAGATACGCTCCCAACTCTTTACTAAATTCCTTCACCGCAGGCCCATTGATAAACCAACAGCTTTGAAATACTTCTTCAAAACCTGCCTGTACTTCGTCTTTAATGTCTAAATATTGACCATAGAGATCGACCATATTTATTTTTTGGGTATCAACCATTTGTCTATTTATTGATTTAAAATTATTGTGTTTTGGGGCAAAAAAGACTGCAAAGATAACCAATATTTTGACGGTTAAGAGGCTTGTTTATCAACAACTTCAAAAGGAATCTTTCCTGACAACAATTCTTTGATTACTTCAATGGAATTTTAAAGTTTGTTGAAAATATGCTGCAAGAGCAATCTTCTTCAATTTTTGTACCTTTAACTTGGAAATGATAAAACCTGTATGGGGTTTGAAAAATTTGAATCAATAATTGAAAACATAAGAATGTCTTACATCATTAGTAAAAAAAACAAAAACATAAAAGGAAGAATAAAACTTGATGGATCTAAAAGTATCAGCAATCGAGTATTGATAATTAGGGCTTTGAGTGGCGAGGACTTTGAAATAGAAAACCTATCAACTTCGGATGATTCCAAAGCGATGTTGAAGGCACTGCAACAAGCACAGGGAACTTCTGCAACGATTGATGTGGGAGCAGCAGGTACAACCATGCGTTTTCTCACTGCTTACTTAGCCAACAAATCGGGCGAATGGATTTTGACAGGTTCAGAGCGCATGAAACAGCGACCGATTGGTGTATTGGTCAATGCCTTGCGTACCTTGGGAGCCGAAATCGAATACCTCCAACAAGAAGGTTATCCACCTTTGAAGGTCATTGGAAAAAAGATGAAAGGTGGAAAAGTAGAAATTAATGCGGGAGTGAGCAGTCAATATTTGTCGGCTTTGTTGATGATTGCACCTGTACTTCAACGTGGTTTGGAACTACAACTGAAAGGAGATTTGGTGTCAAAACCTTATTTGATAATGACACTTAGGATAATGAATAACTTTGAAGTGGAAAGTGAATGGTTGGATGAACAAACCATTTTTGTAGCTTCTCAAACCTATCAAGCGAAGTCCTTTTTTGTAGAATCCGATTGGAGTGCAGCTTCTTATCACTATGCTTTGGCGGCCCTTGGAGAAAGCGGGAATGTTGATTTGACTTTGGAGGGTTTATTGGAGGACAGTTTGCAGGGCGACAGCGTATTGCCCGAAATGATGCAAGATTTTGGTGTAGAATCGGTGTTTGGTGATAAAACGGTTCATTTAAGCAAAAATGCAAACATCCCAAAGACTTTTGAATATGATTTTGTGGAGTGTCCAGACATTGCTCAGACCTTGGCGGTTGTTTGTGCAGGATTGAAGGTCGAAGGTAGTTTTGGTGGCTTAGTGACTTTGAGCATCAAGGAGACAGATAGGACGGCAGCTTTGCAGGAGGAACTGGCAAAGTTTGGCATTTCCTTCAAAGAGGCGCAAGACGATAAATGGATTTTGACTTTTCCAGATGATTCTTCGATAGAGGGGGAGGCAGTAGATTTGATTGAAGTAAAAACCTATCACGATCACCGCATGGCAATGGCTTTTGCGCCTCTGGCAATGATACGCCCTGCTTTTGCGATAGAAAATCCGATGGTGGTTACGAAGTCTTACCCTGCTTTTTGGGAGGATTTGGAGGCTTTGGGTTTTGAGGTGGAGGGTTTTGTAAGATAATCTAACAACGACCTTTTATTTGGTTCTTGCAGTATTGGCATAAAAGAATACAGCTTAACAATCCTTAACCTTCCTTAACTACACCTTAACGAAATTTAGGGATTCAATGTGTTAACTTTGGAAATATTATTCCGTTATTTTTCAATCAAATAAATGCACAGTTTATGAACACAACGAAAACCTACCAACTATTTATCTTACTAGCCATTTTGTTTGTGGGAAATCCTGCTTTAGTGGCTCAAAATTCCTCCGCTCCAATTGACCGAGAGTTTGGGGGAGAACTTCACGATGTACATGTAGAACAAAACGAGGAAGCTCGTCCATTTTTAGGTGTTTTTCTGAAAGAGACCGAACTCCATGAAATGAAGGAATCGGGTGAGGAAATTGTTCAAAAAACTGAAGGAGTGAAAGTTGATGCAGTGATTCCGAATACTTCTGCCGAAAAAGCAGGATTGCAGGAAGGGGATGTGATTTTGAAAATCAACGGTGTGACTACCAACACTATGGAAGGCTTGACCACTGAATTAAAGAAATTGAAGGTGAGTGATAAAGCAAATATCGTTTACCAACGAGATGGAGCACTCCAAACCACTATTGCCGTTTTGATGCCTTACAGCGAAGAAACGGTTTTGGCGTATAAAAAACAAAAATACGGAGATAAAGAAGAATTACACATGCAGAAAGAACATCATTGTAAAATGATGAATGAACACGCCGAAGTTTATAACAATAGACCTTTCTTGGGAGTAGTTGCCACAGCACTCAATGAGGAAATTGCGAAAGAGAAAGGGCTATCTATTCAAAACGGTTTGTATCTAAAAAAAGTGGTTGAAGGAAGCAGTGCTGCAAAAGCAGGATTGCAGGCTGGGGATGTGGTGACAAGCTTCAATGGCGCAGCTTTGAATAGTCACGATGGATTGATAGAGGAATTAAAAGGATTGAAGGTAGAGGATGAGGTGAAGATTGAATATGTTAGAAACAATGAAACACTTTCGGCTACTGCAACTTTGGGAAAAAAAGAAGCTCATTTTAAGTGGCACGACAAAGGCAATATGCACAAAAAAAGTCATCGCAGTAGTAGTAAAGCAAAAGAAATGAATTCTAATAAAGCCCTTTTGGGAGTGTATGCTGTGGCAATGGATGCAAGTATTGCAGAGGAAAACGACATTCGCAAAGTGGAGGGTTTGTATTTGAAGAAAGTCATTGAAGGTTCGGCTGCTGATGAAGCAGGATTGGAGCAAGGCGATGTTTTATTGAGTCTTAACAAAGCAGAAGTATATAGTCATCAAGATTTGGTCAAACAATTGGCAAGTTTCGAGCCAGGGGACGTAGTTGATTTAAGATACCGTAGAAACAACAAAGCTCAAAAGACTAAAGCAACTCTGAAAGCGAACAAGCAAGAAAGTCACAAAAACTGGTCAAGTTGTTACAACAAATCAAGCTGTTCTAAATCATCAAGCACAAGCAGAACGACTTTGGATGAAGAAGAAAGAGTGTTTATTCGAGAAGTAGAAGTCGAGGATGCGGAAGGCAACAAAACAATGGTGAAAATCATGATGATGGAACCTGCAAAAGAAGAAAGTGCAATGCTCAACAATGTACTGCAAAAAGAAGGCAAGATTACATCGAGTAAACGAGCAATGGAGGAAATCTCGAACCTCAACCTACATGCTTTGACTTTTGCTCCTAATCCGAATCAAGGACAATTCAACCTTAGTTTTGACATTCCTGAACGAGGAAACACTTTGGTGCGAATTACAGACACCGCAGGTAAAGCGGTCTTTGAAGAAAGTTTGAATGATTTTGAAGGGCAGTACAGTCAAAAAATTGATATTTCGGATAATTATAAAGGGCTTTATTTTTTGCAGGTTATACAAGGTGATAAAGCCATGACCAAAAAAATAGTTGTTCAATAATAGCGTATTGTGCCTAAATCAATGAATATTATTAATAAATAAAGATGGTTTATTGATGGGTTTTTAGCATTTTGCTTAAACAAAAAGGGTAGAGTTTATCTCTACCCTTTCTTTGTTTACTATCGGATTTTTATTAATAAATTATTTGCTATTCCCCTAAATATTTGTTAATATGCAGGATAATGACTCTTCAATATTTAATTTTTTTAAAAAGAATTAGTATGTTTGAGCGTTAAATTACCAATTTTGCAACAAGAAAAAGGAGGTGTGATATTTAGTAATTAATAGATTAAAAGTACTTTTCTAATTGTCAATTAGCTTTTTCTGTTAAATGACTATATCCCTCTTATTCACTATTCGTAACCCTATTTAAGAAGCAAAACAAAATAAAAACTGTGAGATCGAAAGTATTTGTAAGTTATCGAAAGGAAGACGAGAAATATTTCAGGAAAATTAGAAAGTGGGCAATTCGCCAAGATTTTGGTGAATTCGACATTTTTATGACTTCCTCTTTCGACAAAGGCATGCGTACCCAATCAGGAAAACTCATCAAAGGACGCTTAGACCAAAAAATCCACGAATCTAAGTTTATTGTTGTCATTATAGGAGATAACAATGATACACATCCTTGGCGTAAGTTGGATGAAGTGGCCGTGAAAAAAAACAAAAAGAGATTCTATATGAGAATCCCTTACACGTCTGACCCCCTTCCTCCAGAATTTGAAGATTTCCAACAGTTGGCTTATAATCCAAATGCCATCGAAAAGTTGATGCGTGATTGGGTGACTTTGTATGGCGAACATGAAATTATCGAGCCTTACGAACCCAAATATAAGCCTCGATACAGTCGTCGCTCCAACAATAGTGGAGGTTATCGCCCACGAAACGATTCTTACCGTCCCCGATATGACCGAGATAATAGGGATAATCGTGGTGGAGGAGGTTATAATCGCAATCGTGATTATGATCGGGATAGAAATAGAAGCTATGATCGCCCTTCTTATAACAACGATAGACGATACGATCGACCTTCTTACAATAGACCTTACGACAACGATAGAGATAGAGACTACAATCGGGATAGAGATAGGGACAGAGACCGAAATAGAAACAGAAGTTACGATAGCGATAAACCTGCTAAGAAAAAATACATTCCTAAGCGTCTACGCACCAATGAGACTCCTAAAGAGGATTCTTACAAGGAGCCAGAAAACAACAATGCAATGGATTATGATATAAATTTGGATGATTAGTATTAGGGAATAATATTTGTTTGATGTCCAAAGTAAAAAGCAAAATCCAAGTCCTCTGATTTTCAGAAAACTTGGATTTTGTTTTTTATACCAATGCCCTTCAAATTTCTTTTGTTTCTCTTTTTGTTAAAAAAAATCATTCTATGAAACAGAGCTTTTTTATCATATTGTGTGTTTCAATGTTATCTGTACAAGCATACGCTCAATCAATTGAGAGAAATATCACGAATATAAAGGTTATTTACATAGGATACTCAGTACATTCATTTTTTTCAAGAACTCCAAATGATATTAGAAATTTTGACCATTATAAATTTAAAATAGACATTAAATGCACAGGTCATATCAGAATGGCTAAATCTATATTGTTGGATAACTCCGAAAAAAAGAAAAGTGGGAAACGGTATGAGGATTTGAGACTTAATGGTGATTTACTGATTGAGTTTTATAGCGGAGACCAGTTAGCGGATTTTATATTTCTCAAATCAAGTGGAAATTATCTTATTGGAAATAGCGGTATTGAATACTTGCCTGACCCTAATATTATAGAATACATTAAAAATATGTTTCCATTTTATATTTTAGATCCTGAGTTTAGGTAGCATTGCATTTTAGAGTACTTTACAGTAATAAAAGTGAATATTCTTATTTTTTTTAGTATAAATGTACTATCCTTGATTGGTATGTTGATAAATTATACTATTTATCAAAACCCAAATAAATACGAGAGAGTTGATTCAATTCTATACAACAGCATCAACCAAAAGTTAGATTCCATTTTTATCAATGGAATCTACACAATAAAACTTGGTAAAGATACAACCTATGCCACCTTAGTTTATGATACAAAAGGTAAGAATCTGTTTATTCAGAAATTTTCATCTGATGGTATTATTGATGATAATGTCTTATTCTATGATAAAATCCAAGTAAATACTCATGAAAAATATAAAATACCCAACCTGGACAAAAATTATTTTCTAAGTAATTTTAGCAAGGTAGAATATGGCAGAAAACCTCCCAAAGATTATGACTATTTATTGAAGTTTTCGAGAAAATATGAAGTGGGAGACGAATACATAATTACTTGTTTACTGAAATATAAGAAATACGAACACCTTTCATGGGTATTGAGTTTTCAGTTTGATAAACATACATTGAAGCTAAAAGAGCATTATGGATGGATTTGGAGATAAAAAACAGTATTGAATTGGTACGTTTTATTGAATCTATGTATCCTCCTTCTTTTCCTTACGAATAAAGGAACACGATTACAAAATAGAGTATCTCTCAAAAGATACTCTATTTTTGTTTTTTTGTCCTAATTTTGCACTGCTTTTGGTTAAAATAATAACTTCAAGCACTTTGCGTTTTTACACAAACAAAGCAGTGAATTTTATGATCAACTTCTTCTATATCCGTCAATTTTCACTTTTGACGGTGTTTTTCGTGGTGACAGGTTTAACGTATGCTTGCAGCAATGGCAAAGCAGAAGAACAACCTGAGAAAACAACTTCAACATCAACAAAGACCTTTTCACCTGATTCAGACAACTTCAATATTTTATTGTTGCCTTTACATCCTGATAAAGAATGTAAATCAGACAATAGAGAAATGGAAAATGAATTGATGGGGCTTCTCAATGCTTCTCAGTGGGCAAAAGCAATGAACATAGACATCAAATTGTTAGAAAATCAAGAGTGTCCCTACAAGCCACAAATTGCTCAACAATTGGGTAAAGAACACAATGCAGATGTTATCGTTTGGGGTTTCTACAATCCCAAAAAACAAAAATCCGAAATATTATATACTTGGATCAATGATGTGATAGAAGGACACATGGGATTTCCGCAGTTGACGGATCTACGAAATGGCTTTTATCTGCAAGACGATGTAAACTACATCGGGAATTGGCTCATTGGAGTAGCGGCTTGTAGTCAAAACAAATGGGCAGAAGCATTGACTGCGTTTCAATATGTTGCTTCTGATAAGTGTGATGTTGCAGTTACACCTCTGATTACACATTGCTACTATTTACTGCACAAAGAAGCAGAAGTAGATTCAATGTTTAACATTGCAGTCAGCTGTGTGCCTAAATATGTAGGCTTGGCCATGAGAGGTTGGAGACAGCACATCGGTAGAAAATACCAAGATGCCTTCAATGACTATTCCGAAGCCATAAAATTAAACCCCAAATACAGATCTGCTTACGAACACAGAGGAACTGTATTGTTTGAAAGGGAAAAATACCCAGAAGCTATTGCAGATTTCACA
This sequence comes from Bacteroidia bacterium, assembly GCA_030427245.1. GTDB lineage: Bacteria > Bacteroidota > Bacteroidia > Chitinophagales > UBA2359 > JAUHXA01. The sequence continues at coordinate 26,792 of JAUHXA010000052.1, read as the reverse complement.
AACGCCATACGCTTGGGTTCAGACGAAGAAAGTGTATATTCAACTCGTGGTATCGCTTATCACAACAGTGGAGATCGTGAAAAAGCAATCGAAGATTACACTAAAGTAATGGAACTCAATCCCGACAATGCAAAAGCATATTATGATAGAGCTAATGCACATTATATTTTAGGACACTACGATCAAGCCCTCAAAGATTACACCACAGGAATCAGTAAAGAACCCAATACCTTGAGAGCATACCTAAATAGAGGTATCACTTATGTAGAAATAGACAATTACGAAGCTGCTATTGCAGACCTGTCACACGTCTTAAAAGAACAACCCCAAAATGTAACAGCTTTGGCGTATAGAGGAGCAGCCTATAGTTTTCATGGAAAGTTTGAAGAAGCAAGTTTGGATTTTGTCAATACTTTGGCTTTGGACTCCGAAAACAAATTGGCATTGAGAGGACGAGAATATTTAGAGAAGCGCAAAGAAGCAAAAAATACTGCTGACGAATTCGATAGGTTGAAAAAAGAAGCCAAAGTCAAAACAATTCCTGGACCCAATGGCAAAGGAGAAATTATTTTGCCAGATGAGGATGGGGTAATCAGAATCAATTAAAAAAGACAGAAAACAGAAAAGGATTAGGCATACGAACAAAATAAATGAGAACATACAATAGATTTTTATGGGTGTTACTGTTTTTCTGTATCAGTGATGGGGTGTATGCACAGTTTGGCGACATCTACAATCCGAGAAGAAGCCGGAGCAATCAATACAATCGCTATGATATCGAAAAATTGTTGCAGTCGGCAGAAGACAGTGGATTTGGCGACAAAGACACTTCAGAATTTAAGAACAAACTCCTGACTACGCCCGAAGAACTTCGAAAATTAGGAGTTGATGAAGAGATGATTGAAGAGTTGATTCGATTGAAAACGGAAGGAGACAGCGTAAGTGTAGCCAAATACGAAGCCGAAAGGAGAGCAAAAGAGGAAGAATTGGGAGAGGCTGTTGATAGTTTTAGTTTTGATGAAGTCCTAGAACTGATAGAAATTAGAAAACGGCAAATCCTCGAAAAAGCCCTTCAATTGCCTGAACCCACTATTTACGGACACGAATTTTTTCGGCGAACCGTATTTACCCCATTTGGAGAACTGCGTGAAATGCGTCCTCCGCCCAACTATCAGCTCGATAAAGGTGATGAAATAACGGTCATCATGTGGGGACAGAAGGACTTCAATAAGGTCTATGTCATTGATGACTTGGGAGCCATCAATCCTACCTTGGTGGGACGAATCAATTTGAAGGGCATTACCTACGAAAAAGCCAAAGAAATCATCAAAGACCGATTTACTCAGACATTTGATTTTGACAAAGAAAAAATTGAAGTAGCGGTTTCTTATTCGAGAGTCATCCCTGTAAATCTTGTAGGTAACCTCTTCAATCCTGGAGCCTATCGTTTTCCTGCCCAAACTTCTGCAATTGATGCTTTAGTCATGATAGATGGGCCTAATGCAATTGGGTCAATGCGAGAAATTTACATCGAAAGAAATGGCAAACGTGTGCAGTCTCTTGATGTTTACAACTTTTTGAATAAGCCCGATAGCCGTCAAAACTTTTTCTTGCAAGAAAACGACTATATAATCGTTCCGTCACTTCAAAACTTGGTCAACATATCGGGCAAAATCCGAAGACCTCACAATTACGAAATGAAGAAAGGGGAGGGACTACGAGATTTGATAGAGTTTGCAGGTGGTTTGGATGCTGCCGCTTTCACAAAAACCATCAGCATCAAGCGTTTTCACAAGAACAAAGAAGTCCTTTTGGATGTGAATCTGGACAGTTTGGTGGCGATTAACAAGGATATTCCGTTGGTCAATGGTGACAGCATCTTTGTGTATGGCATCCCTAAAGAACTCCGAAACTACGTTCAAGTCGTTGGAGCAGTAGCAGTGCCAGGACGATACGAACTCCGAAAAAATGAAAAAATCAGCGATGTATTGATGCGTGCAGAAGGAATATTGGACGATGCAGATCGTTCGAGAGCTTATGTGATGCGATTGAAGGAAGATCTAACCAAACAAATCATTCCCTTTGATTTAGAAGATGTTTTATTGACCGAAGAGGCCGCTGACAATATTCTACTTCAAAACTTAGATACCATCCAAGTCATATCTCGAAAAGACTTCCGTCAAGACTTCAAGGTCAATGTGTTGGGGGCTGTCAGAAAAACGGGTGAATATCCTTATGCCGAGGATTTAACCTTGAAGGACATCATTTATCTATCGGGAGGACTGCGGAAAGAGGCAGCAAATGAACGGATTGAAGTATCTAGATTGGTTACTTATTCAGACGATTACACAGGCAAAGCTGGCTCGCAGAGGGTGGTCGTCAAACGAATTGATGTGGGGCAAGATTTGACCTTTGAAGAAGAAGCAGAGGAGTTTGAATTGAAGCCCTACGACCAAATTTTTGTGCGCTTCAAACCCGATTTTGAACCACAATCAACCGTCAAATTGTATGGCGAAGTGATGTACCCAGGAGAGTATGCCTTGGTCAGCAAAGAAGAGCGAATTGTAGATTTGATAGATCGGTCAGGTGGATTCACCAAATACGCTTTCAAGCAGGGGGCAAGAATGTATAGGGTCTATGACAGTACGGGGGTAATTTTATTGGACTTGGAAAAGGCTTTCAATAAACCCAACAAGTCCTACTTCAATTACATCTTGGCAGAAGGAGATTCGATTTTTATTCCCGAAAGTAAAAACATCGTGACCATGATGGGGGCAGCAGGTTTTTCGGATGTCGACACGATTCCTCGATTGAGCGTACCGTATGAAGGGCCCAAAAGAGCAGATTATTACCTCCGAAAATATGGAGCAGGTTTCGGACGCTATGCCAAAAAGTCGAGAACTTTTGTGAGAGAACCGAATGGACGCACCAGAAGAACTTTGGATTTAGGGATTGTAAAATTGTATCCGAAAGTAGAAAATGGGGGCATTGTCTATGTCGACATTACCGACCGAAAACGCCGTGAGGAACTGCGTGAAGAAAGGAAAGAAGGAGTCAGTTGGAACGATGCCTTTGACAGCGTTACGGCAAAATTGGCTACCGTTGCTACGGTGATTTTGTTGTTTTTGCAGACGAGACCTAGGTAAGCGTTTTTCTGTATCGTCGAATTGTTCAAATTTTGAGGCTTCTATAAGCGACCACTTATCAATCCGAACACGTAAAGACCTATACACTCAAACCCACTTATCAACCTAAACACAATTAAACCAAATGAACCAATCAACCAATCAACAAATCCGAACTTTAATGCTCAGTCTCAAAGACTTTGGATGGGAGTTGATTAAGAAATGGTATTGGTTTGTGATAGTGGGATTTCTGTTTTTGAGCTTCACCCTATATCGAGTCAATCAACAATCTATTACTTATGTTGGAAAACTCAGTTTCATGACCAACAACGATTCGGGTGGAGGAGTGAGCCGATTACTGCAATTTGCAGGGCAGTTTGGATTGGGTAGTAATCAACCTGTTGCTTCTGAGCGATTGGTGGAGTTGTTGAAGTCAAAACGTATGGTTTACAGAGCTTTGATGAAAAAAATAGAAATTGAAGGCAGTGAACAAATGCTTTTTAATCATTATATTGACTTGTTTCGACTGAGAGAAAATTGGCAAGAAGATGAAAAATTGAAGGATTTCAAATTTGTTCCAAAAGAAATTGAGGACTTCAATTTTACCGAAAATTCCGTTGCACAAAATATTTACAACCAAATCGTTTTTGGGTATTTAAGTGCCAACCCTGGTAAAAATGGCATCACTACGATGAGTTGCGAATCTACATCAGAAGCTTTCTCTAAAGAATTCTTAATCGCTTTGATAGGAACACTGAGTGATTACTACCAGAAGAAAGCCGTGGAACAACAACGCAATACCTACGAAATGATTAAAAGTACAGCCGATTCAGTACAAACAGCCCTTCAAAGTGCAGAATATGCCCTCACCAAATGGTATGAAGACAACCGAAAACCCTTAGCCGCAGGTACTTTGTCTGCCCAAAAAGCAATGAACAAGGAAAAGCTGGAGCGAAAAGTAGAAATCTTATACGAAGTATTGGCAACAGATTACAAGAGTTTGGAAATTGCTCGATTGGATTTGCACAGCAACAAACCCATCGTACAAGTCATTGATTACCCTACTTACCCCTTGCCGATGAATGTTCCCAACAAATTAATGAAGTTGATTGTCGCTGCCTTTTTGTCAATGGTATTGACAGCCATTGCCATTATTTTTTACAAGTTGGTTAGGGATGCTTTTGCGGAGGTGGAGTAGGGGCTAATTTACCTTACTTCCTCTTGCTCTTCTTATTAGAAGAAGTAGGAGGATTTTTCATAACAAAGCGATGGTCTTCAACCAACCTTAATAAATCGTGAGCACTCAAAACCCCGACAATTTTCTTTTCATCAGATACAACAAGGTGGTTTATATGGTGATTGCGCATCACACGTGCAGCAATGTGAACATCTGAGTAAGATGGAATCGTATACACATTTGTAGTCATCACGTGACTGAGAGGAGTCCCCTCCGAAATATCTTTCAACAAGTCTGTAGAGGTAATAATCCCTTCGACTTCCATCTCGCTATTCACTACGGGGATAGATTTTATCTTGTTTTTAGCCATTATTGATTGAGCATGTCCAACAGATTTATGAGGCATCGTTGTAATGACGGATTTTACCATCAAGTCCTTAACTTTTATATTCATTATTCAAGATTTAATAATAGGATTGGGATTACTAAGGCAAATTCAAACAATACTTTATAAACAACTGGATTATGCTTCACAAATGACTATTTTGATTTGCCTAACTGATTCAAAGTACGTGAAATTGAATAAGTAAAGAAATGACTTTCATCATTGTATTTGATGTTATTTATCATCAAGAGGGTATCGTAAGAGAAGTAATTCACAATACATTTCATAAACTTCTTTGACCATATTTTTCGAACCAATTCAATTTATACGACAAAACTGCCGAAAACCAGACCCCTGCAACAACACTCACAAAATAGCGCAAGAAATACAGGATTTTATTAGTCTCCAAATCCAAACTACTCATTAAGAATTTGGTAAACCCTGCCATTGCTCCAAAAATTGCCAAGAACAGCAGAGTACTGCCAATGATAGCCTGCAAAGTTGGTACATTATGAGGTAATCCATCCCTTGACAATAGATAAAAAACCAAATTGAAGCCACACATAAAAGCAGGAATAGCCGCTGCTGTATGTGGTAAAAAAGGAATGAGTAGGAGAGGACTAAAAACGAAAAGCGCCATTTTGAAGTCCAATTGGTAGGTATCCTTTTTTAGATAGGGGTGCAGTTTAGAAGTCTTTAGAATGAGGTGGTAAGAGGCAAAGAGGATGATTCCTCCCAATAGATAGCCACCCAATACATCGGCTATGAAGTGAACGCCCAAATAAACCCTTGAAAAAGGAATCAAAATAATCATGGCAATACTCAATAGTGTGAGCCACTTTTTGCGAAACAAAATCGCCAATCCACCCCAAACCGTAACGGCAACACTCGTATGACCCGATGGGAAGCCATAGGAAAATTCCCCCAATCCTCGATAGTAAGAAATGACTTCAAAAGGAGGTAGCCCAAGAAAAGTCGCAGCTCCTTGTTTTGAAAAAGGAATTTCACTAATTCCGTGATTGAAGGATTCGAGTAGCTTCAACGTAGAATCTACATGAAAGGGACGGGGAAGGGCAAAATGACTCTTGAGGAAAAAAGTGAAAACTCCTGTCCACAACAATATTTGTATCATCAAAAAGCCTTTTTTGAAATGAATTCCAAAAATTAAGAAAGCGATAAGTACCATCAAAAATTCTTGATATCCCAAAGCAGTAATGACTTGCATGATAAAGTCAAGAAAGTCATTAGAATAGGACTGCAAAAAGTGATGTATGTCGGTTTGAAACATAGACTTATTAGGAATTGTTGTTAAAATAAATGGTAAATATGAATGCTAATTTAAGAATATAGCACAACGCTCAGAAACATTATTTGCTGCGTGAAATAATAATACACCAAAAATTTTATTTTGTTCATTAAACGGTTTTAGGGCCATAATGTCAAAAAGGAGGTAATCTTTTTTTCAAAACTTAAAAATACATAAGTTCTGGCAAGAAAATTTTTACCGTCTAACAAATAATAAGTAAATTTGCATTAAACGTAAAAAACACAAAAAGTTTCCATTTATGAAAAACATTATCATCCTTATCGCTTTTTTTGCAGTATCATTTCTAACAATTGACGCAGTTGCTCAAGAGTTGAAACTCACCAAAAGCGGTAAACTGGAGCAAATTTCAGGTCCTACAATGGATTTTGAAAAAGAAACACATGATTTTGGTGAACTGAAAGAAGGCCCTAAAGAGACCTATGTTTTCCACTACACCAACAATGGTACAGAGCCTTTGATTGTTACTAAAGCTAAGGGTTCTTGCGGATGTACAGTTCCTAATCCTACACCTGCCTTGAATACACCTGTAATGCCGGGTCAATCGGGTTCGATTACTGTAGCTTACAACACCAAAAACAGAGTTGGTACTTTTACCAAATCCGTTACTTTGGATACCAACATCAAAGACGAAGATGGTAATCCAACACAAGTACGCATCTACATCAAGGGTAAAGTAGTGAAAGTTGAAATGGAAGAAACCATGCCTCTTTCTACTCCTTCAATTGTAGAAGAACAAAACTAAAACGGTTCTTACTTGATACCGACTAACATTTAAAATAAAGAAAAACTCCATAGTAATCATTTGAAATTGCTATGGAGTTTTTGCGTTTAAATCAACCACAAACAAACATTCTCTTTATGCCAAAGATTTCACAAAAAGGGCAAATCATTCCTGCCTCACCCATTCGCAAATTAGTTCCTTTTGCAGATAAGGCGAAAAGCATGGGGAAAAAAGTATATCATCTAAACATTGGACAACCCGACATCAAAACACCCGATGTGATGTTGGATGCCATCCATAATTTTTCGGAAGAAGTGATAGCCTACACCCATTCAGAAGGCCCTCTATCCTATCGCGAAAAACTCGCTACTTACTATGAACGAGCAGGGATTGACATTAGCCCTTCTGATATTGTCGTTACCAATGGAGGCTCGGAAGCTATTTTGTTTGGAATGTTGGCGACTTTAGACGCAGGAGATGAAGTCATCATCCCTGAGCCTTGCTATGCCAACTACAATGGTTTTGCGGCTATGGGCGATATCGTGGTCAAACCCATTACTTCCTTTATCGAAGACGGTTTTGCATTGCCACCCATTGAAGCATTTAGGGAAGCGATTACCCCAAAAACGAAGGCCATTCTTATCTGCAATCCGAGCAATCCAACGGGCTATTTGTATTCCAAAGAAGAATTAGAAACCTTGAAACAAATCGTGATAGACCACGACTTATTTTTGTTTGTAGATGAAGTCTATCGGGAATTTGTCTATGAAGGAGAGGTACATCACTCTATTCTCAATGTAGAAGGATTGGAGGATTATGCAGTGGTGATGGATTCGATTTCGAAGCGATACAGTGCTTGCGGTGCAAGGTTGGGCTGCTTGGTATCTCGAAACAAAACCTTGATAAAGACCGTTCTTAAATTTGCACAAGCACGCTTGAGCCCTTCTATTTTGAGCATTGCTGCAGCCGAAGCCTGTTTGGATGTTCCAGATAGTTATATGAATGAGGTGATTGAAGAGTACAATAGTCGAAGGGATATGTTGATTGAAGGCTTGAATCGCATTGAAGGAGTGATTTGCCCCAATCCAAAAGGTGCTTTTTATGCCTTTGCCCAACTACCTGTTGATAATGCCGAAGCCTTTTGCCAATGGATGTTGGAAGACTTTGACCACGAAGGCAAAACAGTCATGATGGCACCAGGAGCAGGTTTTTATGCATCTCCCAATACAGGCGAAAATCAAGTGAGATTGGCGTATGTACTCAACAAGGAAGATTTGGCGAGTGCCTTAGAATGTTTAGAAGCAGGTTTGGCAGTTTATCCACATCGGACGGTAGAGCAACAGATGACAGTATAACCATCACAGATGTGTATGTTCACTATTCCAATTTAAAAATATTATTTTCAAACTACGTAAAAATATTTCGAGCTATGAGGAAAATAATTCCCATATTGTTTTTGACCTTCATTTCCTTGACTGCAATGGCACAAGAAAAAGCCAATAAGAAAGCAGAGGTAGAGGAAACAACGACTGTGACAGAGACTGTAAAAGGGCCTATGATGAAATTTGAGAAGAAGCACCACGATTTTGGTGATATTTCACTGAAAGGCGGTAAAGTAACGTATGAGTTTTCTTTTATCAACGATGGAACTGAACCCTTGATCATCTCCAAAGCCAAAGGTTCTTGTGGATGTACGGTTCCTAAAGTTCCCAAACATCCCGTCATGCCTGGCGAATCAGAAACGGTGAAAGTGGTTTTCAATCCCAAAGGGAAAAGCGGAACCATTAGAAAATCTGTGACTTTGACACATAATAGTGGCGTTCCTGGTGAAAGCGCAGAAACCAAAATTTCTATTGGCGGAAAGATAGTCCAATAAATATTGAATGAGTTCTTTAGAGATTTTCATCGGGTGAAAACTTCAAGTAAGTAAAAAAGAAAAAATAACTCATCGACCAATATTCCCCTTTTGAAAGGGGATGGGGTATGTTAGCAAAAGAATACGAGGAGTTATTTTTTTACCCTTACTAAGTAGGTAAATAGCAACTTACGTTTTGTTTTTATCCGATGAATTTTTTTAACAAACCCAAAGGAACTTTTCTTCGTTTCCCATAGTTATATACTTCAAACATTCTCACTTAGTAAAAAAGAAAAAATAACTCATCGACCAATATTCCCCTTTTGAAAGGGGGATGGGGTATGTTAGCAAAAGAAAACGAAGAGTTATTTTTTTACCCTTACTTAGCAAATTCTATCTCCAATCAAAGAATGAATTGTTTTTCTCCAACATATCACAATTTCTTATTCCTCCTGCTCGCTTTGCGAGCTACTCTTTAACCTCCGTACATCGAAGGTGACGGCAGAAAGTCTGTATATTGTCGCCTTTTCCTTTCAAATATTCACAGCTGAATTTTAGCAAGTTGCCTTTTTTCGTAATTTTGCAGGCTCATATCCTATAACAAGGTTTCAATTTTAAACCTTATAGGTTTTTATCCATGTAATTTATTCAGATTATTATACTTGGACATACTTTTAGAGACTAAACCTATAAGGTTTTTGCTTCAAATGTTGTACTCCAAAAAAGGAACACTATTTGCTATTAACAAAAACAACCATATAGCAGTCCCAACAATTCAGCAATCAAATAACAATTCAACCATATAAATAAAATGGACTATAATTTTAACGAAATAGAAAAAAAGTGGCAAGACCACTGGGAAGAAAAAGAAATATACAAAGTTGAAAATCAATCAGAAAAGCCCAAATATTACGTCTTGGATATGTTTCCCTATCCATCGGGTTCGGGATTGCATGTGGGGCATCCTTTGGGCTATATCGCCTCTGATATTTACAGCCGCTACAAACGATTGAAAGGCTACAATGTCTTGCATCCGATGGGTTTTGATGCCTTTGGCTTGCCAGCAGAGCAATATGCAATTCAAACAGGTCAGCATCCCGCCAAAACGACTCACGACAACATCAAAACCTACAAGGGTCAATTGCGGCAGTTGGGTTTTTGCTACGATTGGAGTAGAGAAGTTCAGACTTGCGACCCAAAATATTATAAGTGGACGCAGTGGATTTTCTTGCAATTGTTCAAATCTTGGTTCAACAATGAAACCAACAAAGCGGAATACATTGAAGAAACCTTGATTCCCAAATTTGAAGCGGGAGGAAGTTCGGCTGCAAATGGCGCAAGTGGCGAAGAACACAATTTTACGGCAGAAGAATGGAAAGCCAAAAGCGAAAAGGAACAACAGGAGATATTGATGGATTTCCGTTTGGCATATCAGTCTTATACGACCGTCAATTGGTGTGCAGAATTGGGAACTGTTTTGGCAAATGATGAGGTAAAGGATGGTTTTTCGGAGCGAGGGGGACATCCTGTTGTTCGGAAAGAAATGCGTCAATGGTTCATGCGAACGACTGCCTTTGTTCAGCGTTTGTTGGACGATTTGGAGGAGTTGGATTGGTCGGAAGCGATGAAGGAAATGCAGCGCAATTGGTTTGGTCGTTCGGAGGGTGCAAGTATGTGGTTTGACATTGCAGATACTGACCAAAAGTTTGAAATTTTTACGACCCGTCCCGATACGATTTTTGGAGTGACGTTTATGGTTTTGGCACCTGAACACGAATTGGTGCAGCAAATCACAACACCTGACCAACAATCCGGAATTGACGAATATTTGGACTATGTGAACCGCCGTTCTGATATTGAGCGTCAAGCAGAAAAAGCTGTGACAGGAGCTTTTACGGGAGCGTATGCAGTGCATCCATTTTCGGGTGAAAAAGTGCCGATTTACATCAGTGAATATGTGTTGATTGGTTATGGAACAGGTGCAATTATGGCGGTTCCGGCGGATGATGAACGAGATGAACGCTTTGCCCAAAAATTCGATATTCCAATTGTTCAAATCATTGACAAAAGCGACTATCCTGGGGCTGGTATTGAAGACAAGGTAGGAAAAATGATTAACTCTGGCTTCATCAATGGAATGGAAGTCAAAGAGGCGATTCAAGCCGTTATTAAGCGATTGGAGGAAAGAGGAATCGGCACAAGACGAATCAACTTCAAGATGCGGGATGCGGGTTATTCTCGTCAAAGATATTGGGGTGAACCTTTTCCGATTGTGTATCGAGAGGGAGTGCCTTACGCATTGGAGGAGAGTGAATTGCCTGTGACTTTGCCTGATGTGGAGAGTTACACACCAACTGGAACAGGAGCATCTCCTTTGGCTGCCGTTGAAGAGTGGGTGAATACTTCACAAGGGCGAAGAGAAACAGACACGATGCCAGGTTATGCGGGGTCGAGTTGGTATTTTTTGAGGTATATGGATGCGAACAATGAGGACGTATTTGTGTCAAAAGAAATTGAAGAATATTGGCAGAATGTAGACTTGTATATTGGAGGAACAGAACATGCTGTTGGGCATTTGATTTACAGCCGAATGTGGCACAAATTCATGTATGATTTGGGTTTGGTGAGTACCAAAGAGCCCTTCAAAAGATTGGTGAATCAAGGTATGATTCAAGGGCGTTCCAACTTTGTGTATCGAGCCAATGAAGCTTTTGCAGAGGAGTTTTTCAAGAGAGAATTGCGGAAGTACGAAATGAATTTTCAGACCTCCTACCCAATTGCAGGGGACTATGTGGATTTTGCTTTTCCCGAACATAAATTGGCTTTGGAAATCAAATCGGGGCAAGATTTGAAGCGATATGTAGAAGAATTGCAGCCCAGATTTGACGAAGAAGGTTGGAAGGTTTTGGGCATTTCGACCCAAGAAATCGGCAAGTATTACAACAATTTTGACATCATTATTAAGCGCATCAAACGAGCTTTTGAAGGTGAAGTAGATAATTCACATTTGGCCGAGATTGAAGCACATCCTTTGTTTTTCTCATTGGATTTTGTGGAGAAGCATCAGATGGATTACTTAGCAACGGCTTTGCATGTGGATGTGAATATTGTGAAACACGATTATTTGGACATCGAAAAGTTCAGAGAATCAAGACCTGAATACGCCAATGCGGTGTTTGTCACGAATGAGGAGGGGCAATATTTGTGTGGTCATGCGGTTGAGAAAATGTCGAAGTCGAAGTACAATGTGGTGAACCCCGACGACATGGTGGCACAATATGGGGCGGATTGTTTCCGAATGTTTGAAATGTTTTTGGGCCCTATTGAGCAGTCAAAGCCTTGGAATACCGATGGGATTGAAGGGGTGTCGAAGTTTTTGAGGAAGTTCTGGCGATTGTTTAAAGTGGACGAAAGCGGAAAAATCAATGTTTCAGACGAAAAAGCGAATCCTAAAGAATTGAAGGTTTTGCACAATACGATTAAGAAAGTAAATCAAGATATTGAGCGATTGAGCTTCAATACTTGTGTGAGTGCATTTATGGAATGTACCAACGATTTGGGCAAAATGAAGTGTCACAAACGAGCTGTTTTGCAGCCTTTGGTGATTTTGATTGCGCCTTTTGCGCCTTACATTGCCGAGGAGTTGTGGCACAAATTGGGCAATGAAGGAACGGTTCACACTGTGACTTACCCAACTCACGAAGAAAAATACATCAAGGAAGATACGCATACTTACCCGATTCAGATTGGTAAGAAAGTACGTGCTCGCATGGATTTTCCTTTGGACATCTCTAAAGAGGAGGTTGAAGCGACGGTGATGGCAGATGAAAGAATACAGCAATGGATTGATGGAAAGGCGGTGCGGAAGTTTGTGTATGTGAAGGGGAGGATTATAAATATAGTAGTGTAATTGAGTTCTGTCAGATTATGGCTCAATAATAAGGAGAATTGGAGTAGAAACTTGTTCATAAACAGGTATTTTCTATCTCCAATTCTCCTTTTTTGTTTGACTGAAATTTACTTTTTATCTTGCAGCTTATGAAGCCAAAGCAACCACACGACAAGTTTTTCAAAGAAACCTTTTCACGAATTGAAGTGGCGAGAGATTATATTGACCAATTTCTACCTAATGATATTCGCCAAAATCTGGATTTGAGGACGCTCCATTTATCTGAAACATCCCATGTCGATAAAGAACTTCAAGAGCATTTATCTGATATTGTATATTCTTGTCGTTGGAAACCGAATACAGAAGTAAGAATCAGTTTGTTATTTGAACACAAAAGTTACCCTGAGCAATATCCTCATATACAGTTGCTTCGTTACTTATTAGGGACTTGGGAATACGATATTCGGGAAGATAGACCTCTAACGGTAACCATCCCAATCATTGTGTATCATGGGAAGCAAACTTGGCACTACAAATCCTTCCCTTCCTATTTTTTACTTTCAAAAAAGAGCAATAAGCAGAAACAACTGACTGCAATGGATGCTCCTCTCAGTCGTTATATTCCACAGTTTGCTTATCACTTGACTGACCTATCCAATTTTCCAGATGAACAGATTTTGGCATTGAAAATGGGCTTTCTCGTCAATACTTTCCTTGCGATGAAACACAAGCGGGATGATGCCTATATCAAAACAAATTTTGAACAGCTATTTGTGTACGCCGAGCAGTATTTGAAGACAGAGAAAGGAAGAAACTTTTTGGAGATTGTAGTTGTTTACATACTGCAAACCACCGAATTAAAACGAGAAGAAGTCGTCAAACTGGTTCAACAATTACCTAAACCTTTAAACGAATTGACTATGAGTACTTATGATATGATTAAATTAGAAGGAAAAAAGGAAGGGAAAAAAGAGGGAAGAAAAGAGGGAAGAAAGGAAGGCAGGATAGCAGCCTTGAAATCTACGATTACTCGAATGATACAAAAATATCCTAATTGGTCAAATGAAGAAATTGCTGAATTAACAGGAGCATCCAATGAGTTTGTGCAGAAAGTAAGGGAAGAATAAGTTTTTCTTTATGAAAATCCTAATCATCGACAACTACGACTCCTTTACCTTCAATCTTGTTCAACTCATAGAGCAGTTTGGAGAGTGTAGTTGGAAAGTCGTCAAAAACGACGAATGTTCGCTGGTCGAGGTGGCAAACTATGACAAAGTATTGTTTACACCTGGGCCAGGTCTGCCATCAGAAGCCCCGATAATGCACGATGTTTTGAAAACTTTTGGCGGACAAAAATCCATTTTGGGCGTTTGTCTGGGGCATCAGGCGATTGCAGAATATTACGGAGCGAACTTATTCAATTTTGACAAAGTAATACATGGAATCGTGAAAAGCACAGAGGTGTTGCAGTCCGAAGATATTTTGTTTAAGGGATTACCTTCCATGATAAATGTTGGATTGTATCACTCTTGGGCAGTAGCAGATGATGACAGTTTTCCCGATTGTTTGGAGGTGACGGCAAGGAGTGAAGATGGGGTGATTATGGCTTTGTCGCATCGGACCTTAGATATAAAAGGGGTGCAGTTTCATCCCGAATCTGTTATGACGAAATGGGGAAAAGAAATTTTATGGAATTGGTTGAATGGTTCATGAGACTGTCCATATTTTAAGTTTACCTTACTTCATTTATCGTTTTTGGAGCGTCATTCTATACCTCTTTCAAGAAAATGTGTAATTTGTTGCAAAAATTACCAAAACATGAAAGTCAGTCAATTTCTCCATGCCTCCGTACCTCTGTGTTCAATCCTCTTGCTTCTCCTGCTTTGCCTCACTTCAATGGCAAACAATACCGACCAACCCAATGGCATTCAACAACTCCAGCGCAGTTTTGCGCCTCAAAATGCCCAATTATTGGAAGCCGATTTAGCCCCTTTTTACCACGGTGTCGCTTCGGGTGACCCCTTACACGACCGAGTAATTATTTGGACAAGGGTTACGCCAGAAGACGACATAGGTTCAGTTCCTGTGAAGTGGTCGATGGCGACGGATGTGGATTTGCAGAATGTGGTGCAATCGGGAGAAGTCAATGCAGATGTTTCCAAAGATTTTACGGTCAAGATAGACGTAATGGGTTTGGAGTCGGGCAAAACGTATTATTATGTTTTTGAAGCTTTGGGCAAAAAATCGCTGATTGGCAAAACCAAAACTACGCCTGTTGGAGCGAGTTCTCAGCATCTAAAATTTGCGGTCGTTTCCTGCAATATGTATCAGAGTGGATATTTCACCGCCTACCGCAAAATTTCGGAGCGAAACGATTTGGATGCGGTCATTCATTTGGGCGATTACATCTATGAATACGGCAATGGCGGTGTTTGGGCTTTGAGTGGAGAACGCCCACACGAACCTGCAAACGAGGTGATTACCCTTGCGGATTACCGCACCCGTTTTTCGCTTTATCATTTGGATGCCGACCTTCGAGCCGCCCACCAACAACATCCTTTTATCACCGTTTGGGACGACCATGAAGTCGCTAACAATGCCTACAAAGAAGGGGCAGAAAACCACACTTCCGAAACGGAAGGCGATTGGAGCGCCCGAAAAGCTGCTGCCCGAAAGGCGTATTATGAATGGATGCCGATTCGAGAAGCCGAAAAACTGTACCGCACGATTTCGTATGGCGATTTGATGGATTTGGTGATGATTGATACCCGTTTTGAAGGGCGAGAGGCGCAAATTTACGACATCAACAATCCCGATTTGTATGCCGAAGACCGCACGATGTTGGGGCAAGAGCAATTGCAGTGGTTTCAGAATCAATTGAATAACTCTACTGCAAAATGGAAGGTAGTGGGAAATCAGGTGATTTTTTCACAGATGAATTTGAGTTGGTTGGAAGCGGTTGGAACGGGCTTTGATGTGGATTCGATTCAGAGTTTGGTATTGGATGTTTGGGATGGTTATCCTGCCGAGCGGGATGGCATTATTCAGTTTTTGGAGGACGAAAACATCGACAATACGGTGATTTTGACAGGTGATTTTCATACAAGTTTGGCCGTTGATGTGAGTATGAAACCCGTTGGAGAGGGCGCAACTTACAATCCCGAAACGGGTGAAGGTTCTTTGGCGATTGAGTTTGCCACACCCAGTATCACCTCGCCCAATTTTGATGAGTTCTTTGGGGAAGCCATTGCAGGGGCTTTGGAGTCTTGCCTAAATACGAGCCTGTGTGTACCGAATCCCAATCCGCACCTCAAATTTTTGGATGTGGACAGACATGGTTATTTCATTTTGGATGTGCAGCCCGAAGAAGTGCAAGCGGATTATTATTTGATGGAAAGTATTATTGTTCCCGATGCCAATGAAGGTTTTGAAGGAGGTTGGTTCTCCGCAGATGGCGGCAATCACATCAGCCCTCGCACGACTGCAAGTCCTCCCAAAGCGATTCAAGATATTCCCGCACCGCCCAACCCGCCAATGATTACGAGCATTGAAGAAGAACATACTTTTAACAGCGATTTGGTGATTTTGAGTTTGTATCCCAACCCAACAAGTGATTTTTGTTTGGTCAATTATGTGCTTTCGACACCTCAAATTTTGCAGATTCAGTTGTTGGATTTGCAAGGAAAAGTGGTTCGAGAGGTTTTGAGGAAAAAGCAAAATGTGGGGAATTATACTTTGAGTTTGGAATTGAAGGGATTGGGTGTTGGTACTTACTTTTTGCAGATGCAGGTTGGGGAGCGGGAAGTTGTTAGGAAGGTGGTGAAAAATTAAAAAGAAGAATGGAAAGTTTTGAATTAAAAAAGCAGATTTCAACGAAAGAAAATGGAAGCAGTGCTGAATTTGAATAATTTAGTATACTGTTTCAGAAATTTATTTACATTGCACAATGACTAAAATCCTCAAATTACATCCCCCTAAATCCCCCTTCAAAGGGGGACTTGCCTCATTATCAGCAAATTCCCCCTTTATTCTTGCTCTAACTCCCTTCAAAGGGAGAATAAAGGAGCGTGGGGGATGTTATGTCTGTATTGATTTAGTTATGAAACACTGTATTAGATACCTTCAAAAACACCAAATCAAATGACAATTTCCCCAAAAAAACTCTTTTTAATAGATGGCTTAGGAGCCTTGATGTCCGCTTTCCTCTTAGGCGTAGTATTGGTGCATTTTGAAAGCATTATTGGAATGTCGCCACAAGTTTTGTATGGGCTATCTGGTATCGCCTGTATCTTCGCCCTTTACTCGTGGACTTGCTATTTCCGAACACCCGACAATTGGCAGCCCTATCTCAAAGGCATTGCCCTTGCCAACTTCTTATATTGTTGTTTGACAGGTGCTTTGGTGGTTTACTGCTACGAAGTACTAAGCAGTTGGGGAGTAACTTATTTTGTTCTTGAAATGATTGTGGTTCTGATACTGGTCAGGTTTGAGCTAAAAAATGCTTCTCGAAAGTAAGTATTTTTGAATTCAAACAATAGGGCTATTTTTAGGGTATGAAAACGAACCCAAAGGTCATCATCAGCCCGCTTCAACACCGAGGCGAAAAACGCATCAAGGTCGTCTTGCCCTACGAAAAATCGTATATTCAGAAAATCAAAAAGATAGAGGGGCGAAAATGGAGTCAAACGCACAGTTGTTGGCATCTTCCTTATGATTCAGCTACTTGGCAGCAAATAAAAAAAGTATTCAAAGGAGAATGGGCGCTTCAAATGAAGGAAGAAGTGAGTGCGGAAACATCTATGGAAGCCAAAGTAGAAGAACCGAATGTACTGCAATTGGCGGTTTCGGAACAAGCTGAATTTCCCTATCGCTTGAAGGTGGCCGTTCCGAGAGGTCACAAGGAATGGCTGCAAAAGGTGAAAGCAATTGCAGGGCGAAGGTGGCATCCTGAACAAAAATTTTGGACCGTTCCCTACACGCAAGATACACTTCAAAGGTTGAAACGCCTTTTTAGAAAAAAGTTGAAACTCACCTTTGAGGTGCGAGAAGAGATTCCCAAAAAATACACTCCTCCTCCGAAACCTTCTAAAAAAGAGCCTCCTGCAAAACCAAAAACATCATTGAAGTATGGTGAGGCATTGGTGAAAATGGAGGAACAGTTGAAGCTGCAACATTACAGCTATCAAACCGTCAAAGTGTATAAATCACAGTTTGCCGCTTTCCTTCAATATTACCCGGATATAGACCCCAAAGATATAGAAGAAGAGCAAATTAGGGCTTATCTTTTGCATCTGATAGAAAGCAAAAACATTTCTGCTTCTACCCAAAATCAAGTCATCAACTCGATTAAGTTTTACTATGAAAAAATACTGAAACAGCCTCGTAAGGTCTATCACCTCCCTCGACCCCGCAAACCCAAACAACTCCCCAAAGTGCTGAGTCAAGCGGAGGTAAAACGCTTGATTATGTATCCCGAAAACATCAAACATCGGTGTATTCTGACCATTATTTATGCAGCAGGATTGCGGGTGAGTGAAGTGGTGAACCTCAAAGTTAGGGACTTAGAGTTTGAACGCAAGCGTATATTGGTGAAAGCTGCTAAGGGCAAAAAAGACAGATATACGATTTTGGCGGACAAATTGGTCGACACTTTAAAGCGTTACTTGGAATTGTATGAGCCCAAAGATTGGTTGTTTGAAGGGCAGTATGGAGGAAAATACAGTGTGAGGAGTGTGCAAAATATTTTTACGGAAACCAAGCTTAGGAGTAAAATCAATGCTTATGCTACGGTGCATACTTTGCGACACAGTTTTGCAACGCATCTACTGGAACAGGGGATGGATTTGAGGTATATTCAAGAATTGTTGGGACATGAATCGAGCAGAACAACTGAAATTTACACACATATCACCAAAAGTGGCTTCAACAATTTGAGCAGCCCTTTGGATAAGTTGGACATATAAGGATTATTACGATGTTGTTACGCAACTCATATAGTGAATTATAATAAGTTATTACGCAACTCATATGGTGTATTGATTTAAATTGTTACGCAAGACACATGGTTTATTTATTTATGCGAAATATTGATACGCTTATTTTTTGTACATAGCAAATTTTATTTTGCATAGATGGAATAGTTTTTTTACTTTTGGATATTGTTGAAATATACGCAATGAGTTGCGTTATTGAAGACGTTCTCGGCAAGCAAAGAAAAAACAAAATGGAAGAAGAAAAGCTACTAATAAATAGGGAAATAAAACCAACAGCATCAAGAATTTTGGTATTGAGATACCTTTTGGAAAAAGGCAAAGCTACTTCGCTTAAAGATTTAGAAGAAAATTTATACCTAACA
Organism: Bacteroidia bacterium; assembly: GCA_030427245.1. Classification (GTDB taxonomy): domain Bacteria; phylum Bacteroidota; class Bacteroidia; order Chitinophagales; family UBA2359; genus JAUHXA01. The sequence goes on along the minus strand of JAUHXA010000052.1, from coordinate 7,958 downwards.
GATAAAAGTACGTTATATCGAACTTTGAAAACATTTGAAAAACAGAGAATTGTTCATTCAATTGATGACGGAACAGGAATTATGAAATATGCTCTTTGTTTAGAAAGTTGTTTATGCGAACCTAAAGACCAACATTACCATTTTCATTGCATTAAGTGTGAAGAAACTTTTTGTCTGAACAGTCAAAGGATTCTACCAATAGAATTACCTCCAAAGTTCACTATCACCTCTGCAAACTTAGTAATTAAAGGGGTATGCGCAAATTGCAACTGAGTTGCGGCGTAATCCGTTTAGCTTTGTGAAAAAATTAATACCATGATTTTATTCACATACTTAATTATCTATTTTTTGCTCGTTTTTGTAACGAGGTCTGTCTTGCTCTGGAAGAAAACAGGAATAAACCCATTAACTTTTAATAAGACAGATGACGCACACGGTTTTAACGGGAAAGTATTTACATTTATATCATTTATGGAATTAGTAGTTGTTGGAATTTATGCCTTCAAAAATGAATGGTATGAATATTTGCTTCCATTTTGGTATTTAGAGAATACAACTTTGATAAAAATTGGCTGGGGATTTTTAATTCTATCCTTGATTTTTGTTTGGGTCGCACAAAGCCAAATGGCAAATTCTTGGAGAATTGGAATTGACGAAAAGAATAAAACAAAATTAGTTACCTCAGGAATGTTCTCAATTTCAAGAAATCCAATATTTTTAGGAATAATGATAGCGAATATTGGGTTGTTTCTTGTGATACCAAATGCTTTTACTTTACTAATAATTTCGTTATCCACGATAAGTATCAATACTCAAATCAGATTGGAAGAGGAATTTTTAAAGCGTGAATTTGGTGCTGAATACGAAGAGTATATAAAGAAAGTAAGACGGTGGATTTAAAACTAAAAGAAGAAAAGAAGCCAGCCGAGAACAATGCATACCCGTCAATCGCCAGCAAAAGCTGGCGACTGCGGGTATGCGGGGACGTTCTCTGCAAGCATAAAAAAAGAAAATCCTACCTGCCATTTGAATTCAGAAAAAAAACTCACACAATTAAACATTTTTAGCTTATCTTTGTTAGTAAATACTAACTAACTTTCTAAATCATAAATTATGAACGGAAAAAACAATATCGCTATCGGCTTCATAACTATGGGGCTTTTCATGGCTTACGGTTTCTTGCTAATCTATTTGAGAGACTTTGCCCCCAACGCCAAAGAATGGGCAGAATCTTATAGTATAGGAAAACATTTCGAAGCTCGATTGGCTCATGTGCATGGTAACTTGTTCGCCTTTCTAAACATATTGATGGGCTACTTATTACTGCATTTCAAAGACAAAATTCAAAACACCAAGACTATTTCTTGGTTGGCACTTACGGGATTGCTGATGCCAATTGGAATTCTTGCAGAGGTATATCTCGGATTACCGCCCTACTTAGTTTTGTTGGGAGCAGTAGCTATGACCGTGTCCGTAGTTTGGATGGGTATTTCTTTTTTAAATTTTAAATTATTAAAACAATAGGATTATGAACACAAACAGAATAGGTATTGAAAAGACAAAAGCAAGAAAATTAGCCGAGCAACTCAACATATTGCTTGCTAATTACTCAATATTTTATCAAAATACAAGAGGCTACCATTGGAATATCAAAGGAGAAAAATTCTTCGAACTACATCTAAAATTTGAAGAATTGTATAATGACCTGCTCCTAAAAATTGACGAAGTGGCGGAGCGAATCCTTACCTTAGGACACACCCCCGAACATAGTTATAGTCAATATGCCAATCTATCGACTATAAAAGAAAGTGAAAAAGTATCTGACGGCTTAATAGCTGTTGAGCAAATTTTAGATGCCTTCAAGACAATAATATTACTGCAAAGAGAAATTCTCACGCTTTCGGCAGAAGCAGATGACGAAGGAACAAATGCTTTAATGAGCGACTATATCCGAATGCAGGAAAAATTAGTTTGGATGTATTCTGCATTCTTAAACTAAAACCAAATGACTATTACAGACAGACAACTTGAAATTATTGAAGCGGCAGGCAGAATTTTGACAAATGAAGGGGTTAGCGGATTGACTACGAAAAAGCTGTCCAAAGAAATGGGCTTTTCAGAAGCCGCAATTTACAGGCATTTTGGCAGTAAAGAAAAAATCATTGTTGCGATGTTAGAATATGTGGCTAAAATGATGGATGAGCAATACACCTTTTCTTTGTCAAAGAATGAAACCACAGAGCAAAAATTCATTTTGATTTTTCAAGACCAATTTACCTTTTTTGCTCAAAATCCACACTTCGTAACTGCGGTTTTCTCAGACGGTCTTTTAGAATCCAGCCAAAAGATAAACGAAACAATACTGAAAATAATGGCAGTAAAAGTCAAACACCTCAAACCAATAATTTCGGAGGGTCAAAATAAAGGCGTTTTTACAAATGTCATTGAGATAGATGATTTACTGCACATTATAATGGGAAGTATTAGGCTTCTGATGTACAAGTGGCGTGTAGCTAATTTTCAGTTCGACATTTCCAGAAAAGGAGACGAACTAATCAATTCACTATTAAAACTTATAAAATCATAATTATGAAAATACACATTATTTTTATTGCTGTGTTTATTACACTATTGGCTACAAGTTGTGGAAACTCCCACAAAAGCAATACTCAGGAAGCTTTACAAATAGAGCTAAACAATGGGCAAAAATGGAACGTAAATTTGGAAATGACACCCTATATTTTAGAAGCTGAACAAATACTATTGCAGTATAAAGGCAACGATTATAATGCTCTTGCCGAGCAGTTGAAAAATAAAAATAATGGGTTGATAAAGAGCTGTACCATGGACGGAAAAAGCCATGAAGAACTTCATAAATGGCTACACCCACACATACAATTAATAGATGCCTTGGAGGATGCGGAAAACAAAGAAGAAGCCGACAAAATAATTAGCGAACTAAAAGCGTCATTTCAGACCTATCACAACTATTTCCAATGAATATAAAAACAATTCATTCAAGTGATAAAGAGGTTTCAGCCAAAGCCCTTTTCAAAGGTGACATTGGTACTGCAACTGCCATTCAATTACAAGAAAATGGAGTTTTAAAAGAACATATCACTAAAACCCCTGCACTTTTGTTGTGCATTATGGGAAAAGTAATCTATGAAGATGAGACTAAAAAATCTGTCGAATTGGGAGATGGAGATTATGTGAATATTCAGCCTAATATAAAACATTGGTTAAAGGGACAAACTAATTCTCACTTAATCCTATTAAAGTAAAATTTAAAACTAAAATCAAGAACGAAGAAAGAAAGCCAGCAGAGAACAAAGGCTAAAACGGCAATAGCCCCTATGCGGGGCTACTGCGTTTAGCCAAACCGTTGTGCGTCAGCAGAAAAAAATAAAACCAACGAAAAATGAAGTTTCCAGAGAAAATACCAGTTGAAAGAATGGAAGATTATCATACTCATCATATCGGAAAATATGAAAATGGAAATCAATTTTGGGGATATGAAACGTTTGTATTTACAGAAAGACCAATTCCAGAAGGAGAAGATTGGGAGAAATATCGAAGAGAATATGCAGTTTTGTATTTGTTTGATAAAGAAGGGAATTTCAAAGAAGCAAAATATGAATGTGCAGGAACCACGAATGCGTTGAAATTTGATACCAATGAAAAAATTGAGGAAATGGTTTCTGAATTAGGAGAAATCGAATATTGCGATATAGAAATAAAATTGTTTGAACTCGAAATTGACGGTTTCAAGTTCGGTTTAATTCCAAATGAGGAAGCGGAAATGATTGAATTACAGCCAAGCAGTACGATTTCGTTTGAGGAACCTTGGGACGGAGAATATTACACATAATAAACAAATAAAAAAGAAAAAGAAGCCGAACGCACAACAATGGCTAAAACGTTCATAGCCAGCAAAAGCTGGCTACGCCGTTTAGCCGGGACGTTGGGCAGAAATCCCTCTCCTTCGTCGAGCGATTTCTGCCCAACGGAGCGAGCGATATTGTTACGATATTCTCGTTCCGTTAAGCTTTAGGCATGTCCTAAAGCTGGGTCGTGCCTTCTTTACGCTTTGGGAAAGGTTCAGTCGTTGGGCACGGACAACGACTGTCGAATTTTAGAATTCGCCTTCCATAAGGCAGAAGGCACTATCCGCCAACACTGTGTACACGCAATAGCACCCACTATTGCAGTTTCACAGTTACTTATATTTTTTAAAGGTACGTACCTTAGCAGCGAGCTTTCGCTACACGTGGTCGTGGGTGCGACTGCGTGTACACTCGCTCCGTTGTGTGCTACCAAGAAAAAAACCGGACTCAAAGATGAATGCGAATAAAGAAATAGAATTATTATTTTCTAATCATGGTTTCTCAATTGATGAGAATAACGGAAAGTTGTTTGTAAATACGGAAAATAAAATATCAATTGAAAGTCGCCTAAATCAAAGAGAAAATGAAAACGGCTACACTTCAAGATTAGATGTAAGAATAGAATTGCCAAATGGTCAAGCGATAATCGAATCATTCGGAGATATTGGAGAAAATAGTGAAAATGCAAAAAATAAGAATATTCAAAATTTTGCCCTGAATTCATTTCATGTGATTTCAGCGTGTCTAAATAACAATAAAGAAGATGAACAAATCACTTTTGAAGAATGGAAGGTTGATGAAAGTGAATGGGATGTTTATATCGGAAACTTTGGGATGAAAGGTTCAACAAACGAGCCAGTTGAAGTTCCAAGTGGACTATTCGATTTGATTGAAAAATTAATTAAAGACAACATCAAAAAAGAAAATGAATACTATTGGGCAAGATTTTTCTTTGCTCAATTCAAAAATGAAATTTCTGCAATAGAATTCTTGGTGAACAATGAAACCTTTGAAGAAGGACGTTTGCATTTGTCAAAATTACCTTGGGGTCTAAGAGATGAATTTTATAGTGTCAGAAATTTTCTGATAATAAAAAAGAAGACAGCACACAACAATGTGTAGCCGTCAATAGCTGTCAGTGGCTTAACACAAAAGCAAATGCGACCGCCAGCTACTGCGGCTACACTCACGTTAGGTGCAAGAAAAAAGAAAAAAATGAAAAAGCGGATTTCAAAAATAGAAAACGATGTTCAAGACAGAAATTCTATAGCTTGGAAAAAGTTATGTGAATATATCGACGAAATTGCGGAAAATGGTTCAGATGAATTTGTTCCAAGAGAAGCACTTGGAAATGAATTATTCGCTGAAATCCATACACTTCCCGAATCAATTTCTAAGTTGAAAAAAGTTACAAAAGTTGGATTATATGGAAGTCAACTAAAAAGAATACCACCCGAAATTGGGCAAATGGAATCTCTTGAATACTTTGACCCTTATACATCATATAAACTAAATTGGTTTCCTTACGAAATCATGGATTGCAAAAAATTAAAAGACAGTCGAATAAGTACAAGAGCTTTATTAGGGAATTATAAAAATAGAATGGGCTTTCCAAGACTCGACCACAATCCAGTAAGATATTTTGGAGAAACTTTAAATTGTAGTATCTGCAAAAAGGAAATGACTTATGAAGAAACAAATCAATTGTGGATAACACTTAGAACAGGAACAGATACAATACCACTTCTTGCAAATCTCTGCTCAAAGAAGTGTGAAGAACAACTTCCTCAACCTCCTGAGAATTATGTACAATATGCACATAAAGGTGGAGCAAATTTAGTTCAACCTCCTGATGATGATGAAATTTGGGAGATGAGAATGGCTGAACGAAAAAAAGAAATAGAAGAAGAAAAACGAAATAATCCAGAAGCGAATAAGAAAGAAGAAAATAAGAATTTAGAACCTCAGAAGAAAATAAATTGGGCAGATTTAAAACCGATAAAATTGATAAGAAAAATTTGGGAAAAATGAATCCTGCACCTAACATTGTATATGACGGTCATGCCCAGCAAAAGCTGGTCACGCCGCATATACGAGACCGTTCCCCTGCCACTGGAAAAAAATAGTTAAAAAAATGGTGTGCTGAAAAAAATGAAAAAATCTGTTTCAGAAAAAAGTGATTCTGAATTTTGGGCAGAAAAGCGAAATTTGAGTTTTTTGAAAAGTACGTTTTAAGCTCAGAAAACAGTTTTTAAGAGAAATTTTGAAAATAGTTTTACAAAAATTTGATTGTTATTTTCGGCTAAAAAACGAAATTTGGTTTTGATTTTTTGCAGTTTTCGGAAAAATTGGTTTTGAAAAGAAATTTGTAAAAGGCAAGTTTTGAAAATTAGCTTTCTGAAAAAAATTGATTGTCATTTTCGGTTGAAAAACTAAATTTGGCTTTTTAGATTGTGTGTTTTGAAACAAGAAAAATGGTTTTTTAAGGTTTTGAAAATCAACTTCACAAAAAATTGATTTTGATTTTCGACTAAAAAACAAAGTTTGATTTTTGATTTTTTGCGGTTTTCGGAAAAATTGGTTTTGAAAAGAAATTTGAAAAAGACAAGTTTCCAAAATTAGCTTTCTGAAAAAAAATCGGTTTTAATTTTCGGTAAAAAACTAAATTTGACTTTTTAGATTGTGCGTTTAAAAATCAGAAAGTCGGTTTTCTAAGCAAAAATGAAAAATGGTTTTCGGAAAAAAGCGCGATTAAATTCTAAAAATTCTTGTTTTAACAAAAAAGAAAAGTGATTTTTTGAATATTCCAGAAAACGCTATAAATTGTAATTCAAATAAAATCTCGACGAAAAAATAAAAGCGGCAGGGAACAAATGCAACCACGTCCAGCAGCGGCAAAAGCCGCCGCCGGCGTGGTTGCGGACGTTACACTCAACTAAAAGAAAAAAACAAATCAAATGAAAAATTTCAATCATTCTAAATGGATAATGATTTTTGCTTTAATATTTTCAATTTCAAGTTGTGAATATTCTAAAAAAGACACTTCAGTTTGTTTCACGGCAGAGGACTTAAAAAAATCTTTATTCTCAAATAATTCTCAAGAAGAAGATTTATTGCTAAAATGTTTTTTTTATAGGGAAACGAAGGAACAGCAAATAAGAGGTTTTGAATCTCCTGTAACGACTACTGCTTATGTAAATATGAAAGAACCGAAAGTTGAAGAACTTAATGACCTAATAATGGTAGCAGTCATGAAGCCTAACGACAAAGAAAAACTGGGAAAATCTGTATCATTTGCTTTTGCAGATAAAGACAAATATTTGGAATATAAATCAGAAATATTTAATTCTTTTAAATGGAGCGAAAATTCTACACAAAAAAAAGAATTCTTCTTTACAACTATAAATGATATTGAATATGGAATGGAATTGAAAAAAGAAAGTTCCGAAGGAAATGTGACCTATTTCATTATTGTCTCACCAAAAAAGGTTTTAGAAATTTCTGGAGACATCTAAAAAATGATTTAAATGAAACTTGCTTTGTAAATAGCAGATGAAAGAAAAAAAGGAAAGCTGAGTGTAACAATGTATATGACGGTCATGCCCAGCAAAAGCTGGTCACGCCGCATATACGAGACCGTTGGGCAGAAATCCCTCTCCTTCGTCGAGCGATTTCTGCCCAACGGAGCGAGCGATATTGTTACGATATTCTCGTTCCGTTAAGTTTTAGGCATGTCCTAAAGCTGGGTCGTGCCTTCTTTACGCTTTGGGAAAGGTTCAGTCGTTGGGCACGGACTACGACTGTCGAATTTTAGAATTCGCCTTCCATAAGGCAGAAGGCACTATCCGCCAACACTGTGTACACGCAATAGCACCCACTATTGCAGGTTCACAGTTACTTATATTTTTTAAAGGTACGTACCTTAGCAGCGAGCTTTCGCTACACGTGGTCGTGGGTGCGACTGCGTGTACACTCGCTCCGTTATGTGCAAGCTGAAAAACAACGAAAGAATAAAATTATGGCAAAATTGACATCATTCACATTCATTTCTTTAAATGGATTTTATAAAGG
>JAUHXA010000051.1 GCA_030427245.1 Bacteroidia bacterium | reverse complement strand
ATGAAACAAGAAATAGTAATCTTTCAGAAGATGAAATTATAAAAATAGTTTCATCTGCTTTAACTGAATTTCAACAAAAAGGAGTAGAAACAAAACATTCAGTAAATAATATCCCTATTTCAGCACTTGATTCAATAATGATAGAAAAAATCTCTAAAAAAATTAAGGAAATTTTAGATATAATATTGCCTCCTCCACAAAACCCTATTCCAGAAGACGATAATTATCAGTACGCTCTTGTAGCATTTTTGCCTGCAATTACTGCTATTATTGGAGCAGTTGGAGGGGCGGTAGCTGGATATCTAGCAAGTGATAGAGGTTGCGTAGTAACTGAAACAACAACGATAAAACGAGATGCTAAGGGAAATGAGATAAGTAGAAAGACTGTAACAGAAAAAAAATGCTAAATTTAAAATGAAAAAATAATATGATTCTATAAAGTAAAAGCCTAATATTGGTTACATATAACTAATATTAGGCTTTTTTTGTAAATGTCGTTTTAGTAAAATATGCGAATTAAGAGTTGAATTGAGCCAAAAAAAGAAAACAAATGTAGAAAAAGAGCTATCTTAGATATTTTAGCCAATGAATACCGATAGATGAATTGCCCTTTATTTTTACATCTGCGAGTGCTATGATGCGCATTTACGCTAGGTTTGCCAAATATTTAGCAATAATACTGAACCTGTTTTACATATGAAGAATATTTTGTGTGATGGAAAAAGAAAAATTCAAGATTGCTGCCATCCATAATTTTGCAAAAAAGTATCTATTAAATTGGCTCCTGTTTTACCTTCTTATGCTGCTTTCAGTCAGATAATCAATCAATTAGCAGATGTTTCTCCTATTCTGATTAGTTTATTGCTTGATGGAGTAGATAAAGAAATTACTTTGTTTGATAGGAGTCTATTTGATTCTTTACCTATCATTACTTGTAGCTATTTCTTCTAAAACAAAAAGGACTCAGTGGTTTCAATAAAAATGTCCATATTCACAAAATGAACTAATTACCAAGAGTTTAACTCTACCCAAATAGAATAAATCACACGGAATAGGTAATCCCCAAAGTAGCAAAAAGTTGCTTTGGGGATTTTTTTTTGAAAAAAAAGTAAATAATAAGTTTCCGAGCCTAACATTCCAGGTCGTCTATATCTCCGAATTTTTCAATCAAACTTTATTAACCTTAAAAATTAACAAAACATGAAAAATTATTTCAACACAAGTTTTCTATTTTCTTTATTGTGTGCTTTCTTAATCATTGGCTGTGATAAAGACGACAACGAATGTTCCGAAACGCACACTTTTTCCAACCAAACCGTAGCGGAGAAACTATCCTCCGTAGAACTCTGCGCTCCCTGCGATGCCATCAATGTAGAAAGCGGTTCGACAGATGCCCTGCAAGCAGCCGTTGACAATGTATGTGAAAACGGCATTGTGTATCTAAAAGCAGGAACACATATCGAAAACAGCCGAGTCGTTGTTTCCAAGTCCATCAAATTGATTGGAGAAGCAGGTGCCATATTGAAGTTTTCAGGCACTCCCCAAAAGACAACTTTCACAACCATTCCTGGCGGAAACATCATCATTGAAGCGGGACTACATTTCCTAAATGCACCCAATTCTTTGATTCAAGATATTGAATTTCAACCCATCGGAACAGACGGCAACACCGCTATTTTGTTGGAAGATTCCGATAATTCGGGCATCATCAACTGTACCATCAAAGACTATCAATTTGGCGTATTGGTTGAAAACTCCGACAATGCGGTGATGATGTTGAATACTATCACAACTTCGGGTGTGTGGTTAAGCGACTTTGACTATACTGACGCACATGCCATTACCATCATCAATGGAAAAGATGCCTATATTGCGGACAACGATGTAAGTAATTCTGTGTTTGGAATTTGGGGCTGTGACGAAGATGGCACGATGGAAAACAACAATTCGCACGACAACTACATTGGCTACATTCTCTGCAATGTTCCTCCCGATTATTTGACCTTGCCCGATGGTAGCCTAACAGGTGCACTTCAGCCCGCAACAAACTACTTGGTACAAAACAATATGGCTTCCAATAGTTTTGCAGAAGGTTATTTGGTGATTGATGGCGCACACCAAAACCGCTTGGAAAATAACAGTGCAAGCAACAGCGGCACCTATGATATGGAATTGACTACCTTGACCTCGCGTTTTGGCGCACCTGCTCCCGAAGCGTATGACAATACGGTGATTGTAGGCAGCCAAAGCGATTTTAGAATCAAGGATTGTGGAACGAATAATACGATTACAGGCGGTGTTTTGGTAGATACGAGTTTGGATGAATGTAATTGAGACGCTGTTGCTGAATAGCAATGATTTTTTATGAACTTTTTCCACCCAATGAAAATTTTCTTAACTATACTGTAATCTTAAAATCTTATGAAAAACTCAATATCAATATTTATATTTTTAATTTTTAGCCTTCATACAAACGCTCAATGGACGAGCTTAGGTACAGGCATTACAGCTTCTCCCCGTGCTGTATGGGGAATGTCTATTCCTGATAGCAGCACTATTTGGGCAATGACTTGGAATGATGGTACTTTTACACCTACCAAAAATTTTACCATCAGCACCGATGGTGGACAAACATGGACTCCTAAAGTGGCTACGGGCATTCCTACCTCTCAATATTTCAACTTGGTTTTTGCCCAAGATGCCGAAAGGGCTTGGATAACCACCTCTAACATTAGCAACCCACTTGCAGGAAGTGTGTATCGAACAATAGACGGAGGAGATACTTGGAACATTCAAAGCACCGCATTTAGCGAATCTTTGGAAGCCCCAAACATTATTCATTTCTTCGATGAAAACAATGGTATTACTGTCGGAACTTCTTATGGAGATTCCAATTATGCGAGAATCAGTGTCTATATCACCCTTGATGGAGGCGATTTATGGTTCAAAGTAGGGCAAAATAATTTTCCCCCTTTGGAATCGGATGAGGAAATTTCGATTTATCACAGCACAGGACTCTATGATGTGGTAGGGAATACAATATGGGTCACATCTACGAGTGGAAAAGTATTCAAATCAGAGGACAAAGGAATAACTTGGACAGTTTCTGAACCAGATAATCTACCAAATGTAAGTGAGTTTATTCCTTCTATTGCCATGAAAGACGAGTTGAATGGCATATTGACTTACTCCAATGGAAACATTGGTTTTCGGACAACCGATGGTGGGTTGACTTGGGAGGAAATTGATTTGCCATCACAATCGGCGGCATCGGTGGGTATGATTGATTATGTGCCAGGTACTGAGGGAACTTACATGATTCAACCGCATTATGCCCATAATGATACGAGGACTTTACTTACCTTGAATGATGGAGAAGATTGGGAAGTAATCGAAACTCCCGAAAAGGTGACTACTTTGCGTTTTTTGAGCCCTTCGCTTAGTTTTGGTGGAGGTAGGATATTGGGACCCGACAATGGCGGTGTTTACAAATGGGAAGGAGAGAATTTGATTTCATCCATTAGAAAAGTGGTGAAGGATTCAGATTCACAAGTTTCCGTTTTTCCAAATCCAACCAACCATGTATTGAATTTGGAGTATGCCAAACAAACAAATGTTCAAGCTGTCGAAATCAAAGATTGTATGGGGAAAACGGTTTACTCAAAAAATGATTTGCTGGGAAGTTCGCCTTCTTCCATAAACATTGAAGATTTGCCTATAGGTTTGTATTACTTGCATATTGCATCGAAAGAGGAAGTCGTGGTGAAGTCTTTTGTAAAATCAAGTTTGAATTAGACACTTCTACATCAAGAGTCTTATTTTCCTGTCTTTCTTCATTTTGTGTTTCTTGATGTTAGTTAATCTGTCTTTTGAATAGTAATTATGCTGTCGATTGATTGGGATGGTTTGATTCTCAATGTGGTTGGCAGCATTTTTTAAAAAATACATGGAAAAGAAATGGAGGTTTGGAATCTGAAAAATTCCAAGCCTCTTCTGCTAAAAAGGTAACGAAAGTTATATTTGTATGCACACTTAATTTGGTCTAATTTTACAAGTTAGAAACAAGTTCAATGCTAATCTGCTAATTTTACGACCAAATGACCAATCAACAACAACAACCACAAGAAGCAGAAAAATGGAGAAAAAAAAGTTGGGAGTTTTACCATGCCCAACAGTTCAGCGAATCCCTTCAATTCGCACAAAAAGCAGCTACCTACTTCAAAAAACAAGAAGCATGGGAGCAGTATGTGGATTGCCTGCACAATTGGAGCAAAAGCCTTTGGAAAAGTGGGAATTTGGAAGCAGCATTGTCGAAAGCCCAAGAAACATTGAAAATCAGCCGAGAAAAATTGGGGGAGCTAAGTCTAACTACTGCAATGAGTTACCGAAATGTAGGACTTATATTGAGCAGCCAAAGCAGTTTTGAAAGTGCTTGTGATTGCCAGAAGAAAAGCCTCCACATTCGCTTGCAGTTACAAGGTGAAAAACATCGGGAAACCATTAAAGATTGTCTGAATGTCGCTATCGAAAGCGAAAATATGGGCAATTATGACCAAGCAATTCACTATTCTCAACAAGCGTTAGACATGCAGATGAAAGCTCATAGGAAAGAAAAGGAGCTTGAACTCACTGCAATAGCATTGTATAATTTGGGAATGAATAATTATAGGATGAGAGAATACAGCTTGGCAATCAAACATTTACAAAGCTGTTTGAAAATTCAACGACAAATTTTTGGAGAAACTCATTCTGAGACGGCAAATACCTATGATTTATTGGGTATAAACTACTGCTTTTTGGCAAAGTACAACAAAGCCCTTATTTTCCATCAAAAAAGTTTAGCCATCCGTCAACAACTATTTGGAGACAATCATCTACACATTGCTGCCTCATACAGTAACTTTGGGAATATATATATAAAAAAAGGGAATTATGAAAAAGCCATTCAGTATCTTCACAAAAGTGGGCAGATAAAACGCCAATATGCAAAAGATTCACCTAGACACATTGCAATCAATCACATCAACTTATCAGCAGTCTATTTGCTAAAAGGAGATTACGACAAAGCGCTTGACCATGCGTTTAAAAGTTTGAATATTTATACCGAAGCCTTAGGCAGTTTGCATCCCGAAAATTCAAAGTGCTTGGACAATATCGGTCTTGCTTATTTTCACAAAAAAGAGTACGAAAAAGCCTTGTATTATTATCGAAAAGCATTGATTATCAATCTGCAATCTTTTGGAGAATTGAATCCCGCTACAGCAATGACTTACAACAATATAGGAAAAGTGTATTTAAGGCAGGAAAAATATGGAGAAGCCAAACGGTATCTTACCCAATCCTTGGATATAAAATTACAAACCCTGGGCGAACAACACACAAGCGTGGTAGAATGTCACCTTGTTTTAGGAGAATTGTTTTTACAACAATCCAACTACGAGTCAAGTGTCCAACATTATCAAAAAGCCTTGGATATTTCCCTTGAAGTAATTGGCTCGAAATATCCCAGATCTGCAAAAGCAAATCTGTGCTTAGGACGCATACAACACCAACAGAAAAAATATTCTTCTGCCCTTGCCTACTTTCAGACTGCAATAAACGCTTTGTATAGCGACTTCGATATAAAAAACGGTTTCGTTCACCCTACTTTTCAACATTGCTTGTCCTTACCTGTTTTATTGGACATTTTACAAGCCAAATCTCAAACATTTTATGGAAAATACTTATACGAAACCCAAAGCATAAAATATTTACTTGCAGCTCAACACAGCTATCACATTACCACCGATTTAATCACACATCTCCGACATTCCTATCCGTCCGAAGGCAGCAAACTTAGCCTTGCCGAACAAGCATTAATCGTTTATGAAGGGGCAATTCAAACAGCATTGATGCTCGCTCAAAAATGTGAGGAAACCATCACTGTTGAAGCACTCCAAAACGCCCACCAAGAACTGCAATCTTTCAATCCTCACCACCAACTCCCCCAACCAAAAGAAGCCAAAAACCTCGCCTTCACCTATTCCGAGCAGTCCAAAGCCATTTTGCTCTACTCCAATCTCAAAGACAATGCCGCCAAAATCACCGCCAACATTCCCGAAGACCTACTTCAAAAAGAATACGACCTCAGAATAGAACTCAACTATCTCGACCAACAAATCGCTCAAGAACAAATCAAGCCCCTTGAAGAAAAAGAAGAATCTTATTTACTCCAACTCCAAAACCAACGATTTGACTACAAACAAGAATACGAAGCCCTCATTGCCCAATTTGAAAGAGACTATCCTGAATATTTTCAATTGAAGTACAACACTTCAACGGCTACGGTATCAGACGTTCAACATTACCTTCAAGAACAAATCCAATCTACTGCTTTCATCGCCTATTTTGTAGGAGAAAAACAGCTCACCATTTTTTGCATCACCTCCAATGAATACACCGTTCAGCAAATCGAAAGACCTGTAGAATTGATCGATAACATAGCCGATTTTCAAGAAGCCATTAATATGGCAGAACTCGAAGATTTTGTGGAAATGAGTACGAAATTATATGCAGTTCTATTGAAGCCCATCGAAAAACAGTTGGAGGAAGCAGAAAGGCTAATCATTGTTCGAGACGATGTACTGCACTATCTAGCCTTTGAAGCACTACTGACCGAAGACATGGAAGAAAGATTACCCAAAAGTCGTTTTGCCGATTTACCCTACCTATTGCAGCAATTTGAAGTCAGCTACCACTATTCTGCCACTCTTTTGCTGCATCAATCAAATTTACCACAACTTACCCACGAAACTTCCTTTATCGGTTTTGCGCCCATTACTTTTGATAAAACAGAAATTGTTTCTACCGAATTAGCTTTAGAAAGCACCAAAGGAAGAACGGTTGTTTTGCGCTCCAACCGTGCGGGCGAAACTGCCTTACAAACCTTGCCCAATACCGAAAACGAGGTGAAAAATGTATATCAACTATTTGAAAATCAGTGCAATTCTGCAAAAGTATTCTTGTATGGTGCTGCCTCCAAACAAAATTTGCAGGAATACGGAGTACAAAGCAAATTTTTACTGATTGCCACCCATGGTTTGGTCAATGAACAAAGCGAACACCTATCGGGCATTTACTTGGCAAAAGTGGAAAAAGAAGCACCATCATTGAAGGAAAAAAAAGAAATGGATTCTATTGAAACTGTCGACAATCGCAAGGCCAACTCTCTGCAAAGCGACTATGTTTTAAGCGTTGCGGAAACCTATCATTTAAAGATGAATACCGACTTGTTGGTGTTGAGCAGTTGCAGTAGTGGAATCGGCACATTGCAGAAAGGCGAAGGGATGATGGCAATCAATCGAGCATTCCTATATGCAGGCGCACGAAACATCATTTTCACACAGTTTGACATTCCCGACAAGAGTAGCAGTGAGCTGGTAGTCAGTTTGTTCGAGGAGGTATTGGAGGAAAAAGAATATGCTTCTGCCTTGCGAAAAGCAAAGCTGAAGCTAATACAAAATCCCCGCAAAAGCCCGCAGGATTGGGCGGGTTTTGTATTGATTGGAGGAAAGTGAAAGTAATTTATTTTTTCACCAACAGCACCACATTCTCTATATGATACGTATGCGGAAACATATCCACTGGTTGAACTTTCTCAATCACATAAGATTCCGATAGTATTTGAAGGTCACGCGCTTGTGTGACAGGGTTGCAGCTCACATAGACGATTTTGGTGGGAGTCATTTCCAAAATTCGTTCTACCACATCTCGGTGCATACCAGCCCTTGGCGGGTCAGTCACCAACACATCAGGCATACCATTTTCCGCCACAAAATCCCCGCCCAACATTTCCTTCACATCACCCGCATAAAAAGCCGTATTGTCCATTTCGTTCAATTCTGCATTGAATTTGGCATCCACAATAGCTTCTTCAACGGTTTCAATCCCAACCACTTTTCTGCAATTCTTCGCCAAAAACAACGCAATACTTCCTGTCCCTGTATAAAGGTCATAGACCAATTCGTCTCCCTTCAAATCTGCAAAATCCCGCACGATTTGGTATAAGCGAACTCCTTGATAAGAATTGGTTTGGAAGAAAGACTTGGGACTGATTTTGTACTTCAAATCTTCAAAAGCTTCAAAAATATAGCCTCGACCATGATAGGTGATGATGTCTTGGTCGTAGAGCGTATCGTTCTTCTTTTGATTGACCACATAATGCAAGGAGGTGATTTGCGGAAAACAACCCAATAGGTGCTTCATCAAAGCGTCTATGACTTCTTGATTGGGCTCGGCAACGCTCAAAATCACCATCAACTCATTCAAAGTTGAAGTGCGGATAATCAAATTGCGGAGAAGCCCCTTGTGCTCTCGAAGATCGTAGTAGGTGACATTGTGTTCTTCGGCATATTTCCTGATTTCGTTGCGGATTTCATTGGACGGTTCATCTTGCAGGTAGCAGTGTTCGATGTCCACTACTTTGTCAAACACGCCTGGAACATGCAAACCAACGGCATTTCTATTGTCAATCTTTGTATCGCTATTCACTTCCTCCAAACTCAGCCAACGCTTGTTGGAGAAGGTAAATTCCATTTTATTGCGGTAATACTGTGTTTTTTCAGCCTGCAAAATTGGAAGCAAAGGCGGAAATTCCAATTTTCCGATTCGCTGCAATGCTTCTTCAACGATTTCTTGTTTATAGGCTGCTTGCTGTTCATAAGACAAATGTTGCCATTTACAACCCCCACAAATACCAAAATATTCACAAAAAGGTTCGATTCTATCTTCCGATGCTTTTTTCAAATCAAAGACCTTCCCAATCGCAAAATCCTTGCGGTTCTTGGTGATTCTCACGTCCGCAATATCGCCAGGGACAGCGTTTTCGACAAAAATCACTTTGCCCTCTCGTCTAGCCATTCCCTTTCCTTCGGCGGCTATCTTGGTTATTTCGAGTTCTTTAACTATCTTTCGTTTTCTACCCATAAGTCAAAATTACAAAATGATAGCCAAACGCTATAAAATCTATTTGTTTATTAGCATTATATGTTTTCTGCTGACCCTTGTGGGGGTGTCGGTTCAGGAACATCTATGGTTTGTTAACCCATTGACTTTGGGAGGTTTATTTGGCATATCTATTCTGACTCATTTTCTTTCGATGAACGAATATTATAGATATGCCACCATCTTTAATGTCGAAAGACTTTTCACGCGTATCATCATAGTGGGCATGGTTTCTTTGGGCTTAATTATTTCTGAACCCCTGTTGCTATACTTTGGAGTCTTTGAGTTGGAAAACACTAAAAGCAGCCAAGTCATAGATTTGGTAGTTATTGGAGCTACGTTTGTTTATTTTTTGGTGAGTATTATGCTTTACCGCAAGTTGATTTTTCATCGAAAAGACAATATGGTGATACGTCAGTGGGGCTTGTTCATCATCATTTTAATGCTTTCTGCCATTGCCATGATAGAACACCTACACTTACCCGAAATCGTATGGAAGGTGATGGTCATTGCAGGCTTTTTGGTCTTTTTCCCTTTGTTATTTCGCATCAAGTGGATTGCAGATTTGAAGATGCGGGTAAAATGGTTGTCGGTTTTTTTCTTGCTGACAATCAATCTTATCTCGCTTGCAGTGATTCAAAAGATGATAGGAATGGGCAGTATTGCAGATGGTCTGATCAGCCCTTTTTACTGCAATCCTTTCTTACTATTGTTGAGTGGAAGCGCAACTGCTTATGGGCTGTTGTCCATGTTTGCATTGGTATTCAATCTGCCCATTTCATCGGTTATTGAAGAGCAAAATACAGAGATTCGCAGCTATCAGGAAATGAGTCAAGCCCTGCAAAACAGGGAAAGTGAGGAACAAATTTTTGAACGCCTTTTCAATATTTGTTATAAAAATACACAGAGCAATGCAGGATGGTTGATGCTGCAATACGAAACGGTTCCGCAGACCGTACACACTTCTAATATTTATCAAGAACAAATCGAACTCATCAATGCTAAAATTGGGTTTCACGACTTATTGCAGGCAAAAAGTGATGAAAAACCCTATTATTATTTTCCCGACCTTATCAAAGCAAAGGTGTTTACAGACAAACAATCTTTGTTTCAATCGCTGATTATTTTTCCCATTTTCGATAAGAATGAACAATTATTGGCAACGATTTCTTTGGTCAAGCCCTTTCCCGAGGGGTTTGATGAATATATGATTAACATGGTTCGGGGTTATATAGACCAATCCAAATTGGCATTTGAAAATATTCAATTGCTTCAAGAAACGATTGAATCGGCTCGGTATAAAGAGGAATTGCAGATAGCCCAAAAAGTACAAGCGGACTTAATGCCTCAAAATTTTCCTGAAAGTGATTATTTTGAAATAGCGGTTTTTCACGAATCTGCAAAGGAGGTGGGAGGCGATTATTACGACTTCAATCAACGCAAAAAAGACCAGTTGGCGATTGTGATTGGAGATGTGTCGGGTAAGGGAACTTCGGCTGCTTTTCACATGGCACAAATGAAGGGTATCTTTCAGTCTTTGATACAAATATCCATCACGCCGAATCATTTTTTGACGATGGCAAACCGAGCGATTTCCAATTGTTTGGAGAAAAAACGTTTTATCACCCTTTTTTACATTATGTTGAATTTTTCGGAGCGAAAGTTTCAATACAGTCGAGCAGGACATTGCCCAATGCTGTATTTCGACTTCAACACACAATCTGTTGATTATTTGGCCGGCGAAGGGATGGGCTTGGGAATCATCCGCAACGACAGCTATCGAAACTTCATTGAGGTGAAAGAACGTGTTTTGAATGAAGGAGATGTGATTGTTTTGTATACCGATGGCTTGGTAGAAGGGCGGAGTTCTGATGAAAATGAACAATATGGATATCAACGCCTCAAAAAATGCGTGGAAGTTCACAACCAAAGAAGTGCAGAGGCGATAAAAAATGCCATTTTGAATGATTTCAAAGGGTTTACCGATAGCGGATTACACAAAGATGATACAGCTGTTTTGGTGTTGAAGGTGAAAAATTTGGATTGATTTATTGTCAGATGGTTTGGCTTCGCTGATTGTTTTATTGCTATATTGTTGAACAACTCAAAATGATACGAACTGCAGCCATTTATCGTTTTAACAATTTTTAATAGTATTTTTTTGATAGAAAATTGGAAAAAACGATTTTTTTTTTAAGAAATTGCACTTTTTTTGGAACTTTTTTTACTTTTTTAACATATACACATAGGAGGTTAGGTTTATGGAGATAAATGAATTTTATCAAGAGGAGATTTTAAGACTATCTATAGCGGGTGATTTGGACGCAAGTTCGGCGATAGAAATGGATGAGGCCATTAAAAAAGCCTTTGAAAATGAACGCTATAAAATCGTTGTAGATTGCAAACGGTTGGAGTACATTTCATCAGCGGGTTTGGGGGTTTTTATTTCCTACATTGAAGATTTTCAAAAAAATCAAGGCGCTTTCGTTTTTTGCAATATGAAAAAGCCAGTGTATTCTATTTTTGAACTACTGGGTCTCCATAACATCTTCCATATTGCAAGCGACGAAAACGATGCAAAGCAGGCATTTTAATGAGAATAAATTATTCGACACCTTGTTGTACAGATAATCTCTGTCATATTCGTTCTTTTTTGGCAAAACAATTGGATGGTACTAATTTGTCCATAACCGACCAAAACAAGGTCGTTTTGGCAGTAGATGAAGCATGTGCTAATGCCATTATTCATGGGAATGAATGTGATCAACGCCGAAGATTGAAGGTAGAATTGAAGATTGAAACGGATACCATACAGGTAAACATTTACGATGTAGGGGATTATAATTGTCCCAATCAAAGCGATATTTCAAGGCGTGATATTCAAGACAATATACGTGGCCGAAAAAAAGGCGGACTTGGATTGGTGTTGATGCACCGAATCATGGACCGAGTTCAGTACTACAACGATGGCAAGGTTACTATCTGCTCACTAACCAAAAGATTGGAAGGAAATTCAAATTCCTAAAATTTTTCTCTATTCTTTCTTGTCTATCACTACTTCAAGTACTTTCCAAATCAAATTAGACTCATACCCTTTTTGCAGTAAAAAACGCATTAACTTCTGCTTCAACTCCAACGGCTGAGAAATATGCCCCAAAGTTTCTTTTTTCTTCTCTGCTAAATACAAAAGCGTTTGCCAATAATCTTCGTCCTTAATTTCTTCCTTTAGTGCCGTTTCAATAAATGATTTAGGTACTTGTTTTTGCTGCAATCCCTGCCGTATTTTGATGCGTCCCCACCGCTTCAATCGGAACTTATCAGAAGCAAAAACATGTGCAAATCGCACTTCATCCCAAAAACGTTCGTCTTCCAGCTGATTCATAATCTCATCAGCACGTTCTCCCCAATACCCCAAAGAACTTAGTTTTTGACGTATTTCTTGTCGACAACGTTCTCGATAGGCACAATAGCGTTGGAGTTTGGATAAAGCTTGTTCTGGAGTAATGTGTTTTTTTATCACGTATGATTTTTAATTAATTCAAAACAATCAATTTCTTATTTATTTGAATAATACCAAAACCATTGAATTTGAATTTGAGTTTTCAAAACAATCACTTCACTGCCACTTTCTCACTATCAGGCACAAAATAAGTTGCTCTCAAATTGCGGTATTCCATCGCATTTTGTGGAAAAGCCCGAACATACGATTGCAGCAAACGACGGTCTTTGTCGTAATAAATTGGCAGCAAAGGCGCATCATTTACAGCCGTTTGATCGGCTTTCTGATAGAGTTCCATACGTTTGTCTTCATCTACGGTTCTCAAAGCTTCTTCAAAATATTTGTCAAAAGTTTCGCTGCGATAGCGGAAGGTATTGAGGTACTGAGTCCCTTGACTTGGATCTTCGGGAAGACGTGCACCCCACAATAGATTCAGGAAGTTTTCGGGGTCGGGATAATCCGCAATCCAACCTGCCCTCCAAAGGTTGAACTTTCCCGCTTCGGTATTCTCCAAGTGTTGAGCAAAAGGCATTTTTACGATATCAATATCAATATTCAGCGTTTCCGAAATCATTTTTTGAATCGCTTCTGCCACTTGTTCGTTGCGAGTACCGCCGCTGTTGATTTGCAGTGTTACCTTCGGAAAGCCTTTCCCATTCTCATATCCAGCCTCACCCAACAATCGGCGTGCTTTATCAGGGTTGTAGTCATATCCTTTTATTTTGGTAGCATCATAATTGGAAAAAGAAGGTGGGACAACTCCATAACTCCCAGCAACGCCTGCCCCCTTCAATGTAAAATCCACAATCTTTTGACGATCGATTGCATAACAAAATGCTTGGCGCACCAGTTTATTTTTGAACATATCGCCTGTATTCAAAAATCCGTAATACTGCACACTCATAGCAGGTTTTTCCTGCATTTGAAATTGAGTGTATTCTCCTTGCAGTTTTCCATCTCTGTTCACAATCTCATCCGTCAACTGCAAAGGTAGGCGGTAAATCATGTCCACATTTCCTTTTTTGAACTCCAATAAAGCAGACATTTGGTCTTTGATAAACGAAAAACGGATGCCATCCAGGTAAGGCAATTGGTTTCCATTTGCGTCTTTACCCCAATAATTCGGATTTTTTAGCAAAAGAACGGCTTCATCTTCTGCAATGCGTTTGAGGTAAAAAGGCCCTGTTCCTACCGTTTTGTTTCTCATTTCCAACCCATACTTATCAATCGCTTCTTTTGGGAAAACATAGCCGAAAGGCATCGCCAAAATATGTAGAAAACTACTGAAAGGTTTTTGAAGGTTGATTTGTATCGTGTAATCGTCTATCACCTTCACCCCTTCAACGCCACCTTCAGGATTCTGTCCGTTTTTAGTTGCTTCATGGTGTGCTTCTGCTCCTACAATCCGTTCTTTCACAAAGTCATATCCCTTATTGTCAGTCGCATAACTACACAACCTATCTAAACAATACTTCACCTCCTTTGCTGTGACTTCTGTTCCTTTTCCGCCTTCAAAACATTCATCATCGTGAAATTTTACTCCTTTGCGAATTGTAAAAGTATATTGAGTTGCATCCTCATTGACTTCCCAACTTTCTGCAATTGCAGGCTGAATTCTCAACGTTTCTTGATCAAGCATAACCAAACCTTCATAAATTTGGTTGGTAATTCGATGTCCTACAACTTCACCAATATTCAACGGGTACAAACTTCTCAAGTATTCTTCTTCGTTCATTCTAAAAATACCGCCATAATAAGCGCCGCCAGATGCAGATTTTAGATTGACATTCGCTTTTTCGCTACTTTGAGAGGAGTTGTTATCTTTATTGCAGGCTGTGAGGATGGCAAAAACCGTAATTAGCGGGAATAGAAATTTGATCAGCTGGTTCATACGTATATGTTATTGGGATTTTTTCAAAAAAACAAATATAGTTTATTTTGTGGAGAGTAGTGAAAACACAATTGTCCATTTGTAGCAAAATAAACGAACTGCCGAGGTGAAAAAGTGCCTATCAATTCGTTATTTTGTCGCAGATTACGACAGTTCATTCTCAAAACACTACTGCTATCAAACAACTACCTACACACATTGTAGCTTCGCAAATAGCTCAACAGATTAACTTAGAAGTAAAAGACTTTGAACGCAAACATTTGCCGGACAATGTATCTTTCATTGCGATTGTCAATGCCTTGTCCGATAACTTGGAGGTGTTGGTTATGCACCGACTATTGAGCGATTTTGAAGGAGAAGTAAAAGTTGTTTCGCTTGCAAAAAGTAAGGTGAAAGACTTAGCAGCATTGTTTTCTACCCTAAAGGAACAAACAACGGCTTTTGTGATTGTGAACGATCTGCTGTCCCAAAAGTGGAAATCACCCAAAAAATACCAACAGAGTAAACGGTTTACCAAAATCATTTGGGAGGCGAAATTAGGGATAGTTCCCATTCACATAAGATTGAAAAATGCAAGTCAAAAGGAGAGCCCCCCAATTTCTATTTCGTTGAGGATTGGCAAGTGCATTCAGGTAAATGAGCAAGCAAAGTTTGCGAAAGGGCGGCATTTTCGGCAATTTATACGCTCCAAAATCATTGCCTTGAGGTCTTCATTGGAGGTAAATCAGTTATACCTTAATCCTTTAGACCCTGAAAGCCCAAAAGCAGAAATTGCACCGCCGATTGCAGCAGAGTTGATAGAACAAGACATCAATAATATCAGGGCAAAAGACCTGTTGGTAAAACGAGGTGAGTATGAAGTGTTGATTGCCAATGCTAGAGATATTCCGAATGTGCTGCAAGAAATAGGAAGGTTGCGAGAAATTACTTTTCGGGCGGTAGGAGAGGGAACAGGCAACAAACGTGACTTAGATGAATACGATTTGTACTACAAACAACTCATTATTTGGGACAACGAAAACAAACAAATCGTGGGCGGATATCGAATTGGTGAAGGCAATCAAATTTTTCCGAAAATGGGAATAGAAGGTTTTTATATTCACAGCCTTTTCAAAATCAAAAAAGGATTTTACCCCATTATGCAGGAGTCTATGGAGTTAGGGCGCTCTTATGTGTTAATTGAGTATCAGAAGAAGCGATTACCTCTATTTTTACTCTGGCAAGGCATTGTCCATTTTCTCCTCCAAAATCCTCACTTCAAATATATTTATGGTCCTGTTAGCATCAGTAAGTATTACTCACAGCTTTCTAAAAGCCTAATTGTAGCATTTATTAAGAAATTTTATTTCAACAAAAAATTGGCAAAATACTTAAAGCCTCGAAAGCCTTTTAAGATAAAAACCAAAGAGATAGATGTAAAAGCTTTGATGCGAAACTTCAATGGTGAACTAAATAACCTAGATAGTTTTATTGAGGACATCGAACCCAATCACTTCAAAATTCCTGTACTATTGAAGCAGTATGTCAAACAAAATGCCCGTTTCATCAGCTTCAATGTCGATCCCAATTTTTCAGATGTACTAGATGGGTTCATGATTTTGGAAATCAAAGATATTCCGTCTTCAACTTTAGATGCATTGAAGAGAGGACAAATAAACAAATAAAACGATTCTTCAATCAAAGACAGTGGATTTTGTTTTACCTATGATTTATACAAAAAATGGCTTGTATTCATTAGATTATCAATTTTTTATAGCCTGTTTATCTATGATTCATATTCAAGTTTTTTGATGGACTACGAAAAAAGTTAAAAAAAGATTCGTTTTGTAGTAAATTTGTCACAGAATTGTAATTTAATCCCGCCTTTTACTTTCATTTTACCAATCCTTAAATATTTAAAACCGATGAAAAGAGCCATTCTTTCCCTAAGTATTTGTTGTTTGATGCTTTGCAGTAGCGTCAACATGTCTGCTCAATGTATTTATGAGAACCTAAGACAACAAGCTCCTGCTTTTCCTACACCTTTTGACGGAAAAGCCTTTTTACCTTCTCAACAGTTTGTATTGTTTGCACAAGGAAAAGCCTTCAAAGGGGCTGATGATTTTGAAGTACCACAGGGTACAAATTGGGTCATAGATGGAGTAGATGTCAATGGTGTTTTCTCTTTCCTCAATTTTGAAGGCGAGTTCTGTGGAGTATCCATTGTAGAAGCTTTGGTTGCCGAAATCTATGCGGATGACAATGGATTCCCTGGTGATTTGATTTGGAGAGAAGAAGTACCGAGTATTATCAATACCAATAGTCCTAACTTTGAATTGGTTTTTGACAATCCCCCTTTGGTTCACTCTGGAAAGTATTGGATATCTGTTTTTCCGATTATGAGAAACGAATGTGGAAACTGGTATTGGGTACAATCTTCACCCAACAATCCACAAATGGAACCTGCGGCTTTTTTAGACCAAATCTTCAATCAATGCAACAACGAATGGGTTGATGGAACAGATGAGTGTATTATAAATGAACACTTTGAAGTGTATTCAGATTTGGCTTTCACCCTCAAAACTTGTGTGAGCCTTTCCACTGAGGTCTTGTCAATCACTCCTCCAAGTACTACAATTAGGCGATTTGCGAAAGCGACTGTAGATTTGAAATTTAGTGGAGGTAGAGGTCCTTACACCTATCAGTGGGAGACGAATGGAGGTGTATTTTGGAACGAAACAGCACAGGGAATTTTGGAAATAGTCTATTCAGGCGAAAGCTATTGGAAAGTAATAGCAATGGATCAGGACGGCAAGATGGGTACTTTTACCAACGATCCGAAGCCTGAAGTGAATGGCAATGAAGGAGGCTTATTGGATGTATATGAGGTCGAAATAACGCCTGAGACGGGTGTGAACAAAAACGATGGGGCGGTGACATTCTGCATTGAAGGCGGGACTCAGCCTTACCTAATCGAAACATCCAACGATGAAATCGTTACCGAACTGGATGAAACAGGCTGTTTTACTATGACGAATTTGGCAGGTGGTCCATATAGTATTGAAGTGACGGATAGCAGCAGCCCCAATTTGTTTACTACGGGCTTGGCTTATGTTCACCGTGATAGTGGATTTGCCAGAACAAGAGGCAGAAACAAGGCAGTCGTAGAAGATATGACCAATGTAGTGGTATTTCCCAATCCTTTTACTTACTCTACCAACATCGAATTTCTAAGCATTGCGGATACTTTTGTAGAAGTAACGGTTTATGATGTAAATGGACAAGAAATCAAAAACTTATTCAGCCAAGACGCTCGAGCAGGAGAGGCTTACCGCCTTCACTTCAATGCAAGTACTCTTCGACAAGGGATGTATTTCGTTCAGTTGAAGACAGACAATGAAGTGATTACACAGAAAATGTTGATGTATTGAAGCAGCAGTGATATGCCGATTGGTCAGTAAAAACTTAAAATAAAAAGGCTCAATTGTTTTATCCAAACAATTGAGCCTTTTACTTTTCAGTAAACTGATAAACAGTCTCTACTCACTAAGCCTTGATACGTTTAATGCTACAGCCAATAGATTTGGTCGTTCCAGGGTCAATCGGTTTGCCTTCAATCATGTTGTCAACCGCATTTTTGAGGTAAGGAACTTCAACACTGGAAGCATCTTTTGGGCTGTCGTCAATCGCACCTTTATAGACCAATTCCATGTTTTTGTTGAACAAGAATACGTCAGGTGTTTTGGTCGCACCACAAGCATTGGCGAAAGCAGAATTTTCATCTACTACATACGAAAATTTGTAACCGTTCTCGTCTGCATACGATTTCATAGCATCATAAGAATCGTCATCGTCTCTTTTTGCTTCGTTGGAGTTAACAGTATAAACGCCCACTTTTTTGCTCAACGCATGGTTTGCCGCCGATACATATCTGTCTGCCCAAGCAACTACATAAGGGCATGTATTGCAAGAAAATGTAACCAAAAGGCCGTTTTCCATTGCAGCATCTTTGGGAGCTGTTTTTTCACCCGAAATGTCCATCATAGCCACATCTGCCATAGGCAGTTTGTCGCCCAATTCCAATTGTTGGATAGCATCTTTGGTATCGCTTACACTTCGAGCTTCAGGAGTACCATCTGTTTTGGTTTCTGTGTCAGGTGCTTTTGTGTCGTTGTTGGCTTGTTCCGATGAATTGGTACAAGCTGCAAAGCCTATCAAGGCTACCATTAATAAAAAAATAATTCGCATGATTTACGATGTTTTGGGAAATGATAAAATAAATAAAGCACAAACGCCCTATCAATTGGAAAAGTTTAAAATCAAGCTTCAAATACAAATTCGAGAAACAATTTTTTTGAGATTGAATTTGTATTTTGAATTTAAGTTTTCCTAAGATTTGGGTGTTTGTGCTTTCACATATAGACCAAAATTACTGTTTTAAGACATGAATTGTGTGTTTTTTTAACATAAAAAAACACTACTTATATCTACATTCCTACTTTTTTCCATTCTTCCATCTGCCAAGTCTCCACATTCCGTTCTTCCTTAGAAAAGCCAATACCTACCAGATAGATGGTTTTGGGAGAATTTTTATAGGCAGCATTATACTTTCGGTCTTTGATTTGTTGGATAGCATCGTCAGCAGGCTCGTCCAATTTGAACTCCATGATGTATAGAAAATCATCTGTTTCTGCCAGTAAATCCAATCTCCCCTTGTGTTTGGTGATTTCAGTTTGCACATACAAACCCATGAAGGCGGTCACCAAATAAATAATGGTTTGAAAGTATCCTTCCCAAACTTCAAAGACTTTTTGTTGATTCGTTTGTGATGGGTTTTTTCTATTCTTTGGCAATAAATGGTAAGAAATATCCGACAACAATACTTTGAGTTGATCTACAAACACGTCCATTTTTGCTTCCTCCAATGCGCCTTGCATCTTCAATAAAGCCACACCGACTACCGAACTTGGTTGATAAGTAAAAGCTTCAAGTAGATTGTGAACCAAAGATTTGTGAACTTCAATATTCGGGTAGCCCAAAAAATAACTCGTGTCGTAATGTTTCCGCTTCGTCTTTTTGATGGTCAAATATCCTGTTTGAAACAGCAAACCTACAATGTCCAAGTTTTCAAGAGCAAACTTATCAAAGAAGCTCTCAGGAACTTCTTTGCTCTCCAACTCCATCGGCTTGATACTATTGTTCCGAATGCTTTTGACCAAAAAAGTAGGCGTTCCAGTAGCAAACCAAAAGTTGCGAAAGCGATTTTGTTCAAAAAAATTGAGGAGAGAATAGGGATTGTATAAATGCGTTTTTCCTTCAAAAGAATAGCCATCATACCAAAGCTTGACACCCTTCAATAGTTCTTCTTCCGACATTTGAAATTCTTGAGCTGCTTGTTGGATATAGAGAGGAAAATATTGAAGGAGTTCGCTTTCTGTTATACCCAACAAATCATGAGCAACAGGAGAAATAGATAAATCCGTCAAATTATTTAAGTCGGAAAATAAACTTACTTTACTAAATTTGGAAACGCCTGTCACAAAAAGAAAACGAAGGTAATTGTCTGCTTCCAAATCCTTCAAAGGGCTAAAAAAATCTCTTAATACCCCTTGATTTTTTTTGGCTTTTACAATTTCGGTCAGAAAATCAACAATAGGCTTATCGTATTCATCAATCAAAATTACAACAGGTTTTCCCTTTTGAGCGATTTGTTCTACCAAAGATTTTAATTTTGCAGAAAGAGACACCGTAGGAACTTCAATAGAATGTTTCTTAGCATGTTCTTCTATCTCATAGCTAAGATGTTCTTCAAGATTTTCTACCTGATAGCCATAAGAAGCAAAGTTGAACTTCAAAACTGGATAGGATGACCAATCATACTCCGTCTCTTGCCCAATATATAAGTCATTGAATAATTCTTTCTGACCTTCAAAAATGTGCTGAAAAGTAGAAACCAAAAGCGATTTACCAAACCGACGGGGGCGAGATAGGAAGTAAAGATTTCCCTTTGAAATCAATTCATAGATTTGACGGGTTTTATCCACATACATCAAATCCTCTTCAATGATGGCTTTAAAATTTTGTCGTCCTGTTGGTAATCCTCTCATATTCCAAAGATACAGAAATCCTATTGAATTTTATGGGGTGTAAAAGTTATTATAAATATCAAAAACCACGCTACCTTCAATTCTTAGCAGCCTCCCATTCACTAAAATTAAATGGTACAACCATCGAAATGCCTCGCTGCTGCATCGTAATCCCATATGCTACTTCTACTGCTGCCATTGTTACTTTTCGGTGTGTGACAATGATGAACTGCGACTGTTCCGAAAATCGCTTGATCAAGTCCGAATACTTACCTAAGTTATTGTCATCCAAAGGGGCATCTACTTCGTCTAAGACACAAAAAGGGGCAGGCTTCAATAGGTAAAGTGCAAAAATGAGTGCCAAAGCCGTGAGGGATTTTTCGCCTCCCGAAAGCTGATCGATGCTTTGAGGTCGCTTGCCTTTGGGTTTGGCAGTGATGTCTATGCGAGATTCAAGCGGGTCGTTGGGGTCTTGAAGGATGAGGTCGCATTGATCATCGGGTGTAAACAAGGTGCGAAAAACTTCTACAAAATTCTCTCGTATTTGGTCAAAAGCCTCCATAAATTTTTCAGTGGCTTTTCCTTCAATTTCTTGGATGGTTTTCATCAGCGACTCTTTGGCAGTCAATAAGTCCGCCCTCTGTTCGATGATGAAATCGTAGCGTTCTTTCATTTCATTGTAAGCTGTCACTGCCAATGGATTGACCTCTCCAAAACGCTCCAATTGAGATTGCAGTTTGGCGACTTTTGCGGTCAAATCTGCTTGTTCGTATTCACCCGAAGGAGATTGGTCGAGGAGGTCGTCAAGGTCAATTTTGAAGGCAAAAGAGAGGCGTTCTTTAAGCGATAAAAGCTGAATTTTCAGTTGGTTGATTCGGTCCTTGATGTTGGTCAGTAGTTCTTCCACCAAGTTTCGATTGCGGTTCAAAGTGCGAATTTCCTCCTCGATTTCGTTTACTTGCCCTCGCAGTTTGTAATAGACCGTTTCGGATTCGCTGACCTCTTTTTCTAAGATCGTTTTTTTGTCGTACAATGCGCCCAAACCTCCTTCAATGACCTTCAATTGGGCTTCAATTTCTAGACTTTCGCCATCGCCTTTTTTCAAAACGGTTTGATTCTGTTCCAGTTGTCTTTGGGTGTCTTGAAACTGTTTGCGCTTGAATTGCAGGTTTTGGCGAATGCTGTTGAGGCGATTTTCTTGTTTGTGAAATTCGATATTTTGTTGGTTGAACTGTTGATTTGCCGTTTGCATTTCGGCTTCAATTTCTCGAAAATGAGTTTCGCTTGTCTCCAGCCTTTCCTGCTGCAATTGAAGTTCGGCTTTCTTTTCCTCTAAGCTTTGCTGCAAAGTTGTGATTTCTTTGCCGATGGCTTCAATGCGATTTTTTAGGGTTTCGGTGCGGTTGCTGCTTTCTCCGATGAATTTTTCGGTATTTTCTACCTTTAGCCGAAAACCGACCAATTTGTTATCGAGTTTGTTGATTGTCGTTTGTTGGTGTTGTTGCAGTTGCCGCTTGTTGTTTAGTTTTTTGCGGATTTGGTGAAATTCATTTTGCTGCGTTTGAATGACAGTTTGCAGCGATTTTTGCTTTTCTTCAATTTCCTTGATGCTTTTTTGCAATTGCTGTAATTGTTGTCGCCGACCAATCCTTTTACCTTCATACGCTCCGACCGAACCGCCACTGATGCTGGCTTTTTGGCGAACGATTTGACCGTTTTTTGTGAGAAGTGAGAGGTCAGGTGTCAGGAGTGAGAAGACAGGGGGCAAGGACGAGGAATTGGGAATGATATATACATTTTGAAGTAGATGATGTAGTAAGAGTTTGTATTTTTCTTCTACTTTTAAGATACTTGTTGCTAAAATTGCATTTTCCAATTTCAATTCTTGAGTTTTTTGTCTTGCTTCTTGTTTCCCGCTTTCTGCTTCCTCCAAAAAATCACTCAAAATAAAGAAACTTGCCTTCCCTTTCTGCGCTTGCTGCAATAGGTCAATCGCTTGCATGGCGGTTTGTACATCCTCCAAAATATAGCTGTTGAGATGTGGCGCAAGGTAGTTTTCCAAAGCTACTTTGTAGTCGTCCTCACAGTTGAGAATGTCGAGTAGGAGAGGAGCTTCAACGCTCCATTTTTTGTGGGTTTTCAAGAATTTGACCGAATCGGGAAAGCCCTCTAAACTGTCGACAAGGCTTTTGGTGAGCTTGTATTCATTGCGTTTGGAGTCGAGTTGACGGTTGAGTTGGTTGCGCTCTCGTTGAAGTTGGTCAGTGTTTTTTTGGAGCTGATTCAGTTGGCTTTGCAGGTCGGTGTCTTCTGATTTGTTTTGCTGAAGCGCTTCTATTGCCGCTTTTTTTTCTGCTTTGGCTTTCTCCCAATTTTCCTTAAAAGCGGCCAACTCACTTTGTTGGGATTCAAAACGAAGGCGATTGGATTGGATTTCTCGCTGCAAACTTTCTTGTTGGTTTTGCTGAACCGCCATTTTTTTCTCTACTTCAAAAACGGACTTTTCTAAGTCTCGGTAATTTCGCTGCAATACATTTCGATTGGCAGTCGCTTCTTGGTGTTGAATTCTGACCGTTTCGACTGCGGTTTTGAAGCCTTGCAGTTGTTTTTGGATGTGGTCGAGGCTGTTTTTTTCGATTTCGGCCTTTTCTTGAAGCGTCTTGATTTCGCTTTGCAGACTTTCGCTTAGTTGGGAGGCAGTGGTGATTTGTCGTTGGAGGGTGGTGTTTTTTTCTCGCAGAAATTGCAGGTTTTGCAAGAGCAGTTTCTTTTGATTTTCTTGGTCTTGAAGGTACTTGACATGGTTGTTGAGGGCTTTCTGAAATTCTGCCAATTGCTGTTCGTTGGCAAGTACGGCTTCTTTTTTTTCAGAAATGGTGGCTTCCAATTGCCGAATTTGGGTTTGAAGTTGGGTCTTTTTGTCTTCTTCTCGTTTTTGTTCTTGCTGCAATTCCGAAAAACTGTGCTTGTGGTCTGCAATTTGGTACAGTGCCAATTCTACACTCAGTTCCCGAAATTCTTCCTTTAGTTTCTCATGTTTTTTTGCTCGCTTTGCCTGTCTTGCAAGGGTTTTGAGGTTCCCTTCAATCTCAAACAAAAGGTCTTCGACTCGCTCCAAATCTCCATCTGTTGCCTCCAATTTGCTGAGGGTTTCTTTCTTGCGGATTTTGTATTTGGAGATTCCTGCGGCTTGCTCAAACAGTCGGCGGCGAGAATGTTCTTTGTCTTTGAGGATGTCGCCAATCATGGACAGCTCGATGATGGCGTAGGAATCGCTGCCAATTCCCGTGTCGAGAAATAGGTTGGAGATGTCTTTGAGGCGGCAGGGAACGTTGTTGATGCGGTATTCACTGCTTCCTTCTCGGTACAAAATTCGGGTAACTACCACAGTGGTAAATTCGGTGGGGAGCAGGTTTTTGGTGTTTTCGAAGGTCAGCGAAACTTCTGCTCGCCCTGCGGGTTTGCGTTTTTGAGTGCCATTGAAGATGAGGTTGTCCATCTTTTTGAGGCGAAGACTGCTGCTTTTTTGTTCTCCCAATACCCATCGGATGGCATCTACGATATTGGATTTACCACAGCCGTTCGGGCCGATGATGCCCGTCATGTTTTGGTTGAAGTGAATCACTGTTCGCTCCGCAAAACTCTTGAAGCCCTTTAATTCAATGCTTTGTAAACGCAAGTTGGTTTAATTTGTGTATTTGTAGAGACGTTTTACTAAAACGTCTCTACGTGTTTTGGGTATTTAAAAAACGGCTGCAAAAGTACGGAGAATTGAGGGAAAATGAGCCAATGGGAAATAAAATGATGGTGGGAATCGGAAATGTGTTTTATAATCAGTTGTTTGGATGTACTGTTATTTCCTTTACTGTATCTCTGTATCAATTCTTTATCTAATGATTTTTTTTTGTAAAAAACTGTTAGTCAGTGAATTGAAGTGTTTGATTGTTTGTATAAGCACTGAATTACTTAAAAAACCTTGTCAACTTCTTGGTTTTCTGTCCTTTGGATTATAGTTAGAATGGTCGAGATTTGGAAGAAATAAGCTAATTGATTATAAATAAATGCAATACGGCAATTGGTTTAAATATTTATTTTTTCTAATTTCAAAATTTTTCTTACAATGAAACAAGTCCACTTTTCTTTTTTGAAGACATTTTATATATTATCCCCCCCCCTATGTTTGGTTATTTTACTTCAATTATTTCCTCTTAATATCCATGCCCAAAATTGCCCAGCAATCCAAGACAATAGTGGAGTTACCTATAATGGTAATATTACAGACAGAATAGCAAATATATTATTTGTTCCTAGTATCGAATATAATGAAAACTACAATGGAAATCCTGTTGGAAAAATTTGTCTTAGTGAAATCCATACAGGTATAGTTGGAATAGCAGACGATTCTGATGATAGAGCCTTTATTAACCTTGATTTTGTAATTAGGAATTCAAATAATTTAGAAGTGTTCAGAGAATCTAAATTACTCAGATATAGAGTAGGAGATGAAGATACTACGGGAGAGAAATTCCCATGGGAAGCTCTTCACCCGCCTATAGAATTAGATGGATTTTGTTTAATAAATAGTAGTGGAGATTATACATTAAATATTGAGTTTGTTGGAAGCTATTATTTAGGTTTAGAAACAACTTGGACAGGTAATCTATCATTTCCTGATGATAATGGAATTATAGAATGGGGATCCACATTTTTTAATAATGAATTCCCTGCGATAGACAATTTCATTCCTGTAGCAGAAGGGGAAAATGACCCAACTCCAACTGAAATTGTTCTTGCCAACCTTTTAAACGTTGGAACGGTTAACATTGAAGAACCTAACCTTGCAGACGAATTGGTATTGTGTGGAGGAGAATCCGCTACTTTAGATGCAGGAAATTCCTCTAATTATTTATGGTCAACTGGTGAGACAACTCAAAACATTCTCGTTTCTACATCAGACACTTATTCCGTGACAGTCAGCGACTTAAATTGTATTTTCTCTGATGCAATCGTAGTGACAACAAGCGATTTTCCAACTGCTGACTTAGGCTTTGAAAATGACATAGAATCCGTAGATTATTGTGAGGACGCAACACCTATTATTATTGAATTGATTGATATTGACAACACAGATACTTATATTTGGTCTTCTGGTGATATCACTTCCAGTATTTCTATCAATGCTCCAGGAACATATACAGTTAGTGTTGTGAACAGCGTAGGCTGTATCGCCACTGACTTTGTTACGATTAATTTAGAAGATGGTATTATGGTAAACTTGGGCTCTGATATAGATGCTTGTGAGGGAGACAATATTTTATTGCAAGCAAGTATAGCTAAAGCTCTTATTACCAGTGATGACTATACTTATATGTGGTCAACAGGAAACACAACAGAAACAATAGTTGTTACACAAGATGGAACTTACACCTTAACTGTCACAAATGCAGATGTTTGTATGGATATAGATGAAATCAATGTAACCTTCCACGATTATCCTGTAGTCGACTTAGGTACAAATCAATTTATTTGCGATGCTTCCTCAACGATATTAGATGCGACCGTCAATCCACAAACGAGCTATCAATGGTCAACAGGTGCTACAACCTCGACTATTGAAGTGACAGAAGAAGGAAACTACCAAGTTTCTGTTACGACCAATGGCTGTACTACTGTGGACAATGTGAATGTATTTTTTGGAGATGCAACAGCTGATATTCAACTTACCGTAGAAGACTGCAATACTGGTAATACGACTTTATCAACTGAAGAAAATCCCAATTTTACCTATCTTTGGAATACAGGTAGTACTCAATCAAGTATAGATGTTACACAAGCAGGAACTTACAGTGTGAGAGTAACAGAAGACAATTGTAGTGTGGTAGATGAAATTATTGTCAGTAGTGAAAGTATAGGTACGCAAACTGCCTATACACTAACTACAGATGAAGTTTGGACAAATCAAAGAAATATTTTGGGAGAAATGATAGTTCCATTAGGTAGAGTATTGACAATTGATGGGGCGACCATTCACTTTATGGATGAACATTCGGGAATTTTGGTGGAAGAAGGAGGTGTCTTAGAAGTTATAAATGGGGCAGTTTTGAGAGGAAGTTACTGTTCAGCAGATTTTTGGAGAGGAATCATAGCCGCAGGTGACGTAAATGCCGAACACCCTACAACTTATTTAACACAAGGAAGCAGTAATCATGGAATTGTAGTGATTGAAGGGGAAAGCACTATACGAGATGCAACTATAGGTATTCAAACTGGAAATGGAATCATTCGGGCAGTTGATGCAAATTTCATTGACAATGTGGTAGGTATAAGTATAGGTATTTTAGGAGGGATTATAGACCTTGGTTTTTCGGCAGAAACACAACACGTTATAGAAGGAAATAACTTTGGTATAGAAGCTCCAATAATCGTTTCTCAAACCCTTCCCCAATATGGAGGAATACAACTATTCAATGTTATGGACCCAATTTTCATTGATAACATCAATATTTTCTATAATAATGACCCAAATCTTATTGTCCAAGGTATAGGAAATGTAAACTCTATCATTCTATGCCAAGATAATATTTTTAATGATTTACATACAGGAATTAATTTATCCAGTACTAGCAATGTTTCCCTTAATCTTATATACGATAATATATTTAATAATACAGAAAAGGGAATAATGGCAGTAGGAGGTATTGGCCCTGCAATAAAACGCAACCAATTCAACAATATCCCAATGGGTACTCATTCAGTTGATACTTATGGTGCTTTCTGTATCAATAATCGACCTACTATCATCGACAATAATACATTTGAAACTCTTGTTTCCAACAATGAAACCAAAGGTTTGGTAATCGCCAATACAAGTGATTTTGTACACATTGCTGACAATAGTTTTGATGGTGCATTTGGAGCAGGCACACAGTTTCAAGGAGGAAATACAAATGTATTATTGGAATGCAATAGCTATACCAGTGCTCCAAAAGTCGATTGGTATATTGCAGGCAATAGCTCACTCAATAATCAAGGAGATTGTGAGGGTTTTGAAGAAGCTCCTTTTGCTTTAAATAATAATTGGCATGCTGAATCTACGGGCTATCATATTTTTAGATACAATTCCAATAATGGAAATTTGTCTATAGACCACGACCCTTGTTCAGAACCAACATTGACTAGTCCTAATGTTATTAATACACCTTGCGGATTTATTAGTGAAGTAGCTTGTTGTGCTGGTGCAAATGTAGAAGAGAATCCTGATGATAGGGTTACTATCTCACAAAATCTTAATCAATTATTGGAACAGGGAAACCAACAAGGGGCTATCAATTTGCTCACTCAACAACAAGCAGAATGGGCAGACAGATTATTGGTAGGCACCTATTTTTCTTTGGGTGATAAAACCAGTGCTACAACGGCTCTTGGTCGCATTCCACAAAATACCCCCTACAATGTTGCCTTTCATGATATGTTCAATGCACTCATTAATGCCAATCCACAACTTTCTATGTTTGACGAGCAGATGATACGAACTTATGGACAATCCACCGACTTGGCTATTCAATCTGTAGCACACAGCATTTTGGCAAGTTATTTTGGAGAAAATTTTACTTATACCTCTGCTGCTGTTATTACCTCTTCTAACAAAAGAGCAAATCCTACTTTTGATGAATCAATAGTGTTTAGTTTGAATCCAAATCCTAGTATCTATCAGTTGGATATTAATCTAAATACTTCAATCACCAATGAAAAAATTATTTTTACCGTTTACAATGTAACTGGAAAAATAATGCAATCTATCAACCTTACTGAACAAACTACTTCTCTTGATATAGTTGATTTAGCAACAGGCATTTATTATTGTCAAGTAAATTTCAATGATAAAGTATCTGAAGTCCAGAAATTGGTAATTGTTAGGTAATCTCTTTTACAACCCTCTTTTAACAAGTTTGAGATTTGTTAAGAGGGGGTTTTTAAAAATAAAACATCAAATGAAATATATTTGTATATTTTTATTATTCAATACTTTACTTTTACTTGGGCAGGATGAATTCAATTATTTCAATAAAATTATAATTGAAGATTCAATTGCTTTAGATGCAGTAGGCTTAGAAGTTTTAGAAGATAATTTTTTGTTGACGGGTACTTTCAATTCCTTAAATAATTACCGTGCTATTTATCTCAAAAAGATGAATTTCAATGGAGAAACTTTGTGGACAAAAATTTTAGACGATACAACAGAAGGCAATATTTCAGCAATGGCATCAGGGACATCTTTTGTCAAAGATGCCAAAAATCCCCATCATTTTCTTGCTATGTATGGTAAATACCAAAATGAAAGCAATACAGATTTGGGAGTAGCACTTATCAAGTTTGATATAGAAGGAAATATTTTATGGGAGAAATTACATGGCGACCAAAACCGTCAGGCTCCTTACGACCTTATTAATACCAATGATGGAGGTTATCTAATTTCGGGTTGGGAACAAGTGAGTTCTAATTTCACTCAAGGATATGTTTTAAAATTAGATAGTTTGGGTAATGAACAATGGCATAAAAACTATACGACCAGTGAAGCAGGACACTCTTCTGTTGGTTTTGCTGACCAAACAATAGATGGTGGTTTTTTATTTTCTGGATATACTTATCATCCACAAACGGATGCAGATATGTACATTGTAAAAACTGATGCTCTTGGGAATATTTTGTGGGATAAAAATGAAGGGAGTATTTATCATGACTTGGCTTGTCAATTATATGAGCTAAATAATGGTGATTTTTTCCTATCATCTGCTATTTGGTATGAAGGAGATAGACAGAAGTATTTTGCTAAATTGGATAATAATGGAGTAAAAATATGGGAAAAATATTTTCTAATTCCCAATATTGGCATTATTGCACCTAAAATGCACCTTACAAACGATGGGGGAGTTCTTGGATTTACACGAATTCGTGGAGCAAATAACCTTCCGCTCCTTATTCGTTTTACGTCAAGAGGCGACACCCTTTGGACCAAGCCCATCACCCCCGACCCCAATAATGATGTCTATGTTCGAGACATGGAAGCAACTCCCGATGGCGGTTATATTATTGCAGGATTTAACTATACCCATACACCACAATATGGATGGATTGCCAAAATAGACAGTTTGGGCAATACCTGTTGGTCTTCTTTGGATTGTGACAGTACAGTAGTTTTTACCAACATTCCTCAAATACCTACTCGAAACCCCTATGAAGTGCAAGTAGCCCCAAACCCTGTTCGAGACAGGGCAACTATTTCTTATCAATTGCCTTTGGATGGGCGATTGCAGTTGTATGATTTGCAGGGTCGGTGGATTCGAGAATGGTGGCTGCCTGCTGCGGTGGAAAGTATGCCGATGGAGCTGGGAGAATTGGAAAGTGGATTGTATTTGTATCGGGTGCGTATTGAAGGGAGAGAGGTCAGTAGTGGGAAGTTAATAGTTGAAAAATAAAAAAATATGCACTATGTAAAATTTATAAAATGAAATCTCGGAAGTTTCTTTTGTAGCAGAAACTTCCGAGGTCTAAGTCAAAACTTTTTTAGAACCACTTAATGGTCATATCTATCAATTTTTGTTTGGCACTATTGTAGGGAGGCATCAACATTTCCAAAGCGCCTGGGGCATTTTGTTTGTAAACGCTTCGTGCATTGGAGAAAGCTTGGAAACCATAGAATCCGTGACTTTTACCAATACCGCTATTGTTCACGCCCCCAAAAGGAAGGTTGGTATTGAAGAAATGGACAGCGTTGTTGTTGATACACGTTCCTCCAGCCCTCGTATTGTTCATAATACGATTGATATTTTTTTTGTCTTTGGAGTAAATGTAAAGTGCCAATGGTTTTTCGTTGGCATTGATGAAGTCAATCGCTTCTTGCAAATCTTCGTATTCATTGACAGGCAGTATAGGCCCAAAAATCTCCTCTTCCATCAATTTGGAGTTGAGCGGCACATCCGTCACCACAGTTGGATCCATATAATTGGTGGCAATATTGGATTTTCCACCATACGCCACATTTGCCCCTTTTTCTACGGAGTCTTCCAAATAAGAACGCACTCGCTCAAAGTGTTTGCCATTGACGATGCGATTGTAAGCATCTGATGTCGAGGCATCTTCTCCATAAAATTCCTTCAATTTTTTACCTACCAATTCCACAAATTCATCTTTTTTGCTTTGATGCACAAACACATAATCGGGGGCAATACATATCTGACCATTGTTGAGAAACTTACCCCATGCTATACGAGCTGCAGCTTGTTCTATATTGGCGGTTTCATCCACAATAGTAGGCGATTTTCCACCCAATTCAAGCGTTACGGAGGTCAAATTTTTGGCGGCGGCTTTCATCACAATTTTACCAATCGCAGGTGCGCCTGTGAAAAAGATGTGATTGAAGGGCAATTCCAACAATTCGGTAGAAGTCTCAACTCCTCCTTCAATGACAGCAATTTCATTGGACGGAAAAAGAGTTGCAATGATTTTTTTCATCACCGCAGAAGTATGAGGCGTATATTCCGAAGGCTTGATCATCACCGTATTGCCTGCTGCAATGGCGGAAACCAATGGACCAAAGGTGAGATTGAGGGGGAAGTTCCACGGCGAAATGATCAAACAAACGCCTTTGGGTTCGTAGTGAATCCAAGAAGAAGATCCCATCATGGACATAGGCGTGCTAACCTTCTCCTTACTCATCCATTTTTTTAGATGGCTTTTGGCGTGTTTGATTTCGGTCGTCACCACATAGATTTCGGTCAAATCCACCTCCGAAGGGTGCTTCTTGAAGTCCTGATACATGGCTTCTCGAAGTTCCTCTCGATAGGTAGTTTCGACTGCTACATGAAGCTTATCCAGTTTGTGAATACGCTCTTTTGCAGTGGTGTTTCCGACTTGGTATTGGTTTTTCTTTTGAGATTCAAATATTTGTTGAATACTTAGAGCCGACGAAGTTTGTGACATTGTGAGTTCCATAGGTCAGACGATTGATTGAAGTTTGTTAGAGGATAAGTTGTTATTCCCCACAATTTAATGATAATTCTTAGCAAAAAGAATAGTGGTGAATATTTGGAAAAAAAACGTTTTGCGAACCAATTTGTTTTGAGTAAGAAGTCAGACGACCTTCACCTGCTCATTTTTTTAAGAAAAGTTACCCTTAACTTGTAGCATTTTCCAAATCTGGTGCGTTCTTTAAGTGAAGCCTTCAAAATATTAAGCTCAACTTATGCCTTTGGGGCAATAGTTTGCTAAAAACAGGACTTTTTCTTTCCCCTCAACCTTACTACTATGTCTAATGAACAACATATTGATTTATTTGCCGACCAACACCTTCGGAAAGAACTACACAACAACGCAGTAGGGATGTTAAAGTGCAGTCAATCTGCTGACGATGCTGTGCAAGAAACCTATATCAAGATGATGAAATACAAACAAGAGTTGGAAACCAAAGGAGATTGGATAGCCCTCTGCAAATGTATTTTGTGGCGCAGTGCGATAGACATTTTGAGAAAGAAAAAGCTCATTCAGAGAACTTTAGATACTTATTGGGAGTCGAGCAAATCTAAAATTTCGGCGACCCCTCACAAGCGATTGGAAGCTAAGGAAGAATTGGCAGAGATAGAAGGTTGGGTGGCGAAGAATACGGATGAAGTGGGACAGAAAATAATGCGAATGAGGGCGGAAGGCTACAAGTACAAAGAGATTGCAGAACAATTGGGAATCAATATAGGGAGTGTGACAGGACGGGTCTCGCGAATTCGTCAAAATCTAAAATTTTACGTAGAACAGAAAGAAAATATGCAAGCTAAATACCAAGAAATAGAAAAACTATTGCACCAATATTGGGAAGCCAACACCAGCATTGAAGAAGAAAAAGTATTGGAAGATTTTTTTACTTCTTCAAATGTCCCTTCTCATTTGGCGAAGTTTATTCCCGTTTTTGAACACAGCAAGGGAATAAGAAAAAAGGTCAAAAGGCAAAAAGTGGGAAAACTATTGGGCGTTTGTACTCTTTTTGCAGCCATACTTTTTGCAACTTATTTGTGTATCCCTTCCATAAATTTCTCTCCATCTCAAAACGAATCCGTAAGTATGGTTCAAACAACTACTGATGATTCGACTGAAGAGGTAGCTTTCATACATGCAAGTGCGGACGCAACCATGGAAATTCCGCATTTGTTGGTTAAATATCAATAGAGTGCGTCACAAATTTCCTTGCTATTTATTAGTTGTCCAACTCGATTAAACGATTGTCTAAAGTCCGCCTATCATTGAAGGAATGAAAATTTAGAAAAATCGAAAATTGAAAAGTGCTTAAAAAAAGCGTACTTTTGTCAAAACCGTTTATATGAGAAAAGAGCTGGTATATAACAGTTTGACAATAGGTAAACAGCAAGGTCAAAAAAAAATCGCTGCTTTGATTGATCCCGATAAGGTGACTCAAAAAAAAGTAGAAAGAATGGTACGTCATGCCGTCAATGCAGACGTAGATTACTTTTTTGTGGGTGGAAGTTTGGTCATGGATGATAGTTTATCTCGGTGGATCAAGCTTATCAAAAGCAGCTGCAATATTCCTGTCATTATATTTCCTGGTAGTCCCCTTCAAATCAATGGTGAGGCGGATGCCATTTTCTTTCTTTCCCTTATTTCGGGGCGCAATCCCGAACTGTTGATTGGGCACCATGTCGTTTCTGCACCTATTTTGCACCAAATGGACATTGAAGTAATGTCGACTGCCTATATGCTCATTGATGGAGGCGCACCAACTACGGTTTCTTACATCAGTAATAGCAGCCCAATTCCCGCCAACAAGTCTTCAATTGCTGTGGCAACTGCCTTAGCAGGTCAAATGTTGGGCATGAAAATCATTTACCTCGACTCTGGAAGTGGCGCAAAAATTCCTGTTTCCGAAAAAATGATTCGAGCGGTCAGTACTCAAATTGAAGTGCCTTTGATAGTGGGAGGCGGAATTCGCACACCCGAATTGGCACAAAACAGTTGTATGGCAGGAGCTGATTTAATAGTCGTTGGCAATGCACTCGAAACCGACCCCGCTTTGGTAGAAGAAATGGCGGCCAGTGTACATTCGATGAGTAAACCCATAATTAGCTTGTAGATTGTATAGTTTTTTAGGCTAAAATTCAGCATCAAACTCCAAAAAACTTAAATTGTAGACTCACCGATAGAAGTTGTGATAAATGAACAGCAATATTTGATTTGTGATTTATTAACAAGGTAAGAACCTTCTATTGAGTGCTTTTGAAGTATATATCTCACTTATAGACAGTTGTTTTTTTAAAATAAAAACTCAAAAAAAATCTTCTCAACTTTCTTCAACTTCATCTAGATTGCTGCAAAAAATGATAAAAAATGCAACATCTTCCAAAAGTGGCAATAAATTTGCCTTAAATCTAATCGAAATTAACATTCCCCCCTGTTAATACATTTTAGCCCATACATCCAAATACCCCCAAATCCCCTTTCCCAAATACTCTATACAAGGTAGGACTCAAAAACAATAATTTGATTCCGTTTTATAGCCCATAGAAGTTGAATACCTCTGTGTAGGGTTATCAAAACAGATGACCAGATTTGTTTATTGAGTTTTATGAAGTGACTATAAAATTTCATCATAAATCTTAACATTTTTTGCCATGAGAAACAAAGTACAATTTGGCGAATGGACGAAGTCTGTCCTTTGCAATCCCTCAAATACGCTCTTTAGACCACACCACGTATTATTTCTTTTAGTTTTTAGTTTTTCTTCTTTATTTGTCTCCGCTCAAAACTGGAGTGGGAATGGAACCGCAGG
The DNA here is from genome assembly GCA_030427245.1 of Bacteroidia bacterium. Classification (GTDB taxonomy): domain Bacteria; phylum Bacteroidota; class Bacteroidia; order Chitinophagales; family UBA2359; genus JAUHXA01. The sequence continues at coordinate 20,089 of JAUHXA010000051.1, read as the reverse complement.
TGATTGGACAGATGTTCAAAATTGGGATAACCTTCAAGTCCCTTCTTCTACTGAGAATGTGAGTATTAGCCCTAATAATGCGAATAATTATCCAGTAATTGAATCGGGACAACACATCACTTCAAACGCACTAAATATACAGCCTAACGCTGCAATAACCATCAGTGCAGGAGGCAGTTATACTGCAAACGGAAATTCCAACATTTCGGGTACTGTAACAGTGGACGGAGTTTTGACCATCAATGCTCCTGTCATTTGCTATGCTGCTGGTGATATAACCAATAATGGCAATGCGACTGTTCAAACTATGAACAATGCAGGAAACTTCACTAATAATGGGACTCTTGATATTGCGACTTCGTTTAGCAATTTAGGGGGAGCATCTTTCATAAATAGTGGGACCGCTACCTTCAATTCATTTGGAGGATTTGGTAATTTAACCAACCAGTTGGGAGCAGTTTTTACTACGGCAACCGACTTAGGAACTTCTGGCCCTACTACCAATCATGGAGAAATCAACGTAACAGGCGTTTGGACCAATTCAAATAGCCTAACCAATACAGGAGAAATCAACGTAACGGATCACTTGATTCATGCTTTGGGACATACATTCACCAACGAAGACGATGCAATCATCACAACAGATGAATTGACCAACTACGGACTATTTTTGAACAAACAAAGAGGAGTAGCTACCGTAACTATCCTCAATACAGGAGGACTTGGAGGTACATTCCACAACTTAGGATCCCTAACTGTTATCTTAACAATGGATCTTAAAAACACAGGAACATTTCTCAATGAAGGCGCACTGAATCTTACCGGAACTTTCCAAAACTTTGGAACAGGGGTTTTGACCAACAAAGGAGACATTGTAGCGGAGAACGTATTCAGCTTTGGAGGCGATTTTACGAATCAATATGGCGGATACATTGAAGCCAATGAATTCATCAATACAGCAAATCTGAGCAATGAAGCTTGTGCTACGATTTCAGCAGCCAGATTCGAAAATGGTGGTGGACAGTCTTTTACCAACTCAGGTAAATTGATTGTAGGAAGCTTAGGTAACTCCAATCCGGGTACGATGACCAATAATGGAACTGTATTTGACGATTCTGTGAATAGCATTTTTTCAATTATTGGCACAATCCTCGGTTTTGGAACTGTATATACACATTCGGCTGATTTGGGTGCAAATGCTGTGACTACAAATTCTGCTTACAATGGTTCTACAGGTTCGATTGACTTGACAGTAGCAGGAGCGATTCCTCCTTATAGTTTTGCTTGGAGTACAGGTGCAACAACTGAAGATGTATCAGGACTTGCCGCAGGTACTTATACAGTTGTGGTTTCAGATAGCGACCCATGTGGAGCTACTACCGAAACACTCACCATAACCGTAGGTGAAGATGAATCTTACTGCTCTTCAGGAGGCAACAGCACACGATATGAATACATCAAACGAGTATCTTTTGGAGACATCTACAATTACAGCGGCGATGATGATGGTTATGCAGATTATACCGACCAAAGTACAGACTTGGCGCAAGGCAGCACTTACACCATTTCTCTAAAACCTGGGTTTAAAGGCTATGCCTACTATGAAAAATGGAAAGTATGGATTGATTACAACCAAGATGGAGATTTTGATGACTATGGCGAGCAAGTTTATCAAGGCTCAAGCTACTACACCAAAACAGGTTATATCAATATTCCTAATTCAGCTACTACGGGCGAAACGAGAATGAGAGTTTCTATGAAATACGGTTATTACCCAAGTTCTTGTCAAGACTTTAGCTATGGTGAAGTAGAAGACTACACTGTGAACATCATCGGTGGCGAAGCAGAAGGATATTGTTTTTCAAAAGGAAATTCTACTCACTACGAACACATCGCAAGCGTGCAGTTTGGTTCTATCAACAATGCAAGTGGCAGCGATGCAGGATATGGCAATTATACTACAATGACTACGGATGTACTACACGGTCAAAGTTACAGCTTGAACATGAGTCCTGGTTTTAGTGGTAAAAAATACATCGAAAAATGGAGAGTGTGGATTGACTGGAATCAAGATGGTGACTTCAACGACGATGGAGAGCGAGTTTACAAGGGATACGGATACAACAGCCAAAGTGGTACAGTAACAGTCCCTTCAGGTGCTGCAACTGGAAATACACGCATGAGAGTATCTATGAAGTATGGTCGTTACTTGAGTTCTTGTGGAACTTTTGGATACGGTGAAGTAGAAGACTATACGATTCATGTGGTGAATCCTGGCAGTTCTAAGAATGAAGAGAAAGATGAAGATGCAACAGCAACTCCTTTGGTAGAAATCATGAACATCCGAAACATCTATCCGATGCCTGCAACAGATGTATTGAATGTTGATTATATTTCAACTGCTGACGGAACAACTACACTCACTATTTATGATATGATGGGCAGAAAAATGCAGCAAGAAACCAAAGAAGTAAGAGAGGGGCAAAACACCACTGTTTTGAGTGTGACGGATTTGGTTGCTGGAACGTATATTTTGGAAGTGAATGATGGTGAATATGCAAGTACTCGTCAAATCATAGTTCAGTAGCCTAAAAAAATTATTAAACAGCTATACATTTTAAAGCTTTAGGCAAAAGCAAACCCCTTTCTACCTCGGTAGTGAGGGGTTTGCTTTTTTTGTATATAAAATGTTGTTCGACATGAAGTTGTGTTTAAGCGTGGCAAGAAAGATATTATTCATCCTTAATTCCCCCTTTCCGCCCTCTGAAAATACACTTCCGCCTGTTCTTCATTCCCCATATTGCGGTAAGTCGTGCCAATATTTCTCAAAAGCTGTTTGTTATTGGGCTGAAATTCTAAAGCCTTCAAGCTCACCTGCAACGATTTTTCGTATTCATTCGCCATACCATACACAATTCCCAAATCCTGCAATACACTCGCATCGTTTGGATTGATAGAAATTGAGCGTTCCAAATAGTCAATCGCTTTTTCGGCATCTTGTCGGTATCTTCCATATAATTTACCCAAGACCGCAAAGGTCGTCGAATTGTTCACGCCATAGGGAATAACATATTTTTCATAAAACCGAATAAACTTATCCGCCTCCTCAGGGGTTTTGATTTGCTGCGAAAACATCATCAGGTTTTTGGTCGCATCAACATGGTCGGGATTGTTCGCAAAAATTGCCGCATAAACCCCAAACACAGCGTCAATATTTCTATCCAAAGCATAGTAGGAATTGCCCAAGAGTAGTAGTGCATTGATATTGTTGGAGTGAATTTCTACAGCCTTTGTTAAGTACTCAATCGCTTGATACAGTTTTTGTTGCTTCTCACCAATATCTTGGATTTTGATAGCTTCTTCGTAAAGCGTGCCACCCGCCGACGTATTTACTTTCGTGCTATTGGTAGAAACCTTCACATCTGTCAAAAACAAAGATTTGTTGTTTTTCCAAGCAGGCAATCTGGTCAAAGTTTTGAAGGAATAAGCCAGCAACATCACCCCAACAATTGCTATGATAGAATATTTTTTGACCGCAGCACTCGACAACAATTTAGGAAGGTAACGCACCAATCCATAAGCTACAATCAAACAAAAACCCAGCAAGGAAATAAACATAAAACGCTCATTCATAAACGTACCTACTGCAAAAAACAGATTGGAAACAATCGAAAAACTCAGTAGATAAAACCACACTGCAAAGGCAACAATGTTCTTTCGCTTCAATCCCCAAAGGGCAAACAATCCCATCAATCCATACAAAATCAAGGGAACAATAGCTCGCCAATCTGCCCAACCAATGATTGGAAATTCTTTGGGATAGTAGTCATGTGTGAGTGGATGCGGAAATACGAGCAACTTCAAATAGTAGCCCATTGTAGAGAAAATCGTGGCGTATTTTTCTGCAAAAGAAGCGTTCAAGAATGGATCATTCAGAAGTTCTGTCACCTCTGTTCCACTATTGAAGAAGTAGCCAATCACCCGCCAACGAATCACCAAAAAGACCACCGTTGCAGCTAATAAAGGCAAAGTCGTTGTGCCGATTTTCTGCAAAGAACTTTTGGTAAAAAAATACAAAGTCAAAGGGATAATGGCCACGAAAGTAATGGCATTTTCCTTAGAAAGTAAGGCTAAAAACAAACACAAGCTGCTCCAAATCAAATCCATGATTCGTTCACGCTTCACATATTGCAGGCTGAAAAACAGCGCACCCAATGCCCCTAAAAAGGTCATGATTTCGTCTCGCCCCTTGATATTTGCCACAACTTCGGTATGCAAAGGATGGGCAACAAATAGCATAGTGGTAATAAATGGAATGGACAAATACCAATAACGAGGCGGTCGTTTGGTTCGAGCTGCAAAAAGCATCAACAAAATCCGATACAGCAATAAATTGGACAAGGCATACAAAAGAAGGTTGACCAAGTGTCCAATCATGGGATTCTGTCCAAACAATTGCCATTCTACTGCAAAAGTCACAATTGAAAGCGGGCGATACCTGCCTCCTGCTAAGAGATTTTTCTGCACTCCCCAAAAACCCTCCATGCTCTCAGTGCTCAGTATTTTTCCGGTTCCCGAAAATCCTTGCTTGGTGTATTGATTCGACAAAATCACAATCTGATCATCTAAGGCATAGTCATAAGACAGGGTAGGAGCGTATAAGATCAGACTAAACAAGCCAATACAAAGGATGGCCCAAAAATTTTTTTTCCCGAAAGAACCTCTTTTTGAAGAAGAATTAGATATAGATTTCTTACGCTTTGTCATTGCCAATGTCTTTTGCAGTTTTGTACCGCTAAAGTAGCGATTTTTTGATAAAAGAGATTTTTCTTCAATAGTTGTTTGTAATTTCGTATAATAAGTACATTTTTTAACCAAAATCATTTTTAATGACTTTACTTAAGGTTGGCGTTTTTGGAACTTCCAAAAAAAAACAGGAAAAGAGAGTACCTATTCATCCACAACAATTGGAATGGATAGACGAAGAAGTTAGAACCCGTCTTATTTTTGAAGAAGGATATGGCTTATCTTTTGGAGTGAGCGACGAAGAATTGGCAGCACTAAGTGGAGGGATTGCCAGCCGAGAAGGACTTTTTTAGCAGTGTGAGATTGCGCTATTGGCAAAACCCATACAAGCAGATTTTGACCAAATGAAAGAAGGTACAATTCACTGGGGTTGGCCTCATTGTGTGCAGCAAAAAGAAATCACCCAAACGGCAATAGACAAAAAATTAACACTCATTGCGTGGGAAGCCATGCACAGATGGTCCCGAAATGGAGATTGGCAAATGCACATTTTTCATAAAAACAATGAGATTGCAGGATATGCAGGGGTTTATCATGCCATGAATTTGGTAGGCATTGACGGGAATTATGGCCCAAACCTAAAAGCCATAGTAATCAGTTTTGGTTCGGTGAGTAGAGGTGCTATACGTGCATTGCAGGCAAGAGGCGTACAAGATATTACGGTATTTACCCAAAGGCATTATTTTTTGGTAGCAGATCAGATGGCGGGAGTCAATTATTACCAATTTGAAGAAGACGATGAAGGAAATTTGGTGTCCTTGCGTCCCGACCAACAATCACATCCTTTTTACGAAGAGCTTGCAGATGCAGACATCATCGTGAACGGTATCTTGCAGGATACGGACAAGCCTTTGATGTTCGTTCCAAAAGATAAAAACGACACACTCAAACCAGGTTGCTTAATCGTAGATGTCAGCTGTGATGAGGGGATGGGCTTTTCGTTCGCCAAACCGACCAACTTTGAAAATCCAACATTCAAAGCGGGGAAAGTGGATTACTACGCAGTGGATCACACTCCTTCTTATCTATGGAACAGTGCTTCATGGGAAATTTCCAATAGTCTCCTTCCTTACTTGCCTTATATAATGGGAGGTCCAGAAGAATGGGAAAAAAGCGAAACCATTCGACGAGCCATCGAAATCAAAGATGGAGTGATTCAAAACCCTAAGATTTTGTCCTTTCAGAATCGGTCGGCTGAATATCCACACTTGATATCATAAGGTATGCGAAGTAGGAAGCGGGAAGTAGGAGGTAAGAAGTGAGAGCAAATAGAGGAGATTTTGTTGCTATTCAGCAAGCCTTGAAATGGTATTTTACAAATAATTTATTATTTTATATTTGCATCCTACATCCTACATCCTACATCCTACATCCTACATCCTACATCCTACATCCTACATCCTACATCACTTTAATGTCTCTGTTTCAAAACCTCAATAACCTCTGATAAGGTATAATTTTTGGCGGCCAACAAGACGAGGTAATGATACATCAAGTCAGCTGCCTCTCCCAAAAAGAGAGCCTTGTCATCGTCTTTGGCTTCAATGACCAGTTCGACCGCTTCTTCTCCCACTTTTTGGGCAACTTTGTTTATCCCTTTTTCAAACAAACTGCTGGTATAAGAATTGGCTTGCGGATGCGTTTTTCGGTCTTGAATGATGCGCTCCAAATGCGCCAAAAAATGAGTGTGTTGATTCGTCTCTTCAAAACAAGTGTCGTTACCCTTGTGACAAACTGGGCCCTTAGGTAGTGCTTTCACCAACAACGCATCGTTGTCACAGTCTTCTTTTATGCTTACCAATTCGAGGAAATTACCCGAAGTTTCTCCCTTTGTCCACAGCCTTTTTTTAGAGCGGCTATAGAAAGTAACTCGCTTTTCTTCCAGAGTTTTTTGAAGAGCTTCCTCGTTCATATAGCCGAGCATAAGAACTTTGTTGGTTTGAGCGTCTTGAACAATTGCAGGAATGAGGTTGTTCATTTTTTGGAAATCGAGATTCATCGTGTATTTTTCCGTTTTAAAAAATAAGCTGCAAACATATAAATAACAAATGAAACGTTCTGGATTAAATAATTATTAAAACACAAAGGGAAATGATTATTTACATCATGGTAAGTTCCATCTGGCCTTCAAAAATAAACAAATGAAACTCTCTATCAATTAAGAAAAATGTTACCTTAGTTTAGCTTTTTGATAAAAAATATATTGTTTTTGAATTATTTTTAACTGTATGTTAATTTAAATATATCAAAGTTACTTTTTTACTTTTGCATAATTGATTAATATTTGTTAAATTCGCCCAATCTTCTTTAGTAAGATACACCCCCTATTTTAAAATACTATTTTTTGTTATAAAGTTTTTTTATTTTCAAACGTTCAATTTTAATTAAATGCTTTACAAAATTCCCTTAAAGAATACCGATAAGCTATTATTGGTATCCGATGACGGATATGAGTTGTTGACAACCAATCCGTATTTCAAATCTATTAATTTGCTGAAACACTTGCGAATACATTCTTATGGCTATGCTTTTTACCAAAAGAATCACCCGAAACCCGACGGTAAAGGCTACAAGAATGAGACGATTTACGTTCATCGTTATCTTGCAGAACGCCTTATCCCACAACCTCCTAGTGAAAAACGCCTCTTGGTAACATTCAAAAATGGAGAACGATTGGATTGTCGTACAAACAATTTGATGTGGGCTACGTCTTCTCAGATTATTCGCAATATCCCTTACAGTGGCAACACTGATAGCAACTATCGAGGAGTGTACAAATTGCCGAGTGGCAATTATCGAGCAGCCATTTTCAAAGGAAAAGTTCCTCATGAGTTGGGGGTTTTCGAAACCGCAGAAGAGGCAGCATTGGCATACAATCGCAAGTCTGTGGAGTGGTTTGGCAAAACCAAAAGTTTGAATATCATCAAAGAAGACGCTGAATAATACTTCAAATGTGTTCAGATAATTAGTCAAAAGATATAACAAAGTATTTCGATTAAGGTATCATCTAATAACAAATAGCTGTTGCTAATGTGTTTAATTTCAGTTCAATCCAATTGATCTACGAACAGCTTTGTTATATCTTTACAACATTTCACGAAGCATCATTTCGTTTGTAAATGTAAAATATAGGTGGCTGTGCAATATTTGTACTCCAATCACTAAAATGAGTAGGTCGAATAACTTGCTCTAATTTCCAGTCACTGTTTTCTCCTTCAATAAAATTACGTATCAATCGCCAATTACCATGTGTTCTTTGGTCAATTACCTCCAAATATAAAATGGACTCAGGGTAACGTCTTTCTGAAAACCAAAAATCAGAGAAAACGATGTATTCAATTGAACTTTCCTTCAATGCTGCAATATCAACAGGCGCCTCTTCACTGCAATTCTTCAATACGATTCCTTCCACATTGTAGATACAAGCATTTGAAGCCAAGTTTTCGTCCGCAAACTTTTGAAGTTGTTGGTAAGTATTAGAAGAAGCGGTCAATGCCAAATCAAATTGAAGGACATGATACAAAGGTTTTGCCCCCACCAAAAGGAAAACAAGCAAGCTTATCCCCACAGCTACAAATGAACGCTTCAAAACAGGAAAACGAATCATACTCCAACGGTAGGTCACCTCTATAAAATATGCTGCAAACAGCACCAAAAAAGGAGTCATTGGAATCGTCCAACGATGAATTACCCCTCGGCTGAAAACCAAATACAAATAGAATAAAATTAAAAAAAGCAAGGCAGGTAAAAACAAGTAAGTGAATTCTGTCCACCGTTCCTTCCCTTTCCCAATCGACCAATGACGACCTTTTGTTGCTCGCAATCCATAATAAATCCCTCCTAAAGCCAACAATAGTATTTGAAAACCCACTCCAAAAGGAGGATGAAAGTAAAAAGGAGTCAACCAAGTTCCTTTGATAGTGTAAGGATATTCGTGAACATGTCGCTCCAATTCGCCATACCACTCTCCAAAATTCACCAAATAAGGCAGATTCACCACTACAAAAACTGCCATCCAAGTAAACCCAAAAACGACTATCGGATTAAATCTTCCTATCTCTGCGTCTCTCCGTTCATTTTTACGTTCAATATGCTCCTGAGTCTCCGTATCTGCGTGTTCAGTTTTACGTTCCTCCGTTCCTCCTCGTTCAATCAATAACAAAAGCCCAATTACCCCAGTAATCACCACTCCTACATTCACCTTCGTAGCAACCGCCAATACACAAGCAACTGCCGTCCAAACCAAAAACTTGCGTCTTCCCTCCAACGAAAACCGCAAAAAACAGTACACACTCCAAACCACAAAAAAAGTAGAAAGTCCATCCGACACCCCATAATGAGCCGTTTCGATGTGTTTGAAAGTAAACAGAAAAAGCGTCAAAGCAGAAAAAAGAAAGACCTTGCTATCACTCACCAAGCGAATCATTTTGTGTATCAAAACAATCGTCAAAACGCTCGGCAAAAAAGAAACCACTATGCGAGTAAAAATTAGTCCCAAAGGAATCGGTAAATCAATCGGTAAGACCTTCTCCAAAGCAAAACCCATTGCAGCAGGAACAACTGCCAAGTATTTACCGACAATACCGTAAATGCTCACCAAATGCTCCGTTTCGGGATTCGGAATACCTGTCCCAAAGAGATTCAACACCCACTTCAACATTGCAGTCCCACCCCCAAAATTTTGTTCCTCATCAAACGCCCATCGCAAGAACCAAATTCCGTAGAATCGTTCTACAATGAGTAGGAGGTAAAGAATGATAAGTAAGGAGTATTTTTTCATGAGTAACAAAGTAAGGAGAAAAAAATCAGACTTCACAACTTGCCTCGAAACCTCAGGGAATTTATGTAATCTTACTCCTAATCCAGCAGAGTGTGGGTTTAGGATAGACGATATTTGACATAGGAGTTATTAGAATTGTGAAAACAAAATCAAGGTTCAGAAGTCTCTCTAACATTTGTAGTATCAGTATCCGTTTCAGCCTCTTCCAAAAACTCCTCTTCAATGGGCAATTCCACTGCATCCAAAACCAACTTCATAGAATCTTGATAGACACAATAATCGTCCGCCAATTCGGGCTTGATAGGGTGAGCAGGCGGCATTTTTTCCCGAAGCGGATTCACCTGTTTCCCATTTTTCCAAAAGCGAAAACAAAGATGTGGTCCTGTTGCCAAGCCTGTACTACCCACATAGCCAATTACTTGCCCTTGACGCACTCTTGCCCCAACATGAATACCTTTTGCAAATTTGCTCATGTGTAGGTATTGAGTGGTGTAAATGCTGTTGTGTCGGATTTTGACAAAACGACCATTGCCCCGACCATAGGCTCGATTGATGACCGTTCCTGCTCCGACTGCCAAAATAGGTGTTCCTGTTGAAGCAGCATAGTCGGTCCCTAGGTGCGCTTTGTAGCGTTTGAGGACGGGGTGAAAGCGTTTGCGGGTAAACTTTGAAGAAATGCGGCTGTATTTGAGAGGTGCTTTGAGGAAGGCTCGGCGAACCGATTGTCCATTTTCATCGAAGTATTGAAGGTCTTCTTCCGTTTCATCGGTGGACTGATTGAAGGCAAAGGCATAGTTGTCGCTGCCCCAATATTTGAAGTAGGCAGCGTGGATTTGACCAATACCTACAGGCTGACCATCCACATATTTTTCTTCGTAAATAACCTTGTATTGGTCGCCTTTTTGGATGCGAAAAAAATCAATTGTCCAAGCAAAAATTTCGGAAAGATCTAAGGATAGTTGCGGATTTGTACCGTTTTGTTCCATCGTCAGCGAAAGAGAAGAATTGATGGTCCCTGATGCGGTTTTGATGCGGGTTTCGACAGGTCGGGCTGCAGTGTAAACGTGAACGGAGTCTCGAAGGTCAAACACCACATAGTCAATCGGGTTGGGTTCGTAGATAAAGAAAGCGGCTCGTTGTGTACTGTCACACAAGACAGTATAAGGCTTGCCTGCTCGAAGTTTCGTAACGGGGAAAACGTCTGCGGCTTTTCGAGCGCTTTTGTCAATAATGGGGTAAGGTACATTGCAGCCCAAAAGGATGTCACTCAAAAATTCATTGCGTTGGATTTCGTTGTGATAAACCGAATACGTGTTTGCGTCTATGTCAAATTTTCGACTGGCTTCAGATTGAAGGTAAGCCAACCCATTGATAAAAGAAGGTTCTGTCTTTTTCACTTTTTCTGAGGTAAGGTATTGGCTAACATTGTCTATCAAATTGGTGAAATTCAACAATACCGCACCTACTATTAAGCCGATGATAAGGGCTACCCATGTTCCTATTTTTTTCAAACTCCTTGTTTTTCTGTAGAGAAATTGAGGCTAAATATAGTTAAGGTTTTCTGAATCAAAAAATCGCACATCAAATATCGTCTATCTTAAACCGTAAATCTTCTTATTGTTTGGATTTTTGAAGTATGATTTTCAGATACGATTACCAACCCAAACACCGCCATCAAACACTTTTTACATATAAATTCTGACTGACCTTGCTCGAAATCGTTAACGTTCGCTCTTTGCCAGCCTGCAATGTCATAGAGCCATCAAAGTCATAATATTTGAGAAGTTCCAAAGTAGTACCCAAGACCAACTGCTGTTCGGCAAGGTAGCGCAAAAATCGGGGTTCGTGTTGGACTACCCCCACTATCACAGCCTTTTTTCCTTTTTGAAGTTCCGAAAGCAAGAATTGTTTGCGTTCGTGCATGTTGCCTTGTTCATCAGGAATAGGATCGCCATGAGGATCAAATTTTGGGTAGCCCAAAAAAGCATCCAAACGATTGGTCAAGGTAGGGGAGTTGATGTGTTCCAGTTGTTCGGCTATTTCGTGTATTTCGTCCCAAGTGAAATTGAGTTTTTCTACCAAAAAAACTTCCCATAGGCGGTGCTTGCGAATCAATTTTTTTACAATCACTTCCCCTGATTTGGTCAATTGCACTCCTTTGTATTTTTCATGCACAACCAACTGTTTTTCATTGAGTCGTTTCATCATATCGGTGACAGAAGCGGCAGAAGTATTCATGGCTTGAGCAATGGCGCTGGTTTTGACATGTTTGCCATCCATTGCTTCATGCACATGATAGATGGCTTTGAGGTAATCTTCTTCTGTAGGGGAAATCATGAATAGTTGTTTGGTACAATTTAAGTCTGCAAAGATAACTAATAGAAATGTTCATTTGTAATAATTTTAACAGTTCCAGTTTGACTCCAAAAAGCAAGTAAGAAAAAATAGGAGATTGAGATTGCACTATTCTTTGTAATTTTGAGGGAAAGTAATTGCTTATTTTTCTCCAAAAACTCCTATGACTTTTTTCATCATTGTTTGCTTACTATTGACCACACTTTATTTGTTACTCATTGGCATTTATATCTTTGGGTGGGCAACAATGCCCGTTTGGACTCCAAAAAAAGCTATAAAAACTTTTGGAACAAGCGTCTGTGTCTTGATTCCTGCCCGTAACGAAGAATCACATATAATAGACTGTCTGCGAGCAATATTGGAACAACAATACCCTGCTGAATTGTTGGAAATCATTGTTATAGATGATTTTTCTACCGATAAAACGGCAGATTTGGTGGAGTATTTGGTCGAAAGAGTCGACAACCTTCAACTACTGCAATTGAAGGATTTGGTGACAGAAGAAGAACGTCAAATCCTCAATTCCTTCAAAAAAAAGGCATTGGAGTTGGCAATTGCTCGAACTCAGCAAGAACTCATTCTCACCACAGATGCAGACTGTGTGATGAATCCTCTTTGGCTGCAAACAATTGTGGGTTTTTATGAAGAAAATCGCCCACAGTTGATAGCTGCGCCTGTTTGCTACAAAGACGAACAAAATTTTGCACAACGCTTTCAGTCTTTGGATTTTATGGGGATGATGGTTTCGACAGGAGCTTCCGTAAACTTAGGGATTGCAGACATGAGCAATGGCGCAAACATGGCTTATACAAGGGCGGCTTTTGAAGCGGTGAATGGTTTTGAAGGAATAGACCACATTGCATCGGGAGATGATATGTTGTTGATGACCAAAATCTCTGAAAAATTCCCCAATCAAATTCGTTTTCTCAAAAATCTGGACGCAACTGTTTATACCTATCCTCAGCCCGATTGGTCAAGTTTTGTACAGCAGCGTCTTCGGTGGGCTTCAAAATCAGCGCAATACAAGGACAAACGCATTACCTTCTTTTTGGCGGCGGTTTATCTATTCAATGTGAGTATTGTGGTAAATTTAATTGCAGGTATTTTAGGAAATAGTATTCTATTGAAGTTGTTTGTGCTTCAGTTGGTACTCAAATCCATCTTCGATTTTGTGTATCTGCGAACTGCTTGCCGTTTTTTTAATCGAAGTGAATTATTATCCCTATTTTTACCCTCCCAGATAGCACACATTCTATACATTATTGTGATTGGCGCATGGAGTCAATTCGGCAAGTTTGAATGGAAAGGGCGAAAGGTTAGGTAAATCGACATTGCAGATTTTGCTGATGTTAGAGATTTTCACAGATAGATTTGAAGTCACGAATAGTTAAATGGACGAAATTAAACAACAAAAAAGAGAGTACTTATCACCCAATCAAAAGGCGTTGAAGCGTTTGATGAAAAACAAACCTGCTGTGGGGGGATTTATCGTGATTGTATTGGCGGTATTGGTGGCTCTTTTTGGATATTTGTTAACTCCCGATTCTACACCTTCTGCCAATGATCAGGTCTTGGAAATCGCTACTGAACCACCTGGTTTTACCATCGAAATGTTGAAGGTTCGTAAGAATCGAGAGGAAAGACAAGAAGGTTTTTTGACTTTGCTAATAAATGGGCGAGAGAATTTGCACAAACTCGTTCCGATGAAAGATTATCGCTTTGACAGCACCAACATCATCATTGACCGATATACGGGCAGCGCCAATACTTTGGACATAGATACCTTCAATTTGGCAGAAGTAGTGTATCCCATTTCGGCAGCCGAAAACAACATTCGCACCGAAGGGCAGCAAATTGTTTATTTGGATTTGGAGGGAAAGCAAGAAAGCAAAAGTATTGAAGCCCTTCAAACGATGGTGAAAGAAAGCAACATTGAAGAAAAGCGTTATTTGCTTGGAACAGACAAGTTTGGACGCGATACTTTGAGCCGTTTGATATTGGGAGTACGCATTTCTTTGTCTATTGGACTGATGGCCGTATTAATTTCTTTGGTCATTGGGATTACGATTGGCGCAATCGGTGGATATTTTGGAGGGGTGGTGGATGATATGGTCATGTGGCTAATCAATGTTTTCTGGTCTATTCCTCTGCTGCTTTTGGTTTTTGCATTGGTTTTGACCCTAGGGCGAGATTTTTGGCAGATATATCTAGCCGTTGGTCTGACAATGTGGGTGGAGGTTGCTCGAATTGTGAGAGGACAGATTTTGAGTCTTCGAGAGCAGGAATATGTGGAGGCTGCCAAAAGCTTGGGCTTTGGAAATGTGCGAATCATTGCCCGTCACATCTTACCAAATATTGTAGGTCCTTTGGTGGTGGTGACAGCAGCTAATTTTGCCTCTGCTATTATTATTGAAGCAGGATTGAGTTTTTTGGGTATTGGTGTTCAACCTCCTACGCCTTCGTGGGGGACAATGCTCAATGAATATCGAAACTATATAGGGACAGACAAAGCTTATTTGGCTCTTTTCCCTGGAACCGCTATTTCTGTTATGGTATTGGCCTTCAATTTATTAGGCAATGGCCTAAGGGATGCTTTGGACGTAAAAACACAAGTGTAATTTTATTTTTTACAAAATCATGACATTTCAAATACTTTTCCTAATTTCGCACCTTCAAAAAGTATAATATGCGACATTCCTTCACCTGCTAGACTAAGCTATTTCCCCAAATATGCTACAATCACACAAGTTTTCACTATATTTATAGACTGGAAACGTATAAAGTTTGAAGATAGAGCTACTTGACGTGCATCAAATACTTAAAATTCGACTGAATCTATTAAACTGAATTTACTGCTCAATAAGCCCTAAACTTTTTAAATGGACATTGAATTAACCAATACTAAATACAGATCGAATCTCGAAAAAATGCAAAAGCAATTGCAGTTGAAAGAGATGCGAATAAATTCTGTTTTAGAGATCACCAATGCTATCAATCGCAATGTGAGTTCTAAGGAGCTGTTTCGTATATACGAATTCATGATGCGTACAGAAGGGGTGAATAAGGTGATGGTCTTCCACAAAAACTATCAGTGGAAATGTGTCTGTAAGTATGGTGTAGGCGAGGATACCAATACATTGCAGGTAGAAGAACATTTACTGGACTTCAAAAAACCTACTTTCATGTATGAGGCAGTGGAGGTGAAAACGGAAGCCTTGGAGCAGTTTGATCTCATTATTCCTGTTTACCACAAAAGAGAACCTTTAGCCTTTATTTTGTTAGGTGAAATGCATCTAAAAACGGACATCAATAAGTCTTCGATTGATGACATGATTAAGTTTGTTCAAACCATTACCAATATCATCGTTGTGGCTATCGAAAACAAACGCCTCTTCAAAAAAGAACTCGAACAAGAAAGCCTCAAAAAAGAATTGGAAGTGGCAGAGCGTGTTCAAAACATGTTGATTCCAAAGCGTTTGCCGAATGGGAGACACATAGAAATGTCGGCTGTCTATATGCCACATCACAACATCAGTGGCGACTACTATGATGTTATCAAACTCGATAAGGAAGGCAACGACCTTTTGGTTTGTATGGCGGATATTTCTGGAAAAGGAATTGCAGCCGCTTTGATTATGGCAAATTTTCAAGCAATGTTGAGGGCCTTGGCAATGGAAAACAACGATTTGCCGCAATTGGTACAAAAACTCAACAAACGAATTCTTGAAATCACCAACGGAGATAAATTTATCACCTTTTTCATTGCCAAACATAACTTAAAGGAACATACGCTTCAATACATCAATGCTGGACACAATCCGCCTATTTTGTCCAACAATGGCTCTTATCATCTGCTTGAGCAAGGTTGCACGATTTTGGGGGCGTTTGATGTTTTACCCTCTGTGGAAGTTACCTGTTTGGATATTTCTCCCAATACAGTGATTCTTACCTATACCGATGGCTTGACGGATTTGGAAAATGAAGGCGGTGAGTTTTTTGAAATGGAACGACTAACTTCCTTTGTTCAGTCCAATAATACGCTTCCGATGGACGATTTTAATATGGAACTTTTGCAGAAAATCAAAACCTTCAAGGGCAATCAAACTTATACGGATGACATTACGATTTTGAGTTATCGACTGCATTGAAAAAACTCCTTTGTCTCAAAGTCAAATAACAAACCTTCTCTTCGATTTCTCCTCAAATCTCCCTACCTTTGCAGCCATTTTTAGAGAGAATTGACATCTTAATCCAGCAACAAAAACAACAACATGCTTACAGTTAGTGATTTGAGTTTGCAGTATGGCAAACGGATTTTATTTGATGAAGTAAATCTACAGTTTACAAGAGGCAACTGCTATGGCGTAATCGGCGCAAACGGCGCAGGCAAATCTACTTTTTTGAAAATACTTTCGGGAGAAATCGCTCCAAATGGAGGACACGTTTCTTTGGAGCCAAATAATAGAATGGCGGTATTGTCACAAAATCACTTTGCATTTGAAGAGTACGATGTATTGACCACAGTGATTATGGGGCATAAGGAAATGTACGACATCATGGTAGAGAAGGATGCTATCTATATGAATCCCGATGCTACCGAAGCGGAAGGAATGCATGCTGCCAATCTCGAAAATGAATTTGGCGAAATGGGTGGGTGGACAGCCGAAAGCGACGCTGCCGAACTGTTGAGCATTTTGGGAGTCAAAGAAGACTTGCACTACAAACAAATGAAGGAATTGACGGGTTCGGAAAAGGTCAAAGTCTTGTTGGCGCAAGCTCTGTTTGGTGACCCCGACTTGTTGTTGTTGGATGAGCCTACCAACGATTTGGATGCAGAAACAGTGACTTGGTTGGCGGATTTTTTGGCGGATTTCAAAAATACAGTGATTGTCGTATCCCACGACCGTTATTTCTTGGACATGGTTTGTACGCATGTAGTGGATATTGACTACCAGAAAATCAGAATTTTCACAGGAAACTATACTTTCTGGTATGAAACCAGTCAGATGATGTCTCGTCAGATGGCGAATAAGAACAAAAAGACGGAGGCAAAACGTCAAGAATTGATAGAATTTATTCAACGATTCAGCGCCAATGCTTCCAAATCTCGACAGGCAACGAGCCGTAAAAAAGCTTTGGAAAAACTCAACATTGAAGACATTCAACCTTCAAGCCGTAAATATCCTTTCATTCACTTCAAACCCGAACGCAAGCCTGGTGGACAAATATTGAAGGTAGAGCATTTGGGAGTCAAGAATTTAGAAGGAGGCTGGTTCTTCAAAGATGTGAATTTTACCATGAATACAGGCGACAAGATTGCCTTGTTGAGCAGAGAACCCGGCGCCATCAATGCTTTCTTTGAAGTATTGGCAGGAAAAATACAACCTACCACAGGAACAATCGAATATGGTCAAACCATCACCGTAGAATATCTTCCCAACGACAACGAAGAGTTTTTTAAGGACGAACACGATTTGGATTTGATGAATTGGTTGAGTCAGTACTCAGAAAACAAGGACGAACAGTTCATTAGAGGATTTTTAGGTCGGATGTTGTTTTCAGGCGAAGAAGTCTATAAGCAATCCAGCGTATTATCGGGAGGTGAAAAAGTGCGCTGCATGATGGCAAAAATCATGTTGAACCACCCCAACTTTTTGCTTTTGGACGAACCCACCAATCACCTTGATTTGGAATCTATTACGGTTCTCAACAAAGCGGTCAGTGAGTTTGAAGGAAATCTCATTTTTACCTCTCATGACCACCAACTGATGCAAACAGGCGCAAATCGTGTGCTTGAAATTTCTCCCAATGGAATGATTGACAGCCTATTGGAGTTTGATGATTATTTACGTTCAGAACGTATCAAAGAACAGCGAGAAGCTCTGTATCAAGGAGCGACTGTTTAACAACTTGATACTGAAAAATGGAGAATTGAAGATTGAGTAGTAACCTTCAATTCTCCATTTTCGATCAAGCTGTCCCTTTCTGCAAAAACTCCCCACATCTTCTACATACCCTCACCGTCGTATTGAGATTGGGATTGTACTGCCAATCTCCCCAATCGTGTGCAAGGCGAGTTTTTTGGGTTTGTTCACCACAAGTACCACACAACTCTATCTGCTGACAATTAGCGGCTGTGGTGTAGTTCCACTGCAATTTTCGATGCACCTTTCGACCTGATTTTTCGGTGTGACAGCGTTCACAACAATAGATTTGCACACAAGAATCATTGTTTTTGTATTGTTCTTTGCCCCAAGTATGAGCTACTTTTTGCTCGTGTTCTCCACAGCGACTACAAGTACGGGTTTGATCACAAGCATCTGCTGTATCGTAGAGCCATTCTTGCCAAGCATGACTAAGGCGAGTACTTTCATCTTCACACCTTTCGCATATTCGGGTCTGATTGCAGTCCCCATCTTGGTCATATTGCCATTCTCCTTTGTGAAATCCGAGTTTGCATTTTGCTTTGTTAAAGAGATTTTTAAACATTGTTTAGGGTTTTTGCGAAAAAATTATACGATAAATATAACAAAAAATTAGCTATTTTGACACAGTTTTGTTTTTTTTGTAGTAAGTTCCCATATTGAACTTCAAAAGTAAATCCTTCAAGTGAGACTTTTAAAATAAATTTGGGCTTCTCACTTCCCTGTTCCAAACTCTAAAAGTTACCCTAATACCCGTTTGAGTTTTCTTTCGTCCATAAAAAAAGCACAAAATTGAAAAATACACCACTGCGTACAGCCATGATTATCATTGTCGTTTTATTGGTGTTTGCCAATATTATTATCTATCTCAACGACAACGCCCTTCCCAAACCGATAGACACAGACCCAAATTCTACACACAAAACAGAGGAAGAGCCGAAAGATTCTTCCCCTCCTGTTGTGGAAGAACCCGTTGACAGCGAAAAAGCAAAAAAAATCATCACCAAATTTTTGACAGCAGACTTGGTGAATGTCCATGAACTTGACCCCAGTATTCAGGCGGATCTACGCTATGGTACGAATCATAATTTTTTGGAGAAAGATCTCTATGGGGGCTTGAATCAGTGTTATTTGCAGGAAGAAGTGGCGAAAATGTTGTCCAAAGCGCAGGAATTTTTGAAGGAAAAACAGCCTCGCTTGAGTTTATTGGTATTGGATTGCGCTCGTCCATGGAGCGTTCAAAAGGAAATGTGGGAAGCTGTCAAAGGAACAGATCAAGAGCAGTATGTGGCATCTCCTTATGGCGGAGGGTCTATTCACAATTATGGAGCTTCAATAGATGTGACGATTGTGGACAACGAAGGCAAAGAATTGGACATGGGTACACCCTACGATTTTTTTGGTGAAAAAGCACAACCTCGTCACCACCAAAAGTTTCTGGATAATGGCGAACTGACTTTGGAGCATGTTACCAATCGTACACGCCTGAGAGAGGTGATGCGAAAAGCGGGTTTTCATGCCATCGAAACCGAATGGTGGCATTTTAATGCTTTTAGTAAAG
The DNA here is from genome assembly GCA_030427245.1 of Bacteroidia bacterium. Lineage (GTDB taxonomy): Bacteria > Bacteroidota > Bacteroidia > Chitinophagales > UBA2359 > JAUHXA01. The sequence continues at coordinate 663 of JAUHXA010000051.1, read as the reverse complement.
AGTTGGTGCGGAAGAAATACAAAATGGTGGAATAGAAGAGTTCCATTTCAAGGTTCAAATCCACTTGTTGTGGGATAGTATAATTGATTACGTGATTTTGAATATCTTATGTTCGATTAGCGTTATATGATAACCTCTATCAACTCCTCCAGAGAATCCACAACCTTTGCCCCCGTTTGCTGCAATTTTTGATGAGAATGATGACCATGTGCCACCAAAACACAATCTGCTTCCATTGCCTGTGCCACTTCAAAATCATGGGTAGTGTCGCCTATCAACAACAATTTGTGATGATTTGATTCCTTCAATGTATGGCGCAATCTTTGTGCATTAAATACTTTGCCGTGAGCATAGTGGTCGTTTTCGCCAATAATGTGCTGAAAAAAATGATCAAGTTGATGATTCCGAACCATTTGCTGTAAACCATCTTGTTTAGCTGCCGATAAAATGGATTGCTGAAAACCTGCTCCTTCAATATTTGACAAAACTTCAAAAACTTGGGAATGTAACTTCAATTCAGATGCTCTTGACCGATAATCTCCAATGAACTTGACACACAAATCATCGAAAGATTCCTTGGTGAAGTCGAAACCTACTCGTTCATAATACTGAATAACCGGAAAATCAAAAATGCTTCGATAGTAGTCGCAAGTGATTTCTTTT
>JAUHXA010000134.1 GCA_030427245.1 Bacteroidia bacterium | reverse complement strand
TAAGTACCTTTTCGCCCTCTTCTTGGGCATAAATATTGACATTTATTAGCCAAAAGCATAATAGAGAGGTGAGTAACCAGATTTTTTTCACGTTGTAGTAGATTTTTGAATCATTAAGATACAGATTATAGGTTAAAAACAAAAATCTTATAAGAAAAAGGGAAGATACTTTTGGGAAAGTTGTAGTCTAAAAACAGGGATTTTCAACAAAAAAAGGGTGCCGATAATTAGGGTAATTACCAACACCTTCTTGCTATCATGACTTTAAGTCTGGGAATAAAAGGGGAATTTTATTCTTTATGGTAGTTTTGACGCAATGGAGAAGCAAAGGTCACTTTAATGTTTCAACAACGGTACAAACCGCTGTTTGTTTTTCTGAACGCTTGTTCATGTATTTTTTAATGAATTTAAGGATAGCAACGTTTTAAGCAATATTTTGTTCATTTCCGTCTTTTTTTTTGAATAAACTAACAAGTGCTAGCTATTTTTCATTAGCTTTGTGTTGCTATTTTAGTATATGCCAAACAAACAAATCCTATTAACAAACAAACCTATACATTATGGTTGCACAACAGATGAAAGCTAGCAAACAGGTGGGGTCGCAATGTCCTCGCTGTCAGTCAGAACACATTATCAAAAGCGGACGTGTAAAGGATAGACAAAGGTTTTTGTGTAAAAACTGTGAATATCACTTTACGGTCAATAAAATGGGCAAGCGAATAGACGATTATTATGTAGTGAAGGCCCTTCAGTTGTATCTTCAAGGAATGGGGTATCGCCAGATTGAGCGAATCTTGGGAGTGAGTCATGTAACGGTGATGAAATGGGTCAAGCAATATTTCAATGAAGTTCCTCAACGTCAGCACGAAGGAGTTGAATATGAAATAATGAATGTGGACGAATTGTCTCGTTATATGCAAAACAGAGAAAACCTTGATGGGTATGGCTATGTGCTGACACATTTAGGCTGCAAAATGCTTGTTATCAAGTGGCAGATTGAACAAGCTGCTTAATGAAATACAAATTCATAAATCAAGTTCACAATCCATCTTGATTTAGATGGAAAAAAGATTTAAAGACACAAGACCTATTAGGCAAATTCAAATTAAAAACTCAAATGCAAACTCAAACAATGCTTTGTAAGCGAACGAATTAAGTTCTAAAAATTCTTAATTTTAATATTTTAGTTCGCCTTATTATTTAGGTCTTGTGTTTTTTTACATACTACTGTACAAAATGATTTTTGAACCACAAAAGTATCAAAAGAGCACAAAAGAGATGGTTGAATTTCAGTTCTTTACTTTTGTTTTCTTTGTGCCTTTTGTGGTTGAATTAAAAATGTACAGTAGTATGGTTTTTTTATTCTAAAATTCAACCTTCAATTTTACCTCTTTATCACCTCTTTTCACTTTAATCGTTGTTTTATCTCCTTCCTTAAATTGCGCCAGTCCTTCCATATAGTCGTAAATATCGTTCACCTCTTTGTCCCCCATTTTCACAATCACATCGCCGTCTTGCATACCCGCTTTAGAGGCAGCTCGTCCTTCAATGACACTGTCGACTTTCATTCCTTCTTCGGTTGACACATAATCGGGCATGACTCCCAAAGTCACCTTGAATTTAGATACCTTTCGTCCTTCACTTTCATCTTTTGTTTTGACAAATGGCAACTTGCCTTTACCATCCACATTTACAATCAATTGCAGCATGAAGTTGGAGATGTCAAAAATCCCTTTGTAATTGACCAAATGACTGTCGTCTTCGGGCTTGTGATAGTCCGTGTGTTGTCCTGTGAAAAAGTGTAGAACGGGAATGTCTTTGAGATAAAAAGAAGTATGGTCAGATGGACCAATGCCGCTGTCGCTTGTTTTAATTTGGATGCCATTGACTTCAATTTTAGCCAATTCGTCCTTCCAAATAGGCGTTGTTCCTGCGCCACCAATTGCCAAAACTTTTTCTTCGTTTAGCCTACCCACCATGTCCATATTGAGCATATAGTTTACCTTAGTCAAGTCGATAGTAGGCGTTTTGGTGTAGTTTTTGGAGCCGAATAAACCCATTTCCTCGCCCGAAAAACCAATGAATAAGTAGTTGAAATTTTTGGCTTCGGAGTTTTTCAAGTGTTCTGCCAAATACAACATGGCTGCTACGCCACTTGCATTGTCGTCAGCACCATTGTGAATCTTTTTTTCTTCACCTGTATAGCGAGAACCAAAATGCCCGTATCCTAAATGGTCGAAATGCGCGCCAATGATTATCCATTCTTCTGCCTCATTATCCAAAGCTGCCACTACGTTTTTGCCTGTGCGAGCCTCGCCTTCCTTGATATGTGGATTGGAATTGAAGTTGAAGTCGAAGGTGTGAAACCAAGTTCCATCTGTTCCTTTGGGTTGTAATCCCAGTTCTTCAAATCGCATGACCAAATATTTTGCAGCCATGTCTTCCCCTGTTTTACCCGTTTCTCGACCTTCCAATAAATCGGACGAAAGGAAAGCAACGTCTATTTGAATTGCTTGCAACTGTCGTTCTTTAGTTACGTTATTAGTCTCTTGTGCTTGTATTGCAGTGCATTGAAGCATGAGCCAACTGCAAAAAAAGAGAATGAAATTTTTCATATATGGTTATTTTATTAAGATGAAAGACAAAATTTTTTAAGCCTAAAGCAATCTTCAAAATAGCTCAGGCTAATTTGAAGATCCTCTGATTTTAAATCAGTGAGTTTTTGAGTTTGTATTTGTACTTTGAATTTGGAGTTTAGCTAACAATTGTTTGTTTGCCAAAGTTCCTGTAAGTCGTCCTATGAGTATTCCCAACAAAGCTCCTGCAACAATATCCAATGGAAAGTGAACACCTACATAGACTTGTCCATAAGCAATGCTCGCTGCCCACAATAGGCCAATCGGCAACAGCCATTTGTGTTGTTTTCCGAATAACATGATAAAGTAAACGGCTATGGCAAAATGATTGGTGGCGTGAGAGGAAACAAAACTTTTACCACTTCCACAAGGAACCAAGATTCGAATGGTTTCCAATAAACTTGAATCATTGCAGGGGCGAAGTCTGTTTACCAAAGGCTTAATGAGTCCACTGCTCAATTGATCGCTGAGTACGAGCGTCAATACGGCAAACAATACTATTACCCAAAAGTTTGAACGATAGTTGTAAGCCAAAAAGGTGAGTAGGAATAAATACAAAGGTGCCCAAAAGTACTTTTCTCTCCAAAACGGAATGATTGCGTCAAAAATGCCATTGTGCAAAACTCCGTTGAGAAGGTAGAAAACTTGGTAATCCAGTTGCAGTAGCCAATCTATCATACACTCATGTAATTCATTGTAGGGAAATCTAAAAGATAAAAACTATCTTTGGTAATCAAATATTCTGATTTTTTTCACAAAAATAGTACAAACATGAGCTACGAACAAACAACTGTAAATCCTTACCTTACTTTTGATGGCAATTGTCAAGAAGCCATGGAATTTTACAAAGCTGCTCTAAATGGCAACTTACATACTATGCCCTTTGAAGGTTCGCCTGCTGAGGTGCCAGAAGAACACAAAAATAGAGTCATGCATGCCACACTTACTTTTGGGAGTGCAGTCATTATGGCTTCAGATAGTATGCCTGGAATGCCTATTACACATGGCAACGGCAATAGTATTTCGATTGCAGCAGCAGATGTAAATGAAGGAGAAGGTTACTTCAATAATTTGTCGGCAGGAGGAGCGGTCATTATGCCTTATCAAGAAACTTTTTGGGGAGCAAAATTTGGGATGTGTGTGGATAAATTTGGAGTTCAATGGATGGTCAATTGTGAACTTTCTAAAGAATCGTAAAAACTTGTTTCATAAACATTGGGTAAGATAAAACGTTTAAAAGGATACAAGATCACCCTAATTCACCATTATTGTTTAAATCTTAAAATGATTTATCATGAAAAGTATCCCTTTGTTTTCCGCTTTATTATTGATTGCAGCGATGTTCATTGCAACTCCTACTTTTGCTCAAAACAAGCATAAAGGACATAAGCACAAGAAAGCGCATGTCGAGCATAAATCACACGACCATAAAGCGCATCACGTTCATAAAAAGCACAAACACCACTCCCATTCGCATACAGTTATAGTTGCGCCTCATTCACATCAGACAACGACTGTTATTACACAGAGTCGCGCCAAACGTCCGCCAGTGGGTACAGTAGTTTATAGCATACCCTCGGGCTATACAGTTGTGGAATACCGAGGCGCAAAGCACTATTATGTAAATGGCGTGTATTATCGTCCTGAAATCAGAAATGGGAAGCCCATTTACATCATTGCTAATTTTTAGGACACTTTTTGATATTATAAATAAATATTAATTGAAGGCTTCGGGAGTTTGGAGTGATTGATAATAAACATTTTATCAACGCCAATTTCTGAAGCTTTTTTTTTATGATAGCCATTTTTCAAAAAAATAACAGATTCATGGAATAATTGAACGTTCACAATTGTCTAATCTCCGTAAGCACGCTTCAATCATTGACGTTCTTTTATCAAACCAATTGTAAATCTCAAAATTTAGTATCCATGAAGAATCTTTCATTATTTTCTGCTATTTTATGTATTACCGCCTTGTTGTTCGCAACTCCTGTTTTTGCTCAAAAAACACATAAGGTGATCAAACACAATCATAAGAAGACCCATGTTGTTCACAATTCCAAGACCCATAAAACACATGTGGTCAAACATACAACCCCCAAAGCAAAAACACACGTTGTTCACAACCACAATACCCACAAAACGCATGTAGTCAGAACAGTCGCTACTGGCACACGCATCAAAACTTTGCCTGTTGGCTACAAACGAATTGCAGTAGGCAATGCTCATTACTACCATCACTTAGGCAACTTTTATCAGTGGCATCCTACTTGGAAAACTTATGTTGTGGTTCGCCCCCCACTTGGAGCAGTTATCAACACCGTTCCAACGGGTTATACCGTAGTTCGCTTCAATGGCTTGAATCACTATGTTTGGAATGATGTATATTACCGTCCTGAAGTTCGAAATGGGGTGAAAGTATTTGTAGTAGCAAGAGTTTGATGGGAATTCCAAATTAAAACTTTGACAAAAGGGCTGCAAAATTTTTCATTCATGACTATATTTAAAAATCTCCAAATCCTCGAACTCGCAAGTGTTCTCGCAGGGCCATCCGTTGGAATGTTTTTTGCCGAATTGGGCGCAAAAGTCATCAAAGTCGAAAATGCCCGAACAGGTGGCGATGTGACTCGTAAATGGAAATTACCTTCCGAAAATCCTAATTCCAACCATTTGTCGGCCTATTATTGCAGCGTCAACTGGAAGAAAGAAGTCATTTTGGCTGACTTCAATGAAGCTGAAGACCGCCAAAAAATATACGATTTGGTCAAAACCAGCGACATCGTTATCGCCAACTTCAAACAAGGTGCAGACAAAAAATTGGGCATGGACTACGCTACATTGAAAGCCTTCAATCCCCAACTTATCTATGCCCAACTGACTGCATTTGGAGCAGACAGCAAACGGACAGCATTTGATGTTGTGCTACAAGCCGAATCGGGATTTATGTATATGAACGGCAATCCTGAAAGCTCACCTGCCAAAATGCCTGTGGCACTCATAGACCTTTTAGCTGCCCATCAATTGAAAGAAGGAATTTTGGTGGCATTGCTGCAAAGACAACAAACCCAGAAAGGCTGTTTAGTGACTGCCTCTTTGATGGAATCCGCCATTGCTGCTCTCGCCAATCAAGCCACAAATTGGCTGATGGCTAAACACATACCACAAAGAATGGGCACGCTTCACCCTAACATTGCACCTTATGGTGAAATGTTCACAAGTCAAGACGACAAACTCCTTGTTCTTGCCATTGGCAACGACAAGCAGTTTGCGGCTTTGTGTCGGGTACTGCAAAGCGAAGGATTGGCAAACGACCCTCGGTTTCAAAACAATGCCCTTCGTGTCCAAAACCGACAAGCCCTTCAATCTCTCCTCCAGCCCTTGATGGCTGCTCACCAAAGAGCGAATTTGTTGCAGCAATTGGAGGCGCATCAAGTTCCTGCGGGTGCGGTTCGGAATATGGAGGAGGTGTTTGAATTGCCGATGGCACAGGAGATGATTTTGAAGGAAACAAGGGAGAATGGGCAAGTGACAGAACGGGTGCGGACGGTGGTTTTTGAATTGGAGGAGTGAACCACCGTTTTGTCATTTTGGATGAGAGAGTAGAATCTTAATTAATTAAAAATCAATATTTTAAAATTAAATAACAAAACGAACAAGTAATTGATTATCCTACATCCTACATCCTACATCCTACATCCTACATCCTACATCCTACATCCTACATCCTACATCCAATTTTTATGAGATCTCTGGTTTCTCCAAAAGATGCCTGTTTACGGTATGACAAGTAAGAAAGCAATGAGTAAGGTGTTTTTCTTAATTGAGTTTACAACAAAGCTTCAATCACCGTCTTCATTTCTCCAAATTCCTTCTCATTATACAACCTTGTCAAAAAAGCAATATTTCCTTTTTTATCTACGACCACATTGCGGGTAACGCCTGATTTTTTGGAGGCAAACAAGCCAAAAATATCAGCATTTGGGTCGAGCGCCAAAGGATAGGTGATGTTCATCTGCTCTGCAAATTTCTGCACCGTTTCGAGGGGTTCATCTCTGTCTACTCCAATGACCACCAAATCCTTGTCTTTGTGGGCTTGCCAAATGTCTTTTTCGATATGTGGCATTTCCTTGCGGCAGACAATACACCAACTTGCAGTGAATTGAAGCACCACTACTTTGCCTTGAAGCTCCGACATTGATGTTTTTGTTCCATTGGCTAAGGTCATTTCAAAATCGGGTACTTTTTCACCAATTTTCACATGATAGCCTTTATCATCTGCCGCCAATTCTTCGGCTTTGGCTTTTTGGAGAGCTTTGATAGAAGAATTGCCGCAGCTTTGAAGGGCAAATAAGGTGGCTATTGTGAGTAAACTATATAAAACGGTTTTCATAGTGTATTCTTTTGGCTGAAAATGATAAAAGGATGTCTGAAAGATAACACTTCACTTTTGAACCGAAACATACTTTTTTGTTTTTCTTCAAAATTGCTTATTTTTAAGTGGGAAGACAGAAGAAGGACGCAAGAAGCGAGACTTCAATTCCCTTACTTGTCAAAGCACTAATAGCGATTTTGATTAAAGTTGATTTTGTCTTGGTACTTAAAGCAAAAAAGAACCCTATGATACACCTCAACATATTTTCTCTAAAATTACCCATTTACTCCTTACTTTTATTCCTATTCATTCCTTCAATCTCCGCCCAAAATATGCAGTTTTTGAAGAAAAAATTTCAAGCTGAATGGGAAGCAACGCCGGCATACAAAGCTGATATTGACCCCGCTTTTGTAGACGAAGAAGCGGTGATATTGAAGGAGGCGATAACTTGGAAAATGAACGACCAAGAAAATACGACTTTGTTTTCCTGCAATCGAAAAATATACTTTGCGACTCAGGAAGGGATTGACAACCAAAGTACTATTACGGTTCCCGAAAGCATTGACCCAAGTTATGAATATGCTGATTTGCCACTTTCGGAGCGCAGCGAAACCCATCGTCCCAAATATTTCAATTTGGAAATCTTGCATTTTGAAGCTCGAATCATCAAACCCGATGGCAGTGCAAATTTTTTATATCCCAGACATCGAGTAGAAGCAGAAGACCTTCAATTTGATTTGCAGGAATGGGAAGCTTTTGCTTATCATTTTGATTTGCCCAAAGACCAAATTGAAGTAGGGGATATTGTAGAGATTGACTATCAATATTATTTGCCTTTTATTTTTGATTGGCGGCGGCAATTTTTTCACGGTTTTTTGCCCAAACAAGAGTTTGAACTCAACATCATTTACCCGACTCGCATGGTTATGATTTTTGACTATGCCAATGATGCGGAACCCAATACGGTCATCAAAGACAAGAAAAAACCCTATCAAACCACTCGTCAATGGAGACTGAAAAACTTGGAGGGCTGTATGGGGGAAGTAGGTACTCGACCCTATCGAGATTTGCCGCATATCACTTTTTATATTCACAACAAAGCTTATGGTGATTGGAACAACGACCACATCACCAAATACAAACCCTATACTTGGCGGTATTTTGCCCACGAATTGATTGGTTTTCGGAAGTACAATGAACGGACAGTGGGGAGTTTTACCATCAATCGAAAGGAGGCAATGCTCGACAATTTTTTTACTGAAATGACAAGAGGAAGCCAAAATGCACCTTTGAATAAGTTGCAAACAATTCACACTGCCATCACAGATGAATTTGGCTATAAGTATGATACCGATCACTATGCCAATACAGATGTGAGGATTGGAAAGTTGCCCAATTTTTTGAGGGAACAACTGACACAAGACCTCAACCGCAATGTGATGTATCGTGGAGTATTTAACAATCGTTTGGTGCAAAGCCCTTACCGCACTTTTTCGACTGCAACTTATTTTGGCATCACGGATGCGAAGCGGGAAATGTTGCCTAAATATCTCAAGCTAAAGGTTTTGAGAACGGCAAGCCGCAATACTTTGTATCAGGGAATTTTGAACCGCTTGAAGGCAGACTATTACAAAGTCAGTTTGTCCGACAAACGTGTGGGAACGATTCACCCTGATATTTGTTTGCCTGTCATTGGTGACAATCAGCTTTTTGCAGTGCAAGATGGCAGGAACACACACTACGTTTATCCAAAGAAAGACCGTTTTGGCTATGCCTTGAATGAGTTGCCTTTTTACCTGCAACACGCCACAGGTTTGCACATTTCGCAAATGGCAGAGGACTATCGAAACGCCAAAAATATTGTTTTCAAATCTACTCCTCAAAACAAAACTTCGGACAATTACCGCTACAATCACGTTTTGGCGAAAGTGGATTTAGATACAAGACTGGTTCATTTTGAAGCGGACGTGAATCTTTCGGGGCAGTATTCGACTATGATGCGGGGTTTTTATCAATACGAAGCTGTGGATTCAAGTGTCAATGAACGCTATGCCCATCACATCGCCAATTTGAACGAAAATGCGAAGGTTCATCAACAAAAAACGGACTATGAATCTTTTTATCCCTTCAAAGCAAAAATTTTGTGCAATTACACCGTTCCCGATTTGGTAACAGTCGTTTCGGATACTTCGATCGAGTTGAATCTCCACAAATGGATACACCACATTTTTCACGATGATTTTGAAGCTGAAAATCGAGACTTACCGTATTATCCCGATTTTTTAGGGCGTGATACCTATACGTATCAAATTGAATTTGAGCAACCTATTTCTATCAAAGCCTTCAAAGATTTACCTCTGATTTTGGAGAATGGTTTTTCGAAGTATATTTTCCACATCGAACAAAAGGATGATTACACGCTTCTGATTCGCTCGGACTATACGGTGAAAACCGACCAAGTTTTGCCGAAAAAGGCGAAAGATGTGGCG
>JAUHXA010000133.1 GCA_030427245.1 Bacteroidia bacterium | reverse complement strand
ATCGTAACTCCTTGTCTATTAAGTGTCGGGGTAGCAGGATTCGAACCTGCGGCCCCCTGCTCCCAAAGCAGGTGCGCTAACCGGACTGCGCCACACCCCGAACTAAGTGTTTTTGCATTTTATCAAGCGGTGAGGGCGGGATTCGAACCCGCGGTACCCTGTTCGAGTACGTCAGTTTAGCAAACTGGTGGTTTCAGCCACTCACCCACCTCACCAATATTCTTAATGCGCCGCAAATATACACCAATACTTCTGATACGGCAAAAGTATTTTTAAAGTTTTTTAAAAAAAACGTCCTTTTTCATGAATGTTATCCCATTGTTCACCTCAGAAGAAAAATTCATAGAAGCGAAATACCACAAACTAAGGTAATTAAAAACAAGCCCCTTATCTTTTCTTACTTTTTTTAATAAACTTTGAGGGCATAAAATTTATGTGTATTTTGAGCGAAGTTAAAATGTTGAACTTTCTTATTTATCTTAATAAAAGTAGAAGTGAAAAAGTTATTGGGTCGAACAGATATTGTGGACTTTCCAAAGCTCGATTTGCATGGAGTAGAAATTAAAATAGACACAGGAGCTTATACTTCGAGTATTCATTGCTATAACATTGAAGTAGAAAACGGGGTGTTGAAAGGTCAATTTGCAGATCCAGAATCAGATAAGCATTCACCAATTATTCTTCACTTCAATGAATTTACCACCAAAATGGTCAAAAGCTCCAATGGCATAACCGAAAAACGTTTTGCCATCAAAACAGAGATTTTGATTTTCAACAAAACCTACCAAATCGAGCTTACATTAACCGAAAGGGGCACTATGAGGTTTCCCGTATTATTGGGTAGAAAATTTATTACAAGAAAATTTATCATTGACACTTCAAAAAAGAACTTATCATTCAAAAACATAATCATCAAATATAAACAGATATGAAAATTGTTGTTCTATCAAGAAACCCCAATCTATATTCTACCAAACGCTTAGTGGAAGCAGGAGAAAATAGAGGGCACGAAGTACAAATTGTTGACCATACCAAATGCGATATCATTATCGAAAAGAAAAAGCCTGCCATTATTTACCAACACAAACTGTTGGAAAATGTAGAGGCGGTGATACCTCGAATTGGAGCTTCTGTCACCTTTTTTGGAACGGCAGTTGTGCGTCAGTTCGAGATGATGAAAGTTTTTACAGCAGTTGAATCACAAGCTTTGATGCGGTCGAGAGACAAGTTGAGAAGCCTACAGGTATTGTCAAGAGCAGGCTTGGGTTTGCCTAAAACGGTTTTTACCAATTACTCCAAAAACGTGCAAGATGTGATAGAACAAGTGGGCGGAGCGCCTTTGGTTATCAAACTATTAGAAGGCACGCAGGGTTTGGGAGTCGTTTTGGCAGACAATCAAAATGCAGCAGAATCTATTTTGGAAGCCTTCAATGGTTTACAAGCAAGAGTCATTGTGCAGGAGTTTATCAAAGAAGCTATGGGAGCAGACCTAAGGGCTTTCGTAGTAGATGGAGTAGTAGTTGGAGCAATGAAGCGTCAGGGTAAAAAAGGAGAATTTCGCTCCAATTTGCACCGAGGTGGAACAGCAGAAGTTATAGAACTGTCGGAAGATGAGGAAAATGCAGCGATAAAAGCGGCTAAAGTCATGGGCTTGGGTGTAGCAGGTGTAGATATGCTTCAATCGGCAAGAGGGCCTCTTATTTTGGAGGTCAATTCTTCACCAGGATTGGAGGGCATCGAAAAGGCAACCAAACATGACATCGCCAAGAAAATCATTCGATATGTAGAACGAAATGTTTGACAAGATGAAGATTCTTAACCGAGAAATTGGTTTGGGTGAGTCTGCTCACATCAAGATGGACATCGCCAAATTATATACCCGCTCCACAGTAGAAGTATCCATCTTTGTATCGAGAGGCAACGAAGAGGGGCCGTGCTTGTTGTTGGTAGGAGGAATTCATGGAGATGAGGTGAATGGAGTTGAGATTGTACGTCAAATAATTACAAAAGGCTTAAACAAACCCACAAAAGGTACGGTGATTTGCATTCCACTCGTCAATGTGTTTGGATTTCTCAACCAAGAAAGAAAATTTCCCGATGGTAGAGATTTGAATAGAGTTTTTCCTGGCACCAAAACAGGGTCGCTTGCAAGCAGATTTGCCTATCACCTCATGAAAGATGTAATACCGTATGTGGACTATTGCATTGATTATCATACAGGAGGGGCAGAGCGCTTCAACTGCGCCCAATTGAGAATCAGCGGAACGAATGATGAAAACCTGCATTTGGCAAAAGTATTTGGTGCACCCTTTATTATGTTTGCCAAAAACAGAGAAAAAACATTTAGAGAATCCATGACACAATTGGGTAAAAGGGTGCTGCTTTTTGAAGGGGGCAAATCACTTTCTTTAGACAAAACCATCACCCAAACGGGCGTTCAAGGAGCTATCAATGTCATGCACGAATTGGGAATGAGAGACTTTTCTTCCGAAATCTCGATGTCTCAAGAAGATGCACCACCCATCATCATCAAAAAGTCCAAATGGATTCGAGCCAAACACTCTGGCTTGTATCGTCCCACTGCACACATAGGCGAAAAGGTCGAAAAAGGAGTGGAATTGGGGAGTATTTCCTGTCCCTTTGGTGTTTTTGAAGAGGCATTCAAAAATACACAAGAAGGGCATATATTGTGTGCCAACCTCGCCTGTATGGTCAATCAAGGGGATGCACTTTTTCACATTGGGTTTGAATAAAATAAGGAGGTAGATTTAATGAGTTTTCAAGCAAACTAAAATATCAAATTAGAATTTTTAACAACCAAAATCATTATCACCATAGCGATTAGACTTGTAGATATTGCTCCAAATTTCACTGCACAAACTCCCGAAAGATTTCTTAAAACACATTAAATAATCAAGCCTTATTTGAGAACTACCTCATAACCTAACTTGGAGTAGTCTTTTTTTCTTAATCAACAGTAATAAAAGGCACAATATGAATGAAATACTATTTGTATTATGCCGTTTTGATTTCAAAGTATTGTAAAAAAAATGGAAGACCCCAATTCGTATCCCGTTCAGTATATTGAACCCATTCTATTACCAGACAATAGTATTATTCAACTTCGTCCAGTGCACCCAGTTGATGGAAACCAAGCAGATATATTCAGAGAAAAAATGTCTGCTAAAAGTATGTACAATAGGTTTTTAGGCTACATTCCACGGAAAACTGATAAATTGGTAAAGCAACTTACGGAGATTGACTATTCTAAAGAAATGGCGATAGTCGCAGTTTTACAAGACGGAAATCCCAAAGAAATTGTAGCGGTCTCTAGAATAGTTTCTGACAGTGAAGGGAAAGTAGAATTTGCCATTATTGTTGCGGATGAATGGCAAGGAAAAGGATTAGGTAAAATTATGACCGACTACATGATAAAAATAGCAGCAGATATGGGTTTTGAGTCAATCTATGCATTGGTGTTCAACGATAATGAGGCTATGTTGAAGGTCTTAAAACAGCGAGGATTTGAGATGAAAAAAGAGGATGCATATACTGTTTGTGCTGAAAAGGATTTGAAAACCAACAGTTTATCATAATGATATCTTTAATCTGGGTTTTCAACTAAATTAGCATTCAAAATCATCAAAAAACACCAAAAATGAAAAACATTTTCGATTCAAAAGATGTAGCAGAAACGATTGAAAGAATCAACCAACTCACTCCAACGACAAAAGGGTTATGGGGTAAAATGAGCGTTGACCAGATGTTGGCTCACTGCAATGTGGCTTATGAAATGACCTACGAAGACAAGCACCCCAAACCGAATATCTTCATGAAGTTCATCATCAAAATGTTTGCGAAGAATGCAGTAGTTGGTCCCAAGCCTTATCCCAAAAACAGTCGAACGGCTCCTCAATTTGTTATGACAAGTGAGAAGGATTTTGAAGCCGAAAAACAGCGATTGATTGACTACCTCAACAAAACTCAAGCACTCGGCGCTGCTCATTTTGATGGTAAAGAATCCCACTCTTTCGGTCCGCTTACCAAAGACGAATGGAATGTCATGTTTTACAAACACTTAGACCATCACTTAACCCAATTTGGAGTGTAACAATGAAACTTTGGACATTCCAATCCCACCTTTCGATAACCGAATTTCAAGCAAAAGGCATTTTGACAGCTCAATGGGAAAGGTATAGAAGCCCAAATTGGAAACGAGCCTACCACTGGATGCGTGACCAAATGGAATTCGAAGGAATTGACTGCAATGGCAATGCACCGATTTGGGCTTGGCATTCCTGTGGAGGCATATATGGAAAAAGTCCAACTTTAGGTGATGCAAGTAATTTGCTGAGTTTGATGGAAATAAAAGATGGTGTAAAAACTATCGAACTCGAAGTTCCAGACGAATTTGTATTATTGAGTAGCTATGGTGCTTGGAATAGTGAAGTCTTGGATTATTTCATCATAGGTGCAGAAGATGTGACTTTACCCCTGCAAAAAAGGAACGATTTATTCCATATCACTCCCCAAAACCTCAAAGACTACGATTCCATTCAAGCCACTTTACCTTTCTTGCGTTTGGAGTGGCTAGTGGATATTCGGTCATTGAAGTTGGCAGCAAATGATGAGTTTGATTTTGACGACAATGAATTGGTTTGAAGAAATTCCTCTACCATTTAAATAGATTTATTTTTCTTGTTATCAGTTTTTAACGCATATTAATATTGATAATTGTGACATTAAAACTCTCAAATATGATAAAAATATTTGCAAAAACTAACCAAATGGTTTAACTTTACGGTTGATATGGGAAACGAGACAGAACAACTAATATTGGAGGCAGCACGAAAGCAGTTTATACAGAAAGGCTTTGCTGCAACAAGAATGCAAGAAATAGCGGATGAGGCAAACATCAATAAGGCGATGTTGCACTACTATTTTCGCTCAAAAGAGAAACTGTACCAAGAAATAATTGTGCAGATGCTCAATACCATTGTTCCTCGATTGTCAAAAGCAGTGGAATATAAAGGAACAGCAATGGAGAAAATCGAAAAGGTCGTGCATACATACATTGATATGTTGACCGAACATCCCGAAATCCCTTTCTTTGTAATGTCGGAATTGTCCCAAAAACGGGAGAGTTTTATTGCAGAATTGAAGAAAAGAGCCATGTATTTTCCTCCCATTTTTGGTTTTATTGCACAAATAAATCAAGAAATGCAAGCTGGAAAAATTCGGAAAATTCCTCCTATTCACCTATTTTTGAATGTTTTAGGAATGTGTGTGTTTCCATTTATGGCAAAACCCATTTTCTGCAATATCATGAATATTCCCGAAAACAATTTTGACCAATTGATGCAGGAACGAAAAACGGTGATAGTGGAATTTGTGAGGAATGCTTTGAAGGTCGAGGAATAGAATTCATAAGAAAAAGAGACTACATAAGTCTCAAAAGCTTTTGTAGTCAAAAGGATTTTTTTTGCCAGAAAACTAACCAAATGGTTAAATTAAAAAGTTGAATTCGATGATACAAAAAATCTTATTTCAGGTTTTGTGGTCAGTAGTCCTGTTGTCGGCTTGCTTCAATGGGGTAAACGCACAGACAACAAATAGTTTATCCTTAGAAGAAGCTTATTCTTTATTGGAAAAAAACTATCCTATTCTGCAAAATGCGGGCTTGTTGGAAGAAATTTACCAAGCCGAATTGCAGCAATTGGACATTGCCAAGCTCCCGTCCATTTTCCTCAAAGCAGATGGAAGATTGCAGTCCGAAAGTGTCAAATTGGATACCAAAGAAGCCCCTTTACCCTTCGAAATCAACCAGCCTATTGTATCTATCAAAACCTATGCAGAAGCGAACTATTTGTTATGGGATGGTGGTATGAACGAAGCCCAGCGGACATTGAAGCAAGCGCAACTAAAAACAAATCAGCAAAATATTGAAGTCCAACGCTATCAGCTTCGAGAACGAATCAATCAATTGTTTTTGGGGATTGCGCTTTTGCGAGAGCAATCCAAAGTGTTTGATATTTCGCTGGAAGATTTGAAAGCAAGACGAACACAAATTGCAGCAGGAGTAGAGTATGGAGTCGTTTTGGAAAGCGAGTTGACCAAGCTACAAGTGCGAGAATTGGAGCTACAATCAAAACAAAATCAATTGGGTTATCAACTATCTGGAATGATGGCGACTTTGGGAACTTTGACGGGTTTACAACTGTCAAATGATACGGAATTGAGCTTTCCTTCAATGCCCAATCCTACCGATATTCCTACTATCAATCGCCCCGAACAAGAGCTTTTCAAACTGCAAAGAGGACTGATTTTATCGCAGTCAGATTTGATTACCGCCGCCCGAAAACCCAAACTAAGTGCCTTTGCACAAGCGGGATTTGGTTATCCCAACCCCTTGAATATATTAGACAACAATCCTGCACCTTATGGGCTGATAGGTGCGGCTTTCAGTTGGCAAATCACCGATTGGAAAAAGGAAAAATTGGATAAGTCACTTTTGACACTGCAAGCTCAACAGGTGGCGAATCAACAAGAAACTTTTGAGTTCAACCTGCAATCAAAAGAGGCAAACTATTTGACAACGATTCAGCGCATTTCTGCCCAAATTGAAGCAGATGAAAAAATTGCGGAACTGCAAGGGGATATTCTTCAATCTTTGGCGGCACAATTGGAGGAAGGAGTAATTCATACGACGGAATACATTCTGCAAGTTGATGCCGAATTGTTGGCAAGGCAGCAGTTGGTCATTCACCAAACCGAATTGCTGCAAACACAATTGGAGTTTTGGAATGAAAGAGGGGCGTTGGAATGAAAATTAATATAAGAATGAAAAATGGTTGATAATAAGAAACTTACATTTTATAACCAGTATCAACAGCATCAACTCAGAATCTAAAAAAAACAAAAACATGCTCAAATATTTCACATTTTTTTTCACCCTCATAGCCCTCATTGCTTGCGAGGAAAAAGCCGAAGTTTCAGACGCTTACGGCAATTTTGAAGCGACAACGGTGATGGTCAGTTCGGAATCGAATGGACGTTTGTTGTTTTTGAAAGCAGAAGAAGGGGAATCTTTGAAAGCGGGGGAATTGGTAGCGATTGTTGATACGACACAGCTACATTTACAACGCAAGCAGATTGAAGCAAGTATGGGCGTTTTGCCCAAAAAACTACAAACGACTTTTGCGGATATTGAAGTGTTGAATCGGCAGAAAGCGAATTTAGTGCGAGAACGAGATAGGGTGAGCCGATTGCTGGCAAAAAAGGCCGCTACTCCCAAACAGTTGGATGATTTGAACGGCGAAATTGCCGTTGTCGAAAAACGCATCAATGCCATTCAATCTCAGACCAAAACGGCAAATCGAGGAATTTTGGCGGAGAAAGAACCGATGTTGGCACAAATGGCAATCGTGAGTGAGCAGATTCGCAAGTCCTACATTTACAACCCGATAGATGGAATGGTTTTGACCAAATTATCCGAACCTTCGGAGGTTGTGGGTATGGGAACACCCCTGTATCGAATTGGTCAATTGGACACCATGACTTTGCGAATGTATGTGAGTGCGGTACAATTGCAGGGGTTGAAATTGGGGCAGGAATTGGAGGTATTGGTGGATAGTGGTACGGAGGATTACCGAACTTTAAATGGAACGGTTTCGTGGATTGCAGAACAGGCAGAGTTTACCCCAAAAACGATTCAAACGAAAGAGGATAGGGTGAATTTGGTCTATGCGGTGAAAGTGGAAGTGCCTAATCCAGAAGGGTTTTTGAAGATTGGGATGCCTGCGGAGGTGAATTTTGAGAAGGAGGTTGTGGGGACTGATGATTAGTGGTAGTGAGCCTTTAAACCTATTGCATTAAAACCAAATAAAGGGTAGCTGTTTAGTCAGTAGATTACAAATCATACCTCAAATATCATCTATCGTAAATCTTAAATCCAATCTATACGAGAACCGTTTTAGTACGCATCATTGGGTGGATTTGAGATGTAAGATTACATGATGTATGAATTTTGATTTTAAAATATTGCAAGAAACAAAAGACTACCAAGTTCAGATTAAAACATCTCAGTGCCTCCATGTTCAATCAAAAAAATAACCATGACTGCAATACAAATCCATAACATCCACAAATCATTCGGCAAAACCAAAGCCTTGTCCAATATTGATTTTTCGGTGGGAGAAGGGGAACTGTTTGGTTTGATTGGACCTGATGGGGCGGGAAAATCTACCTTGTTTCGGATATTAACCACCTTGTTGATACCCGATGAAGGAAGAGCAGAGGTGGTGGGTTTGGATACGGTGAAGGACTTCAAAAAAATCCGCAAAATCATTGGCTATATGCCTGGCAAATTTTCGCTGTACCCCGATTTGTCGGTACAAGAAAACCTTCAATTTTTTGCAACCATTTTTGGGACAACCATTGAGGCAAATTACCACCTGATTAAAGACATTTACGAACAACTCGCTCCCTTCAAAAAACGACGTGCGGGAAAATTGTCGGGTGGGATGAAGCAAAAATTGGCTTTGTGTTGTGCTTTGATTCACAAACCCGAAGTATTGTTTTTGGATGAACCTACTACTGGCGTTGATTCGGTAAGCCGTGCGGAATTTTGGGAGATGTTGAAGCGATTGAAGCAGCAAGGAATTACGATTTTGGTCAGTACGCCTTATATGGATGAGGCGGCTTTGTGTGAGCGTATTGCCTTGATTCAAACGGGTGAAATTTTGCAGATTGACACGCCCGAAAATATTACAAACAGCTATCAAAAGCCACTTTTTGCAGTTCGTTCTGCTGATTTTTACCGCTTGTTGAAGGAGCTTAGAAGTGCGCCTTTTACGGAACGGGTTGAACCTTTTGGGGAGTTTTTACACTTAACGACCAAAGGTTTTGATGTGAAAGGGGAGGTTGAAGGGTTTTTGGCTGCAAAGGGACATTCGGAGGTGGAATTGAAGGAAACGAAAGCAACGATTGAGGATGTGTTTTTGGATTTGATGTAATGGAAGGTGGAGATGCTTTTCTTGTTTTGTCATGCTGAAAGCATCTTGTTGAAGGAGAAAACGGATTTGTGAAAAACCTAAAAACTTATTGAAGTCAATGAATTCTGCCAAAAAATACCACAAGATTTCTATGGAATGACGAACACCTTTTAGTTGAAATGGCAACAAAAAACTTGACAAATGAAAGCACAAAAAGAACAAAAGCAAGCTGCAATCACCGCAAAAAACCTAACCAAACGTTTCGGCGATTTCACAGCCGTCAATGCCATCACTTTTGAAGTGGAGCAGGGCGAAATATTTGGTTTTTTGGGAGCGAATGGAGCGGGTAAAACGACGGCTATTAAGATGTTGAATGGTTTGAGTCGTCCGACTGAGGGAGAGGCAACGGTGGCTGGTTTTGATGTGTATAAGCAGACGGAGCGAATCAAGGAGAATATTGGCTATATGAGCCAGCGATTCAGTTTGTATGAGGATTTGACGGTGAGGGAAAACATTCGCTTTTATGGGGGGATTTATGGACTTTCACGCAA